>JBGSTZ010000013.1:0-47108 GCA_041736255.1 Burkholderiaceae bacterium
CTGTCGGATCTACGTCGTAGCTTTCTGTACAAGTATTGGGCTTTGATGATAATTGACATCTCACCCGGCTACGCCGCCTCATATCCGCTTGCCTGTAGTCAGGCCAGCGCTTTGCCTTCGGCTTCCTCCAGTTTCGCAGTCGCCCGCGACACCCGTGCCGTTCAGCTAACGCTTCCCCTTGTCGGGTGAGTAGAGGACTTTCACCTCCAAGTAAGTGCGCCCTGCCGGGCGCACAATAAAAAAGAGTTACAAGCCGAAGCGTGTAACCCTTTGATTTTCCTACTATATTCTGGTTGCGGGGGCAGGATTTGAACCTACGACCTTCGGGTTATGAGCCCGACGAGCTGCCAGACTGCTCCACCCCGCGTCTGTAAGAAGAACTATACATTGAACCCCAGAACAAAGCAAATGGAATTGCAAAGCCGGTAGACAATGCTAGACTGGAAAGCAAGATTCGATCTACTGTTAAGTAATTTTATTAAAAACGCGATAATTACTTTGCTACATTACTAAATGCCCCTACCCAGCTTATAAATTACAGAACATCCTTATGAAATTTTGCTCTGCTTGCGCTCATCCTGTTGCGTTAATCATTCCTCCTAACGATAACCTCCCACGTTTTGTATGCTTACAATGCGGCACGGTGCACTATCAAAATCCTAAAATAGTGGTTGGGTCGATTCCTGCGTGGGAACAGGAAGGAGAAACACATGTACTGTTATGTAGGCGTGCTATTGAGCCTAGGTATGGATTTTGGACTTTACCTGCCGGTTTTATGGAAAATAATGAGACGACCGCCGCGGCCGCTCTGCGTGAGACGCAGGAAGAGTCCGGGGCGAGCATCGAACTACATGGCTTATTTTCATTGCTAAACGTGCCGCACGTACATCAGGTACACATGTTCTATCGTGCGACATTACTGAATCTGGATTATCTTGCTGGGCCTGAAAGCTTGGAAGTAGGTATGTTTTCCGAATCCCAAGTACCGTGGAACGAAATAGCATTCCCCACTGTGGCACACACATTGAAATTTTTCTTTGAAGATAACAAGAAAATAAAACAGGGAGGCGAGTATGGATTTCACCCTTTCGATATTAGCAAACCAATGCAAACGTTATTGGCTTAAAATTTTTACGTATTTGATTTGATGTGTTTACTTTAGGACCATACTGCCGATTACACATCAAATGAATCCGCGGTATACTGCAAAAAATGTAATTCAAAACAATAGTAGTATGTAGTAAGCAGTTTTAATTTGCTTATAAATTTGTAGCAACTAACTAACAAGGCAATCTATGCTTTACCAACTTCACGAAATGCGACGTTCTTTCATGGGCCCGCTTACACAATGGGCGGAAGCATATGCCAAACTTTTGTCAAACCCAATTTCGCCACTAGCGCATTCTCCATTCTCTCAACGCATTGCAGCGGGTTACGAACTGTTGTTTCGGCTTGGCAAGGATTACAAGAAGCCAGAATTCAAGCTGGATCCAGTCTTAATTAATGGAAAATCGGTTGATATTGTTGAAGAATTCACAGAAAAAAAATCTTTTTGCAACCTGATTCATTTCAAAAAAGATCTGAGCAACAAAGACATCGCTGCATTAAAGCAGCCCAAAGTGTTGTTGGTTGCTCCATTATCAGGACACCACTCCACATTGCTGCGCGACACAGTGCAGAAGCTATTAGAAGAGCACGATGTCTACATTACCGACTGGCTAGACGCGCGCATGGTGCCGATCTCCGAAGGCCCATTCCATTTGCATGATTATATTTACTATGTACAAGACTTTATCCGGTTACTGAGCCCGGACCTGCATGTAATTTCCGTCTGCCAGCCAACGGTGCCTGTGCTTGCTGCCATCGCATTAATGGCAACCGCAAACGATCCATTACTACCCAAGTCCATGACCATGATGGGCGGACCGATTGACGCTCGTAAATCTCCAACCAGTGTCAACAACCTGGCAACTGAAAAGAAATTTTCCTGGTTTGAAAACACGGTAATCTACAGCGTTCCACAAAATTATCCGGGCGCTGGTCGCAGGGTTTATCCGGGATTTTTGCAACATGCAGGATTTATTGCGATGAATCCAGAACGTCACGCGCAAAGTCACCAGGATTTTTATATGGATCTCGTAAAAGGCGACGATAGTTCGACTGAGAGCCATCGTAAATTCTACGATGAATACAATGCTGTACTGGATATGCCTGCTGAGTACTACTTGGATACCATCAAAACTGTTTTTCAGGATTTCAGCTTACCGTTAGGTACATGGGAAGTCGAAGGAAAACTGGTGCGCCCACAAGACATCAAAACAGTTGCATTGTTCACGGTCGAAGGCGAATTGGACGATATCTCCGGTGCAGGCCAGACCAAAGCTACGCAAGAATTGTGCAAAGGGATTCCAGATGCGATGCGGCTAGAATTCGTGGCTCCGGATTGCGGTCATTTTGGGATTTTTTCAGGTCGCCGCTGGCGCGAGATGGTATATCCAAAAATTGCCGAATTCATTAAAAAACAAGGCTGATCCAGCAATCGAATAACCTGGAACCCAGGCGAGCAAACTAAAAAAACCGTTTCCGGAGAAGAGGAAACGGTTTTTTAATTTAAAGCCGCAAGAGTTTGCCCGATAATATCGTTTTATGTCATTGAAAACCTGCCGTGTTGAAGTCCGCCTCAAAATCCCTCGCTGATCTGATCGAAGATATCCTGCCGCAAACCCAATGTACTAAATGTGGCTACCCCTCCTGTCGCCCTTATGCAGAAGCTATTGCCAATGGCGTAGCCGACATCAACCAATGTCCACCGGGTGGTGCCGAAGGCGTTCGCCGGCTGGCGCAATTGCTCGGCAAACCGGTAATTCCAATCAACCCGGCCAACGGCCTGGAACGACCGCGCCCAGTTGCGGTGATTGATGAAGCACTATGCATCGGCTGCACTTTATGCATCCAGGCTTGCCCGGTGGATGCGATCGTCGGAGCAGCCAAACAGATGCATACCGTATTACCGGAACAATGCACCGGCTGCGACTTGTGCGTTGCGCCCTGCCCGGTCGATTGCATTGCAATGGTCAACGTCACTGGCGCCCTCACCGGCTGGAATGCCTGGTCGCAGGAGCAAGCCGATGCAGCGCGGGCGCGGCATGACTTCCGGGCCAATCGCTTGCGGCGCGAAAAAGCGGAGAACGATGCCAGACTGGCGGCCAAGGCAAATGCAAAACTGAAAAGCGTCGAAGCCGAATTGACCGTCACCGAGCAGGAAAAGTCCGAGCAAGCCAGGAAGAAAGCAATCATTCAGGCTGCCATTGCACGCTCACAAATTAAAAAAGAAGAAATGGTTGCGGCAGAAAACGCCGTTAGCGCTCGAACCGCACGCTCGACCACGCCAATAAAAGATTGATGAATACCTTAAAACGCCGTGAAATTTTTACCCGATTTCGTAACGCTAATCCGAATCCGCGCACGGAACTGCTCTACAACACACCTTTCGAGTTATTGATTGCAGTCATGCTATCGGCGCAAGCAACCGACGTTTCCGTCAACAAGGCGACGCGCCTCTTATTTCCTGCTGCCAATACTGCGCAATCTATTTACGCGCTCGGCGTGGAGGAATTAATTCCCTATATTCAATCCATCGGGCTGTACCGTACCAAGGCCAAAAACATCATCGAGACTTGTCGCCTGTTGCTGGCCGAACATGACGGCACCGTCCCGTGCACACGGGAAGCATTGCAAGCGCTTCCCGGCGTCGGGCGCAAAACTGCCAACGTGGTGCTGAACACGGCATTCGGGCAGCCGACCATGGCGGTTGATACGCATATCTTCAGGGTAGCGAACCGTACCGGCATAGCGCCCGGCAAGAATGTCGAAGAAGTTGAGCAAAAACTCTTGAAAGTCATTCCAAAAGAATTCATGCAAGACGCGCATCACTGGCTGATTCTGCACGGCCGCTATACTTGCATTGCTCGTAAACCACAATGCTGGAACTGTTTGATTGCCGATTTGTGCGATTACAAATCAAAAACACCCACACCAAAAGTGGTTTGATTCTTTACCACCAGGCGCAAATTTACCTGCAGCAAAGCCAGATACAATATTCAGATTTGATAGCCTTTTAAGAATATGCACACACCCTCGCAGTATGACGTTCGTCGCTTTTTTTGTGAAACTTACCGCAAGCATTGCACGAATCAGATATTGACGCCGCTGGAAGCTATTGCGGCTGACTGGATTAGCCAACATCCTGAATATGCAACAGTGTTGGCGGATCTGGACGCCGCCCTGGCAGCCGATTATTCGGTGGAACAAGGCCAGAGCAACCCCTTCCTGCATTTGTCGATGCATCTGTCGATTGCCGAGCAGGTGTCAATCGACCAGCCGCCAGGAATCCGTGCCGCGCAGCGCATTCTGGCGCAAAAGCTGGACTCGGAACACCAGGCGCAGCATCAGATGATGGAATGCTTGGGTGAAATGCTGTGGACCTCGCAACGCAGCGGTTTGCCGCCGGATGGCGCAGCGTATATCGCATGCGTCAAGCGTCGGGCATCGACATAAATCATCCTGCGGTCCATAAAAAACCGTGACTATTCAGCCCCTATGAGAGGGCTTTAAAAAACTAAAAAAATCGCTAATTTTTAGCCAAAAAATGGTCCTTTTAAGCACTTTCAGGCATTGATTTCTAACGTTTTTAGCCCTCTCCCATAGGGACTGAACAGTTACAAAAAACCACGATTAATATTATTAAACGTGGCTTTTTTCATGATGCAGTTACAAAAATCCGGCAACGCGCTTATTTTTGCAATACCAACGAACCTGGCAGGTTGTGCAGATACGCTGCGATATGCTTGATGTCCTGATGCGACAAGGGTTTGACTAACCCGCCCATGATGGCATTGCTGCGGCCATTGGGAGCTTCGCTGCCGCGCTGGTAGCCTATCAGCGCGTATTCCAAGTAGCTCTCATGCTGTCCGGCTAGTTTCGGATAGCTCGGATCGATCGGTGCATTGAAATTTGCGCCATGACAGGATGCACACGCGTATTTTACGGTCAAGGCCTTGCCGGCAACGATATCACCGGCCGCAAGAACACTGGAACAAGTCAGTGCCGAAGCGAACACTAGCGCCAAAGATAGAGTGGATTTCATGGTGGGCTCCGGTTATTTCTGCTGTGCGTAGTAGGCTGCCAAATCAGCGATATCCTGATCCGACAAACTGCCTGCAATACCACGCATAGACGGATGCTGACGTTCGCCTTTTCGATATTGGATCAGCGCATTTTCAAGGTATTTCTGCGTTTGGCCGCCGATCATCGGAACCTGGTACACATCGGGAAAAGCAGTTCTGTAGCCTGGAATGCCGTGACATCCGATACACATGGCAATTTTATTTTCAGCTGCCCTCGGATTACCCACCAGATCCGCCGCTGCAACCCCGTGAGAAAGGCTCGCCAGTGCGAGAAGTGCAAAGAATTTTTTCATAAAAATAAAAGTAGAAAGTGCGCAGATATTATTCGGATATGCGGCAGACAGTGATGGCTGCGCGCACACTATTCATGTTTATATCACCCGAAGAATTTTTTATATTGATGCCGGACATCAAGGGTCTCCTACCGGCATTTCAAGAAAAGTATGGTTATCAATTTTTTGATTATTTTCCATCTGCTCCTCGGGTAATTATCACCGATTGTGAAGTTTGCCGCTCGGCACCCTCCATCGGCACCACAAATGCCAGCGGTTCAGCGCTGAAGCGGCGCCAGACCATCCTTAACACCATACGCCGCACGCGCGCCGAAACATTGCGCGCCCGCATTGCAAGTGCAAGTGCACAGCTAAATGCGACACCTACATTGAGTACACCGATAAGTACAATACCCGCAGCCGCCAGCCAGAACTGGCTCGACAACAATGTATGCCAGCCCAAACTCGTAACAGCAGCGGTCAGAGTGCCGGCTGACAATGTGACGTGCCGCACATCCAGCGGCAGCCCGAAAAATTGCGCCAGTACCGGTGTCATCCCCAGCAACACGCCGAGAGCGAGATTACCGGCCACGCCGGCAATATGTTTTTCAAGCCACAAGGCGCAACGTGCGGCCCGGGCAGCGCCCACAACATGCACCAAGCGGCGTTGATAAGTCAACGATTCGCGCAAGCGGCGTAATGCAAACCAGTTATCAGCATAACCCGCAGCCAGACTGGCCAGCCATAGCAGGACGCCGGTCAGCGCGGCATACAGCGGGGTCGGGCCTAGCGCAGACAAAGAGTGCATGCTGGCCTGTGCCTTGTCCGGCGCCAGAATCGGAGCGCCGGAAAACAACATTACACAGATCGATATCACAGTCATGACCGGGATCACCGCCAGCAGATTGCCGAAGATTGCGGCTGATTGCGCGCGCAGCGATAAGACAATTTCCAAAGCCAGAGCACGTAAGCTATCGACGCCGTCAAGCAGACCTATTTTGGCAGCCAGGGCCGGGGTGGTGACCGACGGTTGCCTGGTTGCCAAAACGCCCCCCACGCCTTGGATCAAGAGAAAGCTCAATGCATAATTCAGGGAGGCAAACAGGCCGACAAAAAATCCCGCCAAGCCGATCCCGGCCAGCAAAAAATTGATGCAAACGGTAAACGCAAGCACCACGCCACCGCGATAAGCGGCTTGCTGCATGGCACGGTAAGCCGCTTTGTCGCGCACGCTGTATTGCTCGCCACATTGCTCGCCGCAATCCGCATTGCGCTCCACCATTTTTCGGGCAATCAAGGAAAAACTGCGCTGGAACAGGCCAGACAATGACGATTTTTTATGATGTGCATGGATCAAATCCACCAGCAACGCCTGCATGTGTCCGGCGCCCTGCTCCGCATCGGCGGCGGCCGAGCGCATCTCGATCAGACGCGACATGCGCGCCAGTTGCGCCCGCATGCGTTCGACGCTATAGACCAGTCCGACCGAGACGCCGAACTCGTCCAAATGGGCGTAAATCTTGTCAGTCTGGGCCTGACAAACGGCAATGAGCATACGCACGCTGCGTAATACCGACAGATCTTGCCGTTGCGCCATCA
Source organism: Burkholderiaceae bacterium (assembly GCA_041736255.1). GTDB lineage: Bacteria > Pseudomonadota > Gammaproteobacteria > Burkholderiales > Burkholderiaceae_D > AVCC01. The sequence continues at coordinate 7,058 of JBGSTZ010000013.1, forward strand.
GATACGCTTCCAGCTCGCGCCGCAGCGCCATGAACGGCGTCGCCGAGAGTGGCGTCCGCGGTAAAATTCGATGCCGGAAATCGGCACTGATGCCGGCGGCTACGACATCCGTTACCAAATGCGTCAATGCTTCATCGATTTGTTGTGCGTAGGTATGATTGATGCCATCGTCACCGCACAACTTCCAGATCCGCGTCAGCGTGCCAGCGTCAAGCTCCGACAACCACAGGGCATCGGCAGGATCGGGAAACATGGCGGTGAGCAAGTGCGACAAATCCATCCGGGTCGGCATCGCTGGCAGAAATTTTCTTATCAGGTGTTCATACAATTCACCGAAAAAAGCCAGCTTGCTCGGCAAACCGGTGGCGCAAAAAAGTTCGGGGCCGGCGGCTTCTCGCAAACTTTTTTGCACCGTGAGTTGTACCAAACGACGCTCGTCACGGTGCGCATCCAGCCAATCCAACAGATATAACAAGCGCTGATTTTTGACGCGGACTGTTGTGGCATGTAGGGGCACGGCATGCCGCGCCCCTACGAAAGCGGCGACATCCATCAGCCAGTTGGCGCGTTCTTGCCAAGGCGCAGCCGAATTGGCCCGATGCATCAGGACTTCCACCCGATGCTGATATTGAGACGGATTTTGTGCCAGATCATCGGCGCCGTGGCGAAACCGGCGCCACATCACCCTAATTTTCAAAAAACTTAATGTCATATTTCTCGCGTGCTTATTTTGGTTAATATTGCGATGAAATGCCGGCAAACGCGATTCTCAATGCCAGACACGAGGCTGCAATTTTGCCGTTGTTTTATCACGCTTTGGCAGGGAAATTCGATTCTCCCTTATACTGAAATCCGATTTCATACTGATGACACAAGACTATGCGACACGAAAACCGCTTCGAAGGTTCCCAAAGCTACGTTGCCACCGACGACTTGAAACTGGCCGTTAATGCAGCTTTGACGCTGCAACGCCCGTTGCTCATCAAAGGCGAACCGGGCACCGGAAAAACCATGCTGGCCGAGGAAGTTGCGGCCGCGCTGGATATGCCTTTATTGCAATGGCACATCAAATCGACCACCAAGGCGCAGCAAGGATTATATGAGTACGATGCGGTGTCGCGTCTGCGCGATTCGCAACTCGGCGACGAGCGCGTGCGCGATATCAACAACTACATCGTCAAGGGCGTGCTGTGGCAAGCCTTCACCGCCGACCGGCCGGTGGTGTTGCTGATCGACGAGATAGACAAAGCTGACATCGAGTTCCCCAACGATTTGCTACGCGAACTCGACCGCATGGAATTTTATGTCTACGAAACGCGCGAAATGGTGCGTGCAATACACCGGCCGCTGGTGATCATCACCTCGAACAATGAAAAGGAATTGCCAGATGCTTTCTTGCGCCGCTGTTTTTTCCACTACATCAAGTTCCCCGACAAGGACACGATGCAGCAAATCGTCGACGTGCACTTCCCGGCGCTGAAAAAGGATTTGCTGGCGCAGGCGCTGCAGACTTTTTATGAAGTGCGCGACGTGCCGGGCTTGAAGAAAAAACCGTCCACCTCGGAATTGCTAGATTGGCTCAAACTGCTGCTGGCCGAAGATATTCCGCCGCACGCGCTGCACAGTAAGGATGCCAAAACCATTGTGCCGCCGCTGCATGGCGCATTGCTGAAAAACGAGCAGGACGTGCATCTGTTCGAACGCCTGGTATTCATGTCGCGCACCAACCGCTAATAAAATACAGGGAGTATGCACAAAAAAGTGCAATTCCCGCATATTTTATATGAGACAAAAAAGTACACCAAATAGTATATTCTTCTCTACAACGCTCATGCCCACCTCTATCCCAATTACGCTCGCCGGTGCACACGCAACGCTGGAACCGCTGAAGCAAGCCCATCATGACGGCTTGCAGCAGGCGGTGGCTGACGGCGAACTATGGCGGCTCTGGTACACTGCCATCCCTGCTCCCGACGCAGTTCGCAGCGAAATCGCCCGTCGCTTGGCGCTGCAGGAAAGCGGCAGCATGATGCCGTTCGCGATCCGCCGCGCCGACAACGGCGCGCTGTGCGGCATGACCACCTACATGAATATCGATGCCGCCAACCGGCGGCTGGAAATCGGCTCCACCTGGTACGCCGCCAGCGCGCAACGCACGGCGATCAATACCGAGTGCAAGCTGATGCTGCTGACCCACGCGTTCGAGACCCTTGACTGCATCGCAGTTGAATTTCGCACCCACTGGATGAACCATGCATCGCGCAATGCCATCGCCCGCCTCGGCGCCAAGCAAGACGGCGTATTGCGCAACCACATGCGCATGGCCGATGGTTCGTTACGCGACACCGTGGTGTTTTCGATCATCGCGTCAGAATGGCTGACCATCAAGCGCCATTTTCTGCACAAACTCGGGCGCTAGGAGCTCAGAAATTATGCTGATTGATTTTTTCTTCACCCTCAAAGATGCCAAAATCCCGGTCTCGATCAAGGAATTCCTGCTATTACTCGAAGCGCTGCAAAAAGGCGTGATCGGCACTTCGGTGGACGAATTTTATTATCTGGCGCGTACCACGCTAGTCAAGGATGAAGCGCATTACGATAAATTCGACCGGGCATTTGGATTGTATTTCAAAGGCATTCACACGATTTTCGAGAAGAATGCCGATATCCCGCTCGATTGGCTGATGAAGCGCATTGAACGCGAATTGACGCCGGAGCAAAAGGCTGCGATCGAGAAGTTCGGTTACGACAAGCTGATGGATCGGCTGAAGGCCTTGCTTGACGAGCAAAAGGAGCGCCACGAAGGCGGCGGCAAATGGATCGGTACCGGCGGCACCTCGCCGTTCGGTCACAGCGGCACCAATCCGGAAGGCATTCGCATCGGCGGCGAAAGTAGAAACCGCAGCGCGGTCAAAGTGTGGGAAGCGCGCGCCTATCGCGATTACGACAGTGAGCGCGAACTCGGCACACGCAACATCAAAGTTGCGCTGCGCCGGCTGCGCAAATTCGCCCGCGACGGTGCCGCGGAAGAACTGGCGCTGGACGCCACCATCCACGCCACCGCCAACAATGCCGGCTACCTCGACATCCGGATGCAGCCGGAACGCAAGAACAATATTAAGGTGCTGATGCTGCTGGACGTCGGCGGCACCATGGACGACCATGTTGCGCGCACCGAAGAATTATTTTCGGCGGCCAAAACCGAATTCAAGAACATGGAATTCTTTTATTTCCACAATTGCGTCTACGATACCCTGTGGAAAAACAACCACCGCCGTCAAGCGGAACGCTTCCCGACCTGGGACATCCTGCGCAAATACCCAGCTGACACCAAGCTGATTTTTGTTGGCGACGCCACCATGAGCCCGTATGAAATCCTGCAACCGGGCGGCTCGGTCGAATACAATAACGCCGAAGCTGGCGCCGTCTGGCTGCAGCGCTTCACCCAAGCTTTCTCAAAATGCATCTGGCTCAATCCGGAACCGGAAGGCTTGTGGCAATACCGCCAATCGGTCGCCATCATGCAGCAATTGATGAGCAATCGCATGTTTGCGCTCACCATTGACGGCCTGGAACGCGGAATGCGCCTGTTGAGCAAGTGAGCCGCGTAGAATGCCGGTTCGCAACGATAACGATGCAGCCGCCCTACACTCCCGCAACACACCATTTCAGCCTTTAAAAAGTAGCGCCCACCGCATGGCAACTAAACAACCCGAATACAACGAATCCTCCATCCGCGTCCTGAAAGGCCTAGAACCTGTCAAGCAGCGTCCAGGCATGTACACCCGCACCGAAAACCCGATGCACATCGTGCAGGAAGTCATCGACAATGCTTCCGATGAAGCGCTGGGCGGCTTCAGCAAGACGATTCAAGTCACCATTAATGCAGACGGCAGCATCAGCGTCGAAGACGATGGCCGCGGCATCCCGGTCGGCCTGCATCCGGAAGAAAACGTGCCGACGGTCGAAATCGTGTTCACCCGGCTACACTCGGGTGGCAAATTCGACAAGGGCAGCGGCGGCGCATATGCGTTCTCGGGCGGCTTGCACGGCGTCGGCGTCTCGGTCACCAACGCACTATCTACACGTTTGGAAATCACAGTCTGGCGTGAAGGTGGCGTGCATCAGATGACTTTTGCCGACGGCGACGTGATCGAACCTTTGACATCGCGCCCCGCTTTTCGCGAAGGCAAAAAATCCGGCACCCGGGTCACCGTCTGGCCCAATCCCAAATATTTTGATTCTCCTAATATCGCACTGGCGGATTTGCAGCGCCTGCTGCGCTCGAAAGCAGTGCTGCTGCCGGGCGTCAAGGTCACGTTGGCCAACGCTAAAACCGGCGACAGTCAAACCTGGCAATACGACCAGGGCTTGCGCGGTTACCTGCTGGAATCGCTGGCGCAAACTTCCAGCGGCGAAACCCTGATCCCGCTGTTCGAAGACGCGCAACATGCAAGCAGCGACAACGATGGTTTTGCCGAAGGCGAAGGTGCGAGTTGGGTGGTGGCCTGGACCGAAGACGGCAGCGTGGTGCGCGAATCGTATGTAAACCTGATCCCGACTCCGGCCGGCGGTACGCACGAAGCGGGCTTGCGCGACGGCCTGTACGGCGCCGTGAAAAGCTTCGTCGACATGCATTCGCTGCTGCCGAAAGGCGTCAAGCTATTGCCGGAAGACGTATTCGCCCGCGTTTCTTTTGTGCTGTCGGCCAAGGTACTCGATCCGCAATTTCAGGGTCAGATCAAGGAAAAGCTGAATTCACGCGATGCCGTCAAGCTGGTGTCGAGCTTCACCAAACCGGCGCTGGAGTTGTGGCTCAATCATCACGTCGAGTATGGCAAAAAGCTGGCAGAGCTGGTGATCAAGCAGGCGCAATCCAGGCTGCGCTCCGCCCAGAAAGTCGAGAAAAAGAAATCCTCCGGCGTGGCAGTGTTGCCAGGCAAATTGACCGATTGCGAATCGTCCGATATTGCGCGCAACGAGCTGTTCCTGGTCGAAGGCGATTCCGCCGGCGGCTCAGCCAAAATGGGGCGCGACAAGGAATTCCAGGCCATTTTGCCTTTGCGCGGCAAGGTGCTGAACTCGTGGGAAACCGAGCGTGATCGCCTGTTCGCCAATAACGAAATCCACGACATGGCGGTCGCGATCGGCATCGATCCGCACAGCCGCAACGACAGCATCGACATGAGCGGCCTGCGTTACGGCAAGATCTGCATTCTGTCGGATGCGGACGTCGACGGCTCGCACATTCAGGTGCTGCTGCTGACGCTGTTCTTCCGCCACTTCCCGCAGTTGATCGACCGTGGCCACATCTGCGTCGCACGGCCGCCGTTGTTCCGGGTCGATGCACCAGCACGCGGCAAGAAACCGGCGCAGAAAATCTACGCGCTCGATGATGGCGAACTGACTGCAATTGAAGACAAGCTGCGCAAGGAAGGCATCAAGGACGGCGCTTGGTCGATTGCACGCTTCAAGGGTCTGGGCGAGATGAATGCCGAGCAATTGTGGGAAACCACGATGAACCCCGACACGCGTCGCCTGCTGCCGATCACGCTCGGCGCGCTGGACGTGACGGACTCCGAAGCGCGCTTCCACATGCTGATGGGCAAAGGCGAAGCCGCCTCCCGCCGCGCCTGGATCGAAGAGCACGGCAACGAAGCCGAAGCCGACATCTAATAGAACTTACGCAATACCCAGTAGTGCAGGCCTCCGTGCCTGCGCCGGGCCGCAGGCACGGAGGCCTGCACTATTTAAACAGCCGTATTTTGCGTAAATCCTAATCTAAAAGAAAAACCATGACCGACCAAACCACGCTATTTGAACCCGCCTCTGCCGACGACGAAACCCTGACGCTGGCCACTTTCGCCGAGCGCGCCTACCTGGATTACGCGATCTCGGTGGTCAAGGGCCGCGCGCTGCCGGACGTCTGCGACGGACAGAAACCGGTGCAGCGCCGCATCCTGTATGCAATGAACGAACTGGGCCTGAACGCGGCCGCCAAGCCGCGCAAGTCCGCCGCCGTGGTCGGAGACGTTCTGGGCAAGCTGCATCCGCACGGCGATCAGTCGGTGTACGACGCGATGGTCCGGATGGCGCAGGATTTCTCTCTGCGCTACCCGCTGATCGACGGCCAGGGCAATTTCGGTTCGCGCGACGGCGATGGCGCGGCGGCGATGCGGTATACCGAAGCGCGCCTGGCGCCGATTGCCCAATTACTGCTGAGTGAAATCGACATGGGCACCATCGACTTCCAGCCCAATTACGATGGTTCGACCGAAGAACCGATGCTGCTGCCGGGGCGCTTGCCTTTCGTCTTGCTGAACGGCGCATCCGGCATCGCAGTCGGCCTGGCGACCGAAATCCCGTCGCACAATCTGCTAGAAATCGCCCGTGCCTGCGTGGCGCTGATCCGCAATCCGAACCTGAGCCACGCCGAATTGATGGAATTCGTGCCGGGGCCGGATTTCCCCGGTGGCGGCCAGATCATCAGCGCGCAACAAGCGCTGTCGGAAATGTACCAGAGCGGGCGCGGCAGCATGAAAGTGCGCGCTTGCTGGAAGATCGAAGACCTGGCGCGCGGCCAGTGGCAGGCCGTCATCACCGAGCTGCCGCCCGGCGCTTCATCGCAAAAGATTCTGGAAGAAATCGAGGAATTGACCAACCCGAAGCTCAAACCTGGCAAGAAAACCTTGACACCGGAACAGGCTAATTTGAAGCAAAGCGTGCTGTCGATGCTCGACACGGTGCGCGATGAATCCGGCCGCGCTGCGCCGGTGCGGCTGGTGTTGGAGCCGAAATCACGGACCCAGGACCAGACCGCTTTCATGCAGATGTTGTTAGCGCACACTTCGCTCGAAACCAGCACTTCGCTGAATCTGGTGATGATCGGCGGCGATGGCCGGCCGCGCCAGAAAGCACTGGGCGAGATCCTGCGCGAGTGGATAGACTTCCGTTTTGCCACCGTCACGCGCAGAACACAACACCGGCTGCGCAAGGTCGATGAGCGCATCCATATCCTGGAAGGGCGGGAAGCGATCCTGCTCAATATCGACAAAGTCATCCAAATCATCCGCGCCTCCGACGAGCCGAAAGCGGCGCTGATTGCGGCGTTTTCGCTGTCCGACCGCCAGGCCGAAGACATCCTGGAAATCCGCCTGCGTCAACTGGCGCGGCTGGAAGCCATCAAGATCCAGCAGGAACTGGCAACGCTGCGCAGCGAGCGTGCCGGCCTGCAGGAACTGCTGGACAATCCTGCCGTATTGAAAAAATGCATCATCAAGGAAATCGAAGCCGACGCCAAACAGTTCGGCGACCCGCGCCGGACCCTGATCGAAACCGCTGAAAAAGCGGTGATGGAACAGAAGGTGGTGGATGAAGCTGTGACGCTGGTGATCTCGCAAAAAGGCTGGGTGCGGGTCCGCACCGGCCATGGTCACGATGCGGCGCAATTTTCCTTCAAGACCGGCGATGCATTGTATGGAACCTTCGAATGCCGCAGCGTCGACAACCTGCTGGTGTTCGGCTCCAACGGCCGCATCTATTCGGTGCCGGTGTCGGCACTGCCGAACGCGCGCGGCGACGGCATGCCGATCACGGCCTTCATCGAACTGGCCAACGGCACCAGCATCCTGCATTATTTTGCCAGCGCCGCCGATGTGACGCTGTTGCTGGCCTCAGACGCCGGTTACGGCTTCACTGCGCAAACCGGCGACATGGTCAGCCGCAATAAATCAGGCAAAACTTTCGTCAAACTGGAAAATGGCGATGCCCTGCTGCCGCCTTGCATCGTTAAAAACGATGACAACGCGATCGCCTGTCTGTCGGAACATGGCCGCTTGCTGGTATTTGGCCTGACCGAAATCAAGACGCTCTCCAGCGGTGGCCGCGGCGTGATTCTGATGGCGCTGGAAGACCATGAAAAACTGCTGGCGGCACAAACCATTAATCAAAATGGCTTGATCGTCAGCGGCATTGGCCGTGGCGGCAAAGCCCAGAGCGTAACATTGAAGGCCACCGCGCTCACAGCCCACATCGCCAAACGCGCGCGCAAAGGCAAGGCGCTGGAAAGCAGGATGAAAGCAGATGCTTTAACTGCAGTCTGATTTCAGTGTGCGGGCAGTTTGTCCAACTTTAAATTAAAGCACAGAGAAATGTGAGAACGACCCAAGCAAAACAAGTCGGAATCGGCATCGGCATCGGCATCGGCAGCTTGGGTTAGCGAGTGCATAACCCGATATGTGCGGCTGAGAATGTCGGGCAGTTTTGTAAGTTCGCGATGAAGCCGCTCACCCGACCTACTCAATCCAGATATTAAAACTCTTCCCATCCGTCAGACTTGCCTGCTGCTGTATTGGCAATGCGTTTGACTTGAGGCGCACTGTCAGAAGCTTTGTGCTTGACCGTAACGGCCTTGACCCTCACTGGCGCCACTGCTGCCAGCGCATGTGTTTGATTGAGTTTGAAAATACCGACCACGTGCGACAGATTTCCGGCCTGATCTTGTAGCGACGCCGCAGCGGCGGCGGCTTCTTCCACCAGCGCGGCATTTTGCTGGGTAACTTGATCCATCTGGCCGATGGCTTGATTGATTTGCTCGATGCCGGAAGTCTGCTCCTGACTGGCGGAACTGATTTCGCCCATGATGTCGGTGACCCGTTTGACGCTGTCTATGATTTCGGTCATGGTGGTGCCGGCCTGATCGACCAGTCTGGCGCCCTGATCCACTTTCTCTACCGAATCGCCAATCAGGGTCTTGATTTCTTTTGCAGCAGAAGCCGAGCGCTGCGCCAGGCTGCGCACTTCGGTGGCGACCACCGCAAAGCCCCGGCCCTGCTCGCCGGCGCGTGCTGCTTCGACTGCCGCATTCAAAGCCGGAATATTGGTCTGGAACGCGATGCCATCGATAACGCCGATGATGTCGACGATTTTCCGCGATGAATCATTGATCGAACCCATGGTGTCAACCACTTGCGCCACCACTGCGCCGCCCTTGATGGCAGATTCCGAGGCGGATGCTGCAAGCTGATTGGCCTGGCGCGCATTATCAGCATTCTGCTGCACGGTACTGGTCAATTCTTCCATGGATGACGCCGTTTCCTGCAGCGAACTGGCTTGCTGTTCGGTGCGCGAAGACAAATCCATGTTGCCGGCCGCGATCTGACCCGATGCGGTGGCGATGGTATCGGTACCCATGCGCACGTCGCTGGCGATATGCACCAGGCTATCGTTCATATCTTTTAATGCCCGCATCAACTGGCCGGTTTCATCATTGGAGCGAACGTCGATCTGCTGCGTCAAATCGCCCGCGGCTACGCCACGCGCAATCTTTATTGCCGTTTCCAGCGGCCGAGAAATGGCACGCACCAGCCAGATGCCGACGATAGCTGCCATCAATAAGCCGAACAGGACGCCAGCAGTGCAGCTTATGCTCACCCAGCGATAGATGGCTTGCGATTCTGCGAAATCTTTTTGGGCACCGTCAAGCTGCCGCTTGATCAGCGCATTAATGCCTGCTTCGACCGGGATCACCAGTTGGGTTATCGGCCCATTCAGAATTTCGGTTGCCAGTGGGTTATTACCCACCCGCAACGCAGCGACTGCCGGCAACAAGCCATCGTCCACGAATTTTTGACGATTTTCGGTAAATTGATCGGCGCTTATTTTGTCTTCCGGTGTATTGATGTGGACCTGATATTCGCTCCACACGGTGCCAATAGTTTGTATATTCGCGTCCACGACATCCATGTGCTTGCCAAGTTCGGCCGAGTTTCCTGCCACCGCTTTTGCAATGATCAATTGGTTGGCGTCGATCAACCGGATCACTTGATCGAGCTGTCCGGTAGCAACCAGACGATCTGCATACAGCGACTTCATCGCATCATTGGCGAAACCGAGGCTGACGATGCCAACCACGCCGCCGAAAACCAATTGGAAAGACAGCAAGGTAATCACGAAAATTAAGCGCGATTTGATGGTGAGATTTTTTAGCATGTAGGCATCCTGAAGATTAAAATTAACGATTAATAAGCACCAATAAGGCGCGTTTCATATTAAAAATTCCTTGAAATTTTTTGTACAAGCTGATCAATTTTTTTGGCGCCTATGCATATTTTTTCCAACCAGACCGGCAATATCATGAATGATCGTAGTTGCAATATTATCATCGTGCAATTATTGCCAAAAACAAACTATGCCTGAATGGCCTTTCGGCGTCACTTTTTATTTCCGAAAAATGGCATCTTCGATACAAGCGCCTGGGAAATCTTTCTTATTGCCGCTAAAGTCATATCCTCAATGCGTCCACGCTAAAAATCACTAGACCATTGGCCTCATTTAACGAAGTATCGAATGCTTAATTTTGAATTCTACAATCCCACAAAAATCATCTTCGGCGCCGAAACGGTGGCCCGATTGGCCGATATGGTGCCGCTGTCAGCCCGCGTTCTTATCCTCTACGGCGGTGCCAGCGCAGCAAAGAACGGCACGCTCGACGAGGTCAAGGCGGCGCTCGGCTCGCGGGTAGTGCAGGAATTCGGTGGGGTCGAACTCAACCCGAGCTACGAAACAATGATGCAGGCCGTCGAAATCGTGCGTCGCGACAAGCTGGATCTCCTGCTTGCTGTCGGCGGTGGCTCGGTCATCGACGGCACCAAATTTGTCGCGGCAGCCGTTGGCTTCGATGGCGAGCCTTGGGACATCCTGTTGACGGGCGGCGCAAATATCCAGCACGCGATGCCGTTTGGTGCCGTCCTCACTTTGCCTGCAACCGGCTCGGAAATGAACAATGGCAGCGTCATTATGCGCAAGGCTACGCAAGCAAAACGTCCATTCCGTAGCCCGTGGGTATTTCCGCAAGTTTCAATTCTCGATCCAACCAAAACCTATACCCTGCCGCAGAACCAGATCGCCAATGGCATCGCAGATGCATTTGTACATATTGTTGAGCAATATCTGACGTACCCAGTGCAGGGCCTGGCGCAGGATCGTTTCGCCGAAGGACTGTTGCAAAGCTTGATCGAAATCGCCCCCAAAGCGCTCGACATGTCCGAGGACTACGACACCCGCGCCAACCTGATGTGGGTGGCCACGCTGGCGCTTAACGGCGTGATCGGTTCCGGCGTGCCGCAGGATTGGGCCACGCACATGATCGGACATGAGATCACGGCGCTGTATGGCATCGACCACGCGCGCACGCTGGCCATCGTATTGCCGTCGCTGCTGAACTTCCAACGCGAACAAAAACGCGCCAAGCTGCTGCAATACGCGGAACGCGTCTGGCATATCACAGAAGAGAGCGACGACCAGCGCATCAACGCAGCGATCAACCGTACGCGTGCTTTCTTCGAAGACCTCGGCATCAAAACGCGCCTGTCCGATTATGATCTGGGACGTGCAGCGATTGATGACATCGTCGCGCAATTGGATGCGCACGGGATGACTGCGCTAGGGGAACACCAGAACGTCACCTTGGACGTCAGCCGGACAATTCTTGAAGCGGCACTGTAATAGTATTCACCGCGTCCTTGAACGGATACTTGCCTATTTTTGTACGGCGTCTAAACTCTCCTGCAGGGCAAGTCCGATGACACACAATACACAGACAAGGAGTTGGCATGAAAATACTGATGGTTCTGACCTCGCACGACAAGCTCGGCAATACGGGTGAAAAAACCGGCTTCTGGTTGGAAGAATTCGCTGCTCCCTACTATGTATTCAAGGATGCCGGCGTCGCAATCACACTGGCCTCACCGCTGGGCGGCCAGCCGCCACTTGACCCCAAGAGCGACGATCCGACTGCACAGACCGAATCCACGCACCGCTTCAAGGCCGATCCCGCTGCACAGGCAGTGCTGGCCAACACGGTCAAATTAAGTTCGGTTTCGGCAGCTGATTTCGATGCCGTGTTTTATCCCGGAGGCCACGGTCCACTGTGGGATCTGGCGGAAGATGCGTCTTCCATCGCGCTGATCGAAGCCATGCTGGCAGCGGGCAAGCCAGTAGCCGCCGTGTGTCATGCGCCGGGCGCACTACGCCATCCCAAGTTGGCCGACGGCAATTCCGTGGTGCAGGGAAAATCGGTCACCGGCTTCACTAATACCGAGGAGCAGGCGGTCGGACTGACCCAAATAGTGCCTTTTCTGGTCGAGGATATGCTCAAGAAAAACGGCGGAAATTATTCAAAGAAGGACGACTGGCAACCCTATGTCATCACTGACGGCCTGCTGATCACCGGGCAGAATCCGGCCTCATCCGAACCTGCTGCCAGGGCGCTGCTGGCAAAATTAGCCTAAATCGACCACTGGGCCACGAACAATTTTTGCTTGAGTATATTAATAAACATGCAGATATTCGCATATTATTAAAAGGTTTCAATAAATACAATATAGGGTATGTTGCCATTACCGGAACTGCTGCGGGTATTTGATTTCGGCATAATCGCTTGGGCGATGATGCCGATTTTTCAAAAGCTGCTCAGATTTTAGCGGCGATCAACCTGCCCAGTTTCGCGATGCCTTCGCGGATACGCGCCGGCGATACGGTGACGAAGCTCAGACGGAAAGTGTTGGTTTCCGGTGTGTTGGCGTAGAACGGCGTGCCTGGCACAAATGCAACGTGTTGCTCAAGCGCCTCCTCCAGCAGTTTCATGCTGTCGATGTGTTGCGGCAGCGTGACCCAGATAAACATGCCGCCTTCGGGCTTGGTCCAACTCACGGACGATGGAAAATGCTCGGTCATCGCATCAAGCATCACCTGACACTGATTGGCGTACAGCGTGCGGATGGTCGGGATGTGGCGGTCGAGAAAACCGTCCTTGACCACTTCATACACTACCATTTGCGTCAATTGTGAAGTGTGCAGATCGGCCGCCTGCTTGGCCAGTTCCAACCGGCGCAGCAACGGCAATGGCGCCACCACATAACCAAGGCGGATGCCGGGCGTCAGCACTTTCGAAAACGAACCCATGTAAATCACGCCATTCGGATTCATGGTCAGCATCTTCGGTGCCGGTTCGCTGCGATAGCTTAGGGCGCCGTAAGGATCGTCTTCGATCAACGGCAGGCCGAGACGAGCGCAAGTTTCCACCAGTTCGACACGACGCGCAAGCGACAGGCTGCGGCCGGTAGGATTCTGAAAGTTGGGCAATGCGTACAACAAGCGCGCGCCTTCAGCCACTGCGGCCACCGATTGCGGCACCAAACCGGCTTCATCGGTGGCGACTGAAGCGAATTCCGGCCGGTACACGGAAAATGCCTGCAGCGCGCCAAGGTAACTCGGCGTCTCGACCAATACTTTGCTGCCTTCATCAATCAGCACCTTGCCCAGCAAGTCGAGCGCCTGTTGCGAACCGGACACCATCAATACCTGCTGCGGCAGAATTTTTGCGCCATTGGTTGACAACTGATCGGCAACCCACTCCCGCAGCGGGCCATAGCCATCGGTCGGCCCATATTGCAACGCGATTTTTCCCTGCAGCGACAGCACTTTATCGTAAGCTGCACGCATTTCCTCTATCGGAAAAGTGGCGGGTGACGGCAAGCCGCCGGCGAAAGAAGTAATTTCCGGGCGTTGCGTGATTTTCAGAATTTCCCGAATAAACGAGCTTTGCAGCTGCTCTACACGCTGTGCGAATTGCCACTGGATTGGGTTTGGATTTTCAAGTTTCATGTTGGCTCTTGCAACTCTTCTCTTATCTTCTCTTTTATTAAGCGATTTCCGCGATCAATTCGATTTCAACGCAAGCGCCCAGCGGCAATTGGGCCACCCCGAAAGCCGAACGTGCGTGTTTGCCCTGTTCGCCAAAAATCTCGCCGAATAGTTCGGAGGCGCCATTGGTCACCAGGTGCTGCTCGGTATAGTCGCCGGTCGAATTGACCAGGCTCATCACCTTGACAATACGCGTGACGCGATTCAGATCGCCGCCGCACGCGGCTTGCAATGTCGCGATCAGGTCGATGGCGACCGCGCGCGCGGCCAGCTTACCTTCTTCGGTCGAGACGTTTTTGCCCAATTGACCCACCCACACTTTGCCGTCTTGCTTGGGCAGATGACCGGACAGAAAAACGGTATTGCCGGTTTGCGCATACATCACGTAGGCAGCAGCAGGTGCGGCAACAGCGGGAAGTTCTATGTTGAGTGCGGTGAGTTTTTCGTAAAAAGACATGGAATTCCTTATGGGTTTCAAAAAATGGAGCGATTTGTTTGGCGAATTTTGAGGAAATAAGACGCTACTGCATCGCAGCTCGGCGGTTCTTTGTATCCATTATCCCCTTTGTGTGTCGGTGATTATCTCAAAACGCCAACATTGTGGCCAAACATTAACGGCAGGATTGTTACTGCAAGATCGCCAGCGCCAAATTAACCGGCTTGCAGGGCAGATTGATCGCGCAAAAAAGCAGGCAGAACAAAGCGATGGCAAGGTCGACGATACGAAAGCGAACAGACGAGTGGCAACAACTGTCCCATGGAAATTACTTATGCGACCGGCGCATATTCAGCGGTGGCGGTATTGCGTTCTTTCGATTGCAGATCACCCGTTTGCAGCGGGGGTAGAAAATCGATACGGCTGCACATCTTGTACGCCTCAATTACAACATGCCGTCCGGCGACCAATGCCAAAGTATCACCATCGAAGAGCCAGTAATCGTTCTTGTCCCCTGCAATAGTTACCCAGACGCGACCGCAATCGACCTGCATCGTGAGCGCGACATCCGCACTGACAGAAATCAACTGACCCGGCTGCAAAACCAGGAAATCATAGGCGACGATGTTTTTCATGCTGACTCCTTGAATGGGTTTGATGTATGCTAATCGAAAAAACCAATACAGTACCAGTACAGTTGGCATGATAAATTAAATACTGTACTGGCAAAATGACCAATACACAGGAAACCGCGATGGACAGGCAAATGCAACTCACCCGAGAATCGGGTACTTCCCTGGTAAACCAGATCATGCGCTCGGTCGAATCGCGCATCGAAGACAAGCTGCTGCGCACCGGCGCGCGCATGCCGTCGATCCGCCAGTTCGCCGATACCAATGCTGTGTCACGCTTTACGGTAGTCGAGGCGTATGACCGGCTGGTGGCAAACGGCTATCTGGAATCGCGCCGTGGCTCCGGTTTTTTTGTGCGTGATCGCGCACCGCTGCTGGTGCCAATCGACCCCAACCACCCTCCACCCAGCGCGCCGCCGCAGCTCGATGTGGCGTGGCTGGTGCGCAGCATGTTTCGTCCGACGCCGCCACAAAAAATGCCCGGCATCGGGCTGCTGCCACATGATTTTCTGGATGGTGAACTGATAGCCAACGGCTTGCGGGCGGTCAGCCGCCAGCACCGGAACCTGCTGCTGCATTACGGCACGCCGCAGGGATTTTTGCCGCTGCGCCAGCAATTGCAACTGAAACTGGCCGCGCTGGAAATCGCCGCCACGCCGCAACAGATCATCACCACCTCCGGCGTCACGCAGGCGCTGGACTTGATAGCACGCCAGTTCACGCAACCGGGCGACACCATTTTCGTCGATGATCCGGCCTGGTTCCTGATGTTCGGCTCATTCACGATGCTGGGAGCCAAGGTGATCGGCATCCCGCGTTTGCCGGATGGCCCCGACATCGCCCAACTGGCGGAACTGGCCGCGCTGCACAAACCCAAGCTGTTCGTGATCAATTCGGTACTGCACAATCCGACCTCGACCTCGCTCTCAAGCGCGAAGGCATTTCAAGTCCTGAAGCTGGCCGAACAACACGATTTCATCATCGTCGAAGACGACATCTATTGCGACATGCATCCCGGCAGCAGCGTGCAAGCTGCCACACGCATCGCCGCGCTCGATCAGCTGAACCGGGTAATTTACATGGGCGGCTTTTCCAAGACGCTGGCGGCCAATCTGCGCGTCGGCTTCATCGCCACCTCACGCGAACGGGCGCAGCAATTGTCGGATCGCAAGATGCTGACCGCGCTGACCACCAGTGAAATCGGTGAGCGCGTGGTCTACAAGATCCTGTCCGAAGGACATTACCGCAAACACACTGAGCGTCTGCGCAACCGGCTGGACGCGGTGCGCGACGACAGCGTCAAATGGCTGGAGCGCATCGGCATGACCATCGACATCAGCACCCCGGCCGGCATGTTCGTCTGGGCCGACGCCGGTTGCGACACTAACGTATTGGCCGAAAAAGCGATGAATGAAGGCATTCTGCTGGCGCCCGGCTGCCTGTTCTCGCCCAATCAGCTGCCCTCTCACCGCATGCGCGTCAACGTCGCCACACTGGATGACCCGGAAGTAAGAGCCTTTCTGGAACGGGAAATAGAAAACACGCCCCGCGCGGGTTTTTGCAGCAATATTTAAGTGGTGGGTATATTTTAAAATGCACAGAATATAAGTAGAAATAGAAGTTTTTTAGCATATACTCCGTTGATTCATGAGATATCTTATCAGCACCAACAAAATTGCAACGATTCGTAATATTTTTGAACTATCGACGCAAATCGACTCAAATCATTACACGATACCAATTTTTTAAACGGTATTAATACGTTGATTTTTTATTAATTTTTAAAAGAGGGCATTCCATGAAAACAATGCAAAAACTGGTAGTTAATACCATCGTTGTGACAACATTTCTGGCTCTTGCCGGGTGTTCCGGCATGTCGCGACAAGATAAAAGCACGGCCATCGGCGCCGGCGTGGGTGCCGTAGGCGGCTCAGTGCTGACCGGCGGCAGCGCGGTCGGGACCGTCGGCGGCGCTGCAGTCGGGGGCGTCATCGGACATGAAATCAACAAAAGATAACTAAATAAATAAAAAACGTAAAAAACGCCTGCGATCAAGGCCGCACAGGGCCTGATCGCAGGCGTTTTTTTGCTGACGTAGAAATTATTCTGCGGGTTTCGCCAGTACCCGCCGGATGGTGCTGGCTAGTTCTTCGGCCACGAATTTAGCCACATAGGCATCAGCGCCAACGCTTTTAACGTGCTCTTCGTTGGTGCTGCCGGTCAGCGAAGAATGAATAATCACCGGGATCGATTTGAAACGCGGATCCTGCTTGATTTTGCGAGTCAGCGTAAAGCCGTCCATTTCCGGCATTTCCAGATCTGTCAGCACCAGAGCAATCTTGTCGTGCACGGTCTTGCCTTCGGCCAGTGCAGCGTCGGCGATGGCCTGCAGGCGCTCCCAGGCTTCCTTGCCGGTTTTGGTCATGATGAACGGCGCACCCATCGCTTTCAGTCCATTCTCGATCAGGGTGCGCGCCATTATCGAATCGTCTGCTGCTAGAATCACCGCACCAGGCGACAACGCCAATTTAGGACCGATTGTGTCGGGATTGACATCTGGCTGACTTGCCGGTAGGACGTTATGTAAAATCTGCTCTACATCCAGCACCTGTGCCAGACGCGTATTTTCAGCATCGCCATCGAGACGTGCAATACTGGTTACCAGGCCACCCACGGCGCTGGCTTCTGCGGACAATACCTGACTCCAGTCTAGCCGCACAATTTCTTCCACGCTTTCGACCGCAAAACCCTGGGTGGAACGCGCGTATTCGGTCACCATCAGAATGTTCAATCCAGTCTGGGGTTTACAGCCAACGGCCGAGGCCAGATCGATTACCGGAATAATCTGACCGCGAATATTCGCCACGCCCAGCATGTGCGGTAGCGCGCCGGCAACGGCCGTTACGGCGGGCATTACCAAAATCTCGCGCACCTTGAACACGTTGATCCCGAACAGTTCGGAGCGGTCGGAATTGACCGTATCCCCCAACCGGAACAACAATAGTTCAAACTTGTTGTTCGCTGTCAGTTTGGTTCTTTCATCGACTTCCTGCTGCACTGTACTCATATTCACCCTTGGCGCTGTATGCAATTGACGCAATTGACGCAATTGACAGTTATTAAAAATTACCGTGATTGCTTCCGAAATTAAACGGAGTTGTCTTCCAGCACTAAAGTATCGCTGAAAATTCGTAATTAATAACGGATTTTTTAACCGCATCTTAAACAAAACAATGCAATTGCCACAATTTTCCAAGCGCGCAGCACGTTTGCCCCGCGTAATTCGGCCCCTCGCTGCAACAGCGCGGGCGCTTTGTCTTGAAATCAATTTCATCACCCCCATTTTTGCAGCATCCGTTCAACGTTCCACTACGAGGTATACATGACTGTTTCTGAAAAGCAAACCCTGGGATTTCAGGCCGAAGTTACGCAATTGTTGCAGTTGATGATCCATTCGCTGTATTCCAACAAAGAAATTTTCCTGCGTGAACTGGTATCGAATGCGTCCGACGCGTCCGACAAATTGCGTTATGAAGCGATCCATAACGCCGATTTGTTCGAGAACGATCCGGAACTGAAGATCAAAATCACTTTCGACAAGACCGCTCGCACCGTCACGATTTCGGACAACGGCATCGGCATGAGCCGCGACGAGGCGATCGAGCATCTGGGCACGATTGCCAAATCCGGCACCAAAGAATTCTTCGGCCGCCTGTCTGGCGACGAGCAAAAGGATGCAGCGTTGATCGGCCAGTTTGGCGTCGGTTTCTATTCCGGCTTCATCGTGGCAGACAAAATCACGGTCGAAACCCGCCGTGCCGGCGCGCCAACGACGGAAGGCGTGCGTTGGGAATCCGCCGGCGCCGGTGATTTCAGCGTCGAAGCCATTGACAAGCCATCACGCGGCACCGACATCACGCTGCATCTGCGCGAAGGCGAGGACGAGTTCCTGTCGTCCTGGAAACTGAAGACGATCATCCGCACGTATTCCGACCATATCCCGCTGCCAATCTTGATGCCGAAAGAGGAATGGGACGAAGAGACGAAAGAAACCGTCATAAAGGACGAGTTCGAAACCGTCAATCAGGCCAGCGCACTGTGGGCGCGCAGCAAATCCGACATCGCACCGGAACAGTACGACGAATTCTACAAGCACGTCTCGCACGACTTCCAGGCGCCGCTGATCCACACCCACAACCGGGTCGAAGGCCGCACCGAATACACGCAACTGCTGTACATCCCGTCGCATGCGCCGTTCGACATGTGGGACCGCAACAAGCGCGGCGGCATCAAGCTGTACGTCAAGCGCGTGTTCATCATGGACGATGCCGAGCAGTTGATGCCGGTCTATCTGCGCTTCGTCAAGGGCATCATCGACTCCAACGATCTGCCGCTGAACGTCTCGCGGGAAATCCTGCAAGAGTCGCGCGACGTGAAAGCGATCCGCGAAGGCGCGACCAAGCGCGTGCTGGGCATGCTGGAAGAAATGGCAAACGCCGACGAGCAGGACAAAAAAGACAAGTACGTAACTTTCTGGACTGAATTCGGCCAAGTGCTGAAAGAAGGCATCGGCGAGGACGCCGGCAACAAGGAACGCATCGCCAAACTGTTGCGCATGGCTTCTACCCAGAGCGACAGCGACTTGCAAAACGTCTCATTTGCCGATTACGTGGCGCGCATGAAAGAAGGCCAGGACAAGATTTACTATGTCACCGGTGAATCGTATGCAGCCGCCAAGAACAGCCCGCATCTGGAAATTTTCCGCAAGAAAGGCGTCGAAGTTTTGATCCTTTCCGACCGCGTCGATGAATGGATGCTGTCCTTCCTGACCGAATTCGAAGGCAAGGAACTGGTATCGGTAGCCAAAGGGGGCCTCGATCTGGGCGCACTGGAAGATGAAGCAGAGAAGAAGCAGCACGAAGAAACTCAGACCGAATACAAGGATTTGGTCGAAAAAATGAAAGAAGCGCTGACCGACAAGGCCAAGGAAGTACGCGTCACTTTCCGCCTGACTGATTCGCCAGCCTGTTTGGTAGCGGACGAGCACGAACTCTCCGGCAACCTGTTGCGCATGTTGAAGGCAGCAGGACAAGCAGCACCGGAATCGAAGCCGATTCTGGAAATCAATCCGAACCATCCTCTGGTGCAACGCCTGAAGTTTGAAGATGCCAAGTTTGCTGACTGGGCCAACCTGCTGTTCGACCAGGCCGCGCTGGCAGAAGGCGGCCAACTGGACGATCCGTCAGGCTTCGTCAAGCGCCTGAATGCAATGTTGCTGGATATGGCTGCTAAGTAACAAGGTAACGCTCTGCAACGGGTATGCCGACCATGTCGGCATACCCGTTTTTTCATTCTTTACATTGTCCTGATAACAACAGTAGCATCGCGTACCTCCACAGACTTAAGCACCAACAACAGTAGCGTGCCAACCACCATCGCCCCGGCCGCAAAGTACAGACCGGCGTTATAACTGCCAAGGCGAACAGCCAGCGAGCCGGTGATTGCCGGGCCGACGATCTGGGCCGCGCCGTAAGAGAGCGTCATCTTGCCCATCATTTTGGCCGGACGGGTCGGATAGTAACGGCCGGCCATGGTCAGCACCAGACTCACCATGCCGATGAAGGTCCCGCCGAAAAGCAAGGCACCGAACAGAGCCGCAAACAGGCCGCCGACCACAACCGGCAACAAAATGCCTATGATTTGCAGTACGGAAGCCAATATGAGGGCGTTGAGATCGCCGGTGCGACGGGCGATCAAGTCCCAATTGATGCATGCCGGCGCGGCACCTATCCCGATCGCCAGAAATACCAGATTGCCCTGCCCGGACAGCCCCGGCAACTTGTTCACGATGGCCACGATGAAAGTCGCGCTCACCACATAGCCGATACCGGCACAGAAGTAGGCGGCCATGAAAATGCGCAGATAGAGCGGGCTCGGCGGGTGGTCTTCCATCTTCTGCCCGGAGGTTGTCAAGCCGCTTTGATCCGGCGCCGGCAACCAGCGCAACGCGGGCACCAGCAACAGACAACCCAGGGCGGTAAAAGCGAACCACTGCTGGCGCCAGTCCAGCCACGGGCTGAACAGCGTCACCGCTGCGGCACAGCCGGCGATGCCCAGGCCAATACCGGCAAAGTGAATGCCTAATTCGCTCCTGTGGTTGTGGCGGATCAGCCAGTTCAGGATCAGGCCCGTACCGAGCAGCATTCCGGCGGCACTGCTGAGTCCGGCAACGTACCGTGATATGGCCCAGATCGTGATATCCGTGGTCATGCCCATGACGGCGGTGCTGACGATGGCCAGCACCATGCCGATACGGTACAGGCGATCCTTCAGTACCAGATCGCTGATCAGGGAAGCGATGATCGCGCCGGTCAGGTAGCCGGCGTAATTGATTGCTGCCAGCCAGCCGGCTGCGGCAACGCCAAGCCCTGCTTGCTGCTGCATCAGCGGCAGCAAGGGCGTGTAGGAAAAACGTGCAACGCCCAACACGAGAATCAGGCTGAATATGCCTGCGCTGAGGACTTTGAGCCGCTCCCTTTGATCATGCATATTGGTCTCTTTAATTTTATTTTTTCTTTGGGTTTATTTTGGACATTGAAGCGGCCCTGTTCTTGCGCTACGCCCATTTCAGGCCGTAGTTGAAGAATGTGGCCTACCGGTTTTTTCTTGTAAGCCAACTACTGCATAAGCGAGATTACTGCGGTGCATTGACTGTTTTACAGCTTGCATTCACCCATCGACCACTGGTATCGGCATGCTCGCTGACAGCATTTCCGTGTGCAACGCCCTCGAATACAGTGCGTCCTGAAAAGCGTTCCGGGCTCGTAAAAGTCCCTTCCGCCGTGCCATTGCCTTGCAAATTGGCGTTGTCGCAAACGAATTTCAGGCTGTAGGTATTACCGGTCCGGGCCGCGTTTTTGGCAGTGCATCCCGATTGACTTTGGTAAAAATCGGGCGGGATTTTTTGATCCGCCATTTCCTGGGTAATGCACACCTCAGACTTTGCTGCGCCATTCTGAATCTGGGGCAAATCAAAGCCGTTCTGTCTGGCCAGGTTCATCAAATTTTGCATTTGATCCGGCGGAATCAGCGGCACGAGTTTCAAGATATCTGACGTCGTCGTCATTTCCCATAATCCGGGACGCATGTTGATTTCTGCCGCGTGTGCAGTTGACGCCAACCATGACGATAAAAAAATAAAAGGAAATAGAATTTTGCGCATTGTGTCTCCTAACGAGAATTGATCTTATACAACTTTCAGAGAGTGCGTAAGCGAGTAAGTTCAGAATATTGCCAACACAATATAAAGTCTGTTGTTACAAACTGGTGTTACGCTTTTGTCCATGAAAGTCACGAAAAGCACGAAAGGATGCAAACATCCTTTTTCCTACTGCTGGAGAGAATTTTTTTCGTGTTTTTCGTGTTTTTCGTGTTGTTCGTGTTTGTCGTGTTTTTCGTGTTTTTCGTGGACCGAATTTTTTGTGCGTAACGTCAGTTACTCAAGAGAATCCCCGGCTAATCCAGAAGACAGTGCTTTACCGACCTTCAAAGTGTCCCGATTCCAGTAAAATTGTCGCAATATGCACCCGCCACCAGCGGCATACATCAAGCCGAAACCCCAATTTAACGGAACTGAAAAACCATGTCCATCTCCAATTTTGAAGACTTGCTGCAAGCGGCAGCCCAACAATCCGAGCCGCAGCGATTGCTGTTCTTGTTCGCGAAAAAAGAACTGCCGGACGACGCTGTCGAAGCCGAATCGAAAAATTTCCAGGCCGGCCTGGGCGGCGCCTTGACCCCGGTCGTATGCGTGGACAAGACGCTGGATGCGCTGAGCAATTTTGCCGCTCTGGTGCAGGAATCGGAACAAACCGGGCAGCATTGGGATGTCGTGCTGGTCGCCTGCCTGGCGGGCAAAAACGGCACCATGCCGAGCGCTTCCGAGGCCGATCAGGGCTTGAAAAAAATGGTCAGCGCAGTGCAGACCGGCGCCAAGCTATCGCAGTTCATCGCTTTCGACCGCGCCGGCGACCCGCTTCAGTTCGCCTGATATGCGGTTTTATACGTAAATATATACCACGTATTGTATTTATAAAAACCGCATATATAATATGCGGAAATAGCATGCTTTTTACATATACTCTCTATAAAATTACAATAAATTGTCAATGGGTAACTCGCGTTGTACGACCGGACGACAGCAAACGCACCCGGTCACCGGCACGAAAAAACTCGTCGGCATCCTGAGTGATGGCACGCAAGCTGCCGTTATCGAGCCTGACGGTAATTTCCAGCCCAGGCCGGTTCACCATATTGGCTTCGACATTCTGCCCCACCAGCCCGCCGGCGACCGCCCCGATGATGCCAGCCACGATGGAGCCATTACCGCTGCCGATGTTGGAGCCGGCAGCAACTGCGCCGACCGCGCCGCCGGCCAACTGACCGGCGCCGCTGGAGCCTTTGTCGATCCGCACCTGGCGCACCGACTCGACCACGCCCATGCGGACGGTTTGCTCGCCCTGCGCTTGCCTGCTGTTGTAAACATTGGCGGAATTCGGCGCTACCGCGCATCCTGCCAGCGCGCTCAAACTGACCAAACTAGCGACTAAAATCTGTTTTTTCATGGTGTGCTCCGCTTGAATTTATGATGCAAAAATAGGTATCTGTTTATTTTACCGCTTCCCTTAAAATGATTTTTTCCTCCTGCCGACGACTGGTAACAGAAAGCGCAGCCGGACGAACTTGCTATAAAATCTTTCCCCAATCCATGCCAGCACATGGCCGCTCACCCATTAAGAAAAAATATGAAACTAGTCCGTTACGGCCGTCCCGGCAAAGAAAAACCAGGCTTGATTGACGCCGAAGGCAAGCTGCGCGATCTGTCGGGCATCATTGCCGACCTCGGCCCCGATCAGCTGTCCGACAAGGCACTGGCCAAAATTGCCAAAATCGCGCCGTCGAGTTTGCCACTGGTGCGCGGCAATCCGCGCTTCGGCGTGCCGTTGGCGCAAGTCGGCAAGTTCATCGCGATTGGCCTGAATTACGCCGATCACGCAGCTGAAACCGGCGCGCCGAAACCGGCTGAGCCGATCGTTTTCATGAAAGCCACTTCCTGCCTGTGCGGGCCGGACGAACCGATCATGCTGCCGAAAGGCTCGAAAAAAACCGATTGGGAAGTCGAACTGGGCGTCGTCATCGGCAGCAAGGCGCAATCCGTCACCGAAAAGGATGCGCTGCAATATGTGGCCGGCTATTGCGTGGTCAACGATGTGTCGGAACGCAAATTCCAGCTGGAACTCGGCACGCAATGGGACAAGGGCAAGGGGTGCGACACTTTCGGCCCGGTCGGACCTTGGCTGGTGACGCGCGACGAAGTGCAAAATCCGCAGCGGCTTAATCTGTATCTGGACCTGAACGATGAACGAATGCAGACCGGTAGCACCAAGACCATGATTTTTTCGGTCGCCAAACTGGTCAGTTATGTCAGCCGCTTCATGACGCTGATGCCAGGCGACATCATCACCACCGGCACGCCGCCGGGTGTCGGCATGGCAATGACGCCGCAACGCTTCCTGAAACCGGGCGACCAGTTAACACTGGGGATTGCCGGTCTGGGCGAACAACAGCATGACGTGATTGCCTATCAGAAACCGTGAGTCGCCTGTAAATTCAGTAGTGCAGGTACGGAGATCTGCACCACTGAAAAATAACTGCCAAAATAAATGGCGTTGTGCAGTTTTTTCATGTTTTTCCCATGCAGAATTTTTTGCGCAACATCAGCTCCCAATATCGATTAGTTACTAATTTCTACAATATTTCAAATAGCTAATGCATTTCCCGAACCCAGTTAAAACAACTTGTATCGCAGCATGATGTACAGCGCCTATATAATAAACACCCAAATCACAAAGCATCGCGCATGCAACTATCTTACTAAAAGTCTAACAATGTCCAACAATTTTAATTGGTGTGTGCGTGTCTATTATGAAGACACCGATGCCGGCGGCGTCGTGTTTTATGCCAACTACCTGAAATTTTTTGAACGTGCCCGCAGCGAATGGCTGCGCGCCGCTGGCATCGGACAGCAATCACTGATGGATACTGACGGAATCATGTTTGTCGTATTAAGCACTGCCGTCGATTATCTTGCCCCGGCAAAACTCGATGATGAACTGAAACTGACTGTTGTGGTCGAAAAACTGGGACGGGCATCCGTGCAATTCTTCCAGCAAGCTTGGCGTGGTGAACAGTTGATGACCACCGGCCGGATCAAAGTCGCCTGCGTGGACGGTAAATTATTCCGCCCGCGCCCGATACCGGCATCCGTTCTGTTGAAAATTTCACTATAAAATATACTGCGCTGCCCTAACCTTCAACCACGTACCCGACCACCGATGAATCAGCTCCAACCACCACATAACCCATGACCGTTACCCAAGATCTCTCATTTTTCTCCCTGATTACCAACGCCTCTGTCATCGTGCAACTGATCATGGTCTTGCTGTTGGTCGTGTCGCTAATGAGTTGGACCTACATATTCCGCAAATCATTTGCGATCCGGGCGGCGCGCGTACAAACCGAAGAATTTGAGCGCGCCTTTTGGTCTGGCGGCAATCTGAGCACCTTATATCAGGAAGCAACTTCCAACCGACGCCAGAGCAATGGCGAAACCGGCGCGCTGGAACGTATTTTCACGGCCGGCATGGGTGAATATCTGAAGGGGCAGGCGTCCTACACCAAAAAAGACATCACGGACACCAGTGCGATGCTGGATGGAGCCCGCCGTGCGATGCGCGCAGCCTTTCAGCGTGAAATGGATAGTCTGGAATCGCATCTCGCCTTTTTGGCGTCTGTCGGTTCGGTCTCGCCTTATGTCGGCTTGTTCGGCACCGTCTGGGGCATCATGAATGCATTTCGCGGACTGGCCAATGTGCAGCAAGCCACGCTGTCGGCAGTGGCGCCGGGGATCGCTGAAGCGTTGATCGCCACCGCAATCGGCCTGTTTGCGGCGATTCCGGCGGTTGTCGCCTATAACCGTTATTCACACGATATTGACCGACTGGCAATTCGTTTCGAGAGTTTCGTCGAAGAATTTTCGAATATTCTGCAACGCCAGGCACACTAAGGAAAGCCCTATGACGACATCATTCTCAGGCTCGATGCGCGGCGGACGCGCTCGCAAGTTCAAATCCGAAATCAATGTCGTACCCTACATCGACGTGATGCTGGTGCTGCTGGTGATCTTCATGGCGGCAGCACCGATGCCGAACCCGGGCATGGTGGATTTGCCCAGCGCCGGCACATCAGCACTGCCGCCGAGCCAATATATTGAAGTGATTCTGAAAAAGGATGCTAACGCACAAATCCGCATCAATGCACCGAGCCAGGGCAGCGCCAGTCGCGACACCACCAATACAAAAAACCATGCTGTACTGCTGGAGAATTTACGTGAACTGCATCAGGAATTTCCTGATATGCCTTTGATGATTTCAGCTGAAAAAAACATCATTTACGACGATGTGGTGCAAGTCATTGCAGACGCCAAGAAACTCGGTATCAATCGCGTCGGACTCGCGGCCAAACAGTGAAAGCCGTCAAGAATCAATGAACCAATCGCCTCCCCATTCTATTCCGCATGAACCCGGCCGCTGGCGCGCCCTCACTCTTGCTGCGGTGGTCCACGTGGCGCTGTTCGCCTTTTTGTGGTTCGGCATACGTTGGCAAAACGAAAAGCCGGTGACGGTCGAAGCTGAAATCTGGAGTCCGAACGCGCAGGAAGCCGCACCGGTAGCAGCGCAGAAAATCCCGGAGCCGCAGCCAGAACCGCTGATCGAAAAAACGCCCGAGAAGGTAATAGAAAAACCAGCGCCGAAACCGGTGCCAGAGCCGCGCCCCGTGGTCGCAACGCCACCGGTAGCAAAACCCGACATCGCATTGGAGCAGGAAAAGAAACGCAAGGCCCGTCAACTGGAAAAAGAGCAGGAACAAGAACGGCTGGCGAAAATACGCCACGACAAAGAACTCTTGGATAAAAAGCTGGCGCAAAAGGAAGCATTAAAGCAAAAAGAATTACAGAAAGAAAAAGAAGCGTTGAAACAAGCACAAAAGGAAAAGTTAGAAGAACAGGCTGAGAAAGAAAAAGCGCAAGCGCAGAAAAAACGCGCGGAGGAAGAAGCCAGCAAAGCGGCCGCCGCAGCAAAGGAAAAAAAGCGCAAGCAGGAACTTGAGAAAAAAGCCGCGCTCGCG
The DNA here is from genome assembly GCA_041736255.1 of Burkholderiaceae bacterium. GTDB lineage: Bacteria > Pseudomonadota > Gammaproteobacteria > Burkholderiales > Burkholderiaceae_D > AVCC01. Next base: position 34,076 of record JBGSTZ010000013.1, read on the forward strand.
GCTGCTGCAGAAGACGCAAGACTTGACAAGCAGAGAGAAGAAAACCTGCGTCGTTTAACGGGCGACACCAGCGGCAGCGGCGGTGCCGGCACCGCCGCCAAATCGCAGGGCAATCGCGGCGGCCCGGGATATGGTGACCGCATCAAAGGAAAAATCAAATCGAACACGATATTTAATGTGCCGAGCGACCTGAACGGTAACCCGGCTACAATCTATGTGGTCAACCTGCTGCCTGACGGCACCATCCGCAACCTGGAGTTGAAGAAACAGTCCGGCGTGCCCGGCTTTGATGAAGCAGTCAAGCGCGGCATAGAAAAATCGGAACCGTATCCGAGAGACAAATCAGGACAGGTCCCATCCAGCTTCGAATTGACATACAAACCGAAAGATTAATGACATGATGAAAAAAATCTTGCTGCGCGCCGTCCTGGCGATTGGCCTCACTGTTTCGGTCTTCGCGCACGCCCAGTTGCGGGTCGAAATTTCCGGCGTCGGCGCCAACCAGATACCGGTTGCCATCGCCACCTTCGCCAACGAATCGGTTGCGCCGCAGCCGATTAGCGCAATCATCCGTGACGATCTGACCCGCAGCGGCATGTTCAAGGTGATCGACACCGGCAGCGTCATATCGGAAACGACGGCCGTCAATCTCGGCGACTGGAAGTCGCGCGGCGCCGATGCGCTGGTGGTCGGCAGCGTGCAGAGGCTCGCCGATGGCCGCTTCGATGTCCGCTACAAATTGCTCGATACGGTGAAATCGGCGCAACTGTCAGCTCTGGCGCTGGCAGCGCAACCGCAATTCACCCGGGTCACCGCACACAAGATCGCCGACGATATCTATGAAAAACTGACCGGCAACCGCGGTGCATTCTCGACCCGTATCGCCTATGTGACCAAGACTGGCAGCGAGTATCGCCTTGAAGTGGCCGATGCCGATGGCGAAGGCACCCAGGTCGCGTTGCGCTCCAAAGAACCGATAATTTCTCCGGCCTGGTCGCCCGATGGCACCAAGGTGGCTTATGTATCCTTCGAAGCCAAAAAACCGGTGATTTATGTGCAAAACCTGATTACCCGCCAAAGAACCGTACTGGCCGGATTCAAGGGCAGCAATTCAGCGCCTTCATGGTCGCCGGATGGCAGCAAGCTGGCGGTAGCACTGGCGCGCAACGGCCTGACTCAGGTCTACAGCATCAACCAGGATGGCAGTAACGTGCGGCGTCTGACCAACACCAATGGTATCGACACCGAACCGCAATACTCAGCGGACGGCCAAAGCATCTATTTCACCAGCGACCGCAGCGGCGGCCCGCAGATCTACAAGATGAGCGCCAACGGCGGCGATGCGCGACGCGTCACGTTCAGCGGCAGCTACAACATCAGCCCGCGCATTTCGCCCGATGGCAAGCTGCTGGCCTATATCTCACGCCGCAATGGCCAGTTCCAGCTGTACGTGCTGGATCTCGCCAGCGGTCAGGAACAACGGCTGTCTGACACAGCCAAGGACGAATCGCCGAGTTTTTCAGCCAACAGCAAGTACCTGATGTATGCAACCGAAGCCGGCAATCGCGGCTCGCTTGCCGTAGTATCCGTTGATGGCCGCGCCAAATACCGCCTGACGACAAAGGCAGGTGATATACGGGAACCCACTTGGGGCCCTTTCATGAAATAATGTTTTTGTTAATTTTTTACATTTCACAATCAGGGAAATCCAATGCGCACACCCATCACCCTCACACTCATCGCAGCCAGCATCCTGTTACTGGGTGCCTGCAGCACTCCGGTCAAACTGGACAAAGTACCGGTTGAAGACCACAGTAGCAATTTATCCCAGGCTGGAACCGGGCAAGTTGACCCACGCACTGTCAGCACTGTCAACGCAGGCGCTACCGATCCGTTGAACGATCCGCAAGGCGTTCTGGCCCAACGCAGCGTCTACTTCGACACTGACAGCTATGTCGTTCAAGGCGAATTCCAACCGGTAGTCGAAGCGCATTCCCAATATCTGCGCAATCACAACGCGCGCAAAATCATCATTCAGGGCAATACTGATGAACGCGGCGGACGCGAATACAATCTGGCACTGGGCCAAAAACGTGCCGAAGCAGTACGCAAGTCACTGTCCTTGCTAGGCGTGCCAGAGTCGCAAATGGAAGCTGTTTCGCTCGGCAAGGAAAAACCAAAAGCGCTCGGCAGCGACGAAGCATCATGGTCTGAAAACCGCCGTGCAGATATCGTTTATCCATAATCACCTACAAGCATAGATCATGAAAACGACCATCTACTCCACATTCGCTGCGGCCTTGATGGTCGTTTTTACCTGTGCATCAGTGCCGGCCCACGCCGGCCTGTTTAGTGACGACGAAGCACGCCGGGCCTTGCTCGAACTGCGCAGCAGAATCGACGCTAGCAATGTCCGCATTGACGGTAAGGCCGATAAAAGCAGCACGCTCGACTTGGCCAACCAGAACGAACAACTGCAATCTGAAATCGCAAAATTGCGCGGACAAATCGAGCTTTTATCCAATGACCTCGCCAACGCCCAGAGTCGGCAAAAAGATTTTTACGTGGACCTCGATAACCGCATGCGCAAACTGGAGCCGCAAAAAGTGGTTGTTGACGGCAAGGAAGCCAGCGTCCAGCCGTCCGAACAACTGGCGTATGACGCCGCACTGGCAACTTTCAAGGGCGCTGACTACAAGCGCGCCGGCGTAGCATTTTCCGACTTCCTGCGGCGCTATCCACAATCAGGCTATGCAGCCTCGGCCCAATACTGGCTGGGCAATGCCTACTATGCGCAGCGCGATTACAAGAACGCGATTGCAACACAGCAGCTGGTGGTACAAAATTATCCGGACAACCCCAAGGCCGCCGATGCGATGCTTAATATCGCTAGCTGTTACACGGAATTGAAAGACAAAACCAATGCCAAAAAAACGTTGGATAAACTGATTGCACAGTATCCGGACTCCGCTATCGCGCAAACTGCCAAAGAGCGTTTGAGCGCACTTCAATAACGTAACAAGCCGATATCAAATACAGTTTTCTTCATAAATAACGCTCTGCGCATTGACAGACTCCGGGCACTTACTTATAATTTCGCTCTTCGGGTCGTTAGCTCAGCTGGTAGAGCAGCGGACTTTTAATCCGTTGGTCGCAGGTTCGAATCCCGCACGACCCACCACGAATATCGAAGTATTTAGTAACTTAAAAAATCTTGCTCCGGCAAGATTTTTTATTCCCTGAAGCATAAAGGGAATAGCATAAATTTAGGTCGTTAGCTCAGCTGGTAGAGCATCGGACTCTTAATCCGTTGGTCGCAGGTTCGAATCCCGCACGGCCTACCAAAATCATGAAAGGGCTAGCCTTAACCGGCTAGCCCTTTTTTTTGTGCATGGATCAAACCACCCACAACGGCCCCTCCTCCATCAAAGCAATCTGTTCGCGCAATTCCAGAATCCGGTCTTGCCAGTAGCGCTGCGTGTTAAACCATGGGAATGCCACCGGAAAAGCCGGATCGTCCCAGCGCCGCGCCAGCCAGGCCGCATAGTGGATCAGGCGCAGGGTGCGCAGCGCTTCCACCAGATGCAGCTCATGCGGATTAAAGTCGCAAAAATCTTCATAACCCGCCAGCAGATCCGCCATTTGGCGCGACCGGTCGGCGCGCTCGCCGGACAATAGCATCCAGAGATCCTGTATCGCCGGCCCCATCCTGCTATCGTCAAAATCGACGAAATGCGGACCGGCATCAGTCCACAACACATTACCGATGTGGCAATCGCCGTGTAGGCGCAGCAATTGCAACGCGCCGGCACGCGCATAACAACGCTGCACGCCCTCTAATGCTTGCGCTATGACGCTGCGATACGCCCCCAGCAGATCGGGCGGAATGAAATCATGCGACAGCAAATACTGTTGTGGATCGATACCGAAGCTTTGGATGTCTAGCGTCGGGCGCGCATGGTACGTCTGCAGTGCGCCCACCGCATGGATGCGGCCAATGAAGCGCCCCATCCATTCCAGCGTGGCACGGTCTTCCAGTTCCGGCGCGCGTCCGCCGTGCCTGGCAAATACCGCGAAGCGAAAACTTTCGAAGGTGTGCAATGAAGAGCCATTGATATTCTGCGCCGGCACCACCGGAATCTCGCGCTCGACCAACTCCTGCACGAACGCATGTTCTTCCAATATTGCGGCATCGTTCCAGCGCTGCGGACGATAAAACTTGACCACCAGCGGCGGCGCGTCATCGATGCCAATCTGATATACCCGATTTTCATAACTGTTGAGCGCAAGCATGCGGCCATCGCCATGCAGGCCAATGCTATCAAGCGCATCCAGCACGCAGTCGGGAGATAAGTTTGCAAATGAAGTAATGTTTAAAGGTTCCATGAATACATTGTACGATTTATGGCCATTTCATTGATATCGCTGCTCGCCGGCAGCGGGCGCAACGCGCTACACTGTTGGCCTTGCCGTTTTCTTCCTGACAGAAATTTATATGCAACTCGACGACCCGTTATCCAATAAAGAATTCAAAGAACTGGATCAGTTCCTACTCTCCGACCGCTGCGCCGAAGATGGCATGACCATGGATTCGCTGCATGGTTATTTAACAGCGCTGGTGGTCGGCCCGGAAATGGTGCTGATGCAAGAATGGCTGCCCAACGTATGGGGGCCGGAACTTAAAAAAGCGCCCGCATTCAAGTCTGAAAAAGAACTGGAGCGCCTCACCGGCCTGATTGCGCGCGTGATGAACGAGATCGCGGTGACGCTGGAAGTCGCGCCGAAGGAATTCGAGCCGCTGTATTGCGAATACGAGTTTGAAGGCCGCTCAGTCATCGACGGCGAAGCCTGGGCTTGGGGCTTCTGGGAAGGTATCCAGTTGCGCGCGCAAGCGTGGGATGCGATCTGGTCTTCCAACATTGCCGCCTTGGCGCGGCCGATTTACCTGCTCGGCGCGGAGGAAATCGAGGAAGAGGAAATGGTGCTGGTGGACGATCCGATCAAGCGCCATAAATTGGCCATTGAAATCGAGTCTGCAATTCCGGAAATCTACCGTTTCTGGCTGCTGCACAGAAAATCAGCAATCACGCCGCTCAAGCGCGAAGCACCCAAGGTAGGCAGAAACGATTTGTGCGCCTGCGGCAGCGGCAAGAAATTCAAGAAATGCTGCGGATCAGAGTCCATCAGCGACAACAAGGATTAACAAAAAAACAGGGAGTATGCTATTTTATAGAGCAACTCCCGCTTTATTTTTTTAATTATTTAAAAATACACTATATTAGTATATTCGCAACAACAACGCGCATCGAACAAGCACTTATTCCTTGATGAAATGCTTGCGGTAGTAGCACAATTCTTCGACCGATTCCAGAATATCGGCCAGTGCGGTATGCCTTTGATGCTTCTTGAAGCCGGTGGCTATTTCCGGTTTCCAGCGTTTGCACAGCTCTTTCAGTGTCGAAACATCCAAGTTACGATAATGGAAGAATGCTTCAAGCTTCGGCATGCCGCGCGCCATGAAGCGGCGATCCTGACAAATCGTATTGCCGCACATCGGCGATTTGCCGGCAGGCACAAAATGTTTCAGAAAATCGATCAACGCAGATTCGGCATCCGCTTCGCTTATCGTGGAAACCTTGACCCGCTCAATCAGACCGGAGCGGCCATGCGTACCCTGGTTCCACTTATCCATGCCTTTCATGGTTTCGTCAGATTGGTGAATCGCAAACACGGGACCTTCGGCCAGGATGTTGAGTTGCGCATCTGTGACGACGACAGCGACTTCAATGATGCGATCATTATCCGGGTCCAGACCGGTCATTTCCATGTCAACCCAGATCAGGTTAAACTCGTTCGGGCGTACAGGAACGGCCGGTTTGTCGGATGTTTTTTGTATTTCAGGGGCTTGTGACATAATTCTTCCTTTAGCAAGACGCCATTTTCTCACAGGAACAGAATGTATTCACTCGCGTTTTCAGTTTTGTTCGTCAGCTTCCTGCTGCTTACCTTAGTGGTGCGATTCTGGCTGGCATCCAGACACATCCGGCACATCCTTGTGCATCGGAGCGCGGTGCCGGCCGAATTCGCCGGAAAAATCCCGCTGGCGGCGCATCAGAAAGCAGCAGATTACACCATCGCCAAAACCAAGTTCGGCATTACTGTGATGCTGGTGCATGCTGCGGTTCTGATCGGCTTCACCCTGTTGGGCGGCCTGCAATGGCTATCCGCTGCAGTGTTCAATTTCATCGGCATCGGCATGACGTATCAGATCGGCCTGATTCTCGCCTTCGCCCTGATTTCCAGCCTGATCGATCTGCCCTTCGACTATTACAAGCAATTCGTGCTGGAGCAGCGTTTCGGCTTCAACAAGATGAGCGTGCGCCTGTTCTTTGCCGATATCCTGAAAAATACCCTGATCGGCGCAGCCATCGGCCTGCCTTTGTTGTGGGTGGTGCTGCTGCTGATGGAAAAATCCGGCAGCCTGTGGTGGCTGTACGCCTGGCTGGTCTGGAGCGGTTTTCAATTGTTGATGTTGGTGCTGTACCCGACCGTGATTGCGCCGCTATTCAACAAATTTACACCACTAACCGACGCCAGTCTGGTGCAGCGCATTGAAGGCTTGATGCGACGGGTTGGCTTTGCGGCAAAGGGACTGTATGTGATGGATGGCTCCAAGCGCAGCGCGCACGGCAATGCCTATTTTTCGGGCTTCGGCGCCGCCAAGCGAATTGTCTTTTTTGATACCTTGCTGTCACGCCTGGCGCCTGAAGAGATCGAGGCGGTGCTGGCCCATGAGCTCGGACATTTCAAGCTGAAGCACGTCACCAAACGGATTGCCCTGATGTTTTTGGTGTCGCTAGGCTTCCTGGCGCTGTTGGGCTATCTGAAAACGCAGACCTGGTTCTATACCGGACTGGGAGTAGACCCGATGCTGCTGGCCGGCACCGATGCGATGGCGCTGATCTTGTTCATGCTGGTGTTGCCAGTATTTACTTTCCTGCTGTCGCCGCTGATGTCGATCACCTCGCGCAAACATGAATTCGAGGCCGATGCCTTTGCAGCAAAACATACCCAATCACAGGATCTGGTCTCGGCATTAGTCAAGCTGTATGAAGACAACGCATCCACCCTGACGCCGGACCCGCTGTACTCAGCCTTTTATGATTCACATCCGCCTGCCAGCGTGCGCATCGGCAAGTTACTTTCCGCTTAAATAAGGTGAAGCACATGATAGACACCAATACTTTGCTACAAAAAAATTGCGCTCCCCATGCCGCTGCGCTGAGCGCAAATGAAATCACCGAATATCTGGCTGCAGTCAGCGGCTGGCAGCAAGAAGGCGCTCGCATCGCCAGGACATTCAAGTTCAATGACTATTATGAAACGCTGGCTTTCATCAATGCGATTGCGTATGTGATCCATGCCGAAGACCACCATCCGGAACTGACCGTCAGTTACAACCGCTGCCTGGTGAAATTCGATACTCACACAGCACACAACGGTCAAGGCGGCATTTCGGAAAATGATTTCATCTGCGCTGCGAAAATCGATGCGATTTTCGAACAAACTTTCTCCTGAATGCGTGCCGCTGAATGACAATTTCATGACACTGCAATCGGGCACCGTGATCGCCGCACATGGCAGACACTATCTAGTCGAATCAAACAACCTGAACCTCCAATGTGTCACCCGGGGTAAAAAAAGCGATGTCGCGGTCGGCGACATCGTCAACCTGAAGCTGACATCTGCCAACCAAGGCGTAATCGAAGCGATAACAGAGCGCAAGACTTTGCTGTACCGCTCGGATCAATACAAATCCAAGTTGCTCGCGGCAAACGTGACGCAATTGTTTATCGTGGTTGCTACCGAGCCCGGCTTTGCCGACGACTTGATTTCGCGATCGCTGGTCGCAGCAGAAGCGGCCGGCGTTGCAGCCCATATCGTGCTGAATAAAACCGATATCGTTGCAGCCTTGCCCAAAACACGGGAGCGCCTGAAAGCCTATGCAGTGCTCGGTTATCCGATCCATGAAGTGTCAGCACGGGCCCAACCAGAAGCGTCCTGCGCGACGTTGCAGCCGCTGCTGGAGGGTCAATCGACCATTCTGATCGGCCAGTCCGGCATGGGGAAATCGTCTTTAATCAATTTGCTTGTGCCCGATGCGGAGATTGCCACGCGTGAAATTTCGGCCGCACTCGATACCGGAAAGCACACCACAACCTTCACCCGTCTGCACTGGGCCAACAGCGCCGACAGCAACACCGCGATCATCGACTCGCCCGGGTTTCAGGAATTTGGCCTGTATCATCTGACCGAAGGCATGCTGGAACGCGCATTCGTGGAGTTTGCCCCGTACTTGGGACAGTGCAAGTATTACAATTGCCATCACAATAACGAACCGCACTGCGCGGTTCAGGCTGCGGTAACATCAGGAGAAATAGCGCAAATGCGTTACGCGTTATATCTACAATTAGTGCATGAGTCGTCTCAGACTCTTTATTAACTGCGCTTTATTAACTGCATACCGCACAATCCTGTATTCGCGCAAGTCAATTCAGATAAGGTTTGCTTCCATAATTAATCCCTTATAATTAAAACGGACACACAATTACGGCGGCAGGCAAAATGCTTGCTGCCGCTTCTATTTATGACAATCAAACCAATCAAGCACTTCTTGCAATTTTCCGATTTTTCACTTGCCGAGTTTGAGCATGTGATCGAACGTACCCGGATCATCAAGCACAAGTTCAAGAATTATGAGCCATACCACCCACTGATTGATCGCACGCTGGTAATGGTGTTCGAAAAGAGTTCGACCCGCACCCGTCTGTCTTTTGAGGCCGGCATGCAACAGCTTGGCGGGGCAGCGATCTACCTGAACACCCGCGATAGCCAGCTTGGGCGCGGCGAACCGGTGGAAGATGCAGCGCAAGTGATGTCGCGCATGTGCGACATCATCATGCTGCGCACCTTCGGCCAGGACATCATCGACCGCTTTGCGCAAAACTCCCGCGTTCCGGTGATCAACGGTCTGACCAACGAACACCACCCCTGCCAAGTATTGGCCGATATCTTTACTTTTATCGAGCATCGCGGCTCCATCAGCGGCAAGACCGTAGCCTGGATTGGCGACGCCAACAACATGCTGTATTCATGGCTGCAAGCAGCCGATGTACTCGGCTTTCACGTCAATGTTTCCACCCCTAAAGGTTATGAAATCGACCCGAGCCTGGTGTCTGCATCGAATACGCGCTACACGCTGTTTGACAATCCATCGGACGCCTGTGTAGACGCACATCTGGTTACCACCGATGTATGGACCAGCATGGGCTTCGAAGATGAAAATGCGGCACGCATGCAAGCGTTTGACGGCTGGATTGTCGATGCCGAAAAGATGCGCCGGGCAAAATCGGATGCACTTTTCATGCACTGTTTGCCGGCCCACCGCGGCGAAGAAGTCTCGGCAGAAGTAATCGATGGGCCACAGTCGGTAGTTTGGGACGAGGCCGAAAATCGGCTGCATGTACAAAAGGCTTTGCTAGAATATCTGGTATTGGGGAAAGTCTGATTTTTCCGCATTAAAACATAATCGTTGCAATGCGAAATTTCAGCACATCCACACCGAATTTAACCCTTCAGATTACCAAAAAGGTTGTTTATGTCTGACATCAAAAAAGTTGTGCTCGCCTACTCGGGCGGACTGGATACATCGGTCATCCTCAAATGGCTACAAGATAATTATCAATGCGAAATCGTCACTTTCACCGCCGACCTCGGTCAGGGTGAAGAGGTGGAACCGGCGCGTCAGAAAGCCATCAAGTTCGGCATCAAGCCAGAAAATATTTATATTGACGACGTACGTGAAGAATTCGTACGCGACTTCGTGTTCCCGATGTTTCGCGCCAACACCGTGTATGAAGGTGAATATCTGCTGGGTACCTCAATCGCTCGACCATTAATCGCCAAACGGCTGATTGAAATCGCGCGTGAAACCGGTGCCGACACCATCTCGCACGGCGCCACCGGCAAAGGCAACGATCAAGTCCGCTTTGAACTAGGCGCCTATGCATTGATGCCAAATGTCAAAATCATCGCTCCATGGCGTGAGTGGGATTTGCTTTCTCGTGAAAAACTGTTGAAATACGCTGAAGATGCCGGCATCGAAATCGACATGAAGCACAAGCACGGCGGCGCACCTTACTCGATGGATGCCAACCTGCTGCATATCAGCTATGAAGGCCGGCATCTTGAAAACCCGAGCGCAGAAGCAGAAGAAACCATGTGGCGCTGGACCGTCAGCCCGGAAGCCGCACCGGATACTGCGGAATATCTGGATGTGGAATTCGAAAAAGGCGACATCGTAGCGCTGAATGGCAAGCGCCTGTCGCCGGCGCAGGTATTGACGGAACTCAATCGCCTAGGCGGAAAACACGGCATCGGTCGCCTGGACTTGGTCGAAAATCGCTATGTCGGCATGAAATCGCGTGGCTGCTATGAAACCCCGGGCGGCACCATCATGCTCAAAGCGCATCGCGCCATCGAATCCATCACCCTGGATCGCGAAGTAGCGCACTTGAAAGATGACCTGATGCCGCGCTATGCCAGCATGATTTACAACGGTTACTGGTGGGCACCGGAACGCGTTGCATTACAAACCCTGATCGACAATACCCAGCAATGTGTCAATGGCTGGGTACGTATCAAGCTTTATAAAGGTAATGTAATTGTGGTGTCGCGCGACTCTAAAACGGATTCGCTATTCGACATGAATATTGCCACCTTCGACGAAGATGGCGGCGCCTACAATCAAGCCGATGCAGGTGGCTTCATCAAATTGAATGCATTGCGCTTGCGCATTGCAGCCAATGCAAGAAACCATAGCAAAACCTAGGTTATACAGGTTCCATACGCTGATGTTAAAAGATCCGCTTATAGCGGATCTTTTAACATCAGCGTCTTTTAAAACCATCTCAATGTTCAGTATCAAGGTCGCGGTAGGGACGTCAGTTACCTGACGCCCCCCGCACAGATCCGTACTTGCAGAACTACTGCATACGGCTCCTGCCAAAGGTCTTGACGTAAAATCGCTCGTGCGGAAGCGGGTGGACTACCCGACATGGCGGTAGGTGTTTCTTGATCAGCCGGCTGAACCGTACCCATGGCAGTCTGTGCCGCTGACTTCTTCGCATCAGCGCGTGTCGCCAAGCACGGCTCACCTCGCTGCGGAAGGAGTTTAGCCGACACATATTGCCTGGCACAGCGTAGTAATTGAAATATCCTCTTACCACTCGGCACAGCCATCGCCCGAGAACCGGAATCGGTTCATGGCGTCGGCGCATCAATGTCTCGCGGACAGCTGCCAGCGTTGCACGCATCCGCTTCTTGATCGTCAACCTGACGAGCTTGAAGCCGCCACTATACTGACCACAGCAGTGGGTGAAGCCGAGAAAGTCGAAGGTTTCCGGCTTTCCCATTCCACGCTCCCGACATCTTTGCGCAGCATATCGTCCAAACGAAATAAGCCGCGTTTTATCGGGGTGAAGTTCCAGTTTGAATTTGGCGAGACGTTCCCGCATTGCGGCAAGAAATCGCCTTGCTTCGCCTTCGTACTGAAATCCCATTACACTGTCGTCGGCATAACGGACAAGGATGACATCGCCATTAGCATGCCGTTGACGCCATTGATGCGCCCAGAGATCAAGTGCATAGTGCAGATAGATATTCGCCAGCAGCGGCGAAATGACGGCCCCCTGAGGCGTCCCGCGCGTAGATGCCACGCGATCTCCATCCTCAGTTACACCGGCCGTCAGCCATTTTCGGATCAATCGAATTACCCTGCCATCCGCGATCCGGTGTTCCAGAAATCGGAGCATCCACTCGTGATCAATTTCATCAAAAAATGAGCGAATGTCCGCATCCAGAATCCAGTTCACCTTCCGGCCTGCGATACCTTCCGATAAAGCATCCAACGCATCATGCTGACCTCGTCCCTGCCGGAAACCGTACGAGAATCCGAGGAAGTCTTGCTCGTAAATCGCGTTCAGTGCCGTTGCTACGGCCTGTTGCACAATCTTGTCTTCCAACGCAGCAATTCCCAACGGACGCAATTTGCCATCCGCTTTCGGAATGTGTACCCGTCTGGACGGTTGCGCACGATAAGCACCCGTGTGAATTTCCCGGTGCAGATCATGCACTCGTCCATAGAGTCGACTCTCATACTCATGCCACGTCACGCCATCCACGCCTGCCGCCGCCTGCTTGCGAAGCGCATAAAAACTCTCCACCAGCAGGGACGGTGTAACGTGGTGCAGAAGTGCCGTGAACCGGCACTTCCGGTTCCGTTTCGCAGTTTCACGTATGCCTTCCAACCCCGTCGACGCGCCATGTTTCCGGCTCTGAGTCTGGGACGCGGGAGATTCGTTGGCATTCCCTTTGGCTACACCCCTTCCCTCCGCCATCTCCGCCGGGGAAATCCCTTTGTTCGATGGCTTCTTCGGTACTATGGGCGTATCCGACTTCTCATCGGCGTCAATGGCTGGATTACGGTCGTTGACCTTCCCAGCCCTGTCCGACCATCCTGCATCGGACACCGATGAGATCTCGCTGCTTCCGTGTAAAAGACTTCCCGACATGCACAGGGTCTCCGACCGCGTGGGATCAATACGCGACTTGCGATTATCATCGTGCACCATATTGCCTTCCGCTTCGCTTAACAGCGTCGGCATCCCAGAATTGTGATTTCGCGGCTCAATGGCTGGCCTGTCGGTTTCCCCTGTCAACGCTTCGATAGGCACCTCACGATGCATACCGCATGACTCGGGGCCAGAGTGATTCGCCATTTCTTCTCCGTATTGAACTTTCATCAACTATCTTCTACCGGCTTTGCAGCCGCACTAAGGAACGTGTACGAAATAACTTCCCGCACTGTGCTCAATGGACTATAAATTAAATGTGATTGGTTCGCATTCGAGATTGCCATGGAACACTACAACGCACGGGTTGAAAAGAGGATGAAGCGCCTGTTTGACACCTT
>JBGSTZ010000016.1:0-29370 GCA_041736255.1 Burkholderiaceae bacterium
AGACAAAGTACGTGCCAGGATCCAACGCGTCGATATAGTTACCAGATGGGGCATCCGTGACGTCCAAGCGTCCGCCGGTTAGCCATTCGTAGAAAAAGCCCGCCCGTCTGCATAGGCACCCGTCGGCTCGTCACGGATCCAGCGCTCCAGGATTGCTGGCTCGATCACCTTGCAGAGGCGTGCAAGGAATTTAATCCAGCAGGCCTTTATCGGAAGATTTGCTGTCGCCTGGACGATGACAATTTCTGCTGAGCCGCCGTGAACTCGATTTGGCGGTCGCGGCAGCTATGGTGGGCTGATTACACGCCGAAGATGGCGGATGAAGAAATCCTGCGAAGGCTGTTGATGCTAAATTTGGAGCACTCGAATTGGGATGCAAATTTATCAGAAGCCAAAGTTGCCTAGACTATCCAGCACTGGTCAACAAAATGTAGATTCAAAGATAGTACCTCCGGGATGCCAATTGGCCGGTTTCGAGCCAAGAGGTCATCGAGGCATATCGACCGAATGTCTGGTTTTAGGCCGAAGCGGACAGTGGCAGGACATGAGACCTTATCTACCAACTGGTTACTGAAAAGTATTTGGCGTTCAGTCTTTCCGATATGTTGAGCGTCTACCAACTACCCACGAGAAAGTTTTGTCGTCTGTGAGAACATGAAGAGGACATTTAATATCTTTTGGGTTCCAATTGTTTATTGCCGAAATGTAGTCGCCTTTTTGTAACTTGCCCAAAACATTATTTACAAAGTCAGAGCGTGACGAAGATTTTGAGCCGACTATATTAAGAATGACCAAGCAAAGAATAGTTTGGATTTGTTGATTGGCGACGTGGGCATCTGTCTCTAATGAGGAAAACGTTTCTCCGTCATGAACAATTCTATTTCTTATTTCATAGAGTGAATTATATTCCGAAAGTAAATCTCCAAATCTACTGACCTTCCCATTTGCTGCTGCGGATACCCACACACGCTGATGCGGGCCTCTCAAATTTCCAACTTCGCATAGAGCGTCGAGAGCATAAATCAGGCTAAGGAAAGACGCCTCTGGCTCGATTAAGTAATATGCCTGACCAATAGTGCGCAATGCAGACTTAACTTCTTTTGCCATCTGGTTAGTTACAACGCCATCAACAATGTCTGCCAGAGCAGAAATGTCGCTGTCGTCTGGATTAAATTGAACCTCTAACCCAAGCCAGTTATTTTCAACACGTAATACGCTGGGTTTTGCGCTATATATATTAGCCTTTGGGCCAAATGATGGGATTATGTATGCAAACGAAAAATCGTCAATCCACCCCGCTTTGTTAGGCAAATATTCTAATTTTTTATATGAACAAAATGCCCATCGCAGGAGATCAAGAGCGCGATCCGCGTCCTGCGCAACAAAGTTAAGCAATCTCTCTTGTCCAGATACAGAAATCTGGGCGTCATACAAAATTTTCGCGGGGATCAATATTTCCCGCTCAATAAGGGGATAACCCAATAGCGCGGCAAGATTTCCGATATGCGGGGTTCTATCCGGAGCCCAATTTGGTATAACGTCAGCACCGCTCACATCGCAGAGCTCCATCCCCCAACGATGGGTAAGCAGTTGAACTTCAATCCCATCCACCGGAGCATGGAAGGTTGTCTTACCTATGCTGAAAGTTTCAAGCAGTAGAAAATTCGTAACAGGAACAAGGCATGTAGCAGTGATACTAGCCCCCTCAGCCAAAGCACCAAGAGAAGTTCCCCATTGCTGGTCCGATGGCTCATGGAACTCTATAAAATCAAAGCATTTTCGGAAGTCAACTAATCCCGCTTCGGGTCGATAATAATCTTTATTGAAGGTTATTCCATCGCCCTCGGGAAATGGGCTCGCCCAATATCCTAAAGCCCTAATTTTCATTAGGGCTAGCGTAATGCTCTCCAAGTCATCGTCAGATGGTCTAATTGGCCAAAGAATATTTCCAGAGACATTATCGTGAGGGTGCAGAAGTAAAGCGTTCATCGCATTAAGCCGTTGTCGTTAGTGACCAAGGATTGTAATTATCCACCAAGCCACCCCAGAAGGAGCCTATTCTTTGCCTCATTGACTCCGCGGCGTGCCTTCTTCGGGAAACGTGGGAACGCCTCCCCTCATATAAATGAATAATCTGAGCGGCTGCTTTGGCCGAAGTCCAGCCGTTCGGCGACTGCTAGCTAGATGACTGCTTTTGGCAGATTTGAGCCGTTCGTGAAAGAACCCGGAATCAACCAATTGCAGACATTCGCCGAGATCGAAGGTAACCCATTCTTAGTGAAGGTATTCTCTCGATCCAAGCTTGTTTAGATCGCTATTAATTTGTCTCACCATATTACTGATCGTTCAAATCATCACACCACGCCAGCGCCATGCGCTTGTGCATCGGCGTGGTAGCTTGAGCGCACCATGGCGCCGACGGCGGCATGATCAAAACCCATTTTGTAGGCTTCTTGCTCGAACATTTTGAAAACATCCGGATGCACGTAGCGGCGCACCGGCAAGTGGTCGCCGGACGGCATCAGATATTGGCCGATGGTCAGCATGGTGACGTTGTGGGCGCGCAGGTCGCGCATCACTTGCAGGATTTCTTCGTCGGTTTCGCCCAAGCCGACCATGATGCCGGATTTGGTCGGAAGGTGCGGATGCTGCTCTTTGAATTGCTTAAGCAGGTTTAGCGAGTGTTGATAATCGGAACCGGGACGGGCTTCTTTGTATAGGCGCGGCGCGGTTTCCAGATTGTGGTTCATCACGTCTGGCGGCATTTCCTTGAAGATTTCCAGCGCGTGTTCCAGGCGGCCGCGGAAGTCGGGTACCAGCACTTCAATGCGGGTGTTGGGCGACAGTGCGCGGATCTCGCGGATGCAATCGACAAAATGGCCAGCGCCGCCGTCGCGCAGATCGTCGCGATCGACCGAGGTGATGACGACGTACTTGAGCTTCAGTGCGGCGATGGTTCTGGCTAGCTTTTCCGGTTCGGTGGCGTCCAACGGATCGGGCCGGCCGTGGCCGACGTCGCAGAACGGGCAGCGCCGGGTGCATTTGTCACCCATGATCATGAAGGTTGCGGTGCCCTTGCCGAAGCATTCGCCGATGTTCGGGCAGGACGCTTCTTCGCACACCGTGACCAGATTATTTTCGCGCAGGATATCCTTGATTTCGTAGAAACGGGTGGTCGACGAACCGGCCTTGACCCGAATCCAGTCCGGCTTCTTGAGCCGTTCGGCAGGGATGATCTTGATCGGGATGCGCGCGGTTTTTTCGGCGCCTTTTTGCTTGTCGCTGGGGTTGTAAGTCGATGAGGCGAGTGGTTGCTTGGTTTCAGAAGTCATTGCATGTCCTAGTGGCAATTAATGCGGCAGAGGGTAGCGGAATTTGGAACTTGGAACTTCCGTTGCCCTTGCGGCCGGTGCTTGGGTAAGATTTTTAATCAGTTGGTACGCAAGTGCTGACTGCATCTCTGGCAACGGTATGTCGGCGCCTTGCGAGCGCATGTCGACCGTCTGCAGGCCGGCGTAACCGCAAGGATTGATCCACGAAAACGGCGTCAAATCCATCGCTACATTCAGCGCCACGCCGTGATAAGTGCAACCGTTGCCGCGAATTTTGAGGCCGAGAGCGGCGATTTTGGCGCCGACCGATGCGCCGTTGGCCATGTAAATCCCGGGCGCGCCGGCCTTGCGTTCACCGGCCAGATTATACGCGGCGAGTACTTCGATCACCGACTGCTCAATGGCGCGCACGAATGCGCGCGCGAACAGGCGTGCACCCGAACGGCGGCGCAAATCCATCAGCAAATAAATTACCACCTGTCCCGGGCCGTGGTAAGTGACTTCGCCGCCGCGATCGGTTTCCACAATCGGGATGCCGTGCGCATCGAGCACGTGGGCGCGGTCGGCGGCCAGCCCGAGCGTGAATACCGGCGGGTGTTCGACGATCCACAATTGATCTGGCGTCGTGGCGTCGCGGCTGTCGGTGAAGGCGCGCATGGCGTCGAAGCTGGCGTGGTAAGACTCAACGCCGCGTTGAAGTATGAAGGGAGATTGCATGGCCCACAGTGTACCGAAATAGCGCGGCTGGCGCGCCAACAAGCTTGGTGTCAATGTGGGTATTGCGCTGTGGTGCCGGCCGGCATGCAGAAATTCCGACCGTGTATCTACATTAGTGACGGGATTTCCATTTGCGCCGGTAAAATTGACTATTGAGACAGGCGTGCAGCACGCGTGGTTGCGACAAACTGTCACTATGGCGCCGTTCTGAAAATGAATTTGCAACGAAAGAAAACTATCCATGAAATGCATCAAGCCGATTCTTGTCGTTTGTTCCCTGCTGTTCTCCCTGTCGGCCCATGCCGAAAAAATCACCATCGCGGCGGCGGCTGATCTGAAATTCGCCATGGACGAGATCGTCAGTACCTTCAAGCAGGCCCATCCTGCCGATGTGGTGGAGGTGGTCTATGGTTCCTCGGGCAAGTTCCAGACCCAGATTCAGCAGGGCGCGCCCTATGACCTGTACTTTTCTGCCGACATCGCTTTTCCCCGCGCATTGGCCAAGGCCGGCTTCGCTGCCTCTGAAGTCATGTCCTACGCCTTTGGCCGAATCGTCCTCTGGAGCACCAGCATGGATGCGACGAAGATGACGCTGGACAGTCTCACCGATCCAAAAATTACCCGAATTGCCATAGCCAATCCGAAGCATGCGCCTTACGGCAAACGCGCCGAGGAAGCGCTGCGCTCCGCAGGGCTGTGGCAGAAGATCGAACCGAAACTGGTCTATGGCGAGAACATCGCCCACACCGCGCAGTTCGTGCAGACCGGCAATGCGCAGGCCGGCATCATCGCGCTGGCGTTGGCCGTCAATCCGGCGCTGTCAAGCAAGGGTGGCTATTGGTTGATCCCCGAAAATATGCATGCGCCGCTGGAACAGGGCTTCATCATCACCAAACGGGCGGCAGGTAATGCGCTTGCCAAACAATTTGCCGACACCATGGGTAGCAAGTCCACGCGCGCCGTGATGACGAAATACGGCTTCGTGCTGCCGGGCGAAGCCGCCAGCAAGTAAGGAAAATCATAAGGAAAACCATGCATGTGCGCCGACAAGAGGAGCCCGGATGTACCTGACCGATAGCGATCTACAAGCAATTTGGCTGACGGTTCGGTTGGCTGGCATCGTGACGCTGATCCTGCTGTTGGTGGGTACGCCGATTGCGTGGTGGCTGGCCCGCAGCAAGGCATGGTGGAAAGGACCGGTTGGCGCGGTGGTGGCGTTGCCACTGGTGCTGCCGCCTTCGGTGCTGGGTTTTTACCTGCTGCTGACAATGGGGCCAAATGGCCCGGTGGGGCAGCTGACGCAGGCGCTCGGCGTCGCGCCGTTGGCTTTCACTTTCTGGGGCTTAGTCATCGCCTCGGTGTTCTACTCGTTGCCGTTCATGGTGCAGCCGCTGCAAACCGCATTCGAGGCCGTGGGCGAGCGTCCGCTGGAAGTCGCCGCGACTTTGCGCGCCTCGCCGCTGGACGCATTTTTTACGGTGGCGGTGCCGCTGGCATTGCCGGGCTTTCTGACCGCCTCGGTTTTGACCTTTGCCCACACGGTGGGCGAGTTCGGCGTGGTGCTGATGATAGGCGGCAGCATTCCCGGTGTGACACGGGTCGCGTCAGTGCAAATCTACGACTATGTGGAAGCCATGGAGTACATGCAGGCGCATCGTCTGGCTGCGGTGATGTTGATCTTCTCATTCATCGTTCTTCTGGTCCTGTACGCATGGCGGCCCGGCACCAGGAAAGGGGCCTGACATGACCGGAATTCAAGCGCGTTTCCGGCTCGATTGGTCAGAATTCAAGCTCGATGTCGATCTGGATTTGCCAGGCCGTGGCGTCACCGCCTTGTTCGGCCATTCGGGTTCCGGCAAGACCACTCTGCTGCGTTGCATGGCGGGACTGGAGCGGGCAGCGGCTGGGCATCTGGTCGTCAACGGTGAAATCTGGCAGGACGAGCGCCACTGGTTGCCGACCTACAAGCGCCCGCTCGGTTATGTGTTTCAGGAAGCGAGTTTGTTTGCGCACCTGACGGTGATGGGCAATCTGCGTTATGGCAGGCGACGCATATCGAACGAACAAAGAGTGAGCCTGGAACAGGCTATCGAGTTGCTGGGCATCGGCCATTTGCTTGAGCGCAAGCCGGATCGACTTTCGGGAGGTGAGCGCAGCCGTGTCGCCATTGCACGGGCCTTGGCCGTCAGCCCACGCATCCTGTTGATGGACGAACCTCTGGCTGCGCTCGACTTGAAGCGCAAACAAGAAATTCTTCCCTATCTTGAGCGACTGCATGATGCACTGGACATTCCGGTGCTCTATGTCAGCCACGCGCCCGATGAGGTGGCGCGGCTGGCGGATCATCTGGTCGTGATGGAAAACGGACGGGTGCTGGCCTGCGGCGCCTTGGCCGACACGCTGACCCGCCTCGACCTGCCGATTCGCCTGGGCGAGGACGCCGGGGCCATCCTCGATGCCACGGTTGCCGAGATAGACAATATATGGCACCTGGCGCGGATGGAGTTTGCCGGCGGCAGCCTGTGGGCCAGGGATCAGGGTCTATCGATTGGCCGCCGGGTGCGGGTGCGGGTGTTGGCAAGGGATGTGAGTCTGGCCAGCGAGCCGCCGGGGCGCAGCAGTATCCAAAACGTACTGCAAGGGCGAGTCGATGCGATTGCCGACGATGACCATCCCGGCCTTGCGCTGGTGCGCGTACAGGTTGGCGATGTCATGCTCTTGTCCCGTCTGACCAAGCGCGCAGCAGCATCGCTGGATGTGGTTCCCGGTCAGGCCGTGTGGCTACAAGTCAAGTCGGTTGCGCTGATGGAATAGGGCTGACAAAGCGCCGCGACAGCTTATGAAATACTGTATGTATTTATAAATGCGCATTTTATATATACGCTAATACGCCTGTTTTTTGACATACTCCGGCATTCATTCAACCCCGCCACTGCCGCACCTTACCCACATCCACATGGACAAAATCAGAGCCGGGATAGTAGCCTACGCCGCCGCTTTGCTGCATCAGCGCCACGCGGCGTATCTGGCTCAGATCGCGCCCGGGAACACGGATGTCGATGGCTTTGCCATCCATGTGCATGCTATGTTTGGCTACCCCGTCGCTGCGCGCTGCGAGCATGGCGTTGGTGGCGGGTGAGCGGTAGCCGGAAATGATGTGAAAAGGCTGGCGTGCATCGACTGCGTTATTGATGTCGTACAGAAAATCAAGCAGCTCGGGAGACATTTCCTTGATGGCGTTATTGCGGTGATCGCGCAGAACCAGGTTGATGTCAGTCAGCGCTTGCGGGATGTAGTTGCCTTCTGCCCAGTAGACGGTCTGCAGGCTTTCTCCGGTATGCGTGTTGTAAAAAGCCAGCGCACGTTCCGGCATTGTCGCGCCGCGTAGCGCGGCATGTGCCGACAATGGGGACAAGCCTGCTGCAGCTGCCAGTGCGCCGAATTTCATGAATGTACGGCGGTTTGCATCTTTCATGGGTTACCTCCAGTTAAAACCGGGAGACTGGCCAACCCAACTTCTCGGGCCAGTCCTTCCTTTAGTTGAATTATTTTATTTACCTTGTACCAGTCCATCAGGTGACTTATGCCCTGGATTCGGGCCGCGTGTTCCACTTGTGTAAAGGAATTAATCCCTTTTTTATAGATGTCCCGATTGACCTCAAGAAAAATACGGCCATCATCAAGTTGCGCCAACAGCACCGGCGCATACATGATCTTGCCGGGCTGACCTGTGCTGACCTGCGGAAAAAGCGCCGCGATGTCATCCGGGTGCAAGCGGATACAGCCATGACTCTGGAAACGGTAAATGCTGCTTGGCGCAATGGTGCCATGAATACCGATTCCCGGCAGGCTCAGGCCAATCCAGTGCTTGCCGAGCGGGTTCTCAGGTCCTGGCGGAACCGCGGTGAGTACGGTTTTGCCCTCACGCTGCATCTCTTCCTGGATCGACTTGGGCACATACCATGTCTTGTTTTCCTGCAAATTGGCCACTGTGAAGTTGCCTGCCGGCGTGGCCCAGTCCGGGCGCCCCAGCGCAACCGGATAATGGGCTACCAGATCGCCTGACTGAAAGTAATACAGCATGCGCTGCGGCAGGTTAATCAAGATACCTTGCTCCAGTTGCTCCGGAACGATGTGGCGGTTGTCGATTTGCAGTAACTGACCAGGCTGCAGTATGGCGTTTAATTTTAGGGCATTGGTGCGCGCCAGAACGCTGGTTTCGACGCCAAAACGGGCGCCGATGCGCCCCAGGTAATCGCCGGGTTGCACCGTATAGTCAAATTGCTGGCCCACCAGCGCACCATGGAATCCTGAATCTGCCGCATTCTGGGCGCTGGCTGCCGGAATCCAGGCCATGCACAACATCCATGCCAATCCCGATAGAATCAGCCGCTGCATATTGGTTGCTGTTTTTTGCAATATTCTGCATGGCGTGCCAGTGCAGCAATGGAGAATCGTCGTATTACGCATTGGATCGCTACTCTATAGCACCACTTTGACCATCGGATGCGACGAGAGCGCACGGTACAGATTGTCGAGTTGGTCGCGGCTGGTGGCGCGCACGGTAACGGTCAGGCCGAGATAGCTGCCTTTGGAGGAGGGGCGCATTTCGAGTTTCTCAGGATCGAAGCTGGGGTCGTGCTGGATCACCAGTTCGACGATTACCTGGGCGAAATCATTGTGCATTGCGCCCATGATCTTGATCGGGAAATCGCAAGGGTATTCAATCAGGGATTCGGGAATGGTTGCCATGGTTTCAGTTTGGGTCGAGATGCGCCGTACAACAACGTCCGGCGGAAAAAATTATTTTAGGCCAAAGCCTAAAAAGACAAGTTGCTCCGCGTCTTCGTAGCTTGATATGGCGCATACAATTTTTGATTAATCGGAGAAAATATGCCGGTTCCGATAGTCTGATTATTGCGTTCGAGCAGTGGGTTGTCGGAAGTGCGGTTTTTTCGAGGTCGCCCTTTGTGGGCGGCGGCCTGAAACCGCGCACCCGGTACATCAAATTACTTCAGCCACAGACGCATCGAATCCCATGCGCGTCCGAAAATGCTGGCTTGATTGATTTGTTCCAACGCCAACACTGGCAATTCGGCCACTGCTTTGCCGTCCACCATCATTTTCAGTGTGCCGATCTTGGTGTTTTGATCTATCGGCGCCACCAGCGGGTCGTTGCGTTCCAGCACCGGCTTCATCTTGTCGGCCACACCCTTAGGCAATGTCACGAAGACGTCACGGTTAAAGCCGATCTTGAGCTTGTTTTGCGCGCCTTTCCAGACATCCAGCGTGGCCACCGTCTGACCTTTGTCGTACAGTTTGACCGCGTCGAAATTCTGGAAGCCCCAGTTCAGCAATTTCTGACTTTCCTGTGCCCGCAGCTGGTCGGAAGTCGCACCCGACAGCACGCTGAGCAAGCGCCGCTGGCCGGAACCGTTGGGCCGCTTGGCCGAGGCGATCATGCTGTAGCCGGAGGCGTTTGTGTGGCCAGTCTTCATGCCGTCCACCGACGGGTCGGACCATAGCAGGCGGTTGCGATTCGGCTGCTTGATGTTGTTGTAGGTAAAATATTTGGTCGAATCGATCTTATAGAATTCCGGGTAGTCGACGATGATGTGCGCGGCCAGCAGCGAGAGATCATGCGCGGTCGAGAAGTTCTCCGCGTCGGGCAAACCGTGCGGATTGCCGAAGCTGGTGTTCTTCATGCCCATGCGCTGTGCTTCCCGATTCATCAACGCCACGAACGCACTTTCGGTGCCTGCCACCGCTTCGGCCAATGCTACTGCGGCGTCGTTGCCCGACTGCACCATCAGGCCGTATAGCAAGTCTTGTACGCTGACCGGCACACGCGGTTCGATGAACATTTTCGAACTGTCGGCAGAAACTTTCCACGCATGCTCCGACACCGTGACCATTTGGTCGATCGCCAGCTTCTTGTCTTTGATCGCGGCAAACGTCAGGTAGGCGGTCATGATCTTGGTCAGCGAAGCCGGTTCGATGCGCATGACAGGCTCTTGCGATGCGATCACCTGATTGCTGTTCATGTCCAGCAGCAGCCAGGAGCGCGCCGCAATGTTCGGCGACGGCAGGGTTTGCGCCACAGCGGTGGACAGGACGGAAAGGGATACAACACTGGCGGCCAAAACCGCACATAATTTTTTCATAGGGAAGGGTAAGTGAAATTCATTTAAGGAAAACTGCGTATGCGTATAAGTATGCGTAGTCTGAGTGGCTTCTTAGCTTCTTAATTACGCCACATTTCGACCATCAAATTCTTGATATGTTGCAATTTTCGGTGAAAAAAGTGGTCGGCGCCCGGTATTACGATCACGGGCAAATCCTGCGGCCGGGCCCAGTCGAAAACGTCGGAGAGTGGAATGGTATCGTCTTGCTCGCCGTGGATCAGGATGGTATTGGCCGGAACCAAAGGCATTGCCCATTTTCCGGCAGCGGTGCCGACCAGCACCAGACGCTCGGCCGGCTGACCTTGCGCAATCAGGCGCTGCTGCAATTGCGCCTGGACGAAAGTGCCGAAAGAAAATCCGGCCAGCGCCACCGGCAGATCGGGATATTGCTGCTGCATATGCGCGAAAAGTAGCACCATGTCATCGGTTTCGCCGACGCCAGTATCGTGCACGCCTTCGGAAGCGCCGACACCGCGGAAATTCATCCGCACCGCGACATAACCCAGTTTGGTGAAAGTGCGCGCCAGCGTATGCACCACCTTGTTGTCCATGGTGCCGCTATACAGCGGATGCGGATGCGCGATCAATGCTACGCCGCGCGGGGTGGTGAATTCGCTTGATTCGCTTAATTCGGGCAGGTTGAGCGCACATTCGAGCTGGCCAGCCACGCCACTGATGAAAAATTTTTTGGTATGCAGGTTCATATTAGATTTTCAATCGATCGACGACTTTGCCGCCGATTAAATGGCTATCGATGATTTCATCAATATCTTCGTTATCGACATAGGTGTACCAAATGCCTTCCGGATATACCACCATCACCGGGCCTTCGTCGCAGCGGTCGAGGCAGCCGGATTGGTTGATGCGGACTTTGCCGGGGCCGGAAAGGTCGAGTTGCTTGATGCGTTTTTTGGCGTGCTGCTGCGCCGCCTGCGCGCCGCGATCGGCGCAGCAAGGGCGACCATCATCGCGCTGGTTGACGCAGATAAAAACGTGGTGCTGGTAATAAGGTGTGTCGGGAGTATCAGGAATAGTGCTCATGTCGGGCCTTGCAAGGCGGGAGGTCGGACTCGCAATGATACACCGCAGCCGGATTGCCTGATGCCGGTCGGCACAGTATTGCCATACAATTATCAGGCTGATTTTTGTGACGCGTTCAAGGCCGGCGCCAGCAGGCGGATCGAATCGAAAGTCAGACGGATATGCTGTTCCAGCGCACTGCTGGCACGCTCGGCGTCGCGTTTCAGCGCGGCGTCGATTATGGCGGCATGTTCGGCATGGACATCGCGCGGCATCGCATTGCTGGTGATTGCCAGATGCCGGTAACGCTCCGACTGGCGGTACAGCAGGCCGATCAGATAGCGCTGCCAGCGGGAATTGCAGGCAGCGATCAGCGCTTCGTGAAAGCCGCGGTTGCGCTGCTCCCATTCGTGCACGTTGCTGCGCTGGTCCAGTTTTTCTTCCAGCCGTTCCTCGCTGTTGCTTAATTTATGAAAAGCCGCCACCAGCGTTGCTTCCCATTCAACGTCGCCATTCCGGATCGATTGCCGCAAGGCATTGGTTTCGAGTAGCACCCGGGTATGCGTGATGTCTGCCAGATCCTGCAGCGAAATCGGCGCGACGTGAAAGCCGCGCTGCCCTTCGGCCACCACCAGCACATCCGACAACAGCAGCGCCAGCGCTTCGCGCAGCGTGCCGGCACCGATACCGTAGCGGTCTTTCAGATGCTCGACCCGCAGTTTTTCGCCGGGCGCCAGCCGGCCTTCAATGATGTCGCGCCGTACCTGCAGGTAAGCGCCTTCGGCCAGCGTGCGCGGCGGCGCGTCGGCTTCGGTGAAGGCTGCGCTGAATTTTTGCTTGTGCATTATTCTTTCTCCGGGCTGGCATCCTGATTGCGTTTCAGTCGATAAGTCAGTTGTGGCCGGGTCAGCCCCAGCAAGCGGGCAGCGCCGGCCAGATTGCCGGCGCTGCGTTCGACCGCTTCATTGAGCAGCATGGTTTCCACTTTGTCGAGCGACAGGCCGGTGGCCAGGAACGCGTCGCACAGTCGGGCCTGCTCGGGCGGGCGTTTTTCTTCCAGCGCACCGCTATCGGTGAGGCGGATGTCCGAGGCGTCGTTGCGCTCGCTGGCGTCAAGGCAGAGTGCGAACTGGTCGCGATCGATCCAGCCATCCTGCAGCGTCAGGATCAACCCGCGTTCTATCAGATTTTCCAGCTCGCGCACGTTGCCAGGCCAGGAATATTGTTTCAGCGCCTGCAGCGCCTTGCCGGTGATGCCTGCGACACGCTTGTTATGCAGGGTGCTGAATTTTTTGATCATCGCGTCCACCATCGGCGGGATGTCCAGGACGCGCTCGCGCAGCGGCGGAATCGCAATCGGATACACGTTCAGGCGGTAAAACAGGTCGGCACGGAACTTTCCCTCTTTTACCGCCGTTTGCAGATCGACATTGGTGGCAGTGACGATGCGCACGTTGACCTTGCGGGTCTGATCGTCACCCAGTCGCTCGATTTCTCCTTCCTGCAGCACGCGCAGGATTTTCGACTGTGCAATCAACGGCAGTTCGCCGATTTCGTCCAGAAACAGGGTGCCGCCTTCGGCCCGCTCGAACTTGCCGATGCGGGTTGCATGGGCGCCGGTGAAAGCGCCTTTTTCGGCGCCGAACAGCTCGGATTCGACCAGATCGTGCGGCAGCGCCGCGCAATTGACCGCGATGAACGGCCCGCTGGCGCGGCTGCTGGTCTGGTGTAGCGCGCGTGCAAAGCGCTCCTTGCCGACCCCGGTTTCGCCGGTCAGCAGCACGGTGACATTGGTTTCGGCAGCCTTCTTGACCAATTGGTAGGCGCGCAGGAATGCCGGCGAGTCGCCGATCATGTTTTCGGTCCGGCGCGGTTCCTCGATGGATGAGCGCAGCACATCAACCTGGGTGGTCAGCTCCAACAGGCGCGATACGATCGCATCGTCTTCATAGTACATAGCGTGTTCGGCGCCATCCGGCCATTGTTCCAGCGGTTTGCCAACGATCCGGCAATGGTCCGGCCCGCAGGCCGAGCATTCGGTTTCCTTGAACAATATGAAGCGCTCCATGAACGCCGAGGTGTAGCCGGATGCATAACCGAGCAGCATCCAGCACACCGGATCGTGCTGCGGGCCGAATTCTTCGACATGCGCCTGTGCTTCCCACGAATTGTTCCAGATGAATTCGCCATAAAAAGTGCCCGCGGCAACATCCATCTCTATCTTGACCGGCGTCACTTGCACGCTGCCTTCCAGCATGTGCAATTGCGGTCCGACCACGAAAGCGTCGATCGGATCATGGCCGGCGCGGATCTTGCGCGCCAGTTCGGCATCGCGGATGCCGCAGGCATAGCCCATGCGGGTCAGGATGCGGCGCGCCTGCTCCGGTCCGGCCAGATCGAACAATTCCTTGCGTAGCGCGGCCAGCGCGGCCACGTGCAGCAGCACCATGCGGTGTTCGCCCAGCCAGATGGTGCCGTCCTCGGCGGAGAAATGCACCAAGCGGCGCAAATCCAGGTTCTTCGGGTATTTGATCATTCAGTCTCCTGCTGGCCTTGACGGCTTATGGTTTTAATTGCCTATCCTCATGATACGAATCTCGAGATTTTATGGCAAGCGCAATAAATCACCCTGCTGGGATGAAGACGCAAACATGGGCCTCCCTGCGCAACGGTGGTTCAACGGCAGGGCAGTCGCAGGCTGCCCTTTAAACTCTTGCATAACTTTAATACTCTAATAGTGTATTTTTAAAATCGCAATATATTCATGCGAAAAGTGCATGTTTTTTTAATATACCCATTGTTTTTTTGAATATCAATGGCGCCGTGCCGGACTACTGGCGCGCAGCTACGGCGCTGGCCGCCAGCGCGTGCATGGCTGTATGAAAATCGATTATTTGATCACTCCAAAACTACCGAATAGATCATTTCAGTAGTTGTTGCAATATCATGTTTTTTTTACTGTAATGCAGCAAAAATTGGCGCATCAACACTTTTTTACGACGCATTTCAGGAAAAATTACTGCTCATACCTGGCTTATACCTGTTATTCACAATCGTTTTCACTGCATGTCGGCGACGGATGCTGCGTCGCATCAAAAAAGAATAATCTCGAG
This sequence comes from Burkholderiaceae bacterium, assembly GCA_041736255.1. Lineage (GTDB taxonomy): Bacteria > Pseudomonadota > Gammaproteobacteria > Burkholderiales > Burkholderiaceae_D > AVCC01. Next base: position 14,368 of record JBGSTZ010000016.1, read on the forward strand.
ATAAATTGCTTATGTCGAAATTGTGGCACGGGTCTTGCTGATACAGAGTTATCACCAGGCAACTCGATGGAGGACAAAATTTTTGACATCACACACAAGTTTGTACGGGTCGTAGAAACCCGTCAGGACGGCATGGTCGGGTTCGAGTTTGCCATCGGCGAGCCTGAGCTGTTTGTCGAATTGATGATGCCGGCAGCGGCTTTCAAAGATTTTTGTGCGGCTAATCAGGTGACGTTGCTGGTACCCGCAACCGCACAAAATGCTTCGGAGTCAGAGGGTAAACAGCACAACGACTGGGACTGGAGCCTGCGTCAGGCCACACACCAGCGTTTCAAATCAACAGAATAGTTCGGCTAGCAAGCCGGCAGTCCAGACAGATATTTTCAGGAGGAGAGACCACATGCATATTGATCTTCGTACCGTCGCCATCAAGCCTTTGCGCCAGACGTTTGACCACGTCGCCGCACGGATAGGCGCCGACAAGCCGGCCACGCGCTATCAGGAGGGAACGTTCGACGTTCAGGCAGTCGCCAATTTCCATTACCGCCCGCTGTGGGATCCGGAGCACGAGATTTTCGATGTCACCCGTACCGCGATCAAGATGACCGACTGGTATGCGTTCAAGGATCCGCGCCAGTTTTACTACGGCACCTACACGCTGGCACGAGCCAGGATGCAGGAAAAGGTCGAAGGCGACTTCGATTTCGTAGAAGAACGCGATTTGGCCGAGAGTTATCCGGCTGCGGCCAAAAAGCTAGCGCTGGAAGTGCTGTTGCCGCTGCGTCACGCCGAATGGGGCGCCAACATGAACAATGCGGCGATGTGCGCCTACGGTTACGGCACCGCGATCACACAGCCGTGCATTTTCCAGGCCATGGATCATCTGGGCATGGCGCAATACCTGACCCGCGCCGGTTTGCTGTTTGGCGACGAAAGCGGGCTCGATAGCGCCAAGGAAGCCTGGCTGCACGATCCCAAGTGGCAAGGCTTGCGCCGCTATATCGAAGACAGCCTGGTGATTAAGGACTGGTTCGAGCTATTCGTGGCGCAGAACCTGGTGCTGGACGGTTTGCTGTATCCGCTCATGTACCAGCATTTCGATCGGGTCCTGACCGCACAGGCCGGGCCGGTGATGTCGATGCTGACCCGTTTTCAGGGCGAGTGGTTTGCCGAATCCAGCAAATGGGTCAACTCCTCCATCAAGACCGCTTCCGGTGAATCGGCCGAGAATCAGGCGCTGCTGTCGCGCTGGACCGAAACCTACCGCGAACGTGCACTGGCTGCGTTGGCACCGTTGGCGAACCATGCATTGGGTGAGCTGGGCGGCGCAGTGATGACCGAACTGGCCGAGGAATTCAATATCCGCGCCACCAAATCCGGCCTCACGGTTTAAGGAAAAAACAATGTCAAACGTATTCATTGCGCTACAGATGAATGAAGAAACTCGCAGCATCATCGAAGCGATCGAAGAAGACAACCCGCACGCGATTGTCAACGAACAGCCTGCCATGGTGAAGATCGATGCGCCGCACAGCCTGACCATCAAGCGTCAAACGGTGGAAGACAAGATGGGGCGCGATTTCGATCTGCAAGAGCTGCATGTCCATCTGATCACGCTGTCCGGGCATATCGATCAAACCGACGATGAATTTACCTTGAGCTGGGCGCACTAAGCGCGTCGGCCACCACGAAGGAGACAAGACATGGACATGAAAGCAAAAAAGAAGCTGGGTCTGAAAGAGCGTTATGCGGCGATGACCCGCGGCCTGGATTGGGAAACCACGTATCAGCCGATGGATGATGTATATCCATACGACAAGTTTGAAGGCATCAAGATTCACGACTGGGACAAGTGGGAAGATCCGTTCCGCCTGACCATGGACGCCTACTGGAAATACCAGGCCGAGAAGGAACGCAAGCTGTATGCGATTCTGGACGCCTTCAACCAGAACAACGGCCATCTGGGCGTAACTGACGCCCGTTACATCAATGCCTTGAAGCTGTTCATGACGGCAGTGTCGCCGCTGGAATACATGGCGCATCGCGGCTTTGCCCATGTCGGCCGGCAATTCCGTGGCGCCGGTGCACGGGTTGCGTGCCAGATGCAGTCGCTCGACGAACTGCGCCACGCCCAGACGCAAATCCATTCGCTGTCGAATTACAACAAGCATTACAACGGCTTTCACGACTGGCGTCACATGCATGACCGGGTTTGGTATCTGTCGGTGCCGAAGTCGTTCTTTGACGATGCCATCACCGCCGGCCCGTTCGAATACATGGTCGCCATCGGATTTTCGTTCGAATACGTCCTGACCAATCTGCTGTTCGTGCCCTTCATTTCCGGCGCTGCCTACAACGGCGACATGGGCGCGATGGCGTTCGGCTTCTCGGCCCAGTCGGACGAGGCGCGCCACATGACGCTCGGCCTGGAAATGATCAAGTTCATGCTGGAGCAAGACCCGGCCAATCTGCCGATCGTGCAGGGCTGGATCGACAAATGGACCTGGCGCGGCGTGCGGGCGCTGACCCTGGTCGGCATGATGATGGATTACATGCTGCCCAAGCGCGTGATGAGCTGGAAGGAAGCATGGGAAGTGTATTTCGAGGAAAGCGGCGGCGCGCTGTTCAAGGATTTGGCGCGCTACGGCATCACCGTGCCGAAGTGCGTGGAGCAGGCCACCATCGAAAAGGAACATCTGACCCATCAAGCCTGGGCCACGTTCTATCAGTACGGCGCTGCCGCCGGATTCCAGACCTGGATTCCGGAAAAGGAAGAGCTCGACTGGCTGTCGGAAAAATATCCGAACACCTTCGACAAATACTATCGCCCGCGCCTCGAATACTGGGGCGAGCAGGCGAAGCAAGGCAAGCGCTTCTACAACAAGACGCTGCCGATGCTGTGCCAGTGCTGCCAGATTCCGATGCTGTTCACCGAGCCGGATGATCCGACCAAGATTTGCTATCGCGAGTCCGATTACAAGGACGAGAAATACCATTTCTGCTCGGACCACTGCAAGGACATCTTCGACCACGAGCCGGAGAAATACGTGCAGGCATGGATGCCGGTGCATCAGATTTATCAGGGCAACTGTTTCAAGCCCGACGCCGATCCGAGCGCCGAAGGTTTCGATCCGCTGGCATCGGTGCTGGACTGGTACAACATCCAGTTCGGCCGCGACAACCTCGACTTTGAAGGTTCCGAAGATCAGAAGAATTTCGAAGCCTGGCGCCAGATGGCCAAAAGCAATACCTGAGCAATCAACGACAAACCAACAACCAGAAATTTGCAGGCGGGCATCCAGTGCAAACCCGTGCCCGCCCTGCGCAACACCAAGGAGACCAGCATGGCAGTCGTAGCAATCAAGCCTTACATCGGCGAGGTCAAGGATGGCGCCGATAAATTTCACGGCAATCAGCTGCTGTATATCGGCTGGGAAGATCACTTGTTTTTCTGCGCCCCGTTCGCCTTTCCATTCCCGCCGGCGATGCGTTTCGGCGACGTCGTCGAACAAGTGTTGCCCGGTGCTTTCGGCGTGCATCCCGATTGGGGTCAGGTCGAATGGAGCCGCGCCGAATGGTTCAAGTCGGGCCGGCCGTGGACGCCTGATTTCAATTTGTCGCTGGCTGAAAACGGCCTCAGGCACAAGGACGTAATCCGTTTCCGCACGCCAGGACTGACGGGCATCAAAGGCTCGTGTAGTTAAGCCATCGATTAAGGAAAGTTCGCCATGAGTTATCAGCTCACCATTGAACCGCTCGGCCAGACGATTGAAGTCGAAGACGGACAAACCATTCTCGACGCCAGCCTGCGGGCGGGCATTTATCTGCCGCATGCCTGCTGCCACGGCCTGTGTGCGACCTGCAAGATCCAGGTGGTCGTGGGCGACAACGACCACGGCGAAGCATCCGATTTCGCTTTGATGGATTACGAACGCGAGGAAGGTCTGTGCCTGGCCTGTTGCGCCACGCTGGAATCGGATTTGACCATCGAGGCCGACATCGAAGTCGAGGTCGATGCACAAAATCTGCTGGTGCAGGATTTTGGCGGCACCGTCAGCCGGATCGAAAACCTGTCGCCCACCATCAAGGGGATCTGGATCAAGCTTGATGACGCAGCCGGCATGTGTTTTCAGGCCGGCCAGTACATCAACCTGCACCTGCCGGGCGAAACCACCAGCCGCGCTTTTTCGCTGGCCAATCCGCCCTCGGCGGCAGGTGAGGTGGAATTAAATATCCGCCGCGTCCCCGGCGGGCGGGTGACGAGCTGGGTTCATGAAACCCTGCAGGTCGGCGATCAGGTCAAGTTGTCGGGTCCATATGGCCGCTTCTTCGTGCGCAAGTCGGCCGCGTTGCCGCACCTGTTTCTGGCTGGCGGCTCGGGGCTGTCCAGTCCGCGTTCGATGATCCTCGATCTGCTCGACGAAAGCTGCACCCAGCCGATCACGCTGGTGTATGGCGCCCGCAGCCGTGACGAGCTGTATTACCACGAAGATTTCGTCGCACTGGCACAGCAGCATCCGAACTTCACCTACGTCCCGGCGCTGTCGAATCTGGCGGAGGGCAGCGACTGGAGCGGCTATCAGGGCTTCGTGCACGACGCCGCCAAAGCGCATTTCGACAACGACTTTCGCGGTCACAAGGCATATCTGTGCGGACCGCCGGTGATGATCGACGCCTGCATCACAACCCTGATGCAGGGGCGCTTGTTCGAGCGCGACATCTATACCGAAAAATTCTTTTCGGCCGCCGATGCGCAGCAGGTCAGAAGTCCTCTGTTCAAGAAGATATGAAATGCCGCACTTCACTATCACCATCGAGGAGACCGGCGAGACCTTCCGTTGTTCGGATCGGCAGTCGCTGCTGGTTGGCATGGAGTCGCTCGGCAAGAAAGGCATCCCGGTCGGTTGCCGCAGCGGTGGTTGCGGGGTGTGCAAGATCAAAGTCGTTGAGGGCAGTTATCAGAAGCGTGTGATGAGCCGCGAGCATGTCAGTGAAGAGGATGAGGCCGAAGGGTGCCTGCTGGCGTGCCGCGTTGTGCCGAACAGCGATGTGAGATTAAAGGTGCTGGGAATGATGAAAAAGAATGTATGCCGGTGACGGTGCCCGTTCAATGAATTAGAAAGTTGTTTTAATTAACCAAAGCTTTGCACAGGAGGAGATAACCATGGCAATGACAGGAGTTTTACGACCGGGACATGCGCAGTTGCGCGTGCTGGATATGGAAGAATCGGTGAAGTTCTACACCGAAGTGATGGGTTTGATCGATGTTGGCCGTGATCAGCAGGGCCGCGCGTACTTCAAGTGCTGGGACGAGCGTGACCACCACAGCCTCGTGCTGCGCCAGGCTGACCGCGCCGGTCTCGACCACTTTGCTTTCAAGGTGCTCGATAAGAAGACACTCGCACAACTCGACCGCAATCTGAAAGAGTTCGGGGTGCAAACCGAGCGTATGCCCGCCGGCGAAATGCTCAACACCGGCGAACGCGTGCGCTTCAAGATCCCGACCGGCCACACGATCGAGTTGTACGCGGAGAAGCTGGACGTCGGCAACGGCATGCCATACACCAATCCGGAAGCATGGGTGCCAAACCTGCCGGGCATCGGGCCGATCCGCATGGATCACTGCCTGATCTATGGCGGCGATATCGACGGCAACCGCAAACTGTTTGAGGAGGTGCTGGGTTTCTCGCTGGTCGAGCGCATCAAGCTGGAAGACGGCAGCACCGACCTCGCTACCTGGCTGACGTGCTCGGCCAAGGCGCATGACCTCGCGATGGTGCGGCACTCGGAAGACGACAAGCTGCATCACGTATCGTTCCGCCTCGAGAGCTGGGAGCAGGTATTGCGCGCGGCCGATCTGATGTCGATGCATCGGGTCTCGATCGATGCCGGCCCGACGCGGCACGGTGTCACGCGCGGCACCACCATTTATTTCTTCGACCCGTCGGGCAACCGGCTGGAAACCTTCTGCGGCGGTTACGACTTCTATCCGGACATGCATCCGATCACCTGGACCTGGGACGAAGTCGGCGCCGGCGTGTTCTATCACGACCGAAAGCTCAATGAGCGCTTCCTGTCGGTGGTGACCTGAGATGGAAGTGCGCACTGCAACGCCGGGCATTACCTGGGAGGCCGCCAGTGCCGCCGCGCACGCTGCGCTGCGGCACGCCGAGGCGAACGGCTGGCGCATCAACGTGGCGGTGGTTGATCGCGGCGGCAGCCTGATGGCGTTTCTTCGCATGCCGTGCGCATACATTCATTCGATCGATATCGCCATCGACAAGGCGTATACCGCAGCCAGCTTCGGTTTCCCGACCAGGGACTGGATGGCGGCGGTCGGCCACGACGACGGCATGAAGCTGGGCTTCTCCGCACAGCCAAGACTGATCGTGTTCGGCGGCGGCTTGCCTATCCGTGCCGCTGCTGTCGCTGCTGCCGATGACCGCGAATGGATCGGCGGCATCGGCGTATCAGGCGCCTCGGAAGCGCAGGACGAGGACTGTGCGCGTGCAGGTCTGGCCGCTATTGGCATGGCAGGCTGATTTTTTGAATTCCAAATTGGAGAAAATTACATGAAGCAGATCAGGAATTTTATCAACGGTGAATACGTTACCAACGTAAGCGGCAAGACGTACGAGAAACGTAATCCGGTCGACAATTCGCTGATCGGCAACGTCTATGAAGCCGGCAAGCCGGAAGTCGATGCCGCCGTTGCGGCCGCCAAGGCCGCGCTGCACGGCCCCTGGGGCCAGTTGTCGGTGGTGGAACGGGTGACCATGCTCGATGCCATTGCCAATGAGATCAACCGCCGCTTCGATGACTTCCTGCAGGCCGAAATCGCCGACACCGGCAAGCCGCTCAGCCTGGCATCGCACATCGACATTCCGCGCGGCGCCGCCAATTTCAAGATTTTTGCCGACACCATCAAGAACGCCTCGACCGAATCGTTCGAGATGCGCACCCCCGACGGCAAGACCGCACGCAGCTACGGCGTGCGCACCCCGCGCGGCGTCATCGCCGTGGTCTGCCCGTGGAACCTGCCGCTGCTGCTGATGACCTGGAAGGTCGGCCCGGCGCTGGCCTGCGGCAACACAGTGGTCGTCAAACCCTCTGAAGCCACCCCGAGCACCGCCACCCTGCTGGGCGAAGTGATGAACAAAGTCGGCGTGCCGCGCGGTGTGTATAACGTGGTGAACGGCTTCGGCGTGGATTCCGCCGGCGCTTTCCTGACCGCCAACCCGGATGTGAACGGCATCACCTTCACCGGTGAAACCAGGACCGGTACCGCCATCATGAAAGCCGGCGCCGACGGCATTCGTCCGGTGTCGCTGGAACTGGGTGGCAAGAACGCCGCCGTGGTGTTCGCCGACTGCGACTTCGACAACGCCATCGACACCGTCACCCGCTCGGCCTTCGAGAATTGCGGCCAGGTTTGTCTGGGCACAGAGCGCATTTACGTCGAGCGTCCGATCTTCGACAAGTTCGTTGCCGCCTTGAAGGTCAAGGCTGAAGGAATGAAACCCGGGCGCCCGTTTGATGCCGACACCAAGATCGGCCCGCTGGTCAGCAAGATTCACCAGCAGAAAGTGTTGTCGTACTACGCGAAGGCCAAGGCCGAGGGTGCCCACATCGTCTTTGGCGGCGGTGTGCCCGACATGCCGGAAGACCTGCAGGACGGCTGCTGGGTGCAGCCGACCATCTGGACCGGCCTGCCGGAAACCGCCACCGTCGTGCGCGAAGAAATCTTCGGGCCGTGCTGCCACATCCAGCCCTTTGATACCGAAGAAGAAGCGGTACGCATGGCTAACGACACCAAATACGGCCTTGCCACCTCGATCTACACCCAGGACATCAGCCGCGCCAGTCGTCTGGCTGCGCAGATCGAAGTGGGCCTGTGCTGGATCAACAGCTGGTTCCTGCGCGACCTGCGCACCCCGTTCGGCGGCTCCAAGCAGTCCGGCATCGGGCGTGAAGGCGGCGTTCATTCGCTCGAGTTTTACACCGAGCTGCGCAATGTGATGATCAAGTATTGATGGCTCAGCGATGAATGTAAATCCATCATTGCCAATGGCATCGCCAACAACTATCACGACGCCGGTTCTGCTGGATCACGGCTCCGGCCCCGGCGTTATCGCGGCAGTGTCGTGTGATTGCAGCGAGCGGCTTGCGGATAAAAAGTCATAACCTCACTTTATTAGGACAAAACACTATGGAACAAAACACCATCACCCAACTCGGCGACGAACTGTTTCAGGCGCTGCGCAACTGCCGAACGGTGGCGCCGCTGACAGAGCGTCATCCCGAGATCACGATCAAAGATGCGTACCACATACAGCAGCAGATGCTGGCACGCCGCATCGAGCAGGGCGCACATGTGGTTGGCAAGAAGATAGGCGTCACCAGCGCCGCGGTGATGAACATGCTGAATGTGCATCAGCCCGACTTCGGCTACCTGCTCGACACCATGATCTATAACGAAGGCGAAGCGATTCCGATGAGCGGCCTGATCCAGCCCAAGGCCGAAGGCGAAATCGCCTTCATCCTCAAGCATGACCTGATAGGGCCGGGCATCAGCAACGCCGATGTGTTGCGCGCCACCGAATGCGTGATGCCGTGCTTCGAAATCGTTGATTCGCGCATCACTGACTGGAAAATCAAGATCCAGGACACCGTCGCCGACAACGCTTCCTGCGGCGTATTCGTGCTGGGCGACCAGGCGGTCGATCCGCGCAAGGTCGATCTGCTGACCTGCGGCATGGTGCTGGAAAAAAACGGGGAAATCATCGCCACCGGTGCCGGCGCTGCGGCGCTGGGCAGTCCGGTGAATGCGGTCGCCTGGCTGGCCAACACGATGGGCAAGCTCGGCATCCCGCTGAAAGCCGGCGAAGTGATCCTGTCCGGTTCGCTGGCGGCGATGTTTGCGGTCAAGGCCGGCGACAACCTGCGCGTCACGATAGGCGGCATCGGCGGCTGCTCGGTGCGTTTTTATTGAAACAGGGTGTTGCGATGTCAACCGCGGGACACTCCACTACAGCAACAGACCAGGCCAAAGGCGCGGTCACGGTGCTCATCACGCGCCGCGTCAAGGCAGGTCACGAACCGATGTTCGAATGGGCGATGGGCGACATGACGGCCACTGCAAGCGGCTTCCCTGGTTACCTGGGCGGGCAGCTGATACAACCCGGCGATGATGGCGACAGCGACGAGCCTAGCTTGTATCACGTTGTGTTCGCTTTTGATGCTGCCGATCACCTGCAGGCTTGGCAACAGTCGTCAGCACGCACTCTCGCACTGGCGGCGGTTGCACCGCATATCGAGAGCCAGACAGTGCGCCAGGTCAGCGGCCTGGGCCACTGGTTTGCTGCGCCTGCCGGCCCGAAACAAAACGCACCGCCGCGCTGGAAAGTGGCGGTTGTGACCTGGATCGGGATTTGCCCGACGGTGTATTTGCTGTTTTTGCTGCTGGGTCCGCTGCTGCAATCGTGGCCCTTGCTGCCGCGGGTGATGTTGCTGACGTCACTGGTGGTGACAGTCATGACCTGGGTGGTGGCGCCCCAATTGACGCAGTTGCTCAAGCCTTGGCTGTACCCGGCCAAGCGGGACAGCACCTTAATTGTTTGAAATTACCTTCTGAAAGGGTTTGTATGAAAAAAATTAAATGCGCACTGATCGGCCCCGGCAACATCGGCACCGATCTGCTTTACAAATTGCAGCGCAGCGCGGTGCTGGAACCGGTCTGGATGGTCGGCATCGACCCGACCTCGGAAGGCTTGAAGCGCGCCGCCGACATGGGATTGAAAACTACCGCCGACGGCGTCGATGGCCTGTTGCCGCACGTGGATGGCGACCGCATCCAGATCGCGTTCGATGCTACTTCAGCGTATGTCCATGCGGAAAACTCGCGCAAACTCAACGCCTTGGGCGTGATGATGATCGACCTGACGCCGGCTGCGATCGGCCCGTTCTGCGTGCCGCCGGTGAATCTGGCCGAGCATGTCGGCAAGCGTGAAATGAATGTCAACATGGTCACCTGCGGCGGTCAGGCCACGATCCCGATGGTCGCGGCAATTTCACGCGTGCAGCCGGTGGCGTATGGCGAGATCGTCGCCACCACCTCGTCCAAATCGGTCGGCCCCGGCACTCGTGCCAATATCGATGAATTCACCCGCACCACCTCGCGTGCAGTCGAAATCGTCGGCGGCGCTAGGAAAGGCAAGGCCATCATCATCAATCCGGCCGAGCCGCCGATGATCATGCGCGATACCGTCCATTGCCTGACCGAAACTGAGCCCGATCGCGAAAAGATCACCGCCTCGGTGCACGCGATGATCAAGGAAGTCCAGAAATACGTGCCGGGCTACAAACTGGTCAACGGTCCGGTATTCGACGGCAAGCGCGTGTCGCTGTTCATGGAAGTCGAAGGCTTGGGCGATTATCTGCCGAAATATGCGGGCAACCTCGACATCATGACCGCCGCCGCTGCCCGTACTGCGGAGATGTTCGCTGAAGAGATTCTCAGCGGAAAGTTGACACTTCAACCCGTAATACTCCAACCCACCAAACAGAAATCCGTTGCCGCGTAAGGAACAGCCATGACACTCAAAGGTAAAAAAATCACCGTCCACGACATGACACTGCGTGACGGCATGCACCCGAAGCGGCACCAGATGACGCTCGAACAAATGACCAGCATCGCACAGGGATTGGATGCCGCCGGCGTGCCTATGATCGAAGTCACGCATGGCGACGGACTGGGCGGCTCGTCCATCAACTACGGCTTTCCAGCCCATACCGACGAGGAATACCTGTCGGCGGTGATCCCGCTAATGCAACAAGCCAAGGTGTCGGCGCTGCTGCTTCCCGGCATCGGCACCATCGACCATCTGAAGATGGCACACGAACTGGGCGTGCACACGATCCGTGTCGCCACCCATTGCACCGAGGCCGATGTTTCGCAACAGCACATTCACCATGCGCGCAAGCTGGACATGGATACGGTCGGCTTCCTGATGATGGCGCATATGACCTCGCCAGAAAAACTGCTGGAGCAGGCGCTGCTGATGGAAAGCTACGGCGCCAACTGCATCTACTGCACCGATTCGGCCGGCTACATGCTGCCGGAAGACGTCAAGGCCCGCATCGGCCTGTTGCGCGAGAAGCTGAAGCCGGACACCGAACTCGGCTTTCACGGTCACCACAATCTGGCGATGGGTGTCGCCAATTCGCTGGTGGCGGTCGAATACGGCGCCAACCGCATCGACGCCGCAGCGGCCGGGCTGGGGGCCGGCGCCGGCAATACGCCGATGGAAGTCTTCATCGCAGTCTGCGCCCGCTCCGGCATCGAGACCGGAGTCGATGTCTACAAGATTCAGGACGTGGCCGAAGACCTGGTGGTGCCGATGATGGATTTTCCGATCCGCATCGACCGCGACGCGCTCACGCTGGGTTACGCCGGCGTGTACGGCTCGTTCCTGCTGTTTGCCAAACGGGCCGAAAAGCAGTACGGGGTGCCGGCACGCGACATTCTGGTCGAAATGGGCCGGCGCGGCATGGTCGGTGGCCAGGAAGACATGATCGAAGATACCGCGATGACCATGGCGCGGGCCCGCGGCTTGCTATAAACGGGTTTGCACCCACAAGGATGAAAAATGATATTAGACCAAAACACCATCAACAATCTCGCCGAGCATCTGGAGAACTGCGAATTGCAGGCGCGCGATACCGCCAAAATCACCGACGAATATCCGCAGATGGATTGGGACGATGCGTATGCGATTCAGGAGGTGATCAAGCAGCGCAAGATCGCCCGTGGCTGCCGCATCGTCGGCCTGAAAGCCGGCCTGACTTCGCACGCGAAGATGCAGCAGATGGGCGTGTCGATGCCGGTATTCGGCTTTCTGGCCGACTACTTCTCGGTGCCGGAAGGCAGCGCGGTAAAAATATCGGAGCTGATCCATCCGAAAGTCGAGCCGGAAATCGCGTTCGTCACCAAGGCCGCGCTGAAAGGCCCCGGCTGCCACATCGGCATGGTGCTGGCGGCGACCGATTTCGTGATGCCGGCGATTGAAATCATCGATTCGCGCTACCGCGACTTCAAGTTCGACCTGAAAAGCGTGATCGCCGACAACTGCTCGTCGTCGCGCTTCGTGCTCGGCGCGCGCATGCGTCCGGTTGACGATCTCGACTTGCGCACGCTCGGCGTGGTGATGGAAAAAAATGGCGAAATCGTCGGCCTCGGTGCCGGTGCTGCGGTGCTCGGTCATCCGGCTGCGGCGATTGCGATGCTGGCCAACCTGCTGGGCGAGCGCGGCGAAGAAATCCCGGCCGGCACCCTGATCCTGTCCGGCGCGATTACCGAAGCGGTGATGGTCAAGGCCGGCGACAACGTCAGCTTGCGGATGCAGAACATGGGCAGCGTCAACGTGCGTTTTATTTGAGGAAAATCACCATGCCAATTTGCCAAATCCATTTGCTGGAAGGCCGCACCGTCGAACAGAAGCGTCTGTTGATCCAGAAGATCACCGAAGCCATGCAGGAAGCGATCGGCGTCAAGCCGGAAGCAGTGCGCGTGATCCTGACCGAAATGCCGAAAGAGCATTTCGGTATCGGCGGCAAGAGCGCCGGCGAACTCGGGTTCTGAAATCTAACGTATCGGAATCGTGCTGACTGGCGCTCGGCACGAACCTGCGAATCTGCACTTATTAAAAGTGCAGACAGTTTTATTGACAATAATAGTAGGGGAGACAAGCATGAAAATAACTAAAATTTCTACTCTGATGGCTTTGGCAGTCAGCGGTATCGTCATATCTCAGGCAGCCAATGCGACCGAGGGTGGCGGCTCGATTTACCCGATGGGTGCGGAAAGTTTCCTGACCGGTGCGCTGCCGCCAGCGGGATTTTACACACTGCTGTATGCCAACCGTTACAGCGCCGACAAGCTCAAGGACAATAACGGCGACACGATTCCGCTCGATTTCAAGGTGACCGCCAATGTGATTGCGCCGCGCTTTGTCTGGGTCACCGACAAGAAGTTGTTCGGCGGCCAGGTTGGGCACGCGTTGCTGGTGCCGCTGGTCAATCTCGACGTCAACGTCAACGGCGCCGGGCAAAGCAAGACTGGCATCGGCGATATCGACATCACTGCGCTGGTGCTGGGTTATCACCACAGCCCGAATCTGCACAGCATCTTCGGGCTCGACATCATGGCGCCCACCGGCCGTTACAACAAAGCCGACATGACCAATATCGGGCGCAATTACTGGGCGATTCAGCCGGTATATACCGCCAGTTACATCGACCCGGCCGGCTGGAACGCCGATTTCAAGATGATGCTGGATTTCAATTTCAAGAACACCGACACCAATTACAAGTCGGGCCATGAATTCCATGTCGATTACTCGGTAGGTTACGGCTTCAAGCAAAACTGGGTGGCCGGCGTAGGCGGCTATGCGTACAAGCAGCTCACCACCGATGAGCAAAACGGCGTGAAAATACCGAATAACAAGGGGCAAGCGTTTGCAATCGGCCCCTCGATCAAGTACGACAACGGCAAGGGCATGTTCATCATGGCGAAATGGCAAAAGGAAATGAACGTCGAAAACCGGCCTGAAGGCAATGCGTTCTGGATCAAGGCCCTGCTGCCGTTCTGACCGCGCTTCCGCCACACTTTTCGCTCGCTTTTCCGCACAGCGGAAGAGCGCTTGAATCTATTTGTTGATGCCGGCTTCCTGCGCATCGCATCGCTGCGAACCCCGATGCGCGGCTGGCGGGAGGCAGGCTACAGAGATTGCACATCATGTCAAAGCAAGCCCCGGTCGTGAATCGCGAGTACGTGTTGAGCGATTCGGAAACGATTCTGTCCAAGACCGACCCGAAAGGGAATTTCATTTACGTGAATCAGGACTGCCTGAACATCAGCGGCTACGCCGAAAGCGAGCTGCTGGGAAAACATCAAAGCATCATGCGTCACCTGGACATGCCGAAGGCGATCTCCGAAGATTTCTGGAAGACGCTGAGCGCCGGCAAGACCTGGGTCGGGATCATGAAGAACCGCACCAAAAGCGGCAATTTCTATTGGGTCGAAACGAACGCGGCTCCGATTCTGGAAAGCGGCAGGGTGGTCGGCTTCATCTCGATTCGCGTCAAGCCGACAGCGGAGCAGATTCAGGCCGCTGACGTCGCCTACAAGGCGCTGAATAACGGCAGCACGCGGATCGAGATACGGCAGGGAAAAGCGGTCGAACGCTCGGTATTCGAGCGCCTCAATATCTTTAAGAAGTTGTCGATCAAGGCCAGGATTATCGCGTCGGGCGGACTGCTCGCGGTTTTGTCGCTGCTCAGTGCCGCCTTATCCTGGCGCTCAATCAGCCCGGATGGCGCCGCCATCGCGCCATGGGCGGCGGCAGCGGCGCTGCTGTGTGGGCTGACATCGCTGGCGCTTATTCCGCTGTTGTACCGCGGCATCGTGCTGCCGTTGCAGCGGGCGAGGCGCGATATCGAACGCATGAGCAACGGTGACCTGTCCGGCAAGATCGACGCCGGCGGCTACGACGAACTGGCGGCGGTGATGCAGGCGCTGCGCATACTGCAGACCAATGTCAAGCTGCTGGTGGGGCAGATCAAGGAGGCGACCGATTTCGTCAACGATGGCGCGCACGAAATCGCATCTGGCAATGCGGACCTTTCGGCACGCACCGAGTCGCAGGCCAGTTCGCTGGAACAGACCGCCAGCGCGATGGAAGAATTGACCGGAACCGTGCGGCAGAATGCCGACAATGCCCGGGAGGCCAGTCAATTGGTCATCATCGCGTCCGACGTCGCGTTAAAGGGCGGCGATGCAGTGGCGCAGGTGGTGCAGACGATGGGATCGATCAAGGACAGTTCGCGCAAGATTGCCGACATCATCGGCGTCATCGACGGCATCGCATTCCAGACCAATATTCTGGCGCTGAACGCGGCCGTCGAGGCTGCCCGGGCCGGCGAGCAGGGCCGCGGCTTTGCGGT
>JBGSTZ010000027.1:0-23119 GCA_041736255.1 Burkholderiaceae bacterium
ACAACTACGTGAAAATTTACAACCACAACATTCCACAACGCGCTTTAAAGCATCAAACACCGATTCAGGCACTTAAGAAATGGCAGCAAGAAAAGCCTGATTTGTTCGTGAAACGCGTATATAACCAAGCGGGTCTTGACACCTATCCGGCAGTGAACCCGTCAAACATTTCAGCGCAAGCCTCTTTCAATTTCTGAGCTGCCTATCCGGCAGTGAACGTTCCGCAAACACTGCATACACAGACATCGACTTTCTGAGCTGCCTATCCGGCAGTGAACATGCGCGGAGAGCCATCGGCCATAGTTTTGATTTTCTGAGCTGCCTATCCGGCAGTGAACTGTCTGCGCCTGACAATCGCCCACGAGAAGCGTTTCTGAGCTGCCTATCCGGCAGTGAACGCAATGCGTCTCCTGAGTCTGCGTGTGTTGCGTTTCTGAGCTGCCTATCCGGCAGTGAACTTATCGGCAAAACAGGACGCAGTCAGAAACGTTTTCTGAGCTGCCTATCCGGCAGTGAACAAACCGCAAGTCAAAATCGGCTTTTGGGATGGTTTCTGAGCTGCCTATCCGGCAGTGAACTTCGTCTTTTGACATTGCAAGGGTAAGTAGTATTTCTGAGCTGCCTATCCGGCAGTGAACCTTCTGGCGCTGCTGGTTCCGCTGGTTCTGCTTTTCTGAGCTGCCTATCCGGCAGTGAACCAATCAATCTTTTAACAGGGTTGCCGGGTAACTTTCTGAGCTGCCTATCCGGCAGTGAACAAATCGACATGTAATTACACGACAGCGTATACTTTCTGAGCTGCCTATCCGGCAGTGAACGCTTCGACATGGTCACGCTCAAAGTTCAGGACTTTCTGAGCTGCCTATCCGGCAGTGAACCAGTCGCCTCTCGCCCATCGCGGCAGCAATACTTTCTGAGCTGCCTATCCGGCAGTGAACGTGCAACACATGCAACCGAGACCATCTCGACAATTTCTGAGCTGCCTATCCGGCAGTGAACTTCACTATGGAGTTGGGGGCTGAAAATCCATGTTTCTGAGCTGCCTATCCGGCAGTGAACTGCGGTGCACATCGACACTTGGCGGGCTTCCAGTTTCTGAGCTGCCTATCCGGCAGTGAACAGGCGTCGCTTGATGCTGTACGCCTTGCGCTTTTTCTGAGCTGCCTATCCGGCAGTGAACCACCACAAGCCGATTTTGACGTTGTATTTGATTTTCTGAGCTGCCTATCCGGCAGTGAACGTTTTCGAGCTGGTCGATGATGTCTTCCATCGTTTCTGAGCTGCCTATCCGGCAGTGAACGCAGGAGACACGATCACGTACGTAGCGGACACTTTCTGAGCTGCCTATCCGGCAGTGAACCCGATCATCACCGGCTGGGACGGCCAGAAGCTTTTCTGAGCTGCCTATCCGGCAGTGAACCGTTTTGGCGTCGACGGCACCAGCGATACGGTTTTCTGAGCTGCCTATCCGGCAGTGAACGGCAGCGGTACAGGCAGAGCGCACTACTGGACTTTCTGAGCTGCCTATCCGGCAGTGAACGACTACGTCCACCGTGCCCTCGTTTTCGAGCTTTTCTGAGCTGCCTATCCGGCAGTGAACTCTTGTGATTCTGAATGCATGTAATTCAGATTTTTCTGAGCTGCCTATCCGGCAGTGAACGTGCTGCCGGCCGCTGCCATGGCGCGGGTGTTTTTCTGAGCTGCCTATCCGGCAGTGAACTAGATCATAAATCACGCAAGTACCTGTCATACAAGCATTTTTCATTAAAAAGAGAGTGCCAACCTAAAAAACTAGGCGGCACGTAAGTCATTGATTTTTAAAGAGCTGATTCAAATGCGTAAAAAAGGGTCAAAACCAGGGGATTGTTGCGCTCTGACTCAAACCATAAGCATTGAAATCACCGAGAGTCGCGCTGGACAGGATCGGGTCATGCATGATGAACAGCCTAAAACTCTGGCTAGTACTAGTACTACGTAATTGCACAAAAGGCAGGTGTGCAAAGCAAGCCAATTCGTCGGGGATGCGTTGCAAGGCTTCTTGCTCGTCAATGTCGTGACGACGCATTAGTCGGCGGCGGAGACGATCAGGATTACTTTTCACCTGCACGCGCCTCACTGCACGGTGCTGCGCGTTATCTGGCACCCGCATGGGAGGTGTCAGCCCGACATGGTCACACATCCCAGCGAGCCAATCGCTCTCCAATAACGCTGACAGCGCCGCAAGATTTCCGTGCAAGCGCAGGCGCCTGCCCAAATGGGGCGCCTGTAAATTGACGCCGGGAAAGCTCACACCAATATGCGTGCTGCCTTGTGCTACCAGTGCTTTATGTAGTTTGGCATAGAGCACGCTCATGAGTTGATTGGGTGGAAATTCCGGGTCCGGCCGCACATCAATGTCTACATGATGGTCCATGGCTTATTCCTTACCAGCGTCGCCGAACACCCCACCGCGAATCAGAGTCGCCATCACAAAGTGCTGCTGATCCAGCGCAGGTACGTGGTCTTTGATCAGCCAGTTGTCGAACAGCGAATAGAAATCGTCTTTTAGCTTGGGCTGACGGTAGGCTTTGCCTTGCGTCGTCACCGAGCCGTAGGGTTCGACCGCGATGGGGCCGTTTTCTGCTGCATCGGGATACCAGGTGTCGATAGAACGCAGCGCGTTACCCAGCTTTTGCGAGTGCATCCCAGCAATACCGCTGACGGCATATAACGTCTTGCTCTTGGTAGCCTTTTTGTCAAGAATCAGTTCTTGTGACGGAAACACTTCCTGCCCAGCGCCAATACGCACAAAAGCCGTGACCTGCAACAACACATGTCGGCTACTCGCCAGACCCTCAGCGATCAATGTGCTCAGTTGTTCCAAATCTGGCACCGCATCCATTGGCACATCAAAATGCCGCAGAGACAGGGCCAAGGCGTCGAAAGTCCAAGTCTGTGCAGACAAGCCCTTGACCAGTTGCTCTACTTGCACATCCACTTGTTCAGCGCCTAGGCGATTGCGCCAGAGAAAGCGACCGTTGGCGAGGTTGTAGGCGTAACGCCGGGCCAGTTCGGCAAAGCCCTGCGCATCGACATAGCCTTTTACTGTATCAAGCAGTTTGCGCTGGTAGTCAGAGTTGTTGCAGGCCGACGGTGTGCCCGCACCACCTAGCACGCGTAGTGTGAAAGTTACTTTGAGCGTGTCAGCGTCAGCGGGTAAGGCGGCTACATCTACGGTTTGCAGGTTGGGGTTCTCGATTGCGGCGTCGAGCTTGGCAGGATCTTGATCCTTGGTTTTCAGACGATTAGAGATAGTGCCGCGCACCGATTTTTCTCGCACGATTACAGCGGGCCATTTTTGGCTGTTAGCGCGATCAGCCCAAGTACCAGCAAAAAATAAGGCATCGGACGGGTCCAGCTTACGTTCGAATGCGAGGACAGAAGCGGTTTTAAGTGTGGTCGTTGAAGCAGTTGCCATGAAAAAACTCCTTGAATTTAGTTGGTTTAAGAAATAAGAGCATTAGTGGAAACAGGAAAGGAAGGCGCGTGAAAATCGTTGACACAGCGATAGAGCCCCGTAGCTGCATCGTGAACCGGTTCCCATAGCAGATCGTTGACGTCGTCGAGCCGGTGCGGGCTAATCCACTGCCCTATCGAATAAACGCTTTCAACAAACTGAAATGGAACATTCGGATCACGCGCACCGGTCACAGTGCCAGGAGCATGCAATTCGGAAAGCGCCACGAAGCCGACTGGAATGGGCACTGTCCAGCCCGGCCGCGTGTCCATCACCCATTCGATGGTTTCGGTGCTGCAGCCGGTTTTTTCGTTCAGCGTCTGGTGACGAACTGCGCGGTAGTTCAGCCGCGAGAGATCAAGCCAAGCGTCCAGCAGCGTCGCGCCGGGCGCGGTTTGTCGCAGCGCAATCAGTCGTGCTTGCAGCAAATCATCGCGCGACACCAGCGCAAAACCAGGCAGCCAGCGACGGCTGAGTTTGCGAACATCCTTGCGGCGCGTTTCAGAGTCATCGTCTATCAAGACCAACTGCGGGCGCGGTGGATAGCGCCGCACACCTGGTAGCGGTGGCATCACGCTACCGCCCGCCACGCGCATGCCAGCAACGAGTTCGCCTATGCGTACAGCGAGTTGGGCGCGTTCGGCTTCACTCAATAATGACGACTTCAGTTCAACCTCAAACACCAAGGTGATATCGAGATGAACTCGGCCCTCTTCAACAATTGCAGCGGTGCTGCCGTCTTGCAGCACCGGGTTGCGCGTCAGGTGAAAGCTACGGGTGTAGCCACCACGCGTAACTTGCGGCTCAAAACCGTGACAAATCACGCCGACGCGGAAGAATGCGATGCCCTCTTCAGGTTTCAGACGACGTTCCAGCGCTGTCATGAAGCCCGTGAAGGCAGTGATTGCCGGAAACCCCCAGGTCATGGGGCTAGAAATAGCATTGGCGTTTTGCACCCGCAGGCGCGGCAGCACCAGTAGTGCTTTGCTTGATAGTTGTTCAGTCGTCATAACGACCCTCCCGTTCTTCGGCCTTGATTTGTTCAAGCATCAGCTTGCTCCAGTGCAGGAATGTTGCATCGTCCATTGGCAATGGGTCGAGCAATTGCGCGTTGAGCCAGTTGGCAAACAGCGCACTTACTCGCTCGGCGGTGTCGGTGGGTAATGGCAGGCCCGATTGAGCACACGCATCTTCGACGCCTTTTGGGTCTAGCCAGTGTTTTTCCGCGCTACCGAGATGGCATTCCTGCGTTTGGCTCCAGCCCGAAGGCAAGGAGCGCAGTTCGGCTGAAAACTGCAAAAAGGCGTCGATCAGATCATTGACCCATTCGTCGCGCCGCTCGCGTGTCTCAAGGTTGTGTGCTGGATCGGTTTTGAGGAACACCAGCAGTGCTTTGACTGTTTCCTTGACCTCCGTGCGCCAGCCATAGCGGTAAAACATAGAATCGGCGCCCAGTAACGGCTTCAGATCGGCTGATAACCAAACAGGAGGCAACGAGGCCAGCAGAAAATTGTCCCCGCGCCGTTCACTGTTGAGTTGACTGATGTTCTGCGGTTTGGTGCCACCGAGGTTTTGAATCGCCAGTTGCGGATATTCGCGCACAGGACGTTCGCTGAACGTGTCGTCTTTCTTAGCTTGACGAGCAGCCTTGGCTTCTTCACTAAAACGGTCATCCTGAATCGCTTGATAGACATAATGTGTCAGCGAGCTGGCATACAGCGGAGCGAGTAGATTAAAGCTGCTGTCGTCGTGCGGATCAGGGTTATCACCAGTCAGCCAATAAAGCTGTTTGGCGAGAGTGTGGGAAGCCACCCGACCGCGTGGCTCGATGATCCCGGCAAAAGCGCTCATCAATGTTTCAGCCTGAGTTGGATCGTTGCTCAGTGCTGCCGCCAGATCGACATCGCGAGTCAACATCAGCGCCAGCAGATTACGGCCCTGATGTACCAGTTTCAAAAATTTGTAAACATCTAGCGCAGCTGCGTTGCCGACGACATCACTCGCAAAATCGTCATCAAGGCAATGACTGCCGACTACAGACAACTCAGATAGTGCTTGCGGCGGGCTGTAAAGGTTAGTGCCCTTGGCATCCGGGTGTATGGGCTTGAGCGAGTGTGTTACTGCTTGAATTTGGCCGACACGCCGTGCAGCGCCTTCGATCCAAGCGGCAGGGACAAATTGCGCTATGAGTTCAGCTCGCTTGAGAAGCTCCTCGTCGTCATCCTTGAGCTTATCGAGTTTGTCATCAAGGCGCGTCTGCAAAAATTCGGCAATAAGTGCCCGCAAGTCGCTGACGCGCTGCGGATCGTGATTTGACATTTGGGTTTCTCCTTGTTGTTACTAATTTTTATCCATCATACGCTTAGTGATATAAAAACTTACATTTAAATTAAATTCAAATAATTTTGAATCGTGTAAGCTGCGAAAACTGCTGAAAAGCAGCTCAGAAAATCATTCGCTTCGTGTGATTTTTACTGCCGCATAGGCAGCAGGCCGGCCTATAAAGGCCGGCCTTTTTTTACGACCGGGCTTTCGTGAATCCCAGCGCCGGATGAAAGCGCCAGCCGTTGTCGTTCTCAGGCAAAGTCACTGTGCCAAAACGACGAGCACAGTCGGCCAGCGACATAGCCAACTCGTCGGCCAGTTCGGTGAGGGCTTGCAGGTAATCGGTCTGTCCCCAGGGCGCAATGCCAATGCCCTCTACGGCTGCATCTGGAATACGATGGTTTTTTGACGTATCCACCACGGAAAATGTGGTTTCGCCGTATCGACCTTTCGGTTTATCCATCAGTTGAACAAGTTCGTACGCATCGCCATCGTCGTTTGGGCGCAGTAACAAATCAACCCGCTCGATGACGTCGAGTCGAAACGGTTTTTGCTGTTGCAACACTGCAGTAAGCAATGCATCTGCGGGTGGCAGATTCCACCAGCTTGCGGCGTTGAGGTCCAACTGCGCGCCAATTGGGGCCGTGCTGCGCTGGCGACGGCCAGAAGTGGCGGGCGCAATGATTGGGACCTGCACCAGCATGGTGTGGCGCATGCGGGCGTGTTCCAAATCAACCAGCCGCAGGCGTGGTTGCAACTGTTCTGGAAGTTTTGAAACGATGCGCGGTCGGGCGTCGATCACGTCTCGTTCAGCAGCGGATAGTAGTTGCGCCATAGCATGTATTTCTAGTGGGAAATCGATATTTTCAAAACCAGGCTTGCAAAATGCAGGCTTACCCAACTCGCGGAAATGGCGCAGGTTGGTATCAAAAATAAGCATATTCGGCGACGTGCATTCGCCATCGCGGTGACGACGAATGCGTCCAGCAAGCTGAATCAGCGAACGCACTGAGGAGGGCTCAACCACAGCCCAGTCGTAGTCATGATCGCGGCCCACTTCTGTGACAGGCGAACCCAGCACGATGAAAAGATGGTCGGGATCGTCGTGCGCATCTAGCCGCTGACGAATGTCAGGTAATCGAAAAACCGGCTCAGGCTGTTCACGGTCAGGCCAGCGCCGGTTGAGCGCCTGGTCCAACTGGCGCTCAATGGCCGAGCGAATCAGCAGCGGAAACTGAGAATGATAAGTACACAAGTGGATGCGCACACCTTCGGGTGCGCCCAGCCGATACAGCGCTAATGCCACGTCTACCAACTGCTCGATGTTGGCCATGCGCACCAAGCCAAAACTGACGCGCTTGGCGCTGTGCGGATCAACGCTGTGATGTTGCGCGTGCAGTTTCAATGCGGCGCCGCGTGCCAATTCGGCAAAGCGTGTGAGATGTTGGTCGCGGTTCAATCCGCCAAGGTCTAGCGGCAACAACGCGCCGCGTCGGCGTACCTGTGCCGAAGCAAGTCGGTCGTAGCGTTTGGCGGCAAACTTATGATGCGCGGTGGCAAATACCTGTGCATCAGCGCAATCCATCTGCGACTGGTTGAACTCATCAAACCACGCACAGCACACTTCCGGCGCTCGGTCGGCGGAAGCTGGCTGGTCGCCGCGATTGCGTTGAAAATGCTGGCGACCGTTGCGGTAAGCTTCGAACAATCCTTGTACCAGTGCCGGCGGCAAGGTCGCGGAAGACAACAATACGCGCGCGCCCAGCAGCCCAGCCCAATGCACCAAACGTGTCAACGCTGGCAAGTCGTTGATATCGAAATCATCCGGCTCGTCGAGCACCAAATCGCCGCTCATCAAGCGCAACATCGGGGCAATTTGGCGACCGCCACGTTCGCTTTCGGTGGCAGGCGTCAAGTGGTCGATAGTGCATACCAATAGCGGCGCAGCCAGCAACGAACGCACTTGCGGATCGCGCATGACGCGGCGCAGCAGCGGATGGGCGTCGTGGTTGCCCTCAAACCGCACATACGAATTTTCGTCGATAAGCGCCTGACGCGACGCTGAACCTGTGTCTTCAGCTTGCCGCTCATAGTGCTCAAACAGTGACCGACTGGCCGCGCCGCCGACACGAATCGCCAAGTCGTCATCACCCAAGCTCAATAAATCGCGAAACGCCTTACCCGTCTGCAGCGTCAGTGTTCGCAAACCCATTGCGAAGGCGCAGCGCATGCCGCGTTCCGCGTCAGCCAATGCGTACATGATGCGGGCGTTAGCCAGCGTCTTGCCACAGCCGGTGGACGCCATGTTGACGATAAAGGCACCGTCGCGCAGGGAACGCTCGCGCATCGCAGCCGCCGTATCGGCAGCCTTGTCTTGCCAACGAAACCGTTCATCTTGCGAGCGTTTGCGTAGTCCTTTGTGGCGAGCCAAACGGGGCAGGTGCGTATCAAATTTAGAGAGCGAGCGTGTTACTTCGGCGCTGTGTTGTGCTACGCCGAGCAGGTGTTCGTCCAGCGTCTGGTTGAAACCACCGAAATTACTTTTGGTGTTGGCATACAGCGGATAACCGGGTGGGACTTTGACACGATTCGGATCGTTATCGTCTTCCAGGCTGGAGTAATGGTGATCTGCCAGCATCAGGCACAATCGGGACAAGTGCATCACATACGGATTCGCCAGCCAGTCGCCCTTGTCGGGTTGCACGCGTAGTGTCAACAAACGTTGCGCGGTGCGGGCGGTGCGTTTGCGCCACAATTCTGTGGTGACGGGCAATTTGTGTGGAAATTCCCAATAAAAATTCAGCGTTTTTGGGTCGCCATTGTCGGTTCGCTCATTCCAACCGGCATCGATGTGTTCTAGCGTTTTGTTTAGTAAACCGAGTTGAAAAGTCCCACGGCTGCCATCGTTGTTGCGCGGCAAGGTGGGAAGGCGATGGTGGGTAACTAACAGCCAACCGATAGCTTGGGCCAGCGGCGCATGTGACAATTTTACAAACGGGGGTAACACGGCTGCATCGATTCCATCACGCTTCAAGCGCTTTGGGTCTAGCCAAGCAGCATCGTCATCCGGCGTGGGGGCGGCCAGCCGTGCCAGCCAAGTCGCGTCGTCATCTTCACCGACGAACGCCTCGAACAAGCGCAACGACACCCATTCATGCCGGTATTGATTGCGCTCCTGCAGCTTACCTTCCAATCGCATCTGAAAAGCACGGCAGGCTTTGCCGAGATCGTGCAGTAGCGCCGACAGCGTGGTTAGCAGGTGAATATCCTCGCCGGTGTGCCAATCGTTTTCATCCTCCCGACGCAGGATGTTGCGCGTCGTGGTGTTGGTGGGCACAGCGCCCTGACTGTTGAAGCGACTGGCGTCACCCACGGTCCATAGCAGTTCACTGTGATCCAGCCCACGTATCCAGTGGCATGCCACGGCGGTGTTTTTACGTGCTGTTTTGCGCAGCAACTGGCGCAGCGTATCAAGTCCATTCTGGGTGATTGGCGTTTGCCAAGTGCGCTCGCCGCGTCGCTCTGCAAACTGGTCAAGAATGCGCCGAGTTTCCGTTAGCGCCCGCTTGTCGCACTGTGAGATAAGCAGAATGTTCATGCGCTGGTCTTGTCTTGCGCGAGTCGGCCCATCTTGAGCGCCACTGCCTTGAGCGTGTCGATCATGAAGTCCAATGATTCACTGCGGGTCAGACTCTCGATGCAGGCTTGGCGAAAGTCTTGTTCGGAGTCACCCCGCATTGCCGAGATGAAGGCTTGCGGCAGGATGACTGCATCCTTAACCAGATCGGCGACATCGAACACCAGTCCGCCGCGCCGGGTTTTTCCGTGCAACACGGCCAAACCATGCGGCAGACCGAGCACCCATGTGGCGGTGGCAGCCAAACCGTAGGCAAGATAATTGCCGTGATCTAAAAACTGGTTGGCGGTGTCCACACTATTGCCGCGTTGACTGCGAACAAAATCGCCATACCGGGTCGCATTGGCGACCAGTCGATACAACTGTTTCGTCAACCGCCCCTCTTCAGCCAGCAATTCCATTTGGGTTGAGGCGATGGCAATACCTTGGATTGACTGATTAAGCAATTGCTCCAGCACGGTCCCATCGACCTCACATGGGCTATCTTTTAGCCGGCTCCTTTGGTTCCAGCTCTGCCGGATTCGTTCCATCCGAATTAACTGAAACTCCTTGGCTGCGGTGAGTCGCAAACTGTCATCGAACCAAAAGCGTACCCAGTTTTGTACGTATTCGGTGGGTCGGTATTCGCTTTGCGGTGAAAACCACACCACTTCGATATCTATCTCGTTCGCGCTGAATAACGGCGTTCCCCCACCGCCACAAAAACCAACCAATACACCTGCTTTGGCAAGTTCACGCATAGCAGCTTGTGTGACTGATGTGCCAGTCCCAAGCAGAACGGTCGTGGTGTTGGCAATCGGAATATTCCAATAAATAGAGCGTTTTCCTTCATCTGTGACGTACTCCACTCGCCCGCCATTAACCAACACGCGGCAATGCTGCAAATAATAAAGATTGGCCCTTTTCGAGTGCAAAATGCTTTTTAAATCTGATGGGGATAGGTCGTCCATTGCGGCAAGCTCCATTTCAGTTCAGGTAAAACTCTGAAGCGCCTGGAATGCGCCATGCCTTATTATTGTCGCAATACATTCCAAATGGGTAACTTTTTAAAAAACAACCTTTCCCCATAATCTGCAAACTGTCTGGGTTTAATTCCGCCCTGATCAATCCGGCTTGGCCGGCGACGCAACAATTTTCTTCATTGGCCGCCCTCTTTTGGCCGGTGCGACGCGGCGCTGTACTTGCTGTGCCAGCGACTGCTGAAACGCGGCGTCGCCCAGCACCCAGCCTTTTAATAAGGCTGCATTGAGCAATGCGATCTGATCCGGCGGCAATGCTTGTTCCAGCAATGCCCGGTACTGCGCCTCGCGCTCGAATGGCGTATTGCCCAAGGACCAATATAGCGGGTGATCGGTCACCAACGGATCGACCCGAACTCCGACATGGTGGGCACAACTCGACCACGGATATTGCGCCGCGGCCGTCACCAGACCAACACGCACCGGATTGGTTTCGAGATAGCGATAACAGCTCAGCAAATAACGCGGTGCTTCGATCACCGACGCCTTGAAGCGGCCTTGCCACAACGTGCCGATATGCCCATGTTTGCGGTTGAAATACGGTACGTAATGGCGTCCGACCCATTGCATCATGCGACCCAAACCGGCTTCGTCGGTGGGCGTAGCCAGCAAATGGATATGATTTTCCATCAGCACGTAGGCATGAATGGCAACTTTGTACTGGCGCGCAGCATCGTGCAGCCAGCCCAGGAAAGCCAAATAATCGCTACTGTCGCAAAAAATTGGCTGCCGGTTATGGCCTTGCTGAAGGATATGGTGCGGCTGATGGGGAATGACGAGTCGGGGAAGTCGGGCCATGTTTGATTTTGTGCGGAAGTGGGCGAAAGTGTATGAAGCATCTTATGTGAATAAAAGCATGCAAGGCTTGGCCGCTTCAATTACCTCCGCATATTTTTATTTTCAAAGTGCAATATTGGAACAGTAATTCTTGCTGTGTTCCAAAAACAAGCACTGTGTTCTAAAAACATGCACTTTCTGCAAGCCCTGTGTGGCATTGCGTTTCGGTCCAGCATCCCGATCAGCGCTTACTCCCAACTGATGCGTAATCCCCGGGTTTTCGCACTAAAAGTCAGGCTGGCATGGCAATTGCGGCAAGAGGCATATGTACCGGGCACTGGTGGCAAAGAGCAATTATCAGAACCATCACAATCCCGCCTGGCTTGCGCATTATGCAAAAGCCTCACCTATCAGGAGTACTTGCTATGACTACATCCACTTTCTTTATGCCTTGCGTTAACATGATTGGCGCAGGCTGCCTGAAAGACGCCGCCGGCACTATCAAATCCTATGGTTTCAAACAGGCGCTGATCGTCACCGATGCAATATTGAATAAGATTGGCGTGGTTGCGCAGGTGCAAGCTTTGCTCACCGAAGCTGGCGTGAAAAGCGTAATTTACGACGGCACCAAGCCGAACCCGACCACTATCAACGTGGCTGAAGGTCTGGTGATTTTGAAAGAATTCCATTGCGACTGCATCATCTCGCTGGGAGGCGGTTCGCCGCACGACTGCGCCAAAGGCATCGCTCTGGTGGCCACCAACGGCGGTGAAATCAAGGATTATGAGGGTGTCGATCAATCTCCCAAACCGCAACTGCCTTTGATTTCGATTAATACCACCGCAGGAACCGCTGCTGAAATAACCCGTTTCTGCATCATTACCGATGTGGAAAGCCATATCAAAATGGCGATTGTCGACAAGCACGTTACCCCGATTTTGTCGGTCAACGATCCGGAGCTGATGGCGGGCATGCCGAAAGGTCTGACTGCGGCAACCGGCATGGATGCGCTGACGCACGCGGTAGAAGCGTATGTCTCCAGCGCGGCAACCCCGGTGACCGACGCCTGCGCGCTGAAAGCGGTCACCATCATCAGCCAGTCTTTGCGGCATGCTGTTGCCAACGGCGACGACATGGAAGCGCGGACTGCAATGGCTTATGCGCAGTTTTTGGCCGGGATGGCATTCAACAATGCTTCGCTGGGTTACGTCCACGCGATGGCGCATCAGTTGGGTGGCATGTACGACTTGCCGCACGGCGTCTGCAATGCAGTGCTGCTGCCGCACGTGCAAACCTTCAATGCGACAGTGTGCGCGGGCCGCCTGAAAGATGTCGCCGCCGCGATGGGCGTTGAGGTGAAGGGCATGAGCGACGCTGAAGGTGCGCAAGCCTGTATCGCCGCCATCCGCGCATTGTCAAAGGATGTGAAGATTCCAGCGGGCCTGACCGATCTGAAGGTAAAAGAAGAAGATCTGGCATTGCTGTCCACCAATGCGCTGAAAGATGCCTGCGGATTCACCAACCCGGTCCAGGCCAGCCACGAACAGATCGTCGCCATCTTTAAAGCTGCTATGTAATCCTGCCCGTCCCAAGCCGAGTTGCAAGCGGCGATTTCGATGCAATATCGGCTAAACATGATACAAATACACCGGCAATGCAGGCCTGCATTGCCGGTGTATTTTTTTAAAGACAAGCCTACTTGATGAACACTTACGTAATCGGCGACCTGCAAGGCTGCCATTCCCCGCTGCTGGAATTGATCGCGCGCATCGATGCGACGTCACCGGCTTCGCACATTTTGTTTGCCGGCGACCTGGTCAATCGCGGGCCGGATTCGCTCGCCACTTTGCGCACGGTAATCGGCCTTGGCGATCGTGCCAGAACGGTATTGGGCAATCACGACTTGCACTTGCTGGCCGTGTCGGAGGGCATTCGTAAAATGCATCGCTCCGATACGCTGAATGACATCCTGCAGGCGCCCGACCGCGATGCGCTGCTCGACTGGGTGCGACGGCAGCCGCTGGCAATCCTGCAGGATGGCCATTTGCTGATGCACGCGGGCGTCGTGCCGCAATGGAGCGCCGCACAAACGCTGGTGCTGGCGCAGGAAGTGGAAACCGCGCTGCGCGGGCCGCATTGGGTCGATTTTCTGCGAGAAATGTACGGTAATAAACCGGATCGCTGGGACGATGCGCTGACCGGCACCGACCGTTTGCGCTGCATCGTCAATATTCTGACCCGCATCCGTTTTTGCGCCGCTGACGGCACAATGGACTTCGCCACCAAAGAAGGCATTGCGAACGCGCTGCCCGGCATGATGCCGTGGTTTGAGGTGCCGGACCGGCGCACCGAAGACGTGACGATGGTATTTGGCCATTGGGCCAGTTTGGGTCTGATACAGCGCCCAAACCTGATTTCGCTCGATACCGGTTGCGTCTGGGGCGGCAAGTTGACTGCGGTCTGCCTGGAAGACCGCAGCGTGATACAGGTCGACTGTCCGCAATGCCAAACGCCGGGATGATGCCGAAAATCTAAATTACGATTGCGGGTGCCCCAGCGCTTGCGCTACCGATGATCTGGTTGCCTGTGCGATGTCGCGCCGGTGCGCGCCGGCAGTTTCTATCATCGGCAGCCGCACCAGCTCGGCCTTGATCTGCCCTGCTTTCAGGATGATGGAAATGCTTTGCGCAAAACTCATGTCGCCGATGAAAGCGACTGCCGGATGTGGCGCGCCGCTGGCGTCCAGATAGCGTAGCGCGTACGGCTGCACCGGCACTGCCGCTTCAATCGCCGCTTCGAACAGATTGGCATGGAACGGCAACAGCAAGCCTTGCTCGGTGGTGGTGCCTTCGGGGAAAAATGCGACCCGCTCCCCGGCATGGACTGCTGCCACCAGACCGGCATAAATCCGTTTCACTTCGCGCCGGTTGCCGCGCGCTAGAAATACCGTGCCGGCCTTGCTGCTGAGCCAGCCGATCAGCGGCCAGTCGCGCACGTCGGCTTTGGCGACGAAGCGGCACGGCTGATAGGTATTGATGACGAAAATATCCAGCCAGGAAACATGATTGGAGACAATCATCGCGTTCGATTCCTTTTGCGCATCTGCGATGTCCTGCACTTTTAGTTGCACGCCGCAAATCGACAGCAACTGGCCCGACCAGCGCTGGATGCGACGCTCGCGCCCGGGGGCATCGGTGCGCGGAAAAATCACCGCACACGTCCACAAACCCACCAGCAGGTGAGCGGAAACCCGCAAATATTGATAAGCGATCATCTTCGGACGGCCTCTTTGTCGATCGGGATACTTAACGCGGTATTTTTATATACGGCAATCTATAGTTGCGGAAACAGTGGTGTTTTAATTTATACCCCCACTATTTTTATATAAGCATCAATTGCTGCGAAACGCTTGGTAGGTGCGAATTTACTCGCATTATTTAACTATTCTGTGCGGGCTAATGCGAATAAATTCGCACCTACGGTATAAAACTACATTCCTGTAATCCTGATTACCGCATGAACGCGACATGGCCGGCGACGATCGTGGCCCTGACTTGGCCGCGCATTTCGTAACCGAGGAAAGGCGTGTGTTTGCCTTGGCTGGCGAGCGCGGCTGCCTCGACCGTCCAGCGTGCATTCGGATCGATCAGGCAGATATCGGCAACGCTGCCGACGCGCAACTGGCCACAATCCAGGGCGGCAATCCGGGCCGCATCGGTGGTGACTTTTGCAATCGCCCGGCTGATCGGTTGCTCCGTTGGTGCAACGCATTCTTCGGCCCACTTCAACGCCAGCGACAGCAGCAATTCCAGCCCGGTTGCACCCGGCGTGGCTTCGCCGAAAGGTAGCAGTTTCTCGTCATCGTCGACCGGCGTGTGGTCGGAACAAATCGCATCGATGGTGCCGTCCAGCAAGCATTGGCGAATCGCATCGCGGTCGCGCTGGGAGCGTAATGGCGGCAGCATGCGGGCGTTGGAATCGAAAAATCCTATATCCATTTCGGTCAAATGAATATGATGCGCGCCAACGTCGCAAGTCACCGGCAGCCCTTCCTGCTTGGCGGCACGCACCAGCTCCAGCCCGGCAGCGGACGATATGCGGCACAGGTGCAAGCGCACGCCGGTCACCCGCATCAGCTCAAAAATGGTGTGCAAGGCGACGGTTTCTGCGATTACCGGAACTCCGGATAAACCCAAGCGCGCAGCAATCGGGCCGCTATGCGCGATGCCGTGGCCCAAGTATGCGTCCTGCGGGCGCAACCAGATGCTGTAGCCAAAAGTTTTGGCATATTGCATCGAGCGCATCAGCACGTTGGTGTCCAGAATCGGCTCGCCCGCTTGCGAGAAACCAATGCAGCCGGCTTCGGTCAGCTCCGCCATTTCGGTCAATGCCTGCCCTTTCAGACCGACGGTCAGCGCGCCCAATGGATAGACGTGGGCCTGATTCAGCGATTTGGCACGGTGCTTGAGCATTTCGACCAGACCCGGCTCGTCGAGCACCGGATCGGTATCCGGCGGACAAATCAGGCTGGTGACGCCGCCTTGCATTGCCGCCTGCATTTCGGATTCCAGCGTGGCCCGGTATTCGTAACCGGGTTCACGCAAGCGTGCGCTGAGGTCTACCAGGCCGGGCGCGATGATCAGGCCGCTGGCATCAATTAATTTGGCAGTGGCGAATTCCTGCGGTGCGGCCCCAGGTTCATAGATGCCGGCAATTTTGCCGGAAGCGATACAAATATCTTTTTTGGCGTCAATACCATTGGCCGGATCGACCAGATGACCGTTTTTGATATGGAGTTTCATTTGTTCCTTATTTCAAAGCCATGGATGCAGTACGTTAATTTCCGGCCAAAATCCCCATCACCGCCATCCGCACCGCAATCCCGAAGGTGACTTGCGGCAGGATCACTGCCTGCGCGCCATCGGCCACTACCGAGTCGATCTCTACGCCGCGGTTCATCGGGCCGGGATGCATCACGATCGCGTCCGGTTTGGCCAGTGCCAGCCGTTCCGGGGTCAGGCCGTAGCTTTTGAAATATTCTTGCGCGGAAGGCAGCAAAGCGCCGTTCATGCGTTCGCTTTGCAGGCGCAGCATGATGATCACGTCCACCCCTTTCAAGCCTTTGTCAATGTCGGTGAAGACACGCACGCCCATTTGTTCCAGACCGCCCGGCAGCAAGGTCAGCGGCGCGATGGCGCGGATTTCCGGCACGCCCAGCGTGGTCAGCGCATGGATGTCAGAACGCGCCACGCGGCTGTGCAGGATGTCGCCGACGATTGCCACTGTCAGATTGGTGAAATCTTTTTTGAAGTGGCGGATGGTGTACATGTCCAGCAGACCCTGGGTCGGATGCGCATGGCGGCCATCGCCAGCGTTGACCACATGCACATGATGGTGCTGAATCCGGCGCAGGTGGTCGGCAATCAGGTGCGGCGCACCGGACTGGCTGTGGCGCACCACGAACATGTCGGCATGCATCGCCGCCAGGTTGTCGATGGTGTCGAGCAGCGATTCGCCCTTGCTGGCGCTGGATGCCTGAATATTCAGGTTGATCACGTCGGCCGACAAGCGTTTGGCGGCGATCTCGAAAGTAGTGCGGGTGCGGGTCGAATTCTCAAAGAACAGGTTGAACACGCTTTTTCCGCGCAGCAACGGGACTTTCTTGACTTCGCGGTCAGATACGCTGACGAACGAGGATGCAGTATCGAGAATGTGGTTGAGGATGGGTTTTGGCAGGCCTTCGATGGTGAGCAAATGTTGCAGCTCACCATTTTTATTCAATTGCGGATTATGCATGGGATGGTGTTTGCGTAAGCGAGAGTTGGCCGTCTTCGGCGCGTTGCAGCAGCAGAGTTTGGTCGGCGGCTAGCTGGGTGGTGTGGGCTACAAAATCGGCGGCAATCGGCAGTTCGCGTCCACCACGGTCGACCAATGCTGCCAACATGATTTTTGCCGGCCGGCCGTAATCGAACAATTCATTGATCGCGGCGCGTGTGGTGCGACCGGTAAACAACACGTCATCGACCAGCAGAATGACCGCGCCGTCCACCGAAAACGGAATGTGGGTCGACTTGACCTCGAAATGCAGCCCTTTTTTCGCGAAATCGTCGCGATAAAAAGAGACGTCGAGAAAACCGAGCCGGTCGGACATCTGCAAGTCGGCCGCCAGCCGTTCGGCCAGCCAGGCGCCACCGGAATGGATGCCGACCAGAACCAGATTATCGATACCTGCCAAAGCAGTTTTAATGCGTGCGGCCAGCGTCAGATACAGAGCTTCGGCGTCGAGTTCAGGATTTGTCATGGGCATTGTCATCGAAATATTGTTGCAAAATGATTGCTGCTGCGCGTGCGTCGATCACCTCGCCACGTTTGGCTTGCAGCACGACAGAAGAGTAGCGCTCGTCCACCAGCGTGGTTTCCAGGGCGAAGCGGCCGTGCAACTGATTGGCGAAACGACGGCAACGCACCGTCATTTCGTGTTCGGCGCCGTCCGGATGCAGCGGCAATCCGACCACGCAGCGCGATGGCTGCCACTCGGCAACCACAGCGGCGATGGCGGCAAATTTGGCCACATTGGTGGCTGCTGCAATCACGGTCAGCGGCTGCGCCTGCCGCAACATGCTGTTGCCGACTGCAACGCCGATGCGCTTCAAGCCGAAATCGAACGCCAGAACAGTTTCCACTAGGCGATACCGCGACCGGAATTTTTATGCATGGCCCGCTTCAGACGCGAGCATCATCGGATCGATACCGAGCAATTTGATGGCGGCGGCATAACGTGCATCGAACGGCACCTCGAACAGGACGGCAGGGTCGGCCTGCACTGTCAGCCACGCGTTGCGGCCAATTTCATCTTCGAGCTGACCCGGGCTCCAGCCGGAATACCCGACGCTGATCAGAAACTGGCTCGGTCCATGCCCGGTTGCGATCGCTTCGAGCACATCACGCGAAGTCGTAAACGCGATCTGATCGGTCACTTTCAGTGTCGATGAATATTCCGCGACCGGCGTATGCAGCACAAAGCCGCGATCTTCCTGCACCTGGCCGCCGAACATTACCGGCTGTTCGGCGACAGCCAGATATTCGGGCGCTTTCTCGCCATCCAGTTCAACCCGGTCAAGCAAGTCGTCAATGCACATGTCGGTCGGTTTGTTGATCACTATGCCGAGCGCACCTTGGGCATTGTGCTCGCACAAATACACCACGGTACCGCTGAAAACTGGGTCAGGCATAGAAGGCATTGCGATCAAAAAATGATTCGCTAAATCAAGTGCGTTAAGGGGCATGTCACCGGTATTACCAGGCGCATCGGAACTGACTTGGGACGAGCCTGGCAAAGCTTGCATTTTTGGATTCTTACTGAGTTTAGGCATGGCGGTATTCTAGCAGTTTTGCTGCCCCGTCCCGCAGGCCGGCGCACGGGGCCGCGCTGACTTTTTGTGACATGCCGCAAAGCCTTGGCTGTTTTTGGTTTGGTTGGCAATTAAGTTAATTTGACGGGCTGAGGGCTGTCATACTCGGTTTTTATCCATTTGTAATGCATCCATGTCCACATTCGACACTGCGCTGGTCTGGTTTCGCCGCGATTTGCGCGATTTTGACCATGCGGCGCTATACCACGCGCTCAAGCAAAGCCGGCGCGTGTTTTGCGCTTTCATTTTTGACCAAACCATCCTGCAGCCTTTGCTGGAGTCCGGCCTGAAAGCCGACCGCCGGGTCGAATTCATCCATGACAGCCTGATCGAACTCGATGCCGCCTTGCGGGAAATGGGCGGCGGCCTGATCGTGCGCCACGCCGAGGCTGCGGCTGCAATCCCCCAGCTGGCGGCCGAACTCGGGGCTGAAGCGGTATTCATAAACCATGATTTCGAGCCGCAGGCAAACGCGCGCGATGCCGAAGTCGCCGCATCACTGCAGGCAGACGGCAGGCAATTGTTGGATTTCAAGGATCACGTTATCTTTGAAAAAGATGAAGTGCTGACCTTGTCCGAACGACCGTTTTCGGTCTTTACGCCTTACAAAAATGCATGGCTCAAAAAGCTGCATGCCCGCAGCGATGATTTTTACCTGAAGCCGTATCCGGTCGAAGCTTACTGTGATCGACTGGCACCGGTCGCGGCCTGTGTCATGCCATCGCTGGCCGACATGGGTTTCGAGCCAAGCAATCTGCACCAGCTAAACATTCCAACCGGCATGTCCGGCGCACAAAAGCTGCTGCAGGATTTTCTGCCGCGCATCGGGAAATACGACGACACCCGCAATTTTCCGGCAATCAAAGGGCCGTCTTACCTTTCGATCCACTTGCGTTTCGGCACGGTTTCGATCCGCACGTTGGCACGCCATGCAGTAGAAGCGATACGATCCAATGCAGGCAGCACGGGCGCGGCAACCTGGCTCTCGGAACTGATCTGGCGCGATTTTTATTGCATGATTTTGCATCATCATCCGCGCGTGGTGGAACGCGCGTTCAAGCCCGAATATGAGGCGATCCGATGGGAATCCGGTGACGCCGCGCAACAATCCTTTCAATCTTGGTGCGAGGGCGCCACTGGCTATCCGCTGGTGGATGCGGCGATGGAGCAGCTGAACCGGACCGGATACATGCACAACCGGCTGCGCATGGTAACGGCCAGCTTCCTGGTCAAAGACCTCGGTATCGACTGGCGCTGGGGCGAGCGCTACTTCGCGCAACATCTGAACGATTTCGAGCTGGCATCTAACAATGGCGGCTGGCAATGGGCGGCATCGACCGGCTGCGACGCCCAGCCGTATTTCCGCATCTTCAATCCCATCACACAGTCCGAAAAATTCGACCCCGCAGGCAGCTTCATCCGCCGCTATTTACCGCAACTGGCCAAGCTCAGCAACAAGCACATCCATGCTCCGTGGCTACTGGACACGATGGAATTGCAACTGGCCGGCATCACACTGGGTGGCAACTATCCAAGCCCGATAGTGCAACACGACATCGCCAGAAAACATACGCTGGAACGCTATGCGGTGGTCAAGAAACCGGTTTGAAGATACCTTGAACGCATTAACATATCTGTGCAGAATGTTGGCTTCGGAAGCACAGTGCCAGCGCCAACGCAAAAACACACAGCGCCCGATTCGGTTACAGTAATCGTTCATTCCAACGAAAGAAAACAGCATCATGCGCATACTTCACACCATGCTTCGCGTCGGCGACTTGCAACGTTCTATCGAATTCTATACCAAGGTACTCGGCATGCACCTGCTGCGCACCAGCGACAATCCCGAATATAAATACACCCTCGCCTTCGTCGGTTACGGCAACAATCCGGAGTATGCAGAACTGGAACTGACCTATAACTATGGCGTGGAAAAATACGACATCGGAAGCGCCTACGGCCATATCGCCATCGCAGTCGAAGACGCCCAAAAAGCCTGCGCGGCAGCCAAAGCCGCCGGCGGCAACGTAACCCGCGAAGCCGGCCCGGTCAAAGGCGGCAGCACGGTAATCGCTTTTGTGGAAGACCCGGACGGTTACAAAATTGAATTGATTGAGCGCAAAGCCGATGCGGGCGGGAGTGGGTTGCGATAATCAGGAATATGTAAAATGGCGTCACCCTTGATCTAAAACATAACTGCCATGTGTGGACGATTTTTTCTTAACCTCACCCCTTCTGCTCTGGCCGACTGGTATCAGGCCAAAGCTATGCCTGACTTCGAAGCGCGCTACAACATCGCGCCCTCCACCCAGATTGTGGTGATTCGTGACACGGCGGAAGCGCGCATTGCTTCACTGATGCGCTGGGGTTTCATTCCTGCCTGGGCCAAAGACCCTGCCGCTGTTCCGATGCTGAACAATGCGCGCAGCGAAACCGTGGCGGAAAAGCCGATGTTCCGGCAAGCGTTCCAGCGCCGGCGTTGCATCGTTCCGGCTTCCGGCTTTTATGAGTGGCAGAAGGTGCACGGTCAAAAAACCAAGCAGCCTTTTTATATTGCATTGAATGACGGCGCACCAATGTCATTCGCCGGCATCTGGGAAACGGTAACGATGGCAGATGGAGAACAACGAGACACCTGCGCCATACTGACGACCGCTGCCAATGCAGTGATGCAGCCAATACATGACCGGATGCCGGTGATGCTGGAGCGCGACAACTGGGCCGTCTGGCTCAATCCAAAACCCATCAATATACAAGAATTGCACGCCTTGATGGAGCCGCCTGCCTCGCAGAACATGCAGGCGTTCCCGATTTCCACCGCAGTCAACCGGGTCGCCAATGAAGGCCCGGAATTACTGAAACCCATTGCGACTCTCTTTTGATATCAAAGTTGCGACTGCGGATGCATTCTTTAAACGGGGCAAGCGCATTGCGAAACTTGCGAATCAAGTTAAACGCATTCCGCGTGAGCGCATTATTTCCTTTGAAGACCCAGAAGATTTAGCGCGACTGATTACAACAGCAAAGCTCGTGCTGTTCCGGGAAGTCAAGGAATGCCACGGTTCGATTACCGATCTGTCGCAACGACTGCACCGGGACCGCAGCGCGGTCAAGCGGGATGTCGATGCGCTGGAACGAATCGGCTTGGTCGAAGTGGAGGAAAAACCGTTCCCCGGGCATGGCTGTTTAAAAGAGGTTCGTGCCGTAGCAGAACATGTGTTGCTTGCGATGTGACTTTTAGATTTTTTTTGGCGAAATCTTCAACCTGCCGCTACGCTGTATCCAGAACGCCGCCATCTACCTGCAACAGCGTCATCTGACACAGCCTTTTCACATAAGCATCCTTATCATCTTTCATGAACAATACATGTTGCCGTGCGAAAGCATCCGGTGAATCCATTCCCCATTTCAAATCGCGCAATGCTGTTGGCGTGACGATAAAACTTTCCAGCGTTACTTTCTTGCCGCTGCGCTGCACACGTTGTTCGATGTCCTTGATGGTTTGATGAAACAAGATTTTCTGGCTGCCCGGGCCTTCATGGATCAAGCCGTGCGGCTCGATGAATGCAACATATTGTTGTGCGCCACGCACTATCCATAAGATGAAATCAGGATAAAAACTGCCCACCTCAAAAAAACCGATACCGCCGCCGCGACTGCGATTGCGCAGCAAGAACACTTCGTATCCATCCAAAATTTTCTTGCCCTCGGGCTGGTCGATGAAATGGTGCAAATCACGCACAAAGTCGAATTCGCTTTCAAATTAAGTTACCCCCGGCAAAGCCGGGGGTTTATTTTTGTTAGCCTCAAAGGGGCAAAAGCGTGAAGCGCCTGAAGGCGCTGGCTCATATACCTAACTTGAGCTGATCGTAATGCGCGTCTTCTTTGTCTTGATTTCTGACGTAAGCCCTGACCATCTCCTCATCGAGTCCAATCGTGGTCACAAAGCAACCTCTGGCCCAAAAATTCTCACCTGTGAAATTCCTGGTTTTTCCGGTGAATCGTCTCGCTATCGAAATCGCCCTCTTCCTTTTGATTTAGCCACCCACATACGAGACTGATTCTCCTAACTTTTGATCGAGTCAGAAGAATCCGCCTGACCGTAGCGCTCGGTCAAACCTAGTGAGTCTCCCCGGCAACGCCGGGGGATTACCTTATTTATTTACCGCCACAGTCAAGCTCAACGGGCTTGATACGTATGCGTGGCTCAAAGCTACGCGGATAAACTGCCCACTTGTCGTAATTGCGACATCGATGATGTGCTCCCTTTACGCCGCGCTTCACAGA
Organism: Burkholderiaceae bacterium; assembly: GCA_041736255.1. Lineage (GTDB taxonomy): Bacteria > Pseudomonadota > Gammaproteobacteria > Burkholderiales > Burkholderiaceae_D > AVCC01. The sequence continues at coordinate 22,954 of JBGSTZ010000027.1, forward strand.
ATTAAATCAACTTCCAGGTAGGGGCGACGGACGCTTACAATCATGTAACGGAGTAACCATGAAAATCGCCTCGACCAACCCACTCTCGCTGCAAGCTTACCGCGCCAGCATCCTGTATTTCACCGCCGACCCGGCTTTCGAGGCCGACTCCACCCAGTGGCATGAA
>JBGSTZ010000002.1:0-41872 GCA_041736255.1 Burkholderiaceae bacterium
GCCGCGCCAGGTCGGCCGCGCCATGCGCGCCGAGCGCCGGGATCAGGCGGGTCTTCGCGAGCCCGGGCAACGGCGCCTTGGCGAAAATCACAATACGGGTGGCGGCCGGCGAAATAGGTTTCAAAGCGGATTTCATCGGTACGCCTGCGCCAACTGGCTGGCCGGAACCCCGCGCCAGTATTGCCAGCGCAAGCGCCACATAAGCAGGATCGTGCGCCAGACGCCGTGCGTCTCCCAACGCCGTCCCGAGGTGGTCACGCAGCAGGTGATGCAGACTGGTCGCGAGACCGCGCGCAAGCGCTTGGAAAGTTCGACATCTTCCATCAATGGTTGGTCCGGAAATCCGCCCACCATATCGAAAGCCGCACGGGTAACGAACATGGCCTGATCGCCGGTGGCGATGCCGGTCAGGCGCGAGCGCAGATTCATCATGCGCCCGACTACGCGCAGCATCAGTGCGCCCCCAGCGATGCAGACATCGAAACGGCCCCAGTGTTGGCTGCCCGACAAGGCCTGCGCAACCAGCGCACTGGCTCCATCCGGCAATTGGGTATCGGCATGCAGGAACAACAGCATCGCACCGCTGGCACGCGCGGCGCCGGCATTCATTTGCCGGGCCCGGCCACGCGCCGAGCGCACCAGCGTGAAGCCGGCGCATCGTGCAATGTCAGCCGAACCGTCGCTGCTGCCGCCGTCGGCAATGATGACTTCGCAGTCAAATTTCACTAGCGGCAACAGCCGTTCCAGTAGCTCAGGCAGCGCCTGGGCTTCGTTCAGTACCGGGACGATGATCGAGAGCTTCATGGTTTATCCCCGCTTCCAGGTGTGATAACGCCCCAGCCACGCCAATACCCGCTGCGGCGCATGAGTGCGCTTCCATTCGCTGGCAACGTACTTGTTGGCCTCGGCCATGGTCGGGTAAGTGTGAATCGTGCCGAGTATCTTGTTCAGGCCCAGCCCGTGCTTCATCGCCAGCACGAATTCGGCCAGCAGGTCGGCCGCGTGTTCGCCAACGATGGTCACGCCCAGAATCCTGTCCTTGCCCGGCACCGTCAGCACCTTGACGAAGCCGTGCGCGGTGCCGTCGGCAATCGCGCGGTCCAGCTCGTCGAGTTCGTATCGGGTGACTTCACAGGCAATATTTTTTTCCTTCGCTTCCTGTTCGTTGAGTCCGACCCGTGCCACCTCCGGCTCGATGAAAGTGGCCCAGGGGATCACGGAATAATCCACCTTGAATTTCTTGAACTCGCCGAACAGCGCGTTGACCGCCGCATACCAGGCTTGATGCGCAGCGGTATGGGTGAACTGATAAGGGCCGGCGACGTCGCCGGCGGCGAAGATGTTCGGGTACAGCGTTTCCAGATAATCATTGGTCACTACGGTGCGCCGGGTCTCTATCCCCAGTTGTTCCAGACCATAGCCGCTCAGCCGCGCCACCCGGCCCACCGCGCACAGCAGCGCGTCGAACTCGATGCGCAGATCGGCGCCGTCGTGTTCGACCACAATGAACTTGCTCTCGCGTCCGTCCACCGATTCCCGCTCGCAACGCAATGCCTTGTGGCCGGTCAGAACGGCCACGCCGTCGCGGGTCAACGCAGCGCGCGCCAGTTCCGAGACTTCTTCATCTTCGCGGATCATGATGCGCGGCGCCATTTCAACTTGCGTGACCTGGGAGCCCAGGCGGGCGAAACTTTGCGCCAGTTCGCAGCCGATAGGCCCGCCGCCCAGTACCACCAGGCGGGCCGGCGGCGCGTCCAATTTGGCGAACGCATCCCACAGCGTGTCGCTGGTGACATAGCCAACCTCGTCCAGACCGGGCAGCGGCGGCACGAACGGCCGGGCGCCGGTGGCGATCACGATACTGCGCGTGGTCAGGCGTTGAATTTTGTTATCCCCACCATTATTGAGCGTCACTTCCACGGTCCATGGATCGACGATGCGGGCGTAGCCCTGCAGCACTTCCACGCCCAATTCGGTGTAGCGTTCGACGCTGTCGTGCGGTGCCACCGCGCCGATGATTTGATGCACACGAGCCATCACCGCACGGAAGCTGAAATCCGGTTCAATCGAGGTCAGGCCGTAGTGTTCGCCATGCCGCATCTGGTGGGCGACGCGGGCCGACTTGATCAGCGCCTTGCTCGGCACGCAGCCGTAGTTCAGGCAATCACCGCCCATCTTGTGGGCTTCGATCAAGGTCACCTTGGCCTTTACCGCAGCGCCGATGTAAGCGGAAACTAGGCCTGCAGCGCCGCCACCGATGACGATCAGATTCCTATCGAATTTTGTCGGACGCTGCCACTTCTTATACACGCGGCGCGCTTGCAGTGATCCAGTGATTTTTTTGGCGACGATCGGAAATATCCCCAGCAGCGCAAAAGAAAACAGCAGGCTGGGAGACAAAATGCCGGACAGACTCTGCAATTGCGCCAGCTGCGTGCCAGCATTCACGAATACGAGCGTGCCGGCCAGCATCCCAAGCTGACTGACCCAGTAAAACGTGCGGGCGCGCATCTTGGTGAGGCCCATCAGCAGATTAATCAGAAAGAAAGGAAATACCGGCACCAGGCGCAAGGTAAACAGGTACAGCGCGCCGTCTTTTGCCACCCCCTCATTGATCGTTTTCAGTTTGTCGCCGAAGCGGCGCTGCACCGTATCGCGCAGAACGAAGCGTGAAGCGAGGAAGGCCAGCGTGGCGCCGATGCTGGATGCGAACGACACCAGCAGCGTGCCAACCGTCAGGCCGAACAACGCGCCCATCGCCAAAGTCATGATCAGCGCACCCGGCAAGGACAGCGCGGCGACCAGCACATACAGCGCGAAAGCGATTGCAGTAACCAGCCACGGAGACTGTGCTTTGAGCGCAGCAAAATCGCCCTGGCTTTGCTGGAGCGATTCCAGCGTTAGGAAGCGATCCAAGTCTAACGCAAAGAAACTGACGATCAATCCAACAATCAGCAAAACGAGCAGGGCCCGTTTCATGATCTGCTTCATGCTGCGCTGTTTTTATCAGGCAATGCGTCTTCGTTCAACGCACCGCCGCAACTGCTGCCCTGCCCTGCGGTGCAGCCGTAGCAATGATCGGCGACCTGGATCGTGCGACCGGCAGGATCATCGGTCAGCAAATGGCGCAAATGCGGCCGCCCTTCGCGCAATTGCGCCAACGGCGAAGCGGAAGGCAGGGACAATCCCAGTTGCTGATTGAAGTCGCAGTCGTACAGAAATCCTTTCCAGTCGACGCTGACGAGGTTGCGGCACATCACACCATCGAGGTTGGCGGCGGCGAAGTTCTCCTTCAGCAAGCGCATGTAATCGCTGAACTGCCCTTTGGAAATCAGGGTTGAGCCGAAGCGCTGTATCGGCATGTTGGCCAGCGCGAACAGCTGGTTGAACACGATGCCGAAGTGATTAAACAGTTCGCGCTTGTAGTCGGCCTGCAGCGCCACCTGATCCGGCGGCAGCGATGCGCCCTGCGGGTTGTAGACCAGATTCAGCGTCAGCCCGGAACCTTCCCGGCCCCGGCCCCGGCCATAGCCGAGCGCATTGAGCTGTTGCAGCGCCGCGATGCTCTTGTCGAACACACCTTCGCCGCGCTGCTTGTCCACGTTCGCCAGCGAATAGCAGGGCAGCGACGCGACGATTTCGACCCGATTATCAGTCAGAAATTCGGCCAGATCCTGCTGGCCCGGCTCGAACAGTATTGTTAAATTGCAGCGGTCTATCACTTTCACGCCCAAGGCGCTGGCCTCGCGCACCAGTTGCCTGAAGCCGTCGTGCAGTTCGGGTGCGCCGCCGGTCAGATCCAGCGTGGTGATGCCGCGCGCGGCGAGCACCGACGGGATCAGCGCCAAGTTTGCAGCATCCATCATCTCGGTGCGGTTCGGCCCGGCATTGACGTGGCAATGCACGCAAGTCTGGTTGCAGCGGTAGCCGAGATTGACCTGCAAAGTGGTGAGCTGGTGGCGAATCAAGTGTGGGAATTTAGTCGCCTGAAGCAATGGCAGAGTGGCGTGCATATCGATCCTCGATGGTTGTGATGATGGCTACCATTTCATGTTCGGCAGCTGCAATTGCATACCTAGCAGCTTGCCGGGCTCTTACACACCCTGTTTATTTTGTCATAACTTATCACGCCCCGTCTTGTGTATGAAATCGTCAGTCAGCCCTGACTGCCGGCTAAATCGCCAGATCAGTTTCATAGTACATGTCGGGTTACGCGATGCAGCCGCACACCCGACCTGCGATGTTGTGTGCCATAAGGACCATAACGAAAATGAGGCGATCTTTCAGTTTAGTGAGGCGGTGGGGCATTGGTTATCAACAATTCAGGCAAACTGGAAAGGTCTGTAATTTCACAGTCCGGCGCTGTGGGGATACGTTCTGGCACTTGGCCGAAGCGGTTGCACCACAGCACTCGGAAACCAAAAGCCTTGGCCGAGAAGGCGTCCCAGCTGTTCGAGGACAGAAAACAGATTTTCTCGGGCACAATCCGGAGCCGGTCGCTGGCAAGCTGATATACCGAAGGATGCGGCTTGTAGACGCCGACCTCCTCCACCGACAATACCGCGTCGAATACATCATCAATGCCGGCGTTACGCACCGCCGACGCCAGCATGGTTGGCGTGCCGTTGGACAGTATCGCGAGCTTCATGCCCCCCGCCTTCAGGCGTCGCAACGTATCCGGCACCTCCGAATACGCGGCAAGCCCGAGATACAGTTGCATCAGGCGATTGCGCAAATCCGCATCGGCAATATTGAGCGTCGTCATCGCGTAATCCAGCCCATCGCCGGTGACCTGCCAAAAGTCGGCATGGTGTCCGGCCAGACCGCGCAACCAGGTGTATTGCAGCTGCTTGGTGCGCCACAAATCCGATAGCGCCAGCCATTGCTCGCCAAGTTCGTCCTTGGCGCCACGGGCCACGCTGCTGACATCGAACAGGGTGCCATAGGCATCGAATACGCAAGCTTCGATGCCGGTCATTGTTTGATTATTCATGATGCGGATGCTCCCAAAGTGGGTGTGACTTGAAACCAAAAATCGTCTGTCATGCAGCCGATGAATCCTTCAAATAATGTCATGGAACTATGCGGTCAGTATACCTTGTAGACCGCAAATTTTGCGTCTACGGTGGTGCCGAAAGGCTGATTGCTGTAGTTGCTCAAAACTTTTACCGCAGCGGCACAGTAGTCACAGCCGTTGTATTTCGTATCTGAATCCACTGAATCGGCGCCTGGCCGAATCGGTGTATTTGGGCGTTGTGCCGCTCACCGTCGATCAGGCTGGGAATCTGCAACTAGGTGGTTGCGGCGTGACAATTGATTTCCTAGTCAAAATGCGCAAGCTCCCTGCCCTGCACATGCTTGACTATGCCATCAAGGATGGCACAGCGCAGGCAGAGGATATGCGTAAGATCGCGGCGCTGCTCAGCAATTTTTACCATGCCTTGCCGACTGTTGCGATAAGCCCTGCCGCTTATCGCAAACGATTTTCATCGGCTATCGACCTGAACTTGCAGACATTGTGTGCGCCATCCTATCAACTGCCGGTTGTACAGGTAGAACGGGTTTGTGTGGCACAACGCGCTATCGTGCAGCACATGTCCGGATGGTTTGACGCGCGCGTGCTGGCGGGAAGAATTATTGAAGAACATGGCGATCTGCGGCCTGAACATATCTGCCTTCGGCCGGAACTGGTGGTCATCGACTGCCTTGAATTTTCACCTGAAATGCGGCTAGTCGATGCAATTGATGAGATTGGCTTTCTTGCCCTCGAATGTGAACGGCGGGGAGTAAATGACTTCGGGGCTCTACTCATCAAAGAATACGAAGAAATTTCAGGCGACAGTCCAGCCCCCGGCTTGGTGTATTTTTATCAAAGTTATCGGGCTTGCATACGTGCCACGATTGCAATCCGGCATCTGGATGAAGAAAAATTCCGCCATTCGGCCGAATGGCCGCGCCGTGCGCTGGAATATCTGCAATTGGCCGAGCAGCACATACAAGAATGCGCTAAGGGCATACAAGCGCATATTCTTTAATGGCACGACTATCTGCGCCCGGCTGCCGTGCTCCCTGCTACCGTGCTGTCTCAGGATTCCAGCAAATCGGTGATCGATCTGCCATCGTGCATTCTGCGGATCGCTTCAGAAAACAATACCGTACTATCAAGCACCGACAGCTTGGCCTTGACTGGCCCGTCAACCAGCCGGAACGGCGGCACACTATCGGTGACGGCGATCAACTCTACATCGTCTGCCAGTGTGGCGTGTGCATCCCCCAGGAACAGACCATGCGACGCCGCAGCGAAAACTTGTATCGCTCCCAGCGCACGACATTTTTTTGCAGTGCGGGAAATAGTGGTTCCAGTGCTGATCAGGTCGTCGATGATGATGACGTATTTATCCTTTACATCGCCAACAATCATGTCGCCGCTGACCACGCCCTGATTACGATATTTTTCGGCGAATGCGGTTCCAACCGGCTTATCCAGTGCATTCGCCAGCGATTGCCTGAAATGCTCTGCCCGCTTGATCGCTCCGGCATCTGGTGCAACCACCACCACATCATGCTCTTGCAGCAAGGATGCAAAATGTTTAACGAACAGCATGTTGGCTTCGAGATGCTCGGTTCTGCAGCGAAATGCGTTTTGAAAGGCCGCCAGATTATGGACATCCAGCGTCACGATGCAATCGGTGCCCACTGCTTCAAACAGTGCTGCCACATAGCGGGTCGTGACAGGATCGCGCGGCTGCGTCTTTTTATCCTTGCGGGAATAACACAAGTAAGGAACGATGGCGGTAACCCGTGCAGCGGCAGCGTCTTTTAACGCGCCAATAAAGAAAAGCAAACGGCACAACTTGTCGGCGACACTTTGCTGGGGGTCGGCATGCAGCGACGCGATGACAAACACATCTTTGCCGCGCACGCTGGTCAAGGGCCGCGTCTTGTGTTCGCCGTCTTCAAATTCTCTTTCCTCGTGCGGGCTCAGGGCAATATCGAGATGCCGGGCCACACGCTCACCTAATTCGCGACTGCTTTCAAGTGCAAACAGCAGTGCATTACTCATAGTTATTTTTCCGAGGGCCAATCATTGAATGGGAACGGCATATCTTCGCTAACAAAGGTTAGGAAGTTGGTGATTTGTTGAAAATAACGCCCCAAGCTGCGGCCAAATTCAAGCAATCTCACATTGGGTGCCTTGTTCATGGCGCCAAACACAAATTGCAGAATCGCAACAATAAATAACAGTGTCCCGGACAACTGGAATATAAAAGCCATCAACACCATGAACAAACCACGAATCCAGATGCTGCGTTTGGGTGTCGTAATGATCGGAGATTGACTCATTAAATGTCCTTTGGAACAGTGCGTTGCCCTGGAATAATTATCCTATTTGGAAAAATTATTGCGTACTGTAAGGCGATTCCATTTTTCACAGATCTATCATTGGCGACTTGAAACGTGGTAGAACCGCATTGCCAATCTGAATTTATTCCCCATTTTTGCTCAGCTTTTGCAACTTTCTATATTTTATCTTTGCTCTGCAAATTAAAAATTATATTCAAAGGCCAACAATTAAATTTGATGAAACTCAACGAATAGGTTACTTGTGCCTGTTAATGTTTATGCGCTACCGGGGAATGTGTCTTACGTAATAACTGCAAATCGCAATCTTGTTGTCGCTTTCCTGTGCCTTAAATGAGGTTCACATGAAAATTAATACACATGTCGAAAACAGGTTAAATCCTAAAAATAAACGTGTTGTCCTGGTGTTACAAGGCGGCGGTGCACTCGGCGCCTATCAAGCTGGGGTATATCACGCGATGCATGAGCACAATCTGATCCCGGACTGGGTTGTGGGAACGTCCATCGGTGCGATTAATGCTTCTCTTATTGCTGGCAATAACCAAGCCAATCGGCTCGCGCGTCTAAAAGAGTTCTGGGACCGGGTATCACTGCCAGATAGCGTGGATATGCGCCAAGTGCCGGATGCGGTACGGCGTTTGAACATTCGTTTATCGACAGTCGATACCATCGTACGTGGCATACCTGGTTTTTTTTCGCCTCGTTTATCCAGCCTGTTTGCAACAGGTCTGGCAGTACCGCCGGATGACGCGAGTTTTTATGACACGGATGATTTGGCCGCTACGCTGAACGATTTGGTCGATTTCGATTATTTGAATGCGACCAAGCAAATGCGGCTCACGGTGAACGCCATGAAGGTGAAAACGGGAGAGCTGGTCAATTTTGACAATACGAAAATCACCATCGGTGTTGAGCACATCATGGCGAGCGGCGCACTGCCACCAGGCTTCCCGCCGGTTCGCGTGGAGGGAGACCTTTACTGGGATGGCGGCCTATATTCCAATACGCCACTTGAGACAGTATTGCGCGACAAGCCGCCTGTAGATGCATTATGTTTCATGGTAGATCTATGGAGTGCGTATGGAAAGGAGCCGGCCACGCTGGACGAAGTGTCAACGCGACAAAAGGATCTGATGTTTGCATCACGTTCGATACGCCACATGGAAGATTACATAAACCTGCATAAACTTCAGCGCATTGCACGTGAACTATTTGAACGCTTGCCGTCTGACCAAAAGAGCACGGCGGATAAGAAAGTTCTATCCACCCTCGGTTGCGACACAACGCTGCATGTGGTGCGACTTTCTTATGCAGGGCGGGACTGGAACATGGGTTTCAAGGACATTAACTTTTCAAAAGGTTCGATTGAGTGGCGCTGGGAGCAAGGTTATAAGGACGTTAGCAGGGCTATCGAACTCTCCGGCTGGCTTGCTGAAGTATCTTCAGACACTTCTCTGGTGGTGCATGAAATCACATCATCCACCATAGACAATGATGAAAAAGTATGAGCCTCAGCGCTGGATTTTTAACTTTTACATTCATCGCTAATCGACATTGCGACATTAAAAAACCGTTTAAACGCACGAACATGCGCAATTTTTCAATGACTGGCTGGCAAGTTCCTAATGAAACCAATTTCAAATATTGCTTTTTATTGTTGTGGTGTGCGAATGCAGGATGCTGTGGAGAAAAGTCCCATATGTGGTGATGTGTATGCAAAATTGTTCATGAATGGATATGGTCGACATATTTACGATGAATTCAAAGAGCAAGAATGTAGCAGTGCCAGCATTCTCATCAGGCACCGCATCATTGATGATGTTTTACGCAATATGTTAGTTTTAAATCCGGATTTGTGTGTGGTGACTATAGGGGCCGGTTTCGATACCCGTCCTTATAGATTAGCTGGCGGCATATGGTTTGAACTGGACGAGCCTCTGGTAATGGCATACAAAAACGTACGGTTACCAGCTTCAGAATGCGCAAACCCACTACGCCGTATTCCAATAGACTTTTGCACTGATTCCATGGAAGAAAAACTTTCTACTGTTTCTTCTGCTGTTGATCACGTGGGCCAGATCGTATTTATTCTAGAAGGCGTTTTTATTTATTTAAATCAAAAGGAGACTGAGAAAATCCTTAAAGCACTCAGTAGCCTATTTCCAAAGCATCAACTTATTTGCGATCTGGTGACGCGTGAGATGGTAGATGGTTACGGGAAAAAACTACAAGAAATTGCCGCAAGAATGGGTGCTCCTTTCAAGGCAATCGATAAACCTGAATCAATATTTTTAACAAGCGGCTATAACGTCAAAAATAAAATTTCTATTGTGGAAGTGTCTGTAGATCTCGGAATAAACAAAATTCCAAAATTTATTTGGAAATATTATTTTAATAGGGAAATAAAAGGTAACTCGGTTTATGTGTTGGAAAACGCGCCGACCTATAGTTAAAGCGATCTGGCAAATCAACTCTGCAGCAAAAACACTGTCCACGAAAGACACGAAAAGCACAAAAAAAATATCAAATCCTTCTCTCAAATATGACGGTTTGTTCGTGCCTTTCGTGTTTTTCGTGGATTAATTTTTTTGTGCACAAATCAGTTACACAATATTCGCGACAAGACTTGCAGGGGGCTGTAGAACCCGTTACTAGAAAAACTACAAGAGATGCATCTGTTTTGCCGCTTCAGTCAATTCACCGCGGAAATCCGGATGGGAAATCGAAATCAGTTCTTGTGCACGTTGTTTCGCAGACTTACCGCGTAATTGCGCAACACCGAATTCAGTGACGACATAGTTAATGTCGTTCTTGCCGGTGGTCACGTGGGTGCCGGGCGTGAGCGTTGGCACAATGCGGGTAATGCTGTCGTCTTTGGCGGTCGACGGCAGCACAATGAACGCCTTGCCACCACGCGAACGATTGGCAGCGCGCACAAAATCGACCTGGCCGCCAGTGCCGGAATATGGCAGATGGCCCAGGCTTTCAGAACCGCACTGGCCCAGCAGGTCGATCTGCAGCGTAGCGTTGATCGCTATCAAATTGTCGTTTTGCCCCGCCAGGTAGGGATCGTTGGTGAAATCGACCGGGTGAATTTCGAGAGCGGGATTGCGGTCCATGAACTCGTATAATTTTTTCGAACCGAGCGCAAAAGTGGCGACCATTTTCCCCGGCATATAGTTCTTTTTGCGGTTGGTGACAGCGCCGCTTTCGACCAGCGTCAGGATGCCGTCCCCGATCATTTCAGTGTGGATGCCAAGGTCGTGCTTGTGGGTCAGTTGCATTACCACCGCATCGGGAATCCCGCCGTAGCCGATCTGCAGCGTAGAACCGTCATCGATCATGTCGGCGACATATTTGCCAATGGCGATCTGCACTGGGCCGATTTTCGGCAAGCCCACTTCCAGCACCGGCTCGCTGCTTTCAATCAGTGCAGTCACTTGTGAAATATGCACATGGCAATTGCCGTTCGCGAACGGCACATTCGGGTTCACTTCGAGCACCACAGCGCGCGCTTTGGCAACTGCTGCCATGGTGTAATCGGCACCCAGGCTGAGTGAAAAATAGCCATGGCTGTCCATTGGCGAAGCCATCGAAAACACGACGTCGGCCGGAATCTGGCCGCGTTCTATCATGCTTGGCATTTCCGAAAAGTAGCTTGAAATAAAATCGATCCAGCCATTCTGGCCGCCAGCGCGTGAAGCGCCGCCGAAGAAAAACGCGACATGGCGTACATGCTCGACCGTTTCAGGGTCGATGTAGCCATATTTACGCACCGCCAGAATCTGCGCCACTTTCACGTCATGGAAGCGGCGCCGTTGTTCCGACAGCGCTGTGAGCAGAGTTGGCGGCTCGCCGACGCCGGTCGGAACAATGATGAAGTCACCATTTTGTATTTGGTCGATTGCATCTTCTGCTGTGCAACGTTTTTTTTGATAGAGGTCTTGAACTGACATGGTGCGATACGCTCCTAGCTGGTTGTGTGTGTGGATATGCATCCTACAGCCGCGAATTGTAGTCCAAACAGTGCCGTAAACTAGCTTGTATTGATGGTTTGATAAATTAAGTTACCCTCGGCAAAGTCGGGGTAACTTAATTTATGCTCGGGATATTCCTATCCGGCGTTTGCTTTCTCTGATGCGTTGCTGCTGTTACTGTTACTTGAACGGCGCTTGAGCCGGCGATCCCGGGCATTACCCCATTCACTGTCGCCGAATTCGGAAACATGCGCCATATCACCGGCACGATTTACGCTGTATTCCTTGAATACGACTTTCTCGTCGAGATACACATTGGGCGAGATGCGGGTGTATTCGAATAGCACACTGCGTATGACCTCTGCTCCGGTGCAGATATGGCTACCGTGTCCGATCCAAGTCGGGCCGACAATATGACAACCCGCTTCAATGTGACAGCCGGAACCGATGTACACCGGCCCTTCGATGACCGTATCTTCCCAATCGATGCGCGTATTGAGGCCGACCCAAACCCCGTCGGTAATCTGAAGACCCGGCATATCCATTTGCGCTACTTCGCCCATCAATACGCTCTGCGATACGGTCCAGAAGTCAATAACGCTGCCGATGTCAATCCAGTTATAAGTGCGTTTCTGCGCATAAAATGGCAACCCTTGCTCCACCATCAACGGAAACAAATCGGAACCAATATCGAATACCTTGTCGGCGGGGATCAAATTAAGCACTTCTGGCTCAAAGATATAGATGCCGGTACTGGCAAAATTCGAGCGGGCCTCTTCCTGGCTTGGTTTTTCTTGAAATGAAAGAATTTTGCCATCCTCGTCGGTCAGCACCACGCCGTAATCGGACACCTTGTCCCACGGCACTTCCTTGGTGATGACACTGGCCAATGCGCCTTTGCGCTTGTGTTCGAACAGTGCTGATTTCAGGTCAAGATCAATTAACGCATCGCCGCACAAGACAATGGTGGTTTCATCAAAAAACCCGCCAAATTCCTGGATTTTTTTCATTCCGCCAGCAGAGCCGATCGGTTGTGGCACTACATCGCCCTCGTCGTTGGTGTAGCCCTCAAATGAATAACCGATCTGGACGCCAAACTGGTCGCCCTCGCCGAAGTATTCCTCAATCTTTTCGTGCAGGTAACTGACGTTGACCATGATGTCGCGAATGCCGAATTTGGCAAGATGCTCCACCAGATATGCCATCACTGGTTTGCCCAGGATTGGAATCATTGGTTTGGGCAAATCATAAGTCAGGGGACGAACCCGTGTACCTTTACCTGCTGCGAGAATCATTGCTTTCATTTTTTCTTCCCATCACATAAAAAATAATCAGTACCCGCCTCGGCAAGCAATCAAGAGAGTTATTTAACTAATGTTACGTACAAAAATGCTTTTTTGTCTTGCGTGCATCGTGCCTAACTCATGCATAACATCACATATTTATCTGTTTTTGTGGCAGTGGATCGCTGTAACGATATTTATGGCAGTGCAAAAGAAACCTGACAATATCGACTGTGTAGCGGCGCGATAAACGCTGTGGCTCCAAGCAAAGACGATAAAACCATTCAAGCCGGAGTCTTTGCATCAACATAGGAGCCCGAGCCTTGTCGCCCGCCCAAAAATCGAATAATGCACCGACACCAACAACGACACTGGCATGGATTGCGTGGCGATTATCCAGAATCCATTTTTCCTGAATCGGGTTGCCCAGCGCGACCAGAACGACCTCTGGTTTGGCGCGATTGATTGCTTCAATTATTTTTTTATTTTTCTGAATGTCTTCATAACCATCGCCGACGCCGACAATTTTTTGTCCTAGCTGATGGCGGGCATAATCTGCCGCTTTTTGCAAAACTTCAGGCTTTCCACCCAGCAAAAAAACGCGCAACGGTTTCGCAGATCGTTTAAAAAAATACGGCGTGAAGTCCGTGCCATTTAAATTTTCTTTAAAGCGTTTTTTCTCCATTAAAAGAGCCGCTATATCCATTCCCACACCATCATTGACAACTATTACCGAGTCATCATGCATCTGGTCTAATTGGTCTCGGCATTGCACAATAAAATTGGTATTCGCAAAAAATAACGATACCTTATTTTTAATCTGCAACTGGGACAATAAATATTGGGCCAAACTATGGGAGCTGGTTTTTCTAACTGAGAAACCGGCAATGGGAATAGTTTTTTTTGATTGCATAATCTACTTTCGTACTTTTTATTTCTTTTGGGTGGCTTAAAAAATATTGCTTATTCCACCTAATATTTGTATTTTTGTAATTTTTATTACAAGTAAGAAAGCGCAACCATTTCTATCAATACATTCTGCGTGATGCAAACCTATTGATATGTCAAGCCACTGCGGGATTTTTAGTCATTGATCCGTAAACACAATACGGCGTCACATTGCCATTGCTCTGTGACACCGTATGTAAATCGACGCGTTGAATTAAAAACGTAAACTCTCGAAATACTCCACAGCTATGCAAAACAGGCTAACAATTACTTGCATATAAAAATATTCTCTTATTTCTCGACAAGGTATATTCAACGTATTTGTTGACTAGAATCAATAAGAGAACATTAAAAGCTGTTAGTTCAAGATAGATACATTTCATTACACATTCCAACAGCGGCAAAACCACTGTCAGAACTGTTGCATTGCTGTTAGCGTCGTCCGATCGCAAAATACTCAATGCCATGACTACGCACTTGCGCAGGGCTATACAGATTGCGGCCATCGAAGATAGTCGGCGTCTTTAATGCAGCTTTAATCGCACTAAAATCAGGGACACGGAATTCTTTCCACTCGGTAACGATGGTTAGTGCATCTGCGTTTTGCAAGGCTGCCATCGGCGAATCGGCATAAATCAGGCGTGGATCGTCGCCAAAAATACGTTTTGATTCGTGCATCGCCACCGGATCGTAAGCCGTTACGGTGGCGCCCATGTCCCACAGGCCCTGGATGACGACACGGCTGGATGCGGCCCGCATGTCGTCGGTATTGGGCTTGAATGCCAAACCCCAAAGCGCAAAATTCATGCTTCTGAGGTCAGTACCAAATCGCGCCCTGATTTTATGCAACAGCAAATGCTTCTGCGCCTCATTGGCTTCTTCCACTGCTTTCAATACCTTCAGGCCAGAATCGTTTTCATCCGCGGTACGAATCAAAGCCTGCACATCTTTCGGGAAGCACGAACCGCCATAGCCGCAGCCAGGATATAAGAAATCAAATCCGATACGCGGGTCGGAACCGATACCGACCCGGATTTGTTCGATATCTGCGCCCAGCTTATCGGCCAGATTGGCAAGTTCATTCATGAACGAGATACGCGTTGCCAGCATGGCATTGGCCGCGTATTTGGTCAGTTCAGCCGAACGCACATCCATCACGATGACACGATCATGATTGCGGATGAACGGTGCATACAACTCGCGCATCAGCGCAATCGCCCGCTCGTCTTCAGCACCGATGACCACTCTATCGGGCCGCATGAAGTCATCTACCGCAGCACCTTCCTTGAGAAATTCAGGATTTGATGCGACAGAAAACGGCAGATCGAGATTGCGTGCGGCAAGCTCGGACTGCATGGCTGCCTTGACCTTGTCGGCGGTGCCGACCGGGACCGTGGATTTATCTATGACCACTTTATATTCAGTCATATACCGGCCGATATTGCAGGCAGCGGCAGTGACATACTGCAAGTCAGCAGAACCGTCTTCGTCAGGCGGTGTGCCGACGGCAATGAACTGCAAGACGCCGAATGCGACGCTTTCCTCGATGCTGGTGGTGAACCGCAGGCGGCCGGTAGCCACATTACGCCGCACCATCTCCAACAAGCCGGGTTCATGAATCGGGATATTGCCCTCGTTTAATATCCTGATCTTGTTTTCATCCAAATCCAGGCACAGTACTTTATTGCCCATTTCAGCCAGACAAGTGCCGGTAACAAGGCCTACATAGCCGGTGCCGATGACAGTTATTTTCATATTGTATTTTTACTTTCGATAAATAAAGTGAGGAGCGATACTGCATCAATCACATCTGACTCTTTATGGTTTGCCATAATCTTTAGGCAAAAATTGCAACTGATCCCACGGAAAACCGTTGAGGATTCTGGGAGAACTGGTGCCATTGAAGAGAGCAGGATACGGATCGGGTTGTCCCAGCGCCGTATAGGATTTTGGATTTTGTGCGCGGATCGAGATTGCGCCGGCTTTATCCCAAACCACGAAACCATATTTTTGCGCCGCTTTCGCAACAATCTTACCGACCGGGTGCATGTTGAGATTATCTACATTCACGTCAGGATTGAGCCGGAAACGCAAACCCTCTGGAATCCGGTTCGGTGCTTTTGTCGGATTGTAGCCATCTGAACGATGCGCCGGCCATGACTTCACATTGAAATGCTCCGCCTCCACCAGCGAAATGCCGATCACATGGCGAATCTCGCCACGGCGTAATTCTTCTGCCGTAATTTGACCGCCGATAAAAGGCAAACTGGTCGCCGTAGTGCCGTAATGCTTAGGAAAAGTGCCATCGCTCTTGTTGGCATTTGTTAAGCGTCCACCCCAACATGCTTGCCACTGGCCATATACTTTCCGGGCTTGCCAGAATTCCCAAATCGTGCCGGTTGATGGCTGATAGATTGTCATTTCCTTGTCTGTGCCATCCGCCGGCGCAGCATGCGGAGGAATCGGAACTGCAGACCATTGCTGCGCTAAATTCTTGTCCTTGAATTTCTTTTTCTGACAATCCCATTCGGCGACCTGCGTCACCGGAGCATTCGCACCGACCACATACACCGGGCTGGCGTAGGACTTGGTGTTGATATTAACGTTGCCATAATAGGATTTTTTTTGCCGCAAAAAATCCCTGACAAACGCTGCAGAATTAGCATGCAAGCGCACTTCTTTCGGAATCGGAGAATACCAAAAGCTGTCAGGTGCGAACACTTGATCGGTAGGTAATGTTTGTGCGGCTTGTGCGAAACTGACAGAGGATGCTGCCAACATGGCCGCAATCCATGTCGTTCGACATATGGCGGGGAAAATCGCGAGTGTGGTAAGCGATGCCTGGTGGTGGTTCTGGTGGCGGTTCTGGTGGTTCAATTTCATAATTTTCCTTGTCTAAGAGGCAGGGGCGTATTTCAAGATCCATCCCGGTGGGAACGCACCCATTCAACTTGACGGCGCACTAAAAACTTCACATACAGCGGGATTTTCGACAGAGCGTAAATCGGGGCATACGCCAGATTGCGGAACGTCAGAATGCCGCGCCCGAACCTGGCCCACGCCAGTAGCACGGCTATTCCCAATAGGGCTGGATTAATGATGGCTAGACTCCAGGGCAACGCTTTGTCAGTCACGACCCACAGCATCATCCCCAACAAACCAAAAACCAGCACCAGCAAAGTCAGCAAGGCCAGCGGCGGGACGCACATGTCTATGGTCAGCGCAAACAAGTCCCGATTCCTGGTGCGCAGGCTTTCAAGTATCAGGCGCGGTCCTTCTTTAAGCATCATGCCCAGATGGCCATGCTCCCAACGCGTGCGCTGCGTCTGCACCCCTTCCACATTTGTCGGAAACACGCTGGTGACTTGTGCCTCGGAACAAAACAGCGGCGCCTGGCCCGTGCGTGCAAAATCAAGACCCAGCTTCAGGTCTTCGACGATATGACCGCTTGCCAGCTCTGCCCGTTCCATCAAGGCCCAGGGAAACGCCATGCCGGTACCCATTAATTGACACGGAAAACCGATGCGCTGGAAACCCATGGCCCGGGCCTGGTTTTTCACAGTCCAGGCGAATTCAGCTACTTTGGTCTTGAGGCCGGCTCCAGCCGGCGAGCGCATCAGATATAAAGCCTGCATGGGCCGGTTGGTAGCCAGGCTTCGGCACGCCAAAATATCCAGCGCCCCCTGCTCCAGCCAACAGTCAGCATCGACAATGATCACAACCTCGGGCGGTGCCAATGCCAGATGGCGGACGCCAAAATCGAGCGCATATCCTTTGCCGCGCCGCGCCGCGTCACGTCGTTCCATTACTTCGGCCCCGGCTTCCAAGGCCGCTGCGGCAGTGTCATCGGTACAGTTGTCGGCCACAACCAACAGGCGGTCGCCGATCTGTAGTTGCGCCTGAATCGAGCGTAAGGCTGCGGCGATATCTGTAGCTTCGTTGTGCGCCGGAACCAGAACTGCAATCGATGGCCGATAGCCGCCAGAAGCGGGTTTCTTGCGTTCGGCAGGCAACGCAATCGCAATCTGTATCGCGAAAACCAGTACTGGCACTGCCATCAGCAATAGCAATAGTACAAAAAACGTTTCAAGGACGACCATGGCATTTACTCCATTCGGTCTGAGGCAAGCGCGATTGCGGCCGGGTTCGGTGCCGGGTCTGCGTTTTCAGCTTGCCCGGCACAAAATAGCTGCGCCAGTTTTGCCGCTTCGATATCCACCGAATGGCGTTCCAGCACGCGTTGGTAGCCGGCCTCGCCCATCGCTTCCAGTACCGAAGCAGGCGTCGCCAAAAATTCCTCCAGCACTGCTGCCAGCGCATCGACATCACCGGCAGGAAACAGCCAACCGCTCTCGCCCGGACGCACCAGCTCAGGAATCCCCGCCACATAAGTGGTCAGCACCGGTCGCCGCAAAGCCATCGCTTCCATGATCACCACCGGCAATCCTTCGGCGAAACTCGGCAGCACCAGCGCCCGCGCCGCCAGAATTTCTGCGCGGACCTGGTCACTGCTGATCCAGCCGGTAATGCGCACCCTGCCCTGCATGCGGCGCTGCGTAATCAGCGACTCCAGTTCAGCCCGCATTTCTCCGTCGCCGGCCAACACCAGCTCGATCTCGATACCCTTGCGCAGCAATTGACTGACTGCATTTATCAGCAGCAATTGCCCTTTTTGTTCGCACAATCTGCCCACGCACACCACCCGGGGTGCGGCCGGAACCGGCACCGCAGGCACCGCATGAAATACCGGCTCAAGCCCGCAATGCACCACCTGTACTTTCGGCCAATCGACATAGTTGATCCAGCGGAACAGTTGGCTGCGGCCATAGGAACTGATCGCCACCACAAAAGCGCAGCGACTGACTTTCTCTTTTATGCCAAGAAATTCCGGCTTATCGAATTCTTCCGGCCCATGTACCGTAAAGCTGTAGGGCGGTCCGCCCAAGGTCGTGGCCAACATCGCCACTTCCGCAGAATTGGTGCCGAAATGCGCATGCAAATGGCGCGCGCCGAATTCGTGCAACCAGGGAACAATACGGCAAGCCTCCGCCAGGTAAATCAGGTGAAACGGCCACGGCCGATACGCACGCCGGCCCATTTTCAGCGCCAGACGCAGAGCCTGGAAAAACCGCAACGGACTGGTTGCCAGCATGCGCATGCTGGCAACCAACAAGCTTGCCATGCCATCCTGCAAAACATAACGCGTGCGATCGCGCTCGCGCAGATCTTCATCGTCCACCAGTTCGCCATCCCATCCGCGCACCGCGATCCGCTGGACTTCAAAACCCTGCCGTTCCAACGCGAGAATTTCGCGCCGGATAAAGCTATGGCTGACTTTCGGATACTGATTCACCAGATACGCAATTTTCATTTGTGTCGTTTTATTCATAAAATACTTTTACTTTCACCATAATTGCCCGGCGCGTTTGAAAGCGTGATTCTGGCCGGTGCCCCGACCGCTGTTGCGCCATCGGGAACATCACACAGCACCACCGCCATGGCGCCAATTTTGCAACCATTGCCGACGCGGATGCCGCCGAGAACTTGCGCGTAGGCGCCCAGTTCGACATCATCACCGAGCACCGGAACCGGGCCGCCTTCGCGGCGATTGCCTATCGTCACACCCTGTCTGAGAGTGCAGTTCGATCCGATCACGGTATCCGGATGAATGAAAATTCCGCCGAAGTGCCATATCCGCAAGCCAGGTCCAATCCGTACCGACTTCGGCAGACTCACGCCGACTGTCGTCTCGACCAGACGGAACAACAGCCAATACCCGGTCGTCAACAGGCGCTTGAGCAAGCCTTCGGGGCGCTGGTCAACACGACGCCCAAAACGGTAAGTCCACACCGCCCAAATAGATTGTTCCTGCAAGAAGGGGCTGGATACGTCATACCGCCGCAAGTCTGCGAACCAATCTGGATCAAGTGCCATTGGCATCACCTCCCCTGTTTTTGTCCGATTTCAATCTCGCGTCAGCCGCCACCACCGCGCATGCCGAGCCTGCGATAAACCAGAAATACCAATTGAAAGCCAGATACGCCGCCATATTGTCTGAGAAAGAGACCATCAGATATTGCATTACCACCAATATCAGAACGAAGCCGCCCAGCTTGTTGATCGGCAGCATTTTCTTGAGCAACCACAACAAGCGCCCGAACAGCCATAAATACGCGAGCAAGCCGAGCGTACCCAATTCAAAAATCCATTGGACGTAAATGTTGTGGGCATTGAAATTGGTTTCTCCTGCAAGCGGGAAAAATGTCGGTGAATAGCGTTGAAACGAATCCAGACCGTATCCCAACAGGTAATTTGCCGGGCGCATCCAACTAAGGGCTGATTCCCAGAGATACACGCGCCAGGCGAACGAGTTCAATTTTCCGTACTGGACGATTTCATTGCCAGCGCCCAAGTCCAGCACACGATCGCGCACGCTCGGGATCAGCATGGCAAGCAAAGGCAGCAAAACCAGATACAGCAGATATCGGCGCTCGAAAAACAAGCCGTATGCCGCAAATAACGACAGGCATGCAATCCAGGCGCTTCTGGTCTGGGTCAATACCAAGAATGCAAGCATCAGAAACGTATACCCGGTCAATATCACACGGTCCCGGCTTGACAACGCATAGGTTGCACTTTTGAGCACGTAAAAACCCAGGGAGACCACCAGCGTCAAATAGAATGCAAAAATATTCGGATGCGAAAACGTGCTCATTAGCCTTGCGCCATGTGGCCCGGTAATGCCGCCGTGGATCGCCATATCAGCCAGGGCATAAATTGCCGGCAACACCGAAGACCACAAAATGAGCCGCACGCAGCGTTTAAAATCATCCGGAGTCCGGACCACATAAAAAGCGCTGATAAAAATCGCACAATAAGAGATCAGTGCAAGCAGGACACGGATCGCAGCGCCTTTTTCCGGCGAGGTCACGACGCCGACGACTGCCAGAATCAGGAACGGAGCCCACATCGAAAACATTTTCTTTGGTACGAAACTGGGCTTTTCGACGATCAGCAGCAATGCAATCAAAACCACGAAAACATTGATTAAACCGCCTACGCCAATTTGTATGGCGCCCAGAGAAATCCGCGTCGATTCAAAGATTAAGTCGCCGGAAGATCGGAATAAAATAATCAACATCAGCAGCATTACACGGCTATACAGCAGCAACAGACCCAACAACAGCAATGCAGGCAAGGCTAGCGAACGCGCAATATTGTCGTCCATCGCGCCTACAAACGCCGGCAGCGACATTCCCACCAGAATGGCAACGAGGACAAGCGCAGCCACGGAGAAGTGTTTAGGTGATAAAAGCAGACGTTTTTCCATAAAAATACGGCCTTCAGGCACGACGCAATGCATGCATCTTTAACCTCAGGAATCTTCTTGATACACGCAGCATCAGGTGCGCAGAATCTTTCAATTCAACCAGCGAGAGCCCGCACCGCAAGCGTTTGAAGCCGCTCAAGACTGCGTCTGGCACACTGCCAGCATCCGCAAATATCCGCATGAAAAGTCCAAATGCCCGGCGCCGGTAGGGCTGCGCCAAGGTCGAATAATCGTGTGCATATTTCTTGAGAATGCGCCTGTGCCCCTGAATCACGGAACGTGGGTTGGTAGAGATACGCACTTTGTCGGATGCGCTGATTAAATAGCACACTGCGTATTCGCGCAGGCAATGCACCGATGCGCGCTTGGTCAGTCGAATGAACAAATCCCAGTCCTGGCAACTGCGAAAGGATTCATCCAGTGCCCCGACTTCGATCAGCAAAGACTTGCGCACGACGATATTGGAAAAGGTGCCAATAAAGTTTTTTGCCAACATCTCTTCAAAGCATTCGCCCTCAATTTCGGGATTGATGCGCAAGGTTTCGGTGCCGTCGTCATCGACGCAAGAAAGCCAGGTGTAGCTCAGCCCGCATGTTGGCCCAAGCCGCCGCAAAGCCGCAATTTGCTTTTCCAGCTTGTCCGGCTGCCAGTAATCGTCGCTATCGAGGAAAGCGATGAGCTCGCCTTGCGCAACCCGGATGCCGGTATTGCGCGCGACTGCCCCGCCCTGATTAGAGTCATGCGCCAGGTAGCTGATGCGGGAGTCGGCAATACTCAAAACCTGAGCCCGCGTATCGTCGTTGGAAGCATCATCGACGACAATAATTTCGTACTCCATGAAGGTCTGCTTCAGCACGCTGCGGATACATTGGGCGATGCAATACCCTCGGTTATACGAGGGAATGATGATGCTAACTACAGGGTTGGTTGGCGTGACAAACATGTGCAATCCCTCTTCACTATTTTCAGTATTCTTGTCGGCGCTGCTCATGCGGACAATCCGGATGGTTTGAGTAGAAAAATGGGCTGCTTTTTAAAGCCGCGCAGCATCCAGGATTTGATCGTGTTTGATTCTGCTGGACGCGTACTATGGCGCATCGCATAGGAGCAAAAACGCGCACCCATCGTTGCCTTCGCTCTGGAAGAAATCACCTTGCGAAAAGCCAGTTCGCGCTCCAACTCAAAGCTGGCCGGCACAATTTTCAGCAAGACTTGGTGCAGCGCTGCATATTCTGCAGAAAAATCGGTCTGTCCCTCAATGTCAAACAAGCGCTCGCCATGGTTGCAAAACGGTGCGGGATCAAACGGCGCCACACCATGCAAAATGGAGATGGATTCGGCAAGATAGCGCGAGATATTCAGCGCCATCTGCATCTGCGCCATGTGCTTGGTGGCGCCGACGTTGCCGCCATGCCACCGGTACTGGATCAGGTTGCGGTTGATGTTCATGCACGGTGCAAGCAGGGCCAGTTGCCCGAACAAAAAGTAATCTTCCGCCAGCCCCGGCACTTGCATGCGATGCTCGGCGGGCATCGCGCCGATGAAATCTTCGCCATAGCGCACACCAGTCCCAGCCCTGCCCAAGCGCCGCATCCCGTCGAGCCGCAGCGCGGCCGCTGGATGGCAGATCGGTGTGCGGAACAATGCACCAGCGGCTACACCATGGCGGCCGGTTGGCATATCAATTTTTCCGATGGTCTTGCCGCGCGCATCAATGACGTCGCCCAGCGAACCCACCACCACCAATGTACTGTCAGCCTCAAATGCGCGTGCCAGCACTTCCATACGGTCCGGCAGCGAGACATCGTCGGCATCCTGGCGCAACACATATTTGCAATCGCACAGATCTAGTCCGCAGTTGAGCAAACCGGACAGCCCTTGCGCCTCAGGGAAGGAGCGCACGATGACGCGTGCATCGCGTTCGGCATAAGCCTGCGCCAGTTCGACGCTGCCATCTGTGGAGCCGTGATCCAGAACTATCAGACGCCAATCCTTGAAAGTTTGGTGTTTGATACTGTCCAATGCCTCGGCAAGAAAAGCGATGCCGTTTTTAACCGGCAGCAATACGTCAAAAGTGGCCATCTAGCCCTCTACTTTCTTCTGAAAACCTAAAAACGAGCGCAGGCTGACGAGTTGCGGGCGCAACAGCAACAGGCTTGCCACGCCATATGTGACCGCGCCAAGGGCGACCAGGATCAGAAACGACAACAAAGCGTTATGGATCGAAGCCGAGACGGTTTTCTCCATTACGATCACCACAAAAGCCATGAAAACCGAGGCCGCAACAGCGGGTGCGATACAGCGCATCAGCGCGCCCAAAGTGATGCCTATCATGCGTCCGCTGAAATATAGGGCGGGGATTGCATTGAGTATGTTGGCCACCAGATAGGCGGCCGCCACGCCTTCGATACCCCAGCGGGCACCGACCACAAAAGCGCCCACCTGCAGCACCGCTCCCAGCAGACCCAACCGCAGCATCAGGCCGGTACTGCCGCGCGACATCAGCACTGTGCCGGTGGTGCTGACCAAAGACTGAATGAAACCGACCGGTGCCAGCCAGGCAAGAATGACCGCCGATGCATGCCATTTCTCACCCAGCAAAATGTTTACAAAGGGCTCCCGCAGGGCAAACAAACCGCCCATCAGCGGTGCCGTCAGGAAGGCGATGAAGCCGACTGCTTTCAGGTACAAACGCGCCACATTGGCGACATCATCCTGCTTGCGGCTCATGATCGGGTACAGCACGCGCGACACGACAAAGGTCATGTTTTGCAGCGGAAACAGCATCACCCGATACGCCATCGAATAGACCCCCAACACTGCCGTACCGAGAATCCTGCCGATCACCATGCTGTCGGAGTTACGGGAAAAATACAGCACGATATTGAACAGGGACAAATTGCCGCTGAAGCGGGCGATCGATTTGAACGCCTGCACGCTCCAATGCATGCCAGGGCGAAAGGTCGAACGCAGCACGATGATGGTGGTTGATACCAAAGTCGCCGCAATAATCTGAAATACCAAGCTGAGCACACCGGCCCCGCGCCAGGCCAGTAGCAGCGCGACCGCCAGGCCGGTCAGTGATGCAACAATCTCCGCGCTGGCTACGATAGAGAACTTCGACTCGCGTTCCAGCAAGGCTTGGTGCAGCACGCTCAAGCCGGTCACCGGAAACACAAACGCCAGCAGATACAGCACATTGGCCAGACCCGCTTCATGAAAAACAGATGCCATCAGCGGCGCAGTGGCAGCAATCAAAATCCCGATCAGCAGGCCAAGACCCACATTGGTCCAGTGCACCGTGCTAGCCATTACCGGCGAAACCTCTTTGGCCTGAATCACCGCGGCAGCCGTTCCCATGTCCCGGAACAGATAGGCGAGATTGGTCACGATAGCGGCCAATGCCATCAATCCATACGCTTCAGGCGCCAGCAATCGTGCCAGCACAGTCATGCTGACCAATTGCGATACCACTCGGGCCCCTTGAGAGAGTGCGACCCAGCGTGCATTTGTAATTGTGGACAATATTTATCCTTATTTTTTCTATGTAACTGAAGCTGCGTTCAAAAAATGCCGTCCACGAAAAAACGCCTCTGCTGCAATAGAAAGGATGGTGTTAGGCATTCTTTCGTGATTTTTGTGTCTTTCGTGGACACTTCTTTTCAGGTCTTGTATGCAGTTCGCAACTTGTGTAGATACCTATTCCTGCCCATTTCACGCAATTCCTCACTTGCATAACTTGCGCTTGACGTAAGAAATCCTTATATGAAAAGCTGGAGAAACCCACATTTCGTAAAGCTGCCTGGGAGCGGGAAAGTGGCCTAACTTGATAAGCAGGATGCATAGTTTTTTATATTCCGGGCGAGCATTGATCGCTTTGCACAGCGCAAAATATCCCCGCAAAATATTGTAAAAACGTCTGACTAAATCACCCCGAATGGGTGCAACCTGCACCCTGTTTTTTTTACAGTAGGACACAATCGATTCCAGCGTGCGCAGATAGCCAAGCGCATTGCGTTGTGATTTCGGCAGCGTCATCGTCGATTCCAAACGGATGCGACGTTTGAAGAAAACTTTGCTAAGGCAGTGCGACACCCCGGCAGAACAACTCAGCCGCATGATGATTTCTTCGTCTTCGTGCACGATATTCATGAACGACAGCTTGTTGTCATCCCATAAAGATTTTTTGGACAGATACAGGCAGGGGCTGGCGAAATAGACATCACGCCGCAGCATGGAACCTGTCGCGTCAATACCGGATGGATACGCCATGTCGATTTTTCTGTCATACGATGGCATGTATGCTGATTGGCATCCTGCATCCAGAAATGACTCGCCCGAAAAATAAATGATGTCGGTCGCGGGTTTCTGGCGCATTAATGCTTGCATCGATGCGACAAAATCCGCATTCAGTAAATCATCGGAATCAAAAAAATAGACATAGTCTCCGCTTGCCTGCGACAAGGACAAATTTCTGGCGCAGCCTTGCCCACTGTTTTCGGTGTGAAAAATTTTTACCCCGGCGCTATCCTGGTATTGGTCGATCAACGCTCCGGTGGCGTCGGTGCTGCCGTCATTCACAATAATAATTTCATGAAATTTTTCGGTTTGATTCAGCAAAGAATCGATCGCCGCGACGATATAATTTTCTACGTTGTATGCCGGTACGATTGCCGTAATCTTCATTTTATTTTGCATTTTTCCATCCATCGGCGGTAGCAAGCGACTTTTTAGTCGCTTGCAATCCAAGGAAAAAACGTGCCATAAGCGGCGATTTTTTCAGGAGTGCGTGAGCCAGATAACACACCACCAGGGCCGCGCTCACTAAAGCGCACCAGGCACTACTGGTCCAAGGCTGATCGGAAAATGCCATCAAAATTCATTCAGCACCGTACCGACCACGACGATGCGGGCTTGCTGCATTGTGTCAACCAAGTTGCGGACCGTACGCATGCGGCTGATATCTTTACGCGCAACAACCAGCGCCGCACCAGTGCGGGAGGCGACGCTTTGGGCATCCGCGAATCCCTCAGTTGCAGGAGTGTCAATCAGGATGACGTCATACCGGCGCGCCAACTCCTGCATCAATTGCTGGAATAGCGGTCGGGCAAGCAACTCTTGCGGATTAGGCGGTATGGCGCCGGCCGGCAACACAGAAAGATCTATTAAGGAAGGAATGCGCACAATGGCATCCATGTCGTTGCGACCGGAAAGAATAGCGGACAAACCACTCCGGTTTGGCAGCCCGAATAGCGTGTGCTGACGCGGGTTGCGCATGTCGGCGTCGATCAAAAGAGTGCGCTTGCCGAGTTGCGAAAACGCTACCGCCAAATTCGCTGCGAGAAAGCTGCGGCCTTCATTGCGCTCCGGACTGGTGATTGCGAGCGCAGTGTGTTCCGCACTATTAAACCAACGCATCATGAGTTGGCTGCGCAGTGCGCGCAACGCTTCAACCTGCGTGCAAAAAGGGTCGTACGCTGCGATCAGCTCCAGGCTAACTTGACTTTCACCCTTCAATAAATAGGGAAAATCAAACTGGCGCGACAGCCCTAATTCGATATCTGCCTGCGTCAACAAACCCAGACTGATTGCAGCCTGGCCAAAGCTTTGGCCACTTTCGCGTTGCAGCTGCAAAATTCTTTCTGCGTTATCGGGGCTGAGTCGACCAGCATCGACCAGGATCGCCCCTATTGCGCGATGCGGTCGGCCGGTGGTTTCTTTGCCGGGGAACTCTGTCACGACACTGTTTTTGATTGGTATGTTGGTATTTATAATTTTCCCCAATATGGTTTCTTCTACAGCTTCTGCTTCTATTTCTGCACATTGCTGTTCTGTGCGACTGTCGTCAGCAACTAACCGGCAACCGACGAGCCAATAGAAGGATCGCGCCGCACGGAAGCTGCTTTGTTCGATTGCTGGCGTGCTACAGCGTTGGATTTCTTTATCACGCCAAGCACTGAAAGCCCGCTCGATTCGGCCAAATCAAGTGCTGAACGCACGCGTCTGTCGAACAACTCTAGAATCACAGCACCACCGATGCCGAGTATCACGCCGACAACAAGCGCCAGCAGGGTATTGAGCATCAGCTTTGGACCGAACGGTTGCAGAGGCGCGATTGCCGGGGTAAGCACAGCGATATCGGATTGATTCGATCGCCCTTCCAGATTGGTCAGCGTCAAACGCTGCGAAATGGTCTCGTAGGCACGTTGCGCACTGTCCATTTCTCTGCTGAGTACAGACAATTCGTCACGCTTGCGATTGAGTTCCAAAACCTTGCTTTTTTGTGAACCCACTGCAGCACGGACCTCAGCTTCACGCTGCCGCATGATGGCCGCATTATTGCTGACGGCATTGGAAGCGACGCTTATTTGCGCGTTCAGATCTGCGCGCAATTGGTCCACTTCGGCTTTCGCGCCTTGATATTTCGGATGGTTCTTGCCCAGTTTTTGCGCGATATCGGAGAACTTCGATTCGGCGCTTCCCAATCCTACCTTGAGGCTCTGAATCATCGGATTGTTGGCGATATCGGGTGATTCGGCCGCATTACTGCCCTGGACCTGGCGCTGGCGTGATCCCGCTTCCATCGACAGTCCTTGCGCGGCCACTAATTGGCTGGCGAGTTGATTAAGACGGATAGACTCAACATCGAGGCTTTTATCGGTGTTGACAATGCCGTTTTCCTGCTGATACTTGGAAAGCTTATTTTGCGCAAGTTCAAATTTATCGCGCAACAACTTGATCTGATCGTTGAAATACACTGCAGTTTTTTTCGATGGATCGACCTTCAGTTTGATGCTTACTTGCTGATAGGCGTCACCGAAAGCGTTAGCAACGTTGGCGGCCATCTGCGCAGAAAAGCTCGTGAAAGTGATGCTGAGCACGCTACTCTCGTGCGACGGTTCCACGTCCAGCTTGCCTAACAATCCCGTAGCCACCCAGTCACGGATGTCACCCACGCCTCCGGTAGAGTTCAGGAAGCTCTGCTGCACTTCTTCGCCTTCGGCCAGTTTAAGCGCATCGACAACGTTTACTGCGACGCTCAAGCTCTTGACAATATCGACCTGCGTGGACATATAGCCGGGCAATAATCGTGACGGCATAGCGACGCCGGTCACAGGATCGGTGCCTTTGTAACTGAGTACCAGCGATGTAGTTGCCTTGTAGGTATTGGGCTTTAGCACCGTCACAGTAAAGGCCGCCGCCACAGTCACGATGAGCGTGAGGAGAATAACTTTATAGTGCGCACGCAGAATCAGCAAAAACTGGGATAAATTCATAGGAATGTCCTTAATTCAAGATGACAGTTTTGATAGTGCAAACCAATGCCGGCACAAATCAAAACCAGCTTTCTTTAACGTAGATTACGTCGTCAATCTGAATCAGATCTTCGTTCTGGGCCTTGAATTCACGTACATTGCCATCCGCATCGCGCCGTTTGATGCGCATGCCGCGCTCGGTGCCACGCGCCGTCAACCCACCGCCGACAGACAGCACCTGCTGCACCGTCATGTTACGTTCCAAGCGATAAGCGCCCGGCTTCTGGACTTCTCCATAAATATAAAACTTGGGTGCGCGCTCGACATACACGACGTCGTCGGTCATTAAATTAAGATCCTTTTTCATGTTGCCGGATCGCACCATGTCGATTAGGTCAATCGCTTCTTTTTCGCTCTCGCCGTTACGCTTGCGAATCAAGGTAACCGTGTCGCCACCTTCCGGCACGACGCCTCCGGCAAGCGCCAGAATATCGACCAGGCTGTGCTTGCCTTCAATCGGATAACGTCCTGGCTTGGCAACCTGACCAAGGACAGAAACCATTTGGCTTTGCCGCGAGGTAACTAGAATATTCACTTGGGGTTCGCGCACAAAACCGCCATTTATGAGCATGACAGCGATTTCTTTTTCAGCATCCGAGGTGGTGAAACCGGCGACTTTGACTTCTCCCACCAGTGGAAAAGTGATACTGCCAGTTTGGCTCACGCGTGTCTCAAGCGACAAATCAGGATTTCCATACACGGAAATTTTCAATACATCGCTCGGGCCGAGCAGCACATCGGCTGCCCGGGCGCCAGCGCTCCAAGTACTGAGCGCCAATACCAATAAGCCTATTATGATTTTTGTCATGTTTTGTACATCCTATATTTAGTCGATTTTTAGTGGATTTTTGGTTCAGATTTGCAAACGCAGAGTGGTCATACGTTTGATCGCATTTTTTGATTACTTGATTACTTGATTACTTGATTACTTGGCGTCTGTCATGCTTGCTTCTGCTGGGACTGTTGGCGAGGCAACTTCCATGGTGGCGGGTGAGGTCGCTGCAGCTACTTGCTTTTTACCGAGATATTCAATCTTGGCCGATGCGCGCAACCGTTCAAGTTCGGCATCACCAATCTCCTGACGCTTTTTATTGCGAAGATATTGTGCAATTTGCGGCGCAGCGTCTTCCGCTGTAACAGGGCTCGGTTTCACGTCATAGACGGAACTTAGCAAGCTGTACTCACCTGCCTTGATGACAAACAATTGATTTGTACGCATTGCTCCCAGCTTCGTTATCATTTCCGGCGCAAGATCTGCAGTGCTACGCGACAATTGAGTACGCTTATAGGGCACGTGATTCGTGTCAAGCCAAGTCGCTACTTGCTCGATCGATTTGGCAGAATCTAGTCTTGCTTTGAGTTGTGCGCTGAAATCTTTGGTGGCAACCACCAATTCATGCATATAGAACACCTTGCGCTGCGTAAATAACTCGGGATGTGCATTAAAGTAAGCATCCACTTTGGCCTTGGAAGGCGTGTCTAAAGTCTCAAACTTACTTTCTAGGTAAGAATCGGCCAGAATTTTTGTCTTGGCGCGATCAATCGCTTGTATCACTTCAGGGTCGCTGTCAAGTTCATTGCGCTTCGCTTCTTCCTGCAGCAACTGACGGTCGATCATTACCTCCAGCGCTTGCTTTTTGACGGCATCTTTAGTGGCTGATGGCCGGACCTCAGCCAGTGCCACATCATTGGCAGCTTGCTGTGTAGTTATTTCTACGTCATTAACTTTCACTAACGGAAGCGAGCGCCCAACCGTTTCGTCTGGACTTGTTTGCTGGCTGCAACTCACCAGACCCACGACAGCAAGCAAGGCGAGAGTACCGAACAATGCCTGCTTTTTTAAGGTCGGCTGGCGCGTAATCCCGCTCTGAATGGATAAATTATTTTTTTGTAAAATCAAAATTTAGATACTTTCCGTATTATTTTTTTTGAATCGCCACAGCAGCAAGTCGCACATGCGCCCAAAAACATGGCACTCAATGTAATTTTCGATAGCCGAACGGACGCTGCCGACGGCTTCCCAAATAAATCACACAGCCAATGGCAAGCAATAGAACCACCCAAATTTTCAACGCTGGCGGCGATGCAACCATCGCATCGGTGTGCAGCTCGGTATTTTCAGAACTGGCGTCAGAAATTGCGGTGCCATTGGATGAGGATGCCTTTCTAATATAAGACGTGAACGATCCTTCAATTATTTGGTGATCGGTCAAAGTCGGCGTATTGGCTACTGGCATCAAGATGCCAGTCAAAGAACCAAATGCTAAAGTTGAAACGGGGACTGATTGCAAATCCTGCATGCCATTTCGAGCATTTTTTTCGACTGGCTTAGTGTCGTCTTTGATTCCAAAATATGTTTTTTTCAAAGAAACCTGCGAATTAAAATCTAACACCGCGCCTTGGGATTCCGGCAATTTAATAATCGGCACGCCAGCACTGACCCAACTGGAAAAACTTAAGAGCAGCGCACATAACAACAATCGCTGTTTTTTCATTACGACCCCTTCATTAATAGGCATTATCTCGACCTAACACCACTTTCACGGTGCGAAAAATAATCCATAAATCAAGCGATATCGACCAGTTGCGCAGGTAATCCAAATCGTATTCAATGCGCGCCGCCATTTTGTCCAAAGTATCGGTTTCGCCGCGCAATCCATTTACTTGCGCCCAACCGGTAATTCCGGGCTTGACCTTATGACGCAGCATGTAGCCCTTAATTAATCCGCGGTACTGCTCGTTATGCGCTACCGCATGCGGACGCGGGCCGACGATGCTCATCCGTCCTTGTAAAACATTGATGAACTGTGGCAATTCGTCAAGTGAACTGCGGCGCAAAAAAGCACCTAATCGGGTTACCCGCTGGTCGTTTTTTTGCGCCTGGGTTACTTTCGCGCCATCCTCGCACACGGCCATCGAGCGGAATTTATAGACAATGATTTCTTCACCGTTCAAACCGTAGCGCCGTTGCTTAAAGATAACTGGGCCGGGCGAGGTCAATTTGACAGCCAATGCGATCGACAACATCACAGGCGACAACAACAATTGAATAAAAGTGGCAAGCACGATGTCACTCAAACGCTTGACCAAGCTATTGATGCCGGTAAATGGCGTCTCGCAGATCGCGACCACCGGCACGCCGCCTACCTGATCGAAGCGGGCCTGCATCAGATCGAAAGTGTAAATATCCGGCAAGAAGTAAATTGATGCGGTGGTGTCTTGCAACGCATCAAGTAATTGGCGTATGCGCGGCTGTGCCGATATCGGCTGGCTGATAAAAATTATATGGATATTGTGCTCGCGGACATAGTCAGCGATATCCGTCATGTGGCCGAGCAGCGGCATATCGAGTTTTGCCGGAAGACGCGTTTTGGCGCGGTCATCAAAAAAGCCTAGCACCTCCATAAACATGTGCGGAAATTCAGCAATCCGATCGGCAAGTTTCATGCCGACTTCATTGGCACCGACGATCACTACAGAACGCACTTGCCCGCTCCGGCGCAGTTTGGACGCTATTTTGCGCAATGCCAGATGGCTAGCAAGTAGTGCGAACGGCGTAATGACGAACCAGGACACGATGACACGATCAGAGTATTTATAAGAAAATCCGGTCGCGTAACCGATAAAAATCAGTATCGCAACGAAGATTGTCCAACCGAAAAAAATATCGCCGGTAAATGCCAATAGTCTGCCGCGACGCCAATTGCGGTAGGAATCAACCTGCTCGTGAACATAGGAAGAAATAAAGAAAGCAATAATCGCCAGCACCAAATAATTGCCGGAAAATTTTTCGTTTTGTGCCAGTGTCAACAAGAACAGCGTGCTCAATATCACGAGAGGATTAAGTACACGCTTAAAAAACGACAACACTGGAAGGTCGCTGACGGTCATGATCTGCCTCGTTCCATTTCACACTCATTCATGAACGCGTAAATGAAACCAAAGCCAAAGCGCAGACAAGAGTCAGGTGCAGTAAGTACGACTGGTGAAGCCGATAAAGCGCACGCTTGATTTGAAAATAAAATCAAATCAGAATTCATAACGTGAGCTGAGCATCATGCCGGTGTTCGGATTGCTATCGCCAGAGATGTCGTTGCGATAAAGCAATGTTGCCAGTTGTAGATGGTCGGTTGCACGGTAGGTAAGCTTGACCGATGCTGTGCGAAAAGTATCCTTGCGACCCGCCTCGTCTCTAAAGTCACGGGTCTCATGCTTCAGCAGACCAGCGAGCCTAAGCTTGCTGGTCGCGTCCCATGTAGACCCGACGCTAATGCCATGATTGAGCGTGTAACTAGAACTAGTAGGCGTGCCTGAATCATCGTAACCGGGTGTCAGATTATCGGGCGCTCCGATCTCGCGCCAGCAACTGAGAGTCACCCCCACCTGGCCAGTCGGCTTCCAGTTTGCGATCACGCGCGCATTCAAACCACTGTAATCACGTACCGAATTCGCGTCATGTTGGCGTTGCACATATCCGCCCAAAAACTGCAGCTGCGTTTTCCCTGTAAGAAGCCAGTCGACCTTGGCCTTGAGTTCATTCTGATCGTAATTATTGCCATCACTCTGCTGATTCGGCAGTTCGCCGCGGGTGTGCCGCAACTGCATGCCTACCATGCTTCCGCTTCGCGCCAAATAGTCCAAACCGAGTTCAGACGCAATCTCGTTACGGTCATTGGCTGAATCAACATCGTAATCAAGTTTGTCGCGAGATAATCCACCGCGCAAGCGCCAGCTAGGATGGAGTAGCCAAGAGCCGTCGAAGAATTCTCGCCTCTTAGTGCTTTGTTGGAGCGCATAACTTTCTTCCGAACTTGGCTCTAGCGACAGTTTCTGCAGATAGCTTGCGCCCAGATTGCCTTCAACACGATCGCCGACATGCCAGTTCCAATTACCGAGGAGATCCTTGCTGTCATTGTTGAGAGTATGAAATTTGTCGTAATTGACATGCGCTACATTGAGCTTGGCAGACAATACTTGCTGACTGATACGTTTGCTGATGGCCAGTCCAGCTTCGGCTCTGCGTGAAGTATCTGACAGATTTTGATTGTCCGGATTGCCTGGAACATTGATGCCCTCATCATAGCCAATCGAATAGCCTACATAAGGTTGAAATACATCACTCTCAGCGGCAAACGCAGGCAAGCAAGTCACGGCACCCAGTTGCAAGCACAAATGCAATATCGATTGCCGACGCAAAAATGGTAACGGCGGGTGCGAGGACGTAGGCATCTTGATTTTCATTTGTAAGGGATTCCTTTTATTACAAAGTAGTAAATTATTGCTCTTGGTTTCTCATGCAAAACCATTGAAAATGAGACTCTTCTTTGTCGTAAGTTCTTTGGATTTGCTCAAGTTTAGGATAAACGGTGCGCCATTCGGAGCACGCTGCTTGCGCAAGCCCATGATTTACGAACATTTCTATTAAGAATGATTAACCAAAAACATAATGTGATTTTGATGTCATATTTGATGCCGCTCAATACGAGTTATAGAAATTCGCAAAAAATTATGTAGCGGCGTGTATGACGAAATTTTTAATCTAAAAATAGTGATGTTAATTTAGAATTCATGCTGTTTCTGTGCGATAGCACACATAAGCGAATATCAGAATATTTGCTTATGTGATTTGATTTATTTGTAGTGCTCTTTAGTTTGAATTTTAGTTTGAATAAAACCGGTGATCATCAAGCAACCGGATAATTCCCTCGCCGCATAGTTAATGGTCAGGCTATCAAAAGCCTTACACCTTTAGAATGATTTTACGTTTTTCAATATTAAATAATTTCCATAAGATAAATATGGCACGACGGTAAGAGGTATTGCATTTCAATAAGTTCAAAACTGATACATCTTGATACGTTTGTATTTTTGGGTTTATTTAATTTCCGAGAGGAAATTAAAATGCATTTACTTTTTTAAATACAAAGCCATCATATGGAATTAATATTGTCTTTGATTATCAAGTAAGTTTGTTGTCGTGAAGTAAAAAGTCTTGCTTGTATGCATAGCGCACGTCCAAAAACATCAGTTTCGGAACGTTACACAATATAAATAGAAATAGAACGCGATTGGACACGCTCTCATTAGAATCCCGTTGGCTTGAAGGTATTTTATAGTGGGCTAAATTTTAATTTCTCTTAATTTCCGAGCTGCATTAATCCGGGCTGCTCAGTTTAGATCTTTGTCTTTGTATTAATTGCTGTTTGAGAAAGTTGCTCCAACCGCCCTTCCAGTCGCGCCTTATCCTGCATTAAAAGCTGATTTTCCTGCTGTAATGCGTCAGCACTATTTTCCAGATTCAGCAAGCGGGCCTGCAACTGCGGGGTCTGATGATGCAAGACCGCCAGTTCGGAGCGTGCTTCGGTTATGGCTTCGGTCAAGGTCTGTGAAACTGTTTTCAATTGCGCCCGCAGTTCAGAGCAAATGACTGATTGCGTGGCAAGCTCCTGACTGAGTTGCTGGCGCTCGGCCAAGACTGCTTGATGCGTTTGCCGCAAGACACTCAGGTCATTTTCCAGCTTGTGATTGTGCGCACTGATTTGTTCCAACTGCGTTTCGCGTTGCGCAAGCGTTTTCTGCAACTCGGACAGACTGCGCCGTAGCATGCCCAAGTCTTGTTCCAACTGATTGCAGCGCTGCTGCGCTTCTTGTCGTTCGGTGGCGCGTTGCGTTGCGACGGCTTCTTGATAATGTTCAAACTGGGTACGGGACTGACCCAATTGCCGGTTCACATTCTCGACTTCAGTTTGACGATCCGTCAAGCGCTGCATCAACCCAGCGCTCTGCGCTTCCGCTGTGGCACATACAAGTTGCAGTGCATGGTTCGATACTTCCAATTGTTCGCGACGGGCTTTTTCCAAGGCCAAATCGTGCTCCAACACATCGCGCTTACCTGCCAGATCGGCCGTTGCTGCATTCGCATCTTCTAATTGCTGCCGGCACTCGGCAACCACGGCTGCTGCGGCAGTTTGCGCGACTTGCACTTGCTGATCGGCCTCCTGCTGCAAATGCACATGCAAGCTTTTAACCACGTCCAGCAATTCAGCCGGCAAACCAGCTTCGTGTGCCTGCGCCTGTTCACGGTGCGCGCTTTTCCAGCGCTTGAGCAGCGGTGCCAAGGTGCTTTTGCTGCCGGTGCCGCCCAGCGCTGCGCGTACTGCATCGACTGTGGGATTTTTGCCGTCAGCTGCCAAGAGCGATGCGGCCTGCTCTACTTCGGCATAGGTGATTCCTATACGCGCCATAAAATTCTCCAAAAATATTTAAAATAACGTATTACGTAGTACGTAATATTACGATAAAAATTAATTATTTAAAATAGTTAAAATACTGTTTATAACGCACGATAAAGTTTATTATCGTGTGTCATATAATTAAAACCTGCCTGAAAATGTGTAATGGCTGATACAGGCTTTGAAATCCATGAAAAATCATGACCGCTAAAATTTTTCCTTCCCTGCAAACCATGCCAAGCCCGATGTCGGTTGGCACTGTACTGCGTACCGACGGTACGGCGCTTACCGAGTTGGAGGTGCAAGAAAGGCATCGGCAATTTATTGCGGCGGCCACTTCCGAAAACACGCGCCTGGCTTATCGATCCGCGATCCGGCATTTTTATGCGTGGGGCGGCGTGTTGCCGTGTGAAACGACGGTGATAACCCGTTATTTACTGAATTACGCTGAAACTTTAAGTCCGCGCACACTGGCATTGCGCCTGACTGCGTTATCGCAATGGCATCTCTTTCAGAATTTTGCTGATCCGACCGATCAGCCGGAGGTGCGCAAGATGCTGCGCGGTATCGGGCGCACCCACAGCAAGCCGAAAAAGAAAGCCAAGGCTTTGCCGCTGGAGGATTTAGAACGGATGATTGTTGCGCTGTCTGCACAAACCAGTCTGGCGGCGCTAAGAAATAGTGCGCTGCTGCAGCTTGCTTTCTTTGGCGCTTTTCGGCGCAGCGAAATCGTCAACCTGCAGTTGCAGGATATCGCCTGGGAACCGGAGGGTTTGGTAATCACGCTGATGCGCTCAAAGACGGATCAGGAAGGCCAAGGCATCACACGCGCCATTCCGTATGGCGCACCAGAGGGGATTTGCTGCCCGGCCACTGCGGTGAAACGCTGGCTGCAAGCGGCTGAATTAATGACGGGGCCAGTTTTCCGGCGCATTACGCGTTGGGACGGTGTTGGTGACGGCGCATTGTATGCGGGCAGCATCAACACTATTCTGGCGGCCTGCGCTGCAGCAATACAACTGCCTTATGCGCCTGAACTCAGCAGCCATAGCTTCAGACGCGGTCTGGCTACCAGCGCGCACCGGGCCGGCGCCAATTTCCTGGATATCAAGCGCCAGGGAGGCTGGCGGCATGACGGTACGGTGCAAGGCTACATCGAGGAAGCGGACCAGTTCACCAATAATGCGGCGGGCAATCTGCTTAAGCCCAAAACCGGCAAGTCCTGAGATAGCGCACGCATAAAAACGGATTGATTGAAATAGATTTTCTGTCTTTGTGCCGACGCAATATTGGCAATCATCCTAATGATGATACTGGCCTCAGAAAAGCGCTCCTCCATCAGCCGTACAGCTGCATATTATGCGTCGCCCGCCCCTTGTTAAAGGTGAACCATATGGATAATCAGGATAATCAACCCAATAAAAAAATCACCGATGCCCTAGCTGGTAAAGCTACAGTGCAGCCTTCCGACGTTGAAGATTCCCCGCAACAAACCGAACAGAACACTCCACTGGCGTTGCCGTCTGACGCCATTATCGTTGTGCCGGTACGTAATATGGTGCTGTTTCCCGGCTTGATCGTACCGATTGCTATCGGCCGCGAGCGTTCGATTGCAGCAGCCAGAGAGGCGGCCCGTAGCGGCAAAAACCTTGGCATCATCCTGCAGCGCGATCCTGATGTCGCTTTACCTGAGCCGGATGATTTGTATCAGGTTGGCACCACTGCCAGCATCGTGCGTTATGTTACTTTGCAGGATGACTCGCATCACATTGTGTGCCAGGGCGAGCAACGGTTTCGGGTGCTGGAGTTTCTGGCAGGATACCCGTTTCATGTGGCGCGCATCGTGCCGTTTCATGAGGCTGAGGCTGATATTCAGAGCACAGAAATCGAGGCACGTATGTTGCAACTGAAGGCGCGTACTGGCGAAATTTTGCAATTATTACCGCAAGCCCCAGCCGAACTGGCGTCGATGGCAATGAATATCCGGTCTCCGGCAATGCTGGCTGATTTCATTGCCGGCCTGATGGATTTACAGCCTGAAGAGAAGCAAGATGTGCTGGAAACATTCGATCTGCAGGCCCGGCTTGACAAGGTGCTGCAGTTGTTGGTGCGCCGTATTGAGGTGCTACGCATTAGCCTTGACATCGATGAGCAAACCAAAAAACGGCTTGAACAACGGCAGCGGGAAGGACTGCTGCGCGAGCAATTGAAAACGATCCAGACACAACTAGGCGAAGCAGAAAATGATAAGGAAGAGACCGCCGATTTACTGGAAGCAATCGACCGGGCCAAGATGCCGGAAGAAGTCGATACCCATGCCAGAAAGGAGCTGCGGCGACTGGAGCGCATGTCAGAATCGGCGGGCGAATCTTCGATGCTGCGCAGTTATCTGGAATGGCTGACCGAATTGCCATGGTCGATTGCCAGTGATGACCGTATCGACATTGCCGAAGCGCGCAAGATTCTGGACGACGAGCATTATGGCTTGCAAAAAATCAAGCGCCGTATTTTGGAACATCTCGCGGTGCGCAAACTCAACCCGCAAGGCAAAAGTCCTATTTTGTGCTTCGTCGGCCCGCCCGGCGTTGGAAAGACATCCTTGGGACAAAGCATTGCCCGTGCGACCGGCCGCAAATTTGTGCGCATCAGTCTGGGCGGTGTACACGATGAGGCCGAAATTCGCGGACATCGGCGCACTTACATCGGCGCCCTGCCCGGCAATATCATCCAGGCGATCCGCAAGGCTGGCACCAATAACTGCGTGATGATGCTCGACGAAGTCGACAAGCTCGGCACCGGCGTGCATGGCGATCCATCCTCGGCTTTACTGGAAGTGCTGGACCCGGAGCAGAATAATACGTTTCGCGATAATTACCTTGCCGTTCCATTTGATCTATCACGAGTAATGTTCATCTGCACCGCTAACTTGCTAGATACCGTTCCAGGTCCATTGCGCGACCGCATGGAAGTGATTCATTTGCCCGGCTACACTGAGCAGGAAAAGGCACAGATTGCACAGCGCTATCTGATACAGCGCCAGCTGGAAGCCAACGGTCTGCAGCCACCGCAGTGCGAAATAAGCCCTGAAGCGATCGACGCCATTATCAGCGATTACACGCGTGAAGCTGGGGTGCGCAATCTAGAGCGCGAAATTGGCAACACCTTTCGCCATGTCGCGATGCGCGTTGCCGAAGGGACGGCCGACCATGTGCGCATCGAAGCAGCCGATTTGCACACCATTCTTGGCCCCACCAAATTCGAGAGCGAACTGGCCATGCGCACCAGCATCCCAGGCGTTGCGACTGGGATGGCCTGGACTCCGGTGGGCGGCGATATTCTATTTATCGAAGCCAGCCGCGCGCCGGGTCACGGCAAACTGATACTGACTGGCCAACTTGGCGAAGTGATGAAAGAAAGTGCCCAAGCTGCACTGACGCTGCTCAAATCACGCTCCGCCGAATTGCAGATCGACCCTGATCAGTTCGATAAAAGCGACATTCACATACACGTACCGGCCGGCGCGATCCCCAAAGACGGGCCCAGTGCCGGCGTAGCCATGTACATCGCTCTCGCTTCGCTGGCCACCAACCGGGCGGTACAGAGCGACCATGCAATGACAGGAGAAATCAGCCTGCGCGGCTTGGTGCTGCCGGTCGGAGGCGTCAAGGAAAAAGTGCTGGCCGCGCTACGGGCAGGCATCAAAACCGTATTGCTTCCGCTGCGCAACAAGAAGGATCTGGAAGAAATTTCACAGGATGCGCAAGCGCGACTGACATTCGTCTGGCTGGAAACCGTCGATGACGCGATGCGCGCGATACTGGGGCCGGTCGATCCAATGTGCGCACACTAAAATTGCTGCATATTATTGCCTCGCAGATGCAATAATGCTTCGATTGTCATTCTGGTAATTAAAATGATGCAAACGGAAAAATTCCGCACGCTGCGCCAGATTCCCTCGAGTATCTGGGCGCTCGGTTTTGTCAGCCTGCTGATGGATATCTCCTCGGAAATGGTGCATGCGCTGCTGCCGCTCTTCCTGGTCACCACTTTAGGTGCGAGCGTTTTCACTGTCGGTCTGATTGAAGGCGCTGCCGAAGCAACCGCTTTGATCGTCAAAATATTTTCAGGGGCATTGAGCGACTATCTGGGCAAGCGCAAAGGGCTGGCAGTGTTCGGCTATGGCTTGGCTGCATTGACCAAGCCAATTTTCGCGCTGGCTTCTGGTATTGGCTGGATTCTGAGTGCACGGCTTCTGGACCGGGTCGGTAAAGGGATTCGGGGTGCGCCACGCGATGCCCTGGTGGCCGATTTGGCACCGCCGCATTTGCGCGGCGCGGCATTCGGGCTGCGCCAGTCGCTCGATACGGTGGGCGCGTTTCTCGGTCCGCTAACTGCGATGGCGCTGATGCTGCTGTGGGCCAATGATTTCAGAGCTATTTTCTGGGTTGCCACCATCCCTGCGGTGCTGGCAGTCGTGCTGTTGATTGTCGGCGTGCAAGAGCCCGAACGCAAAATCACGGAAAAGCGCAGTAATCCTATCCGCTGGGACAATCTCCAGCGCATGGGACGCGACTATTGGTGGGTGGTGATTATCGGCGCGGTATTTACGCTTGCCCGTTTTAGCGAAGCATTTTTGCTGCTACGCGCGCAGCAAGGCGGCATGGCGCTGGCTTGGGTGCCGCTGATCATGGTTGCGATGAATGTGGTGTATGCGCTCTCGGCCTATCCATTTGGGAAACTCTCCGACAGCGTCAGCCATACCGGCTTGCTTGCATCGGGATTGCTGGTACTGATCGCAGCCGATGTCGTATTAGCCAGCAGCAATGCTTGGCCGGTGGTTTTGCTGGGTGTGGTGCTGTGGGGCTTGCATATGGGAATGACACAAGGCTTGCTGGCCGCAATGGTGGCCGCTACCGCGCCGGTTGATTTGCGCGGTACTGCATTCGGCTTTTTCAATCTTGCCAGCGGACTGGCGATGCTGGTAGCCAGCCCTTTGGCTGGCTGGCTGTGGGATGGCTACGGCGCATCTTTTACTTTTTATGCGGGTGCAATTTTTTGCGGCGCTGCGCTGCTACTGATATTCGCAAATAGACAGCACTGAAGCATATAAAATGCACTGGAAAATTACTTATTCAGCAGCGAACAGGCGTGCCCAGCCATCATGTCCCAGGCGGTGCAAGGTCTCGATATTTTTTTCGAAGATATCTTCTGCCTCTGGATATGCGGCCACTGCTTTTTCGATACTTTCCTCTCTCAGCAGATGCAAAGTCGGATAAGGAGCGCGATTGGTGTAGTTGTCAATATCGTCCAGTCTCGTGCCCTCGAACTGGTATTGCGGGTGAAAGCTAGCTACCTGCAACACGCCGCCCAACTCCATATCTTCAACCGCAGCATCGGCCACATCCAGAAAATCGTTGTAATCCAGAAAATCGGATAACGTGTTCGGATGAATCAAAAGTGTCGTTTCAATCTGCTCGGCAGCACAATCGTCCAGCATCTGCAACTCAGTCATCAAGTCTTCCAGCAATGCTTCCGGCGTTATCGCTGCACTGACCACGTAACGAATTTGGTTCTTGACATGCACCGCCTTGGCAAACGGACATAGGTTCAAGCCGATCACGGCTTTCTCAACCCATGCTTGGGTATCTGCAATGATTTTTTGATTATTATTTGTGCTGTTCGTCATGGATAGCCTTTTCTGCTGTGGATTTTTAATGGAGCTTATAGCATGAAAATAAGCTCTACTCAAGTTTAGACAAACGGCATCCTCACCAGCTCCTGAAAAAGCAAAACGCGATACAAGACAAGGTCAATTTGCCAGAAGTTACGTCGGTGAAGACGAATTATCTGGCAAAGGATGTGATCAGGGCGAAAATGGCCAGTGGAATTGTTTAGACTTCCGACAATAGCCAGAGCGGAAGCGAAGTCCGGTAAATTCTTTCTGTAGCCAGGCAAGAAAAATTCCGGCGGTGACCGGGCGGCGCAGGCGCCGGGGGGCGATGTCGCGCATGGGGAAAGATTGATGCAATTGCAAAACGAGCATGTGCGTCAAGGCATAAGCGCAGGATCGCATCTGCATCCAAAGCTCCAGCACGCGGCGTGATTGTTGCCACAGATCCTTGCAACCCCACCAGCGTTTGAGATTATGGAACAAAGGTTCGATACTCCAGCGCCGCGCGAAAAGCAAAACGATCTCCTGGGCATCAAGCTGTGTTTCGTTGCTCAGGATAAGCTGGGTGGGCGACCATGTTTCTTTTGTTTCGTCGAAGATCTGGCACTATATAGCCAACACCGGCATCGCCTTGAGAAAGCGCGCCAGCGCCAAGGTGGACTGCAAGCGCACGCGTTGTTTCTTGCCGTAGATGAAGAGGGCCACATCAGTGACGGAAAAGTGAGCGTCACGATATTCTGGCGTCACCCGCTG
>JBGSTZ010000112.1:0-13143 GCA_041736255.1 Burkholderiaceae bacterium
GGTGTCAAACAGGCGCTTCATCCTCTTTTCAACCCGTGCGTTGTAGTGTTCCATGGCAATCTCGAATGCGAACCAATCACATTTAATTTATAGTCCATTGAGCACAGTGCGGGAAGTTATTTCGTACACGTTCCTAAGCGGAGAATATTCAGGCACTAAACACTTTCATTCATGGGGTGTTTTGATAATCGCTGTCAATCGCACTACACCACCACAAATGCAGCCTCATGGGGTCGTTTTTATTTGCAGGCTTCGGATAGGTGCTTCGGTCGTGCATCTTGTCGTACCCCCATTTCGGTGTTCTCGGTTAGCGCTGGCATGCTAACCTTAAAGTTCGTGTGAGAGCTAGGATAAAGTTTTAGCCGATTGCCTGATACGGTCAGGCGACGGTTGAAGCTGAAATACTTGCCGCACGCTGCACTTTCGGCAACCCCACTTTCCTTGCTTGCCAGAGGTCATAAGCAGCCTGCTCTGCAATCCATAGGTCAGCACGCCCGCCACGCTCCACGCCCAACCATGCTTCCAGTCGTAACGCCATCATTGGAGATATGGCGGCGCGGCAATTCAAAACCCGCGACAATGCAGCGCGAGTAATGCCCAGTTGTTCAGCGGCGGCGGTCACGCTCAAACCCAGCGCAGGCAAAACGTCCTCTCGCAAGGTTTCGCCGGGGTGCGGTGGGTTATACATTCTGCTCATATTCGTTTCTCCTAGTGATAATCCAGATAATAACCAGCACGGCATCACCATCTTCAAACTTGAAAGTTAAGCGCCAATTACCGTTCACTGTCACCGCGTAATGCTGGGCAAGATTTCCGCTCAAAAGATGCCACCCCCAACCCGGCACGTTCATATCCTCAGCACCTTTGGCAAGTTCCAGCCGTTCCAGTTGGCGCTTCAGCCTTGGCGCATGACTCGGCTGTATGCCAGCCTTGCTTCCCTTTTCAAAGAATGCTTGCAAGCCTTTGTGCCGGAATGTTTTAATCATGACTGATCGTATAGCGTAGCGTTACAGATATCAATCTGATTTCACTACTTTTAGTCCGACGCGACTGGCACATAGTCGATTTGTGCCTGTTCCAATATTTACGCTTTAATCTTGATGTGCCATATGCGCAGCAGGCGAGGCTTTATAAATAAGCACCAAT
Organism: Burkholderiaceae bacterium; assembly: GCA_041736255.1. Lineage (GTDB taxonomy): Bacteria > Pseudomonadota > Gammaproteobacteria > Burkholderiales > Burkholderiaceae_D > AVCC01. Next base: position 1,147 of record JBGSTZ010000112.1, read on the forward strand.
AACCGGGTTTCCGATTTGGCGAACGGCGGCAAACCATGCTGCCGCCTGTTCACGTTGCAGCACGTCGTTTTTACCTTCGACTTGCCCAGACTTTCGCGGACCTTCTTGCTTTGGGCTACATTTTCTTTACGGATTCCAACATAGACCGGATACGCAGCGCACCAGAAGAGGCAGGCTTTGACGCTACCACATCAAGTCGTCCGGGATTTGGAAGGCGGCATACGGATCGTCCGCGTCGATCTCGGTGCTGGTCTTGTTGACCCGCACGACGAGCGCGGCATCGCGTTCGGCGATCTTGTCGGCGACAATCCTGGGTACTAATTCAGTGGTGCCGCCCTGGCAAACAATCACCAGGCGCCCGGCGATTAAATGTGCCTGGACCGCGGCCGACACATACATCCGTTGGACCTTCTTGTCGTGGGTAAAGTTGTAGGCGATATCTCCTGCGCCTTTGCTCTGGCGATTCTGCTGCACCATCTGGGCAATTTGCGCCATGATCGCCTTTTCAGTGGCAGCCGCATCGCGTTGGGCATTGAGTTCGCGGGCCCGCTCGGCATTCTTGCGTTGCGTATCGAGTGCGGCCAGGCGCGCCTCATCGACACTCTGCGTGCCGGTCCGACGCTCGACTTTCTTTTGCTTGCTCTTGTCCTGGTGGGCCAGTTTGACTTTGTTTTTATCGACCAGGCCGGCTTTCAAAAACTGCTCTTGCAAAGAGGCCATATGTGCTACTCCATAAATAGGGTTTGCCGGCCCAGACAGCGGTGCTGGCCAGTGGAAAGGCGTTAGCATAGCAAAAAGTTGACTCTGCAGACCAGCGATCGCAGCCTTGCCGCCGCATGTAGCCTCCGTCTTGAAAATCTTTATGTCGGGAGTTCGATTTCACCCCGTGTAGCCATAAAAACAGAAGACCACCGAAACCGGTGGCCATCTGTCTTCTATTACGCATCAAGCATGCAGGATGAAGATACTTTTCGAACCGAGTTTTAATTGGACATCAGAACCGGCACTGTCATGTGCCGAAGTATGTAGCGGGTGCCTGCGCCGCGACTCACAAACGGTAGCCCGATATGACCATGGGCTCCCATGACTAGCAGATCGGAGCCGAGGTCGGCAGCCCGGTTGAGCAACATGTCCATGATGCCGACATCGTTGACCAACATGATTTCCGATTTAGCCTGAATGTCGTGACTGGCAAGATGGCGGGTCACTTCATTGTTACTGTTATGGGCATCTTCGGTAGTGGTAGAAAACGACATGACCGTGGCGTCCTCACAGCCTTCTATCAGTGGTAGTGCATCGTTGAGTGCCCGCGCCGCCTCGCGGGCATCGCTCCAGGCGATCAAGGGGTGCTTGGCCACTTCTTGGAAAGTGCCGACGTAAGGCAAGATCAGTACCGGCCGGCCAGAATTGAGAACCACTTCCTCGACCAGATCTGCTGGCACAGTATGCTTGGCCGTTTCGTCATACTGACCCATTATGACCAAATCGGCATGACGCGCTAGATCCGTGATGTGGCGTAGCACTTCAGATTCACTACCGCGATTAATGTCGTGCCATTCGGCTTGCGGCAGGCCGGCCGTGGCGTTCTCGAATGCCGCCTTGCTAGCTTCGGCGGCTTCGGTATATGCCGCCGTGGGCCAAGTCGAGACCGCACCCACCTGTTGCGATGGAGCGAGTTGTCCAAACACGCCGATCAGTCGCGCCTGATGCCGGCGCGCCAGCGATGCCGCGAGTTCCAGCCTCGATGCAGTCCGCGTGCTTTGGTCCAGATGAACCATCAAATTCTTCAGTGACATTTTTTATTCTCCGCATCGTAAAAAAAATACATTTCAGATAACCCTAAAGGTATCACCCTATCGGTCGGTATCGAATCCGCGTGGTATTGATTCGTCTCCCGGCTTCGATACGCCAAGTATATGCAAGTTCTATGATGCGGTGCAATTAAGTAAGTTTGTAAAACTGATATTAAAAACGTTGATGAGTCGAAACTCCCAGCTACAAATGGACTTTAATGCGTCTTATTTTGCGATTTCGTACCCATCATGATGCGGTCACTGTACGCGATCGCCATTGCGGAAAGCAGGAAAACCACATGGATGCCGGTCTGCGCCAGCAGCGTCTTTTCATCATAGGCCTTGGCGTTGATGAAAGTTTTCAGCAAATGGATCGATGAAATGCCGATGATCGCCGTCGCCAGTTTTACTTTCAGCACCGACGCGTTCACATGCGACAGCCATTCCGGTTGATCCGGGTGGCTCTCCAGATTCATCCGCGACACGAAAGTCTCGTAGCCGCCGACAATCACCATGATCAGCAGGTTGGAAATCATCACCACGTCGATCAGGCCCAGCACCACCAGCATGATCGTGGTTTCAGTCAGCTTGCTTGGCCTGACCATGCCGTCGATCGTGACCGCATCCAGAATATGCTTGAGCGCTACTTCATTGCCGAACACGGCACCGATAAGGTCGGACAATTCAACCCAGAAATGGAATACATAGACGCATTGGGCCAGAATCAGGCCGAGATACAGAGGCAGTTGCAGCCAGCGCGTCATGAAGATGAAGTTCGCCAGCGGGCGAATGGGTTTTGCGTAAATAATTTCAGGATCGTCAGGGATTTTCATGAAGCCTTCTTTTGTGATGTGCGGAAAAATGCGCTCCGGCATTCTACATGGGCTCGTTATCCTTTGACTTCGATGCCAACGGATGTCTTGTTGCCAATCAATCTCCAGATGACAAGATTTGATTAATTTTTGCTGCGGCATTATAGCGGCGTTTTATGCGACTGCCGGCGCGAGTCCCGGATAAATCAATCCAACACCATGCATCCGGTAAAATAGCGCCTTAATTCCATTTGCAAAGCACATATCATGAGTCTCCAATGCGGCATCGTCGGCCTGCCTAACGTCGGTAAATCCACCCTTTTCAACGCGCTCACGAAAGCCGGCATTCCGGCCGAGAATTATCCGTTTTGCACCATCGAGCCTAACGTCGGCGTAGTCGAAGTGCCGGACCCGCGTCTGGTTGCGCTGTCTGAAATCGTCAAGCCACAGCGGGTGCAGAACGCGATCGTCGAATTCGTCGATATCGCCGGCCTGGTGGCAGGTGCATCCAAGGGTGAAGGCTTGGGCAACCAGTTCCTCGCCCACATCCGCGAGACTGACGCGATTGTCAACGTGGTGCGCTGCTTCGAAGACGACAACGTAATCCACGTCGCCGGCAAGATCAGCCCGCTGGACGACATCGAAGTAATCCAGACCGAACTGGCGCTGGCCGATATGGGCACAGTCGAAAAAGCAATTCATCGCGAGCAAAAGAAAGCCCGTTCCGGCGACAAAGATGCTGCCAAGCTAGTCGAATTGCTGGAACGCATCATGCCGCATCTGAACGAAGCGCAACCGGTGCGCGCAATGGGGCTGGATGCGGAAGAAATGCTGCTGATTAAGTCGATGTGCCTGATTACCGCCAAGCCGGCGATGTATGTGGCCAACGTGTCCGACACCGGCTTCACCGACAACCCGCTGCTGGATCAACTGACCGCCTACGCGGCTTCGCAAAACGCGCCTATCGTCGCCATTTGCGCCTCGATTGAAGCTGAAATCGCCGACCTTGAAGAGGAAGACAAGGCTGCATTTCTGGGCGACATGGGACTGGAAGAGCCCGGCCTGAACCGCCTGATCCGCGCCGCCTACAAGCTGCTCGGCCTGCAGACCTACTTCACCGCCGGCGTCAAGGAAGTGCGCGCCTGGACCATCCACGCGGGCGACACCGGGCCGCAGGCAGCCGGCGTGATCCACACCGACTTCGAACGCGGCTACATCCGCGCCCAGACCATCGCCTATGAAGACTTCATCACCTACAAGGGCGAAGCAGGTGCCAAGGAAGCGGGCAAGATGCGCGCCGAGGGCAAGGAATACGTGGTCAAGGATGGCGACGTGCTGAACTTCCTGTTCAACGTCTGAGTCAAAACACTTGCTTCTACTTGCTTCCTGATATTTCAAAAATCTCATCAAGCATCTTTAAAGCCCAGTTTTTACTGGGCTTTTTAACAACCGATGTTACGCACGGCACACGTAAAACATAAAAAGCATTGTCCACGAAAGACACGAAAAGCACGAAAAACAGCAAGCAATGTCTATGCAGTTTTTGCGTGTCATTCGTGCCTTTCGTGGACAGAATTTTTTGTGCGTTACTACATCCATCCGCCACGGAATTTGTACCGCAAGGAATTCCCTTTTATGACCCGTGATACTTCCGCATATAGACAAGTAGTTGTCGAATCCTTCATCGCGCCGGCTTCCACTGGAAAACGGGGCTTGGTGCAGATACGGCCGATCCAGGGGCAGGCATTTTCCAGCGAACTGCTGGTGCAGTGTTCCCGGCGGCTGACTGACACCGCCAGATTTCCAGTGGGCACACGGTTTTTACTTTTGGCAAAAATGACTGATCGTCTGGGCGGCACGCCTTTTTTGTATGCGTACCACGGCGACCCGGATGTAGTCGTCACGCATCAACAGGCGAAAGCATTCATAGCCGAATTCAAACGCGGCCGCATCTGATTCCTAAGAACTTGGAACAAGGTAACTTGCAACCGGTGCATTCCAGATTTAACCCAGAATCAATATACCCTCTATAAAATTTTTAAAACATGCCAATTTCCGCATATTATTAAAGCGGTAATATTAATTACTGGCACCTGGGATATGAAAAATTGCTAGCGCAAAGCGCTCGCTGCAACTGCCAGTGAGGTTATGTGTGCCCAGTCGCCAGCGTGCATAGCATCCTTGGGCGTCAGCCACGAACCGCCGATGCAGGCCACATTCTTGCAGGCGAGAAATTGCGCTGCGGTCGCGATCGTAATGCCGCCGGTCGGGCAGAACGTAATGTCCGGCAGCGGCCCGGCGATCGCATTCAACATGCCGATGCCGCCGGCCGGCACTGCCGGAAACAGCTTCAACTGCTGAAAGCCGAATTCGCGCGCGGCCATTACTTCGGAGGGCGTCATCACGCCGGGCAGCAAGGGCAGGCCGCTTTTTTTCGCGGCCTCGACCAGCGCCGCAGTTAATCCGGGTGAAACGCCGAATACCGCGCCGGCGTCGCGAGCGGCGGTAAATTCCGATGCTTGGGTCAACGTGCCGACGCCGACTATCGCTTCCGGCACGTTCTCTGCGATGGCACGAATCGCAGCCAGTCCGTGCGCGGTGCGCAGCGTCACTTCCAGCACGCGAATGCCGCCGGCAACCAGCGCACGCGCCAGCGGCACCGCGTGGGCTATATCGTCTATTGCGATGACTGGGATCACGGTCGAAGTGCGCATGATTTCAAGGAGGGTAAGCGGCGTTTTCATATTGGTTTAATCAGGTGATCTTCATCGTTGAATGGTTCGGCGTCCAGCACGTCGGGCTTATGCTCGCTTGCGGCTTGCAGCAACGGCAGCGGCAGCGGGATCGGCAGCGCGAAGGTGGTTGCGCCCTCTTCCGCCGCACTCACCGCGGCGCGGAACATGCCAAACAACTCGCGCCCCATGCCGATATGGTTCGCTGACAAATCTGCGCTGGCCTGGGTCCGCGCCGCCCATTGTTCGGCTTGCACCAGCGCTTCCAGCACGCCGTTTTCGGCGTCGATGCGAATGATGTCGCCATTACGAACCCGGCCCAGCGGACCGCCGGCCAGCACTTCGGGCGAGACATGAATCACGGCCGGCACCTTGCCCGATGCGCCGGACATGCGGCCATCCGTCACCAGCGCGACATGATGACCGGCATCCTGCAAATTGGCCAGCGCCGGGGTCAGCGCATGCAGTTCCGGCATGCCGTTGGCGCGCGGCCCCTGGAAGCGTAGCACCGCGACAAAATCGCGATCCAGCTGGCCCGCCTTGTAGGCATGCATGAACGCTTCCTGCGAATCGAACACGATCGCAGGCGCTTCCACCGAGCGGTGCTGCGGCTTGACTGCGGACACTTTCATCACCGCACGACCGAGATTGCCGGACACCAGTTTGATGCCGCCATCGGTGGAAAACGGCCGGGCAATGGCGCGCAGCACGCCCTCGTCGCCGCTGACAGCGGCAGCGGGTTTCCACATCGCCGTTTGATCTTGCTGCAGGAATGGCTCGCTGCAATGGGCACGCAAGCCGTGACCCAGGATCGTTGTCACATCGTCGTGGAGCAAGCCTGCATCAAGCAATTCGCGGATCACGAAACCGGTTCCCCCAGCGGCGTGGAAATGGTTGATATCGGCGTCGCCGTTGGGATAAATGCGGGTCAGCATCGGGATCACGGACGATAGCTGATCGAAATCATTCCAGTCAATCACGATACCAGCTGCTTTCGCGATGGCTACCAGATGCAAGGTGTGGTTGGTCGATCCGCCGGTTGCCAGCAAGCCGATGATGGCGTTGACGATGGATTTCTCATCCACCAGACGCCCTACCGGCGTGTACTGGTTGCCGTGTTCGGCAATCTGCACCGCACGCTGCGCGGCGGCTGCCGTCAGCGCATCACGCAAAGGCGTGTTCGGCGTAACAAAAGCGGCGCCCGGCAGATGCAAACCCATAACTTCCATCAACAGTTGGTTGCTGTTGGCGGTGCCGTAAAAAGTGCAGGTGCCGGCTTCGTGATACGACTGCGACTCGGCTTCCAGCAGCGCCTTGCGGTCGACTTTGCCTTCTGCGTACAGTTGGCGAATCCGGGCTTTTTCCGGATTCGACATGCCGGAAGTCATCGGCCCGGCCGGGATGAATACCGCCGGCAAGTGGCCGAAATGCAGCGCGCCGATCAGCAGTCCGGGTACGATTTTGTCGCACACGCCGAGGTACACCACCGCATCGAACATGTTGTGCGACAGCGCAATCGCGGTCGCCATCGCAATCGCATCGCGCGAAAATAAAGAGAGTTCCATGCCGGGCTGACCTTGCGTGATGCCATCGCACATCGCCGGCGTGCCACCGGCAAATTGCGCCACCCCGCCGGCAGCACGTACCGCATCCTTGATCAGTTGCGGAAAGCGTTCGAAAGGCTGATGCGCCGACAGCATGTCGTTATAGGCGGAGATGATCGCCACCGAAGGCTTTTTCTGCTGTTTCAGCACCAGCTTGTCGTTGGCCGGGAATGCGGCAAAGCCATGCGCCAGATTGGTGCACGACAAACTGCTGCGCTGGACAGTTTCCAGACGCGCTGCTTCCAAGCGGTCCAGATAGGCGGTACGGTAAAGCGCGCTGCGCGCAATGATGCGCTGGGTGACAGTGGAGATAACCGGATGTAGTGGCATGATGCGATCCTTATAATCCTCGATAAATACGATAAAACGCGCGAAAATGCGTCGCCTATACTCATCATGAAATGATTGTATATTTACGTAATGATAGGGCAAAAAACGATCAATAACCTGTTACATGGACGCTGGCGTTGTGGCGTATCTTTGTCTAGCCTTGCTGTATAGTTAAGCTTCACATTGCTACTTTTTTCTTCTATTCAATGAATTCTATACAAGTCGCATTTGACCAGCCGATGCAAGTTGGCGAGTGCCCGCTCTGGCATCCGATTGAGGCGGCGTTGTACTGGATCGACATCGACGGCTGCGCGGTGCACCGCCTGCATCCTGCAACGGGCGCGCACAAATCCTGGCCCATGCCGGCCGAACCGGGCTGCATTGCACGCAACGCGACGGGCGGCCTGATCGTTGCATTGCGCAGCGGATTCTTCCATCTCGATACTGACAATGGCGCCGACGACGGCAGATTGCAGGCAATTGCAGCCGCGCCTTACGACACCGCGACAACACGTTTCAACGATGGGCGTTGCGATGCCGCCGGACGTTTCTGGGCCGGCTCGATGTATGAGCCGCGCGACCGGCAATTGGGCACCATGTATTGCCTCGACCAAGGCACGATACATATGAATTGGAGCGGCATCACGGTATCGAACGGCTTGGCGTTCAGCCCGGACAATCGCACGCTGTATCACGCCGACACTACTGCACATTTGATACGCCGCTATACATTCGACCTGGAACACGGCACCGCCAGCGCGCCGCAGGTTTTCAGGCAATTCTCCAGCGATAAGCTGCACAATTATGGCGGACGTCCGGACGGTGCAGCGGTCGATAGCGAAGGCGCTTATTGGTGCGCGATGTTTGACGGCGGACGCCTGCTGCGGCTGTCGCCGGAAGGCGAAATCCTGCGCGAAATTTTGCTGCCAGTGCGCTGCCCGACCATGATCGCTTTTGGCGGCGTGGATTTACGCACTTTGTATATCACCAGCGCACGGCACAATCGCACTGCGGCAGAACTGGCAGAATATCCTCTGTCCGGCTGCCTGCTGTCGATGCGCGTGGAGGTGCCGGGCCTGCCTGAACATGCTTATATTATGTAACGGCTTTGTAGGTCGGGTTAGCGTAGCGTAACCCGACATTCTCAGCCGCAAATGTCGGGTTACGCGATAAAGCCGCTAACCCGACCTACGATACTTATATCAAGTAAATTCAGCACATTTTTTTAAAACGCTTGATCCGATTAATTTACGCAAACCACAAAATGACTCTTAACGACTTCGACTTTGTCCTGTTTGGCGGCGGTGGCGATCTGGCTATGCGCAAATTGCTCCCTGCCTTATTTTCATGCAGTCTTTCCGGCAGCTTTCCGGATGCCGCACGCATTATTTGCATCGGTCGCAATGACTGGGAACAAGAAGATTTTCATTGTGAAATTGAAAAAAATGCCAAAAGTCACCTCAAAAAGTCACCTGACGCCGCAGCCTGGCAGGCATTTCTAAACCGCATCGTGTATGTGCGTCTGGATGCCAACGATCCCACCAGCTATTCAGCGCTGGTTGCCGCGCTGCGCGACGATGCGGCGATCACGCGCGTGTATTACCTGGCCACGCCGCCGGGCCTGTTTTCGAAGATTTGCAGCAACCTTGCCGCATCCGGTTTGGTGAACCAGAATTCCCGCGTGGTGCTGGAAAAACCGCTTGGTCGCGACTTGGCCAGCGCCAAAAAAATTAATGCTGAAGTCGGCTGCGTGTTCTCGGAATCGCAGATATTTCGCATCGATCATTATCTGGGTAAGGAAACGGTACAGAATTTGCTGGCGCTGCGCTTTGGCAACGTGCTGTTCGAACCGCTATGGCGACGCGAATGGATTTCCGACGTGCAAATCACCATTGCCGAAGATCTGGGCGTGGGTACTCGGATGGGTTATTACGATACCTCCGGCGCATTGCGCGACATGCTGCAAAACCATCTGCTGCAGTTGCTGTGCATCGTCGCCATGGAGCCGCCGACCTCGATTGCGCCCGATGCCGTGCGCGACGCCAAGTTGCAGGTGCTGCACTCGCTGCGCCGTTTCACGCCGACCACGCTGGCGCAGGATGTCGTCCGTGGCCAATACCGCGCCGGTTATATCGAAGGCGTCGCGGTACCCGGTTATCGCGATGAAGCCGGCGCCGACCCGCATTCGCGCACCGAAAGCTTTGTTGCGTTGAAGACGGAAATCGATAGCTGGCGCTGGGCTGGCGTACCGTTTTATTTAAGAACCGGAAAGCGCATGCCCGACCGTCTGGCTGAAATCGTGGTGCGTTTCAAACCGATTCCCCATTCGATTTTTGCCCAGCCCGGCAGCAGTTTTCAGCCAAACTGCCTGGTCATCCGACTGCAGCCGGATGAAGGGCTGACGCTGCACTTGATGGCCAAAACACCCGGCGACAGCATGCGCCTGAAGCCGGTTGAACTGGAAATGGATTTCCTCGAAACTTTCCGCACACCGCGCATGGCAGCGTATGAGCGTTTGCTGCTGGATGTTTTGCGCGGCCAGCTCACGCTGTTCATGCGCGGCGATGAACTTGAGGCGGCATGGGAATGGATCGAACCGGTCCTGAACCACTGGGAACAAAACGAAACCGAGCCGATCCCCTATGCCGCCGGCACTTGGGGTCCGCCCGCTGCCAGCGCCCTGATCGGTCGCAACAACCTACAGTGGCATGAAGAAGTTTTGTCGTAATTCTAAAAACAAACAACAAATAATCTGACGACACATGACAAAACTGACCGAACTCAACTTCTACCCGATCAAATCCTGCGGCGCGATTGCATTGACCGAGGCGACCTTGACGCCTGCCGGCCTGATGCACGACTTCATCTACGATCGCGAATGGATGGTAGTGGATATACAGGGCAATTTCTTGACGCAGCGCGAACATCCGGCGCTAGCGCGCATTACGCCCTGCATCACTGCCGACCGGCTGAAACTGCGCGCGCCCGGAATGCTCGAACTGGAGATTCCGCTCGATCTGCCCGACGCGGAACAAGCGCCCACCATTACTGTGCAGGTCTGGGACGATATGCTGAGCGCTTACGATTGCGATGCCGTAACAGCGCGCTGGTTTTCGCAGGTATTAGAATTTCCATGCCGGTTGGTGCGCTTTCATCCGCACGCCAGCCGCGTCACCAACACCCGCTGGACCGCACATGCCGACGTACCGGCGCTGTTCTCGGACGGTTACCCTTTCCTGCTGATTTCGCAGGCATCGCTGGCCGATCTGAACCAGAAACTGGCTGCGCAGGATCGCGCGCCGCTGCCTATGAACCGCTTCCGTCCGAACCTCGTGATTGATGGCGTGGAGGCGTTTGAAGAGGATTACATGGAAAGTTTGCGCATTGGCGAAGCCACGTTAAAACCGGTCAAGCCCTGCGCGCGCTGCCCGATACCCTCGGTCGATCAGGCCACCGGCCTTGTCGGCCCTGATCCGCTGGACATCCTGCGCAGCTATCGCGCCAATCCCAAGGTCGATGGCGGCATCACCTTTGGCATGAATGTGATCCTAAAAGAGGGGAAAGGTCAGATTGTGCGACTGGGCCAGGAAATCGAGATTACCTTGGCATTTTGATTTTCTGTAACAATTTCTCATGTCTGATTTTACGGTTTGTTATCTAAAGTATAATCGCGCCGTTTCCTGAAATCGAAGCAGTATCTAACGTTGGGGGAAATGCCGAAATGTGTTGCAAGTCAGTGCACCGGCTTATCAGTTGCCTTGCTGTATATAAATATTCGACCCAATAATAACTTAGCAACTTAGGAAGAAGCCATATTAGATGACAAGCAACTCAATATCACTGAATCCATCTTCCATTGTTTGCGTTTTGGGAGCGGTAGCTTTATTTCTAGTTCTTGGCAGCACCGCAGGGCAGTTGACGGTTTACCTGACCGGGCATGAGCGGGTATATGGGCTGGTCAGGCTGTTTAACGTCGGCACTGAACTCAATCTCCCAGCCTTTTTCTCCACGTTCATACTCGTCTTCGCGGCCCTGCTTCTTGCGGTAATCACCGTATTGGAAAAAAAACGGCAAGCTTCTCACGTTTCACATTGGGCCATGCTTGCATTCGGATTCTTGTTCATGGCAGTGGATGAGGCAGTTACCCTGCATGAAATGATGGTTGAGCCGACACGCACGCTGTTGGGCGATGGCAACCTCGGCGCCTTTTATTTCGCCTGGGTCATTCCTGGCATCGTACTCGTGCTGGTTCTCGGGCTGTACTTTCTGAAATTCCTGTTGCATCTCCCTGCGAAAACGAGGTTCACTTTCCTGATGGCTGCGATCATCTACCTCAGCGGCGCCATCGGTTTAGAGCTTATCGGCGGCCGCTACGCTGAATTGCATGGAACACACAATTTGGCCTACAACATGATTTCAACCGTTGAGGAAAGTCTTGAAATGGCGGGTGTTATTATTTTCATCTGGGCGCTGCTGGCATATATCGCCGGTAATTATAAGGAAGTGCGATTCCGGTTTGACGAAGTCAAGGCCTGACCAGGCACTGCGCCAATGCGTTACCAAATCGAGTAGGGGACGGGGTTGCCCCCCATACGCGCTAACCAAATTTTCAATCCCGCATTAAAATAATGCAAAATTGAAACGGACAAGAAAAACAATGCAAACAGAAGAGTACGCAAAGATTGGCGAAGATTGGGCAAAGATAGTGGAGCTATTGCCAGAGGGC
>JBGSTZ010000007.1:0-60419 GCA_041736255.1 Burkholderiaceae bacterium
TCGGGGCCGAAAATTTCTGCGTCATCCGCTCCTGCCTCGACACACTGCGCAAGCAAGGCCACGGCATGCTCGAAGTGCTACGCCACGCCTTCAATGGCAATCCTATTCGGCCCACAGCGTAGCTGCTGAATAGTCACAAAAATAGGTGACTACACACTCGCTACACCGCATAAAAATCCGCAGAATCTGCAAAAATGAAATTGAAGCAATTCAGATTGAACAGAATACGCCTATTCCCTGCGCGACTGGCAGCACTGCAACCACAATCGCTGCTAACATCGCACGATGAATCAACTATCTTCTTTTTCGACGTGCAAGTGCCTGGGTCGCCGGGTGCTGGTGTGGATTGGCAGTTGGTGGCAGATCGTGCTGTTTGGCGTGGTGGTGGTGACGCTGGCGCTATCGCCATCGACCTATAGCCGCGCCGGTCGCAGCGCCATCGCGCGCGAGATCGTGCGGGCGACGATGCAGAATTTGCTGTGGTTTACCGTGCTGTCGGCACTGATCAGCGTAGTGTTGATCCGGATTGTAGTGATCACCGCACTCAGTTACGGCTTGTCCCGCTTTGCCATCGAGATGGTGGTCAGGGTGCTGGTACTGGAACTGATTCCGCTCACGGCCGCCATGTTCGTGGCGCTGCGGTGTACCCTGCCGGAAAGCGCAGAAATCGGGCAGATGCGTGCGCAGGGCACCTTAAAGGCCTTGCGTCTCAAGGGAATCGACCCGATCCGGCAGGAATTTTTGCCACGCGTGCTGGCCGGCGTATTTTCAGTATGGATGCTGGGCGCGGTTAGCTGCCTGTTGACGTTGGTGCTGGCATATCTGGCAATCTATGGCTTTACGCCTTGGGCGGTATCCGGCTACACGCGGGTGGTCGGCCAAGTTTTCAACCCGTCCGTGACCTTGATCCTGGTGCTGAAGATTTTCTTTTTCAGTCTGGCCGTGTCATTCATTCCGATGGCTTCCGCGTATTACGATGAGGTTGCCGCAGCAAGCCGCTATCGCACCGACCTTGCCACCGGATTGGCCGGCATGGTGCGCCTTTTTGCCGTGGTGCTGATAATTGAAGTGGCCTCGCTGATGGGCAATTATTATTAATGGATTGTATGCACAGTGCACACAAGAAACGAACAGTACGAAAGAATGCATAAACCGTTTTTTCAACTGCAAAAGCGAAGTTTTTTCGTGTCTTTCGTGCTTTTCGTGGACAGCTCCGTAGGATGGGTGAAACCCATCGCATATCGAATTTACATGGTGGGTTGCGCCCATCCTACGGCAGTGCTTAACATTATTGATTAACGCTTTTTTCAAAACGCTACCCCGGCCAGCCAGAATAACCATGACAGATAAAACCAACGACACATCGCCCCTGCCCGCCGCACCACCGCCGATTCCCCATGTCGAGTTCAAAGCGGCAATGCTGCTGATCCTGATGGTGATATTGGTATCGGCCACGGTGGTATACCTGATGTATGCGCGCGGTGCGTTCGAATCGACTCAGAAACTGGTGCTGGTGGCAGACGACGCCGAGGGCGTCATGGTCGGGATGGACGTCACCTTTGCCGGCTTTGCGATTGGGCGCGTCAGCCGCATCGAACTCAGCGACGAAGGCAAAGCCAGAATGATTGTCGACGTGGCGAAGAAAGATGCCCGCTGGTTGCGCGTTTCTAGCGTCTTTACCATGGAACGCGGCTTGGTGGGCTCAATGCGCTTACGCGCTTACAGCGGCATCCTGAGCGACCCGCCGCTACCCGACGGTGCAGTGCGCAACGTGCTTGCAGGCGACGCCACTGCCGAAATTCCCCGCTTGCTGATTGCCACTAAGGAATTAATCCAAAATATGAACACGCTGACCGCAACCGACTCAGCGCTGGATGTAAGCTTGCGCAACGTGCAGTCTGTCACCGAGAAACTCAATGGCAAGAGCGGCGCACTGGGCGTTATCACCGGCTCCGATGAAAATGCGAAAAAACTGCTGCTCGCGCTAGACCGCGCCAACCAGTTGCTGGCTACCGCCAATGGCCTGGCGACCAAGGCCGACAGCCAGGTGTTCGGCAAGAATGGCGTGATGCCAGAAGCGCAGAATGCTATCGTCCAGCTCAACGACTTGCTGAGCGACGTCAGGTCCAGCATGAAAAAAGTTGATGCAGTATTGCTTGAAGCACAGGCCGTCGGCGCTAACGTCAAAGAGGCGACCGTCGACTTGGCGCCGCTGCGCGCCGACGTCGAGAGCAACCTGCGCAAGGTCGAACAACTGGTCAATGAAATCAACCGCAAGTGGCCGTTCAAACGCGAAGCGGAGATAAAATTGCCATGAAGTACACCATAAAATACACATACCACGCCCTACTCTTGCCGTTTGGCATTGCCATGTTATTGAGCGCTTGCGCCAGCGGCCCGGCTGTACCGGAATGGCAAATGAACGCCCAAAGCGGCATTGAACGCGCCACCGCTGCCTACCTGTCCGGCAACGACAGGATCGAAATTCAGGAGTTTGCCAAGGCGCGCAGCGAAATGGCCAGTACCGGCCAAGTCGCCCTGGTGGCGCGCGCGGAACTGATCCGCTGCGCCAGCCGCGTGGCCAGCTTGGTGCTGGAAGACTGTGTCGGATTTGAAAAACTGCGTCAGGACGCAGCAGCGCCGGAACGCGCCTACGCCGACTATCTGGCCGGACAGATTCAAGCACAGGACATTGCGCTGCTGCCCACGCAGCACCAAGGCGTAATGCGCGCTGGTGCAGACGCGGCAGCTACCGTGGCCGGCATCAGCGATCCGCTGTCCCGATTAGTGGCTGCCGGCGTCCTGTTGCGCAGCAACCGTGCCAGCCCGGCATTGCTGACACTGGCGGTCGATACCGCTTCGGCCCAAGGCTGGCGCCGTCCGTTGCTGGCATGGCTGGGCGTGCAGTCGATGCGTGCAGAGCAAGCCGGCGCTACCGCAGAAGCGCAGCGCCTGCACCGACGCATGGATCTGGTGCAACAGACCAAGCCCGCAATATGAAAGAGTGACGAAAGAATAATGAAAGAACGCTACTTACGCAGTCTGCGCCTGCTGGCCGAGTGCTATCACGGCTTCGAGCACATGTCTGCGCCCCAAATCCGCAAAACCGGCCTGACTCAAGCCCAATTCGACATCATCGCCACCCTCGGCAATACGCCTGGCATGACCTTCAAGGAACTGGGTCAGAAAACTCTGATTACCAAGGGTACCCTGACCGGCGTCGTCGATCGCCTGGAAAACAAGCATCTGGTGCGGCGCATTACCAGTCTGGAAGACCGCCGCAACACCATTGTGCAACTGACCGCGGCCGGCGAGCGCACTTTTGAACAAGTGTTCAATCCGCACGTCCAGTTTTGTAAGCAGCCATTTTCCGGCTATTCCGAAGCGGATTTCATCGCGCTCGAAGAAACTCTGGGCATACTCAAAAACCGGCTTGACGCATTGAGCGCCGTCAACAAAAGTGAAAAAAAGTAAAAAAGCAATTTTTGATGCTACAAACCTAAAAATGCGTCAGAATACCCCACCAAATTAATTGTCCGTAAGAAATTTTTCGTGTGTTGCATCCCCTGCTCGGGCAATACAATTCTGGTGAACGCTTGTTGGCGTGGAGCTTCGCGGCATAAGCACAGAAGGATAAAAATAATGAAAAATGAGACTAGCCACATCAAGTTGACGACAAACATCGCCTGCCATTCGCTCCTGTTTTGGGCACGAGCATGATAAAAAACTCTCCTCCGATTGACGCCACGCAAAGCCGTCATTTACTACTGGAATACCAGGCACTGATGGGCAACCTTGCGCTCGGCGTCGCCTTTGTCCGTGATGGCAACTTTTTGCACTGCAATCAACACGCCAGTGCGATGTTTGGCTGGCCCGATGGACAACTGACAGGCCTGCCAGTCAGTCTGCTGCTTCCATCGGTGCCAGCGCATGCCGAACATGCCCACTTGGCCGCAACGGCACTGGGCAGTGGGCAACCGCTCGATACCGAATTGTTGCTGCAACGGCGCGACGGCAGCACGTTCTGGGGCCACGTGGTAATGAACGCAATAGATCCGACTGCTCCTGACAAGGGTCAGATATACATCATTGAAGACATCACCGAACGCTGCGCCGCGGATGCATCGGCGCACCGGCTGCTGCTGGAACATCAGGCGATTCTGGACAATGTGTCGCTGGCCATCACGTTCACCCGCAAACGCCGATTTTTGCAATGCAACCAGCGCTTTAGTGAAATGTTCGGCTGGCCCAGCGACGCATTAATCCAACAGACTACCGATATCCTGTATCCATCGCCGCAAGCTTTCACTGCATTATCGGACCTCGCCAGAGCGACGCTGGGCAGCGGGCAACGACTCGATACCGAATTGCTGATGCAAAGGCGTGATGGCAGCACGTTCTGGTGCCGCATGTTGGCCAAAGCGATTGATCCGAACGACCTCGGCAAAGGCTCAATCTACATTACCGAAGACATCACCGAGCGCAGGAATGCGCAACAAGCGCTGGTGCAGGCGCGCGACGATCTGGAGTTGCGGGTGCAGGAGCGCACCGCAGAGCTAGCCAGCGTCAACCAGCGCCTGCAAGGCGAGATATTGGAACGCCTGCAAGCTGAAAAACAGATTCGACATCTGGCCGACCATGACGCCTTGACCGATTTGCCCAACCGCCGCCTGCTGGAAGATCGGCTAACGCAAGCGATGGCGGTCGCCAAACGCAGCGGCAACCAAGTGGCTGTCATGTTTATCGATCTGGACAGCTTCAAACCGATCAACGACATGCTGGGACACCGGGTTGGCGACGTGCTCCTGCAAGCGGTAGCAAAACGTTTGCGCGCGTTGCTGCGCGAGATCGATACCGTGGCGCGCATCGGCGGCGACGAGTTCATTCTGGTGCTGCCCGATATGGAATCACAGGCGACCGCACGCGAGGCTGCCAAAAGAATTCTGAGTGCCTTGGTGCAGCCATACCAGGTCGGAAGCCATGTTTTGACCGTCACGCCCAGCATCGGCATTAGCCGCTATCCCGAACACGGAACCGATGTCGAGGCATTGATCGGCCGCGCCGATGATGCCATGTACCTTGCCAAGCAAATGGGGCGCAGCAATTTCCAGCTCTATAGTGACCCTGGCAAGGAATAGATTCTAGAAAAAGCATTTTCCACGAAAGACACGAAAAGCACGAAAAAATGCAAACACCTTCTTTTCGACTGCAGCAGAGACTGGGATCTTTCGTGTTTTTCATGGGCCGAATCTTTTCGCAACTTCCGACACACCAATAAAAAAAGCCAGTCGCAAATTTCTGGCGGCTGGCTTGGCGGTAACGCGGTATTTTTAAACTACTGCGCCATCGTTTTCAACTTTGTCTTTTACC
This sequence comes from Burkholderiaceae bacterium, assembly GCA_041736255.1. Taxonomy (GTDB): domain Bacteria; phylum Pseudomonadota; class Gammaproteobacteria; order Burkholderiales; family Burkholderiaceae_D; genus AVCC01. The sequence continues at coordinate 5,371 of JBGSTZ010000007.1, forward strand.
GGCTTGACCAGATCTTCGCGCTTGATACCCAGCCACATCGCAACCGCAGCGGCGACGAACACCGAAGAATAAATCCCGAACAGAATACCGATGGTTAGCGCCACGGCGAAATAATGTAACGCCGGGCCGCCGAACAGCAGCATCGACAACACCATGATCTGGGTCGAGCCGTGCGTGATCACGGTACGCGAAATAGTGCTGGTGATCGCATGATCAATGACTTGCGGCACCGCCATCTTGCGGTGCTTGCGGAACATTTCGCGGATACGATCGAAGACCACCACCGACTCATTGACTGAATAGCCCAGCACCGCCAGCACACCAGCCAGCACTGAGAGTGAAAACTCCCACTGAAAGAATGCGAAAAAGCCCAGGATAATAATCACGTCATGCAGGTTGGCGACAATCGCAGCTACCGCAAACTTCCATTCGAAGCGCAGCGCCAGATAAATCATGATGCCGATGATCACCATCGCCAGCGCCATTAGACCGTCATTGGCGAGTTCCTGCCCCACTTGCGGCCCGACGAATTCGGAACGCCTAAGCACCACGTCGGCATTTTTTGCCTTCAGCGCCGCCATCACCTTACTGTTTTGCTCGACGGCTGTCGCATCGCCCTTGAGAGGCAAGCGGATCAACACATCCTGTGCAGTGCCGAAGCTCTGCACCTGATTGTCGGCGTATCCCAGCGTTTGGACCGTGTTACGAATGTCATCGATATTGGCCGGTTGGGAATACGCCACCTCCATTACGGTGCCGCCGGTAAATTCAATCGACAGATGCAAGCCCTTACTAACAAGGAAGAACACCGCCAGCACAAACGTGATGGCCGAGATCGCATTGAGTATCAATGCGTGGCGCATAAATGGAATATCTTTTTTGATGCGGAATAATTCCATCATCGATCCTTTCGATGCGGCTCCTGGCTCGGCCAGACTGCCGCGAGATGCTTGATTTAGACTAAATTTAGACTGAAGTAGTGCAGACACGAAGGTCTGCACTACTTTATTTGCGCCAGTCCTGGCTCAATTGGCCAGGATGCAGCAGGCAACCATTACTCCGGCTTCCAGACAGTCCCGATCGACAGGGAGGTCAGTTTTTTCTGACGGCCGTACCACAGGTTAGCCAAGCCGCGCGAGACGAACACCGAAGAGAAAATCGAGGTCACGATGCCGATGCAATGCACCACCGCGAAGCCGCGGATCGCGCCGGAACCGAAGATCAATAGCGCCAGGCCGGCAATCAGCGTAGTCACATTGGAGTCCAGAATTGTGGTCCAGGCGCGGTCAAAGCCCATCGCTATCGCTACTTGCGGCGAATGTCCGGCGCGCAACTCTTCCCGAATCCGTTCGTTAATCAGCACGTTAGCGTCGATTGCCATACCCAGCGTAAGCGCAATTGCAGCGATTCCCGGCAAGGTCAAGGTCGCTTGCAGCATGGACAGAATCGCCACCAGCAACAGCAGATTGGTGGACAGTGCGATCACGCTGAACACGCCGAACAGCATGTAATACACCGCCATGAAAGCGGCTACCAGTAGAAAGCCGTACATGGTGGAATCGAAGCCCTTCTTGATATTTTCAGCGCCAAGTTGCGGGCCGATGGTGCGTTCTTCGATGATTTCCATCGGCGCCGCCAGCGAACCTGCGCGCAGCAGCAATGCCAAATCGCTGGATGCCTGGGATGAACCTTCGCCGGTGATCTGGAAGCGCGATCCGAGTTCATCCTGGATGGTCGCCACTGTCAGCACTTCGCCGCGGCCTTTCTCGAACAACACAATCGCCATCAATTTGCCGATTTTGCCGCGCGTAGCGTCGCGCATGCGGCGTCCGCCGTCGCCGTTCAGGTCAATGCTGACCGACGGCCGGTTGTTTTGATCGAAGCTGGCAGTAGCGCTGGCGATATAGTCGCCGGTAATGATCGGCTCCTTGTACAACACCACCGGCGCGCCCTTGCCGACCTTGAACAATTCAGAGCCGAATGGAATAGCGGCGCTTTCCTCGCTGCCGCGGGTAACTGTTTCATCAACCAGGCGCACTTCCAGGGTTGCGGTACGGCCGATAATATCCTTGGCTCGGGCAACATCCTGCACACCCGGCAATTGCACCACGATCCGGCTGGCACCCTGACGCTGGATGATCGGCTCGGCCACGCCAAGTTCATTGACGCGCTTGGACAGGGTCGTGATGTTTTGCTGTACGCCATCATCCACGGTTTTTGTCAGCGCTTCCGGCTTCATGCTGAGCACCAGTTTGAGTTCGTTGCCGCTGCCGCTCGCAATAAAATTCAGTTCACTGAGTTGCGAAGCCAGTTCTTCCTGCGCTTTGACTAGAGTTGGCTCATCGCGGAACAACAGTTCAAGCGTATCGGCACTGCGGGAAAGGCCGGTATGACGGATATTTTTGTCGCGCAAGATACTGCGCACGCTGGCTTGCAGTCCTTGCAAGCGCTTGTTGAGCACCGCCTTGGTATCGACTTCCATCAGGAAATGCACGCCACCGCGCAAATCGAGGCCGAGGTACATCGGCAACGCATTCAGGCTTTGCAACCAGCCGGGCGTATTCGGCAACAGGTTGAAGGCAACCGTGTACACCGGATCTGCCGGGTCGGTATTGAGTTCCTTTTCCAGCAACCCCTTGGCCTTGAACTGCGCATCCGTATCGGCAAAGCGGGCCCGCACCGAACCCTGATTTCCGACCGCATCAAAGAACACCCCGCCAGTGCCCATGTCATTGGCTTTCAAAATCTGTTCTACCTGCGGCACCAGGCCGGCATCGACCTTAATGGTGGATTTGGCGCTGCTGATTTGCACTGCAGGCGATTCGCCAAAGAAGTTCGGCAACGTATATAACACGCCCAGCAGCAGCGCAAAGGCGATAACGAGATACTTCCAGAGTGGATAGCGATTCATATTGATTCAATGTTCAGGGTTGGCCGCCGGGCAGAAAGGGCCTGGGAGACTGTCGAATTTTGGGGTTCGAAGCGAGAAATACGCTGAGTGACGACATATTTTGCCGCCGATTCTACCTAAGTCCAACAGGTCCCGGGTGATTTGGATGGCCGGAACTGCGCATAGGGTGCGCGAACCGGCACACGCATCAAATCGATTTAATCGTACCCTTTGGCAGCAAGGTGGCGATGGCCGCTTTTTGGATCACGATTTCGGTGCCGTTGGCAATTTCCAGATTCACATAGGCATCCGTTACTTTGGTAACGCGACCTAGCATGCCGCCGCTGGTGACCACTTCATCGCCTTTGGCGATAGCTTCCATCATCGCCTTCTGCTCTTTCTGACGCTTCATCTGCGGACGAATCATCAGAAAATACAGCACCGCAAACATCAGAATGATCGGCAGAAAACTGGTCAGGTTGCTACCCAAACCCATGGATTCCAGTGGGCCTGATTGTGCAAATGCATTTGAAATAAACAAGGCGTACTCCGATTGGTTGTTATAAACAGGCAGGCATTTTAGCATTCAGGCATAGGTTTCCTGATGCATTGTCCATTGACGGCCGGGCAATCTGGATCAGGCAGTCAACAGGAACTCTGGGCTGAATTTTATACGGGTAATAGTATTTTTAAAGTCGCAATGCATATATTCGGAAAATGGCATTAATTTGCATATACTCCACCAATCTAATCAAATTCCGCGCGCGCGATCGGCCCTGAAGCGCAGCACAAAAGCCGAGAACTGTTGCGCATCGATGGCCGAACGCATTTCACGCATCAATTGCAAATAATAATGCAGATTGTGGATTGTATTCAAACGCGCGCCCAGAATTTCGCCAGTGCGGTGCAGATGGTGCAAATAGGCGCGTGAAAAATTGCGGCAGGCATAACAGTCGCAGGTCTCGTCAAGCGGCTGCTCATCCTCTTTATAGCGTGCATTCTTGATCTTGATGTCGCCGAAACGGGTAAACAACCAGCCGTTGCGCGCATTGCGGGTCGGCATTACGCAATCGAACATGTCGATGCCGTTGGCCACGCCAGCCACCAGGTCTTCTGGCGTGCCGACGCCCATTAAATAATGCGGCTTGGTCGCAGGTAAGCGCGGCCCGATGTGCGCCAGCATGCGCATCATTTCTTCTTTCGGTTCGCCCACCGACAGCCCGCCGATGGCGATGCCGGGGAAACCGACATCCTCCAGACCCGCTAGCGATTCATCGCGCAAATGCTCGAACATGCCGCCCTGTACGATGCCGAACAGTGCATTCGGGTTTTCACCGCCGACAAATTCATCTTTCGAACGTTTGGCCCAGCGCAAGGACATGCGCATTGACTGCGCCGCTTCGTCGAATGTAGCCGGGCGACCGTCGATTTCATACGGCGTGCATTCATCGAACTGCATCACAATGTCCGAATTTAGCGCGCGCTGGATCTGCATCGAGACTTCCGGCGACAAAAACAGTTTACTGCCATCAATCGGTGACGAGAACTTCACGCCCTCCTCGGTGATCTTGCGCATCGCGCCCAGCGAAAACACTTGAAACCCGCCGGAATCGGTCAGGATCGGCTTATCCCAACCCATAAAACGATGCAAGCCGCCAAATTTTTTCAGCACTTCCATGCCGGGGCGCAGCCACAAATGAAAAGTATTGCCGAGGATGATCTGGGCGTCGACCTCCTTGAGTTCCAGCGGCGACATCGCCTTGACCGAACCGTAGGTGCCGACCGGCATGAAAATAGGTGTTTCGATCACGCCGTGGTTCAGCGTCAGGCGGCCTCGACGGGCACCCGTTTGACCGCTCTCGTCGGTTGTCAATAGTTTGAAATCAAGCATGTTTTTTTGTAGTGGATTGGGTCGTCAGCAGCATGGCGTCGCCATAGCTGAAAAAACGGTAGTGCCGGGCAATAGCGTGGGCATAAGCGCTGCGGATGGTGTCATAACCAGCGAAGGCGGATACCAGCATCAGTAAGGTCGATTTCGGCAAGTGGAAATTAGTGATCAGGCGCGTCACCGTTTTAAACCGATAGCCGGGCGTGATGAACAGCGCGGTATCGGCGCTGCCGGCAACCAGCGTACCGGATTGCGAAGCCGACTCCAGCGCACGCAGGCTGGTGGTGCCGACCGCCACCACGTCGCGCCCGGCGGCTTTGGCAGCCTGCACCGCGTCTACCGTGGCTTGCGACAGGGTGTACCACTCGCTGTGCATCTGATGTTCGGCCAGATTTTCAGTGCGCACCGGCTGGAAAGTGCCGGCGCCGACATGCAGCGTAACAAACGCGAACTGCACGCCTTTGGCGCGCAATTGGGACAGCAATGCGTGGTCAAAATGCAAGCCCGCAGTCGGTGCCGCGACCGCGCCTGGCGCTTTCGCATACACGGTCTGGTAGCGGGTTTCGTCAAAGGCGTCGGCAGTATGCTCGATATACGGCGGCAATGGCAGCCGGCCGTGCGCCTCGATAAGTTCGAACACTTCGGAGGGAAATTTCAGCTTATAGAACTCGCCGACCCGCAGCCCGACCGTGACGTCGAAGGCGTCGGCCAGGCGAATGGTGCTGCCGATTGCCGGCGATTTGGAGGCGCGGATCTGTGCATGGACGGTGCGGTTATCCACCACGCGCTCGATCAATACCTCAACTTTGCCGCCGGTAGCCTTGACGCCGAAGAAGCGCGCTTTGAGCACTCGGGTATCGTTAAATACCAGCAAATCGCCAGCGTTAAATTGCTCGGTAATATCAGCAAAACTGCGGTCGATCAGCGTCTCGCCATCGATATGCAGCAGGCGCGAAGCGCTGCGCTGCGGTAGCGGGGTTTGCGCAATCAGTTGCTGCGGCAGGTCGAAATCAAAATCAGATAAGGAATAAGTGGGATGCATTGCGGGTCTTGAATTGATAATTCCAGAGGTTTAAGGAGCCTGCCGAAAAATTAACTGTATTTAATCACAGCATTAGTCTTGATCAGTACAATAGATACAGGTAAATTATCTGTATCTATTGTAAAAGTCGGCTATTTTACGCCCTAGGCGATCCATTGATGAGCCACATACCAGAACCAAAGCAAATATCCGCTACCGTGCCGGTACCGCCAGCCTCCAAAAAACCCAAGCCAACGACGCTGGGAAAAATAGCGGACAAGCTGGCCAAACTAGGCCTGCGATCCAGCATGGATCTGGCGCTGCACCTGCCGCTGCGCTATGAGGATGAAACGCAGGTGCAGTCGATTACGGAAGCCGGCTTGCGTTTTGGTCAGCCGTCGCAGGTCGAAGGCGTAGTCACTGGCTGCGAGATACAAAGCAAACCGCGCCGGCAACTGCTGGTAACGCTGGCAGACGATTCTGGCCAGGTGGTGCTGCGTTTTCTGAATTTTTATGGCAGCCAGCAAAAGCAGTTGGCCCAAGGCACCCGGTTGCGGGTACGCGGCGAACTGCGGCACGGATTTTTTGGCCCGGAGATGGTGCATCCGACTTACAAGATCGTGATTCCGGGAGCGCCACTGGCAACCGCATTAACGCCGGTCTATCCGTCCAGCGTCGGCCTGTCACAAAACGTGCTGCGGCGGTCGATTGCACTAGCGCTCGACCAGCTCGATTGGCGCGATACGCTGCCGCCGGCACTGCTGGAAAAATTGGGATTTTTGGCCTTCGAGCCCGCAATTCGTCTGCTGCACAATCCGCCGCCCGACGTCGATCAACACAGTCTGATTGAGCGTACCCATCCGGCCTGGGAGCGGATGAAATTCGATGAATTACTGGCACAGCAGCTTTCGCTGAAACGTTCACAGACAGCGCGCCGCAAAGTCAGCGCACCGGCGTTGCACAGCATCGGCGAACTCACGAATGCGTTCCTGATGACGTTGCCGTTTGCGTTGACCGGCGCTCAGGAGAAAGTACTGGCTGAAATCCGCAACGATTTGCGCGCCGCGTTCCCGATGCAGCGGCTGCTGCAGGGCGATGTCGGCAGTGGCAAAACCGTGGTGGCGGCACTGGCCGCTGCGCAAGCGATCGACAACGGTTACCAGGCAGCGCTGATGGCGCCGACCGAAATCCTGGCCGAACAACATTTCCGCAAATTGACGGACTGGATGGAGCCGCTCGGCATCCGGGTTGCCTGGCTGACCGGCAGTTTGAAAAAGAAAGAAAAGCTGGAGGCGCTGGCGCAGATCGAGTCCGGTGCCGCACAACTGGTGATTGGCACCCACGCGTTGATTCAGGAAGCGGTGCAATTTGCCCGGTTGGGACTGGTGATCGTCGATGAACAGCACCGCTTCGGCGTCGGTCAGCGTCTGAATTTGCGGAATAAAGGCGCTGAAAAAGACTCCACCACTCCCTCCCTTTCCCTACCGGGAGCAAGAAATCAAACAGTGCCGCACCAGCTGATGATGTCGGCTACGCCGATCCCGCGCACGCTGGCGATGACGTATTACGCCGATCTCGAAGTGTCGGTGATCGATGAATTGCCACCTGGCCGCAGTCCGATCGTGACCCGCGCCGTCGACCAGAACCGGCGCGAAGAAGTGATCGCACGAGTCCATGCAGCCGCGCTCGAAGGGCGGCAGATCTACTGGGTTTGCCCGTTAATCGAAGAATCCGAAGCGCTGCAACTGCAAACCGCGACCGACACCCATGCCACGCTGACCGCGGCATTACCGAGTTTGCAGGTCGGCTTGGTACACGGCCGCATGAAAGCGGCCGAAAAACAGGAGGTAATGGATGCCTTCACCCAGAACCAGATGCAGGTGCTGGTCGCCACCACCGTGATCGAAGTCGGGGTCGATGTGCCGAACGCGTCGCTGATGGTGATCGAACACGCGGAACGCTTCGGCCTGTCGCAGTTGCACCAGTTGCGCGGCAGGGTCGGACGCGGCACCGCAGCCTCAGTCTGCCTGCTGCTGTATCAAAGCCCGCTGGGCTGGGTCGCCAAGCAGCGCCTGATGACCATGCGCGCCACCACCGACGGCTTTGAAATCGCCCGCAAAGACTTGGAAATCCGCGGCCCTGGCGAATTCCTCGGCGCGCGCCAGTCGGGCCAGGCCATGCTGCGTTTTGCCAACCTGGAAACCGACCAATGGCTGGTCGAGAAAGCGCGCGACCTGGCGCAGTTCCTGCTGCAGGACAAATCGGAAGACAGCGCACGCATTGTCAGAGCGCATTTGGCGCGCTGGCTAGGCGAGCGCGAAGATTTTTTGCGGGTGTAAGCCCAAGGGCGGGTTTGGAACCCGCCCCTACGGGAAAACCTCAATCGCACCCTGAAATAACACGACAGCTAAAAACATTTTCCGCCCAGCGTATCAATCAGTTCTGCAATACATCTTCCAAGGCAATCTGGCAGGGCAATTATTACGAACACATCATTCGTGACGAGCAAGCATATTTAAAAATTGCCGAATACCTTCAGAACAATCCGTTGCAATGGCTGGAAGACACCTATTATCCCGGCAAAAGTAATGAGCCAGCCGGACTACCTGGCCGCCGATAGCAGCGAGATGACATCGCAACCAGAAATTTCCTCCTGATTTTTTTCAATCTCTGCCAACAAATTTATCAATGTCTCTAACCATGGATAACGCCGATAACGCTCCGTTTTGTTCTTTAAACTCAACTGGGCGATGGCATTTGGAGTCAAAATGCGCGGCTGTGTTCTGCTACACGCACCCCCTCGGATTTGCGCACGCTTGCCCAGATAAGCGAGCGCACACTGCCGCTTATATGCGTTGAGATCGCCATAGCTACTGACAAAAGATTTATTGCCGCACGACTTTGCGATATGTTCTAAATAACCTTTCCAGTCACCATCACGAATTTCAATCGTCACCTCTTTTGGATAGACGTCGGATACATGCTCATTTGCGTAAAGTACGGCTGACATATCACCCCTCCCGATGCTACGTTATTAATTAACACGCCAACTTGCTATGCATTTCACTCAGATTTCATCTCAAAAGCGCGTCCGTTACTGTATTTCCTTGTTACACTTAATGCTAAGTTTCCTTGCTGCTATATTTATATTAGTTAATAATTTTGTAAGGGATACTGAGAAATAACAAAACATCCGCAATAATTTAATAATTTTTTGCAACTCCTTGGCGCCGCCAAGAGGCAAGGCGCCACCGCCGTGATAAATTATGGGAATGCATTGCTGATAGTGATCAAGCACACGTAATGCTATGGAAAAGATCAAAGATTGCTGTTGACAGCTGGTGAAATGAGCCGGTATGACGAGTACAACGATGGTGGAGCGATTTCAGCATGGAACGTTGGGTTTCACTGCGCTTAGCGCCAACCTACCAACTTTGACTCGTTTTGCTGGAAAAGTCTGTATCAGACATTAAGATGTGCAGGCACGGAGGCTTGCACTAACAGCGACTAGACCGCTTCCATCACGGCACGCAGAAACGCTTGGGTGCGTTCGTTCTGCGGGGCACCAAATATCTCTTCTGGCGTACCTTGTTCGGCGATTTTGCCTTCAGAAAAAAAGCAGACGCGATCGGCAAATTCACGTGCGAATCCCATCTGATGCGTCACCATCAGCATGGTGAGATTGTGCTCGTCGCCGAGGCGGCGGATCACATTTAATACTTCGCCGCAGAGTTCTGGGTCAAGCGCCGACGTTACCTCATCGAACAGCATCACTTGCGGGCGCATCGCCAGCGCGCGTGCAATCGCCACCCGCTGTTGCTGACCGCCGGACAATTGCGATGGGTAATGTTTGAACTTGTCCGAGAGCCCGACCATATCCAGCAGTTCGCTGGCGCGTTCGGTGGCTTCTTCTTTGCTTAGACCCAGTGCCTTGACCGGAGCCTCGACCACATTTTGTAATGTGTTCATGTGCGGGAATAAATTGAAATTCTGGAACACCATGCCGATTTTGCGACGGCCTTGGCGCTTGTAGCTTTCGCTGGCAGGCACCAAGTCGCCGTTGCGCGGCATGTGCGTGAGCGGCGCACCGTCAACTTCGATCACGCCATCGTTGATTCCTTCAAGCATCATCAGTACCCGCAGCAAGGTTGATTTGCCAGAGCCGCTGGGGCCGATAATCGCCACTTTTTCATTGGCCTCGACATCCAAGTCCAGATGATCAAGGACGGTGAGGGGGCCGTATCGTTTTGTCACGCCGCTAAAGCGGATCATGGGAGAAGTCATGTTTTATCCTGAAAAAAGCATTTTTATGGCATGCGCAAATGCGTTTCGACCTTGCGCACCAACAGCGCGACGACAATACTGATGACCAGAAAGAACAGGCCGGCCATCGTGATCGGCTCAATATAGCGAAACGATTGCGAGCCGATATTCTTGGCCTGCAGCATGAGTTCAACCACGGTAATAGCTGACAGCACCGGCGTGTCTTTAAACATCGCAGTCAGGTAGTTGCCCAGCGCCGGTATGATGGGCCGAATCGCCTGCGGTAGCACGATGCCGCGATACGCATTGAAAGGCGAAAGGCTCAACGCCTTGGCCGCCTCCCACTGTCCGCGCGGCACCGCGTTCAAGCCAGCCCGATACACTTCCGCCACATAGCACGAGTAATGCAGTGCGATGCCAAGGGTGCCGGCAGTCAGTGCGGATAAGGTCAGTCCGTATTCTGGCATCACGTAAAACAGGAAATACAATTGGATCAACAAAGGTGTGCTGCGGATGAATTCGATCACGGCAGCGGCTGGCCACGATAACCAGCGAAACTGTGCGCGACGCATGACAGCCAGTAGCAAACCGAACACCAGGGCGATGGCAAACGCCACAAAGGTGATGCCAATCGTGTACAGCGAAGCACGCAGCAAGTCGGGCAAAATCTGGACCGCAAACTGCCAGTCGAATAAGGTGCGTTCACTCACATGCGCCCCCTTGTCAAACCACGGTTAAGTCGCCGTTCCAGCATGCGCATTCCCAGATTAATTGCCTGCGCCAGCACAAAGTAAATTATCAGCGCGATCGTGAAAATTTCACCGGTGCGAAACGTTGCCTGCACCAGTTGATTGGCCCGGAAGGTCAGATCTGCCAGCGTAATCAGTGATACCAGCGAGGTGCCCTTGAGCAGTTCGATCAGCAGATTGGTCGCGGGTGGAATCGCTTTGGCAAATGCTTGCGGCAACACGATGTCAAAAAAACGGTGTCGTGGCGACAGATTCAGCGCAATCGCCGCCTCGATTTGGCCGCGTGGCACTGCTCCAAATGCGCCGCGCATCACTTCAGCGCCATATGCGCCGATGCTGAGGCCCAAGCCGAGTACCGCAACCGTAAAGGGCGTCAGGGTGAGGTTGAACGGTGGCAGCGGCAGCACAAAGAAGAGCCAGAACAATTGCACCAGCAATGAAGTGCCGCGAAATATTTCTATGTAAATATTCGCCAGCCAGCGCAAGCCGCGCCACGGCGACAGCTTGGCCAACGCAGCCACCAGCGCCAGCACGACTGCCAACAGCGCAGCCAGGCAGGTAATGCGGATGGTGACTAACGTGCCTTCAAGCAGGAGCGGCAGTAGTTCAGTCATTATGATTATTGCTGCGCGATTTCTTCGACGGTCTTGGAAGTGAGATTCGATTTATCAAAACCGAACGGTGCAACAGTCTTCAGATGCTCCTCGCTGCCCACCCATTCTTTCAACACACCATTGACTGCGTCGCGCAAGTCTTGGTCACTTTTACGAAAAGCCAGTGCGCCGTAGCCGGTATGCGCCGGATCGTCTTCAAAAGTTGTGATCGCTTCGACTCTTTTTCCGCCCTTGACCGCCAGGCCTTTCATAGTCAACTGGGTGCCGACTGCAGCGTGTGCACGGCGTGTGCGTACTGCCTGCAACTGCGCGGTAGTGTTCGGCACTTGCATGATCTGGCTGTCTGAAATACCAGCTTCGCGTGCATAAGCGTACTCCGCGGTGCCCGACATGATGGCAAGCTTAGCCTTCGGATTTTTTACGATGTCAGCATAGCTATGCAATTTTTTCGGATTGCCTTTGGCCACCAGCAGCGTGTCGCCAATCTGGTAATGCGGGTCGGTAAATAATACTTGCTCCAGACGCTCTGGCGTGACATACATGCCCGCAGCGATGACATCGAAGCGACCCGCCATCAGGCCGGGAATCAGGCCGCCCCATTCGGTCAGCACTGCATCGATTTTTGTAACACCAATCTTGTTAAACACCACCTTGGCAATTTCCGGCGATTCGCCCGTTACCTTGCCGTTGGCCTGTGTATAGGCAAATGGCGCTTCGTTCGCATAGCCGATGCGAATCTCGCCGGTACGCTGCACGCGTTCCAGTGTAGTTTCTGCGCTGGCCACGGAGTTTAATCCCATGGTAGCGGTGGCGATCAGTGCTGCAACAGCGGAAGTTTTGAAGATGGTTTTCATGATTAGTCTCTTTAAAATTAGTTTTATCAAGGGGGGATTTTGCAAACTATGCAAACTATGCAAACGTTGACAGGGCGGGTGTGCGCGATGAAACCGCCCACCCGACCTACCGAATCAGGTTCGTTATGCCTGGAAAGTGCGCAAGGTCAGTGGAGCAGGCTCCAGAGGCGTTGTGTTCTCGCGTGCTGCGATGAACTCGGGACGTGGCTGAAGTCCGCTTTGTGGGGCTTGCAACTGGTTTTCTACGCTGTTATAGACAAAAAACACGTTGCTGCGCGGATAAGGCGTGATATTGCTGTTCGAGCCGTGCATGATATTGCTGTCGAAAAATACCACGGAACCGGCCTTTCCCGTGCAGGACTTGATGCCACCCAGATCTGACAGGTAGTGCAAAAGGAGCTCATCCGGTACGCCGTATTCTTGCTTCTGCAACGATTGCTTGTAGTTCTCGTCGGGCGTTTCACCTGCGCAGGAAATGAAATGCTTGTGCGAACCCGGCATCAGCATCAGCGGGCCGTTCAGCTCGTCATTGTCAGTAAGTAAAATCGAGCAGCTCAATGCGCGCATGGTTGGCATACCGTCTTCGATGTGCCAGGTTTCAAAATCAGAGTGCCAGTAGAAATCTTTACCGCTAAAACCAGGCTTGTAGTTGATGCGCGACTGGTGGATATAGACTTCGCTACCGAGTAATTCACGCGCCACGTTCAATACCCGTGGGTCGCGCATCAGGCTGGCGAACACATCATTCAAAGTATGCGCAGAGAAGATCGAGCGCACATCGCCGCTACCCGGTTCTGCAATCACTTCTGCCTGGCCGGTCGCTGCAAAATCTGCGCGCATCTTTTGCATTTCGTCGTGCAAGCCAGCCGCTTCGGCTGGCGTGAACAAGTCAGGCATAAACAGAAATCCGTTGTCCCTGTAGGCATCGCGTTGTGCAGCATTCAGCGTGGCGGAGTACCCGTCGGCGCTTGGTTCCTGGTCATAAACGACCGGTTCGCAGCGCGCCAGGATCGCCGGAGAAATTAGCGCGCGGCTTTTATAAGGGTCTTGGGATAGCATCTGCTGCTCCTCACTTTATTCGGTGGGTTTATTTGGCTGGTTCTTCAGGCGCGGCGGCGTAGACGCCATCAGCATCATGCACTTCATCACCCACCAGCGGCGGATTGAAAGTACATACCAGCCGCATGTCGCCACCGGCATCCGCGCGTAGAAAATGGCGGTCGTTCTTGTCGAGCGCATAAATGGTGCCCGGCTCAATGCGGAAAATTTCGCCCGAAGGAATCAGCTCAACTTCGCCGCTGCCTTCAACGCAATACACCGCTTCCAGGTGATTCTTGTACCAGATGTGGGTCTGGGTGCCGGCAAAGATGGTGGTTTCGTGCATCGAAAATCCCATTTTGTCATCGCGCAGCAGCAAACGTCGGCTGGCCCAAGTTTCAGTTTTTACGTCACGGGCGGTGTTTAGTATGTCTTGCAAGCGTCTTACAATCATGCTGTTTCTCCTGTTTGGGTTGCAGTATTGTCTTTCGCTGCGCCGAGAGCATCGACCAGCGCTTGCTCCAGAATACCCAGACCGGCCAACAATTTTTCCGGCTCAATGGTCAATGGCATCAGCAGCTTGATGACTTCATCCGTGCCGCCGGAGGTTTCGATGATCAGGCCGTTCTCGAACGCCAGCGTGGTAACGCGGTCGGCCAGATCGACATCTTTGAAAGCCAGACCTTGCATCAGGCCGCGCCCGCGTCGCACCATTTCGGCAGCGGGATATGTCTTCACCAGCTTGTCGAGATATTCAGTGACGGTCACTGCTTTTTTGCTGATGGATTCCTGAAACTTATCGTCGCTCCAGTACAGGTCGAGCGCCGCGGCTGCGGTTACAAAGGCCATATTATTGCCACGGAAAGTACCGTTATGCTGACCTGGCTTCCAGATGTCGTGCTCGGGCTTGATCAACACTACCGACATTGGCAGGCCGTAACCGGACAGCGATTTCGACAAGGTAATCAGGTCAGGTTTGATGCCGGCAGGCTCAAAACTGAAGAAAGTGCCGGTACGACCGCAACCTGCCTGAATATCATCTACGATCAGCAGAATTTCATGGCGGCGGCACAGTTTTTCTATGTTTTGCAGCCAGTCCAGGCTGGCAAAATTCAGTCCGCCTTCACCCTGGACGGTTTCAACGATAATCGCTGCCGGAAAGTCAACGCCGCTACTGGGATCGGTAATCAACTTGTCGAGCATTGCGACGGTATCCACATCCGGGCCGAAATAGTTGGAATACGCAGCATGATGGACGTCCGTCAGTGTCGTGCCGGAAGCGTCACGATATTTACGGTTACCCGTTAGCGACAGCGCGCCCAGCGTTACGCCATGAAAGCCGTTGGTGAAAGAAATGATATTTTGGCGACCGGTCACGTTGCGCGCCAACTTGATCGCAGCTTCCACTGCATTGGTGCCGGTAGGTCCGGTGAATTGCATTTTGTAATGCATGTTGCGTGGCTTCAGGATGCGTTCCTCAAATGTCAGCAGGAATTTTTCCTTGGCCGTAGTAGCCATATCGAGCCCTTGCACCACGCCGTCGGTACCCAAATACGCGATGAGCGCTTCTTTCATTCCAGGGTTGTTGTGACCGTAGTTCAGGCTACCAGCACCGGCCAGAAAGTCGATGAACTCGCGGCCGTTTTCGTCGGTTTGTACTGCGTTTTGGGCTTTTGTGAAAATAGTCGGGAAAGAACGGATATACCCACGTACTTCTGACTCTAGTTTATTAAATGTATGCATCATGCTTCTCCTGAAAGGATGAAATGGATGTTAAAAATTGATTCAGATTGAATCTTTGCGGTCCCAGGGACCAATCTTGTAAAGACGTTCTTCTTCATGACCACTTTCGCCAAAATCATCA
This sequence comes from Burkholderiaceae bacterium, assembly GCA_041736255.1. Lineage (GTDB taxonomy): Bacteria > Pseudomonadota > Gammaproteobacteria > Burkholderiales > Burkholderiaceae_D > AVCC01. The sequence goes on from JBGSTZ010000007.1 coordinate 20,552, forward strand.
GCGGCAAACAAAGTGGTGATAGAGCAACCTGCATCGTGCTGCAGGGCAAAATTAGTGAATAACTTGTTGGAGGCTATGTTGCTCGGGCTGATCGTGGTTTCCATCCAGCTCAGATTGCGCTGCCCTATGCATTCCGTCAGCAAGTGCTGCAGCATACGCCGACCCAAGCCCTGTCCGCGCTGCTCTGATGCGACCGCGACTTGCCATACAAATAGTGTGTCCGGCTGCTGAGGGGGAATGTATGCGGTAATGGCACCGACTAGCTTGCCATCTATTTCTGCTACCACGCTAGTCTGCGAATGATGCAAACACTGCAACAAATAGGCATAGATTGAATTCAGGTCGAGTGGCGGGCAAGCCGCAATCAGACCGTATAGAGCCGCGCCATCACTTTGTTGCAGTGGGCGCAACGTCGGTTGAGTTTCTGACGTTGAATCGGGTGTGGATGCATTCATGTACTCTCCTTTTGTAGACAAGAACGTTCTCGCGGCAGTCTTCAGTCGCCGAGCGTCTTGCTGTTTAGGACCTCATCGCGTCACAATGCAGACGAGGGGCGATCATACTCATGGTGTTGCAACTTACGCATATTGCGATTGCGGCGGATTTTTTTGCGCCGTTAATGCGATTCTGATGCTGTTGTACGGTCATGCGAATGCGCAAATTGAGCGCGTAACTCTATCATGGTCTGTACGGGAACACACAGTGCAGACCATCGAAACAAACCCGGGAAAAACAGTAACTGGACTAGAAAATTATAGAGTCCCGGCAGGCGCCTTAACTTCAAGTAAAGTAGCGAATTGTTCAAGCACCACCACCAACGTACGCTGATCATCTTCCGGCAATCCGCCTAGCGCACTGGAAAATCCTTGCGGCAATGCCGACGGCGCATTTTCAACCAAGGCATGACCGGCTACTGTTACTGTCACATAGACATTGCGCCGGTCGCGTGTATCGCGTTCTCGACAAACCAGCTTTTTTTCTTCCAGCCGGTCAACGATGCCTACCACCGTGCTTGAACTCAGGTGTATTGCGCGCCCAATCGACTTCAACGTACTTGGCCCCAGCTGGGCAATTGCCATCAGCGCGACCAATTGCGGCGATGTGATGTTGTGGGTTGCCTTGAGCCGCTTCGAATGTTGTTCCACGCACTGCGCGACACGACGCACGCTTTGTAAAATGCGGATTGAATCATTTACAGCTATAAGTTTGGTGGCATCGCTCATAAGCGTCACTTTAACGACATCCTCGCTATTAATTTCACCACTGGGAACGCCCTGCACGCTTCTATTTTCTGTTCCGCTGTGTTCCAAATAAGAGTCGTTATTGTACATTAATAACACTCGATGTCAAATCATCTCAATTCCGATCATTTGAATACGAATGAATTGATTGTAAGAAATTAGCCTAAAATCTTGTTAATGCTATGTTCAAAATAAGGCTTTTTAAGGCTGAAAAAAACTTAACTATTCAGTCCCCTATGGCAATGCACGCAATCAGGCTAGATATTCCCTCCCTTTCAAGGGGAGGGGTAGGGAGGGAATGGTTTTTTTACCGCAAATACAAACCCATCCCCCACCCGGCCTCCCCCTTGAAAGGGGAGGAGAAAACCATTCCACCTAGCGGGCTGAACAGTAACAAAAAACGTTACAGTGGGTCCGAATTTATTCGCAAAAGCCGTCGCATAGGATGCGTTGAACGTGCGAATAAATTCGCACCCACAGGCAAATGGCGTTGCGCCCGCTAACCTTCTAACTCTTGCCGGTAGCGAATGCGTGCTTCTTCTTCCAGTCGCGCATCCTCGATTTCGCGCAACACGCCGTCGACATCCACTTTGCGCTCATCAAGCTTGACGCGGCCGGTCAGAGGGGTTTCGGGCGTCAGCAAACCGGCTTGATACAGGGCCCAGATTTCTTTTCCGAACTGCGAAGCCAGCAACTCAGGGGCAAACTGGCCGAAATAGGTCTTCAGATTATCGACGTCGCGTTCCAGCATCGGACCGGCGTTGGTATTGCCGGCCGCGTCCACCGCCTGCGGCAAGTCGATGATCACCGGCCCGTCGGCATCGACCAGAATGTTGTACTCGGACAAATCGCCGTGGATGATGCCGGCGCACAGCATCAGCACCACTTGCTGCAACATCAACGCGTGGTATTCCAGCGCGGTGGCATGGTCCATTTCAACATCATTCAGACGCGGCGCGACACGGCCATCGGCATCCGTCACCAGATCCATCAGCAGCACGCCTTCGAAACAGATATACGGCGTTGGCACCTTGACGCCGGCAGCGGCCAGACGGTAGAGCGCATCAACTTCGGCATTTTGCCAGACTTCTTCCTGCATCTTGCGGCCGTAGCGACTACCTTTTTCCATCGCGCGCGCCTGCCGGCTGTTTTTAACTTTGCGGCCTTCCTGGTAGACCGCAGCCTGCTTGAAACTGCGCTGGCCGGCTTCTTTGTAAACTTTTGCGCAGCGGACTTCGTCGCCGCAGCGCACCACATATACGGTGGCTTCCTTGCCGCTCATCAACTGACGCACGACTTCGTCCACCAAGCCTTCCTGCACTAGCGGTTCGAGTCTTTTGGGAGTTTTCATGAATTACGGGGTCCTTATTTAGTACTAGATTATGTATTTTTAACTAACGCAATGAATAGATGCGGAAGTCGAGTGTTTTTTAGTCATACTCCATTTTTTACAACAATCACAGCGACTCACTGTTCGCGCCACCGTCGGTCTGCCTGCCCTTGCTCCCATTGCTGATCTGTCCGCTCCCGCCACTGCCGGTCTGGCATGCGAGCGGCAGGCGCGTCGATGAATGGCTGATCGGTGCTGCCGCCCATGCCAGCATCAACATCCGGCTGCGCAGGCAAATCCCGCCGTTCCGGCAGCATGCGCAATTGTTCGATCCAGTCTTCGAGGGTTGGTTCTGCTACTGGTTCTGCCGGTTCTGCTGATTCGACCGGTTCTGCTGCTTGCTCAATAATTACCGGTGCTGGCGGTAATTTACCTCCGGGAAACAGTGCTTTAGCATCAATCAGCCGCGCGTTCAATGCACTGCGGTAGAAATCGCCCACCAGTAGCACCGCATTGTGTCCGCCCTGCCCCCAATAATTGCTACGCATGGTGACGCGCGCATCGTTGAAGCCGACCCAGGCGCCAGCCACCAGATTCGGATGCATCAGGATGAACCAGCCGTCGGTGTTGTTTTGCGTGGTGCCGGTCTTGCCGGCGATATCGGCGCTGATCCCGAAGCGCGCCCTGACCGCCTGGCCGGTGCCTTGCTTGACCACGCCGCGCATCATGTCGATCAGTTCCAGCGCGGAGTCGACCGACATCGCGCGCTTGCTTTTAGTCTCGAAGGTGGCCAGCACATTGCCTTTGCGATCGCTGATGCTTTTGATGAAAACCGGTTTGCGGTATTCGCCCTGCGCCGCAATGGTCGCATAGGCCGAGACCATTTCCAGCAAGGTCACCGGGCTGGTGCCCAGCGCCAGCGACGGTACTTGCGTCAATTTACTCTGGTTGATGCCGACCGCTTTCGCCAGTTTGACGATGGCGGGCAAGCCGACATCCTGCATGACTTGCGCGGTAATGGTATTTTTCGAATAAATCAAACCCTGGCGCAGCGTCATGGTTTTACCGCTTGCAGCCGACATGTCAGTGGGCCGCCAGACGCTGCCGTCGGCGGCGCGGATATCGACCACGCTATCCTGGTAAGGCCGATCCGGAAGAAAGCCCTTTTCCAGCGCGGCGCCATATACGATCGGCTTGAAAGTCGAGCCGGGCTGGCGCTCGGCTTGCGCTACATGATCGAACTGATCGATCTGGAAATCGCGGCTGCCGACCCAGGCTCGCACTTCGCCGTTATTCGGATCAATCGCTACAAAACCGGCTTCCAGCCGCGTCTTAGTGGCGTGCAATTGCGCGATGAATTTGTTATCGGCCTGCAATTTCTTGAATGCATCGGCAGCGGTGTCGCCCGCTTCCAGCGCTTGTTTGTATTCGGCCGATTCACGGATGAAGCTGTTCTGCAAATCGCCCTGCGTATTCCAGAAATAGCGGAACGGCGCGACCTGCCGGCGCACTCCCCGATACACGTCGGTCGAGGTCGAGATCAGCCCACCCTCTTTCTGCCCCCATTCCACATCCGCAATGTTTTGCAGCGCATCGGCTTGCCGCTCGACTGCGCGCATAGCAGCCTTCTGCAATCCGGCATCGAGCGTGGTATGGACGATCAAGCCGTCGAGTTGCAAGTCGTAGTCATTCTGGTCGGCCCATTCGATCAGCCACTTGCGCACATAGGCGGTGAAATGGGTTTCCGTGTTGTCAGATTGTTCGTATTGGCGATGAAAACGCACTCTCAACGGCTTTTTCAGCAGCGACTTATATTGGGCATCGCGCAGATGTCCGTGCTTGTGCATTTGCCCCAGCACCACGTTGCGCCGTTCCAGCGAGCGCTCCGCGTTCAGTACCGGATTGTAGTAATGGGTGCCTTTCAGCATGCCGACCAGGGTCGCGCTTTCCAGCACATTCAGCTTCGCCGCCGATTTATTGAAATACGTGCGCGCCGCCATTTCGATGCCGAACGCGTTGTACAGGAAAGGCACCGTATTCAGATACGTTTCGAGAATCTGATCCTTGCTGTAGGCGCGCTCAATCTTGAAAGCTGTGACCATTTCCTTGAGCTTGCGGCTGACGTTGCGCGAACGCCCGATTTCTTCCGGAAACAGATTGCGCGCCAGTTGCTGGGTGATGGTCGAGCCGCCTTGGGCGTCGCCGCCGATGGTTTGCAAAATCGCGCCGATGGTGCGCCGGAAATCCACCCCGTGATGCTGGTAAAAGCGGTGATCTTCGGTCGACACCAAAGCCTGGATCACAAACGGAGAAACTTGCGCCAGCTTGATGCGCTCCTGATGGCCCTGGTTGAAAGCAGCCAATTGCACGCCGCCTGCCGACAGAATCGTGCTCGGAAGCGCGGTGCGCGCCTGTTGCAAATCCTTAATGCTGGGCGTGAGAGGAATCAGAATCAGGACGTACAAAAACAGCAATCCGCCCAGCACCGTACCGGCAATGCCGAGCATCAACGCGACACGCCGCAGCGGTGGTTTGCCCATCAGATAAGCGTATAAATCAGCATACCAGCGTGTAATTCGGGGCATCCAGGTGGCATGCAACTGACTAGCGCGCTGACGTAGCAGATCCAGCATACGCGGCAGGAATTTTTTTTCGTCCAAGTAGAACCTATCGGGGATTTTCAGGGAAACCGGAAGTGCCGAAAGTACTGGCATAACAGGGTTAAAGCAGCAGCAGGATACACCAGAGAATGTGTGCAGCCCTGCATGTCCTAATCAAAATAACTGCGCGTCATTTCATACCGTTGCGCGTAATAGCGATTATCGAGCCGGTCGATGCGCACCCGGCCGTTGGTGGATGGCGCATGAACGAAGCGGGCGTCGCCGATATAAATGCCGACGTGTGAAAACGCGCGATTCATGGTGTTGAAGAAAATCAAGTCACCCGGACGCAAGGCGGAGCGCGGAATTTCCCTGCCGCGCCGCGCAATATCGGCCGCACTGCCACTCACGTTCACACCTGCCGCATTGCGATAGATATACGACACCATGCCGCTGCAATCGAGCCCGGCCTCCGGATTTTTGCCGCCAAAGCGGTAGCCGGTGCCGATCAAACCCATCGCATACAGCGCGACCTCGCTGCCTTGTTCGCTGGCCGCCGGCCGCGTTTGCTGCCGCGGCGTCGTGCCGCAAGCAGTCAGCAGCAATGCAATACAGAGAACAGAACAGAGAGCAGAAAATTTCAATGGCATGGATTTCATGCGGTAAGTATAGCCGGCAAATATGACCTCACGCTCACGCCGTTGCTGCTTTTAGAAGCGGCATATTCATAAGTAATGCGTGTCATCAGAAAATTGATGTGGATTAATTTGTAATGGAATTTTCTTAATTCCTACGGAACATTAGGCTTATTCCGATATAAGCATCGCCTCTGTTTATCTACACTGGGTATATGCATTTGTCGAAAACCCTTTTTTGTCACTGCAAGGGCGAGTTTTACGCATATCCACATACGTATATTCACACTAAAGGTAACCAAAAAACAATGATGCAAGCTCAATATACTAAAAAAGCGGAGACAACAAAAATAACAGATTCAAAAAACAATACGTACGACCCGGGCCGTCTCCTTGATGCCATGCTTACAAGAATGGATTGGAAAAACGATGCGATCTTGTCGCAAAAACTCAACCTCCACAATAATGTGATCCCACGGATTCGATCCGGGGCATTGCCACTCACAACCTCGATGTTGCTGTGGATGCAAAACGCCACTGGTATCGGCATTGATGAATTGCGTCAATTGATGGGCGACCGACGTACAAAACTACGGGTCAGCTGTACTTATAACCAGCTTAACGACCAGACTAACCGCTTCAGTGCCCCAAGTTATCCGAGCGCATCGCGCGCCATATCGATGCCGGTGAAACCGGCGGAGCCGCGCGGCTTGCATATTTTTTGCCAACCAGGCCGATAGAATAAGCCATGAAAATAGATGTTTACCAGAGAATGGAAAGCCAGAACCGCACTTCGTATCTGGCTGTGCCGCAGGGCAAGCCGCTGCCGCAAGAAGTCACTAACACCGATTGGCAGATTGCCGAGCGCAATATCGACCTGGAAGAAGATACCAGCCCAGTGTTCAATTTAACGCTTGATGATGCTCTGGCGCAGATCGGCGCAAAAGGTTACGCGATCACGCATCTGCAAGACCCGCAACCATAGAGCATCCCGCTGATGCCACATACAAGGAAGGCCGGTCGACCATGAAAACCCGCAACACGATTGCCACAGCATCTTCACCCTAGCCTCGGCCGCCTATCTTTTCATTGCAACCTTACCCAAATCCCAGATCGGCAAGAAAATGCCCAGCGCCAGAATCAGCACCAGAATCCCCAGCGCGACGATCAAAATCGGCTCGATCTGCGATGACAGCGTCTTGAGTTCGTAATCGACTTCGCGCTCGTACATTTGGGCGATTTCATCCATCAAGTCATCCAGCTCGCCGGTTTCTTCGCCGACCGCAATCATCTGCAGCACGATAGGCGTGAATACGTCAGCCACCAGGGCCGTGCGTAAAATGCTTTCGCCGCGCTCGACGCCGTCGCGCATTTGCTCGATGCGGCTGGCGATATACGTGTTGTCCACCGTTTGCGCGACCACATTCAGGCCCTGCACAATCGGCACCCCGCTCTTGCTGGACAAGGCAAAGCTGCGGGCAAAACGCGCCAGCGTGCCTTTCAAGATGATTGTCCCGACGATAGGAAAGCGCAACTTGAGCTTGTCCCATTGATACAAACCCTTGGTAGTCGAGATATACGCCTTGAATCCAAATATCACGGCGACGATAGCTGCCAGCATTAGCGGCCAATAATTTACGGTAAATTCCGAGCTCGCCATCAGAATGCGCGTCATCAACGGCAATTCCGCATCGAAGCCGGCATACACCTTGGCGAAAGCCGGGATCACGAAGATATTGATCACGCCCATCGCCCCCACCATCGCCATAATCACAAAGGACGGATAGCGCATGGCGGTACGCACCCGTTCGCCCATTTCACGCTCGAATTCCAGATGCGCAAACAAGCGCAAAAAAACCTCTTCCAGACGGCCGGTCATCTCGCCCACGCGCACCATGTTCAAATAAAAATTGGAAAATACGCTGGGGTGGCGTCGCATCGCTGCAGACAGCTCACGCCCGGCGTCGAGCGACTCGCGAATGTCCTTGAGCACCCGCCCGAATGATTTATTGATGGCCGATTCCTGCAAACCCGCCAGGCCGCGCATGATGGGCACGCCCGCTTTCAACAGCGTATACAACTGCCGGCTGAACAACTGAACGTCGATGGAGCGCACTTTTTCCTCGGTCAGGCGCGTCCACCAACCGACTTCGTCGCCGGTGCGCGGCCGGTTGGTTGCCGTGATTTCAATCGGCGTGATGCCGGTATTGAACAACTGGCTGGCAACGGCGTTGCTGTCGTTGCCTTCCAGCACGCCCTTGACCAGTTCGCCGCGGGAATTGCGCGCCTTATAGGAAAAGTAACCCATTTTTAATCCTCAAGCTGGTTGCTGATGCGCATCGCTTCGCCGACCGTGGTTTTTCCTGCGATCACCAGCGCCACCGCGTGGCGGCGCAGGGTTTCGCCGGCCATTTGCGCTTGCGCCACCTTGATAAAAGCGGCCGGATCGTTGCCGTTGGCGGCGTCCGCCACTTCCTGCGTCATTTCGAGCATTTCATAAACGCCCATGCGGCCCCGAAAACCGGTGCCATTGCAGTGCGAGCAGCCGCGTCCATGCTGATAGCGGTGCGTGCTGACCGCGTCTTTAAGCTCCGCCTTCAGCCATTCAAATTCGTTGGTTTGCAAGGGATGGTCTTCGCTGCAGCTTTCGCAAATCACGCGCACCAGGCGCTGCGCCACCACCGCCTGGAGCGAGCTGCCGACCATGTAACCGGGCACGCCCATATCCAGCAAGCGCATCGGCGTGCTGATGGCGTCGTTGGTATGCAAGGTGGATAACACCAGATGGCCGGTCATCGCGGCGCGCATGCCGATCTGGGCAGTTTCCTGGTCGCGCATTTCGCCCACCAGCACCACATCGGGATCTTGCCGCAATGCCGAGCGCAGCACCCGGGCAAAATTCAGTTCGATTTTGTCGTTGACCTGCACCTGATTGATGCCGGCCAGCCGGTATTCGACCGGATCTTCGACCGTGATCAGCTTTCTTTCCATGGTATTGAGCTCGGACAGCGCGCCATACAAAGTGGTGGTCTTGCCGCTGCCGGTAGGCCCAGTCACTAGCACCAGCCCGTTGGGGCGCTGCACGATGGCGCGGAAGCGTTTCAGCATGTCTTCCGGCATGCCGATGGCGTCCAGATTGAGCGTGCCGCCGCTTTGATTGAGCAGACGCATCACCACCGATTCGCCGTACTGGGTCGGCATGGTGGAAATCCGCACGTCGATCTGCTGCTGCTTGACCTTCATCGCAAAGCGGCCATCCTGCGGCATGCGCTTTTCTGAAATGTCGAGCTCCGACATCAGCTTCAGGCGCAATGCCAGCGATGCGGCAATCTTGATGTCGGCTTCGGTTTGCAAGTGCAGCACGCCGTCGATGCGAAAACGAATCTGCAAGCGTTTTTCCTGCGGCTCGATATGGATGTCGGAAGCACGTACCTGGGTCGCGTCGTCGAATACCGATTGCAGCAGCTTGACCACCGGCGCATCTTCCAGACCCGCGCCCATCCCCAGCGTGCCGAAATCGATGTTGCCATCGCCCAACTCTCGCTCCAGCTCGCGCGCCAAGCCGGATATCTCGTCAGTGCGGCGATACAAGCGATCAATGGCTTGCAGCAATTCGCTTTCATTGACCACCGCCAGCGCAATGTCGCGCTTCACCAGACGCGTAATTTCATCATAGGCGAACAGATCGGTGGGGTCGGCCATGCCGATCAGCAGCGCATCGTTGCGCTCGTCGAGTGCGATGGCGCGGAAACGGCGCGCCTGCATTTCCGGCAACAAACGCACCGTTTGCGGCTTGATGTTGTATTGCTTAAGGTTGATGTAAGGGATGTTGAGTTGCCGCGCCAGCGCACCGGAAATGATCTCTTCCGTCACAAAACCGTTTTCGACAAAAACCCGCCCCAATTTGCGCCCGGTACGTTTTTGCTCGACGAGTGCCAATTGCAACTGCTCTTCGGACAGCAGTTTCTGCTGCAGCAGGATTTCACCCAAACGAATTTTTTCCGGCCTAGCCATACATGCTCCTCATAAACTCTTGCACAGCATTTTATGCCATGCAAGGCGCGCCGCGCCGGGTGGTTTTGCGCTCATTTGCCATGACGTCAACGCCACCCACCGCTTGCAAGAGCGATATTGCCTTAAAAACATATGCAACATAAGCCTGTTTATCCGTAGCAATAGCGCAGCCCCTCGTACCTGCGCCGGGCCGCAGGCAAGAAGTTTTCTTCATGCAGCGTACATCCTCATTCACCCATGTTGTGCACTTGCCTGCGAAAGACACGGAGCACAAATTATTTACGTATGGCAATTTTTGCCATCAAAAATACGACATTTGGTCCAAAAAATGGCATTTTTCATTGCTTTCCCGCAAAAAACCCTCTTTCCGCATGTAGTATTGCCTCAATAAAAATTTCTGACATGCATTTGTTGTTTTCGCGTATCATTTTTATAACAACCAACAAAAAGCTCAGCGTCCGGAATATGAAAAATCGAAGAATGCAGTCTGGTTTTACGCTCATCGAGCTGGTGGTGGTTATCGCCATCCTGGGCATATTGGCGGCAGTAGCGCTGCCAAAATTCGCTGCGCTGCAAACTGAAGCACGCATTGCGAAAATGAACGGCGCACTCGGTTCGATCAAAGCTGCGGCAGTCCTGGCACATTCGGTGCAATTGACGCAGCAATTAGCCCCTGGCGCACAGGTTTTGATGGAAGGCTCCTACATTGAGATGGCAAACGGCTATCCGACCAGCTCATATATAGGCATTGCAGCCGGGCTGGACGACGATTTTGTGTGGGCCAGCGCCGAAACGATTTTTACCGTTACTCCCGATACTGCGCATGCGGCCTGCGCCGTTATTTATACGATGCCTGCCGCCGGTTTTCCGCCGTCCTACAGCAATGCCGGCTTGACGGCAACGAATTGCCAATAGAGTAAATAAAGATTGCAAGAACCAAGTAGCAGCATGCAGCAAACTCGCACCGGTGGTGTACCGGTGCTTTGAATTATTCAATAACGGAGTTAGATATGAAAATGCAAATGAAAATGAACAAGCAACAATCCGGTTTCACCCTAATTGAATTGGTGATGGTGATCGTGATTTTGGGGATTCTGGCAGCGACAGCTTTGCCGAAGTTTGTCAATCTGGGAACCGATGCACGAATCGCTGCGATGAAAGCAGTGGAAGGCTCGATGCGTTCAGCCAATGCAATGGTTTATGCCAAGGCGGCAACGGCTAGCGACATGGGTAGAAATGGTAGTGTGGCCATCGAGGGCACAACCACGCTAACGACACGCTATGGTTATGCTTTGAACGCGACCCAACTGAAAATCGCAATGGATTTGAGTGACGATTATACGGTCGTGAATGCCAGCGTCTCCCACGGCGGCGCAGCCACACCGGCCACCTGTCGCGTAACATATACTGCGGCCACCGTGACGGAAGCTCCGAAGTACGATACCGTCACAGACGGCTGCTGATCCCCAACACAGCACGGGCACACGCCCGTGCTGCATCTGTAGTCTGTAAAGAGGCACAGCCTGCCTTGTTTCTTGATATCTCTTTTTTTGCCAGAGTAAGCAATGTTTCCACGCGCTTCCCATGGTTTTACCCTCGTCGAGCTTGTCATGGTGATTGTCATCCTCGGCGTCATGTCCGCAATCGTGGCGCCAAAGTTGATGGATAACAGCGACATCCAGGCGCACGGGTTTGCCGATCAGGTAAAAGCTTCGCTGCGTTACGCGCAAAAAACCGCGATTGCGCAGCGTGGCCATGTTTGCGTTGCATTTACGCCCAGCAGCATTACCCTAACCATCTGTCCAGCGACCCGACTGGCTTCGGCGGATGGCAAGCTAACGTCTGTCGTTGACGCGCCATCTGGCATCACGTTTTCCCCCATACCGACCGATTTCAGCTTTGATGCGTTGGGCAGACTTACCTACTTTGATACCCCAGATAAGTCAATGCCGGATGCACAAACCATCAGCATAAACGGCGTCAGCACTATCACCGTGGAACGCGAGACCGGCTATGTCCACTAATGCTACTAAACACCGTCAAAAAGGCATCTCGCTGATTGAACTGATCATGTTCATCGTGATCGTCAGCGTCGGCATTGCCGGCATCCTGTCGGTGATGAATGTCACCACGAAAAACAGCGCCGACCCACTGCTGCGCAAGCAGGCGCTGGCAATAGCCGAATCGCTGCTGGAAGAAATCACTTTGCAGCCATTTACTTATTGCGCGCCGTCTGATGACAAAGCGTTGACTGCCGAAAGTGCCGACTATTGTGCAGAACCGACTAACTCCGAAGATGTGTTGCCAGCGACGACAAGGGTGAGCAACACGGGACCGCGCGAAGCTGCCAATGTCTCCGACTACACCGAATTTTCGATGACGCCGATACGGAACATTTCGGGTGAATTGATTGATGATCTGTCGGCATATACTGTTTCTGTTGCAATAAATCAAGTTGGCGATACTTTCTTCCCTGTAACTGATAATAAAAATAAGGACGTACTGCGAATTGACGTCCAAGTGCTAGGACCCGCCGACACCGATATCACTCTCACCGGCTACCGTTTCCGTTATGCGCCCAATGCCGTACCTTAATGCCATGCAGACTGCCATGATCCAGCGCCAGCGCGGCTTTACCCTGATCGAAGCGATCATGGTCATTACCATCACCGGCATCATTGCGGGCGTGGTGGCGCTCTTCATGCGCACCCCGATTCAGAGTTATTTCGATGTCGAACGACGCACAGAAATGACCGACACCGCCGACACTGCATTGCGCCGCATCGGGCGCGATGTGCGCTTAGCATTGCCGAATAGTGTGCGTGTGACGACGGATCACAAAGCAATCGAATTTTTGCAGACGCGCACCGGTGGCCGCTATCGTGCAGCTGCTGATCCCAGCAAGGCGACTGGTAGCCCCCCCGATAACGATCCTCTCGATTTCGAATCAGTTGAAGAGAACAGTTTCGATTTGCTCGGGCAAAAGATTAAATTCAAAAGCGGGGACCTGATTGTCTTTTCCAACTTTGGCATCCCCGGTAACGATGCTTACGAAGTCACCCCGTCCAATCGCCGTGACTATGCCGGTCTGGTGGATACACCTGTGAATAACGTCCGGTTCAGCCCCACCAATCCCCTGCCTCTGTCGTCAGCATCTCCAGGACATCGTTTTCAAGTAGTCGATACACCGGTCACTTATCGTTGCGACGATAAGATTTTGACCCGCTATTGGGATTACGCCATCAAGTCACCTCAGCTAGACAACGCTCCCGCCGGAGCTACTAACGCTGTGCTGGCGCAGGATGTCAGTGACTGTAATTTCATCTACGAAGTAGGCGTGACGCAACGCAACAGCCTGGTTTCGATGCAGATTTCCATTACCAAAAAGGGTGAAACGGTCAGTCTTTACCATGAGGTGCATGTCAGCAATGCGCCTTAAACACACCCCAATTACCACAATACGCTATCCACGGCCCAGCGCCCGGCGTGGCTTTGCGCTCGTATCGGCTATTTTTCTAATTGTGATCTTGGCCGCTTTGGGCACATTCATGGTCACCCTCTCGACGGTGCAGCACACCACCTCCGCCCAGGATTTACAGGGCAGCCGCGCCTACCATGCGGCCCGGGCCGGGATTGACTGGGGCGTGTATCAGGTGCTGACGCCTGAAAACTCCAACCCGCCGAATACGCCGTATGTCTGCCCGGCTGCTGCGACAACGCTCAATTCTCTGGCCGGTTCATTGGCAGGCTTTGTCGTGACTATCGAATGTATTGAGTCTGTCGGCTCACCATTTACGGAAGGAGCCAGTCAGATTCACGTCTATCAGATCACGTCCACCGCCAGACTCGGTACAGCAGGCAACACCCATTACGTCGAGCGGCAGTTAACCGCAGCGATTAGCACTTGCCGGATTGCTGGCGTGCCTTGCGTGGACTGAACAGAGCAGAAAAGAAACCGGGACGAACTAATTATTTCATATGGGGTATAGGCAAAAAAATTGCCTTACCCGCATATATTTAAACACATTGAAAAAATACTGACTAAACATAAAGATTCTCGATGATTACATTCTGCTGCGAGCAACTACACCGTGGTCTGGCTTCCATTTTGGATAACCTCGCCCAAGCACCCGGCGAGCGTGAACGCCCCGCGCTGCTGCGCCTCAGACTTTTCTGTAACGCCGCGTCATTGCGCGCCGCCGTGCGCCGTCGGATATTCCTGCTCGTCGCGCTGCCGATGCTGTTGTTAGTAGGGTTGCCGGCACAGGCTGCGACGGACTACATATTTGCTGCATCATCTAATGACCTGCCTGTAGGCTGTGAGCTCAAACACGGCGAAGCCAACCGAGCCCGCAACTACACGTGCGGCGTATTGACTCTAGAAGCAAACGACACAATCACCGTTGGAAAGCCCGGTCCGATCACTATCACGTTCACAGGCGCATTTACAACGGGTACAAGCAATTTAATTAACGCCAATGAAGATGTTTCCGAACTGAGTATTGTCACTAATGGAGTTCTCACGCTGGGTGACAACACTATGCTGAATGCGAACGTAGTCGGCACCGCTGCAGTCAACCTCGGCATTGGGAGTGCGATCGGCGGCAACCTCACGGCTTCCACCACCACCGGCGTCGTTACTCTCGCTGCTGATAGCAGGGTCGGCGGCTATATCAGGACTGACGCCGGAGCCGTCAACATAGGCGACAAGGGTGCAGTCGGCAGCGACATCACCACGGCAGCCGGCGTCGTCACGCTGACGACGAACATAAAAGTTGGTGGCAATATCACCACCGTCGCCGGTGGCATCACCATCGGCGACAATAGTGCAGTCGGCGGCGACGTCACCACGGTAGCCGGCGTCGTCACGCTGACGAAGAACATAACAGTTGGGGGCAACATCACCACCGTCGCCGGTGGCATCACCATCGGCAACAATAGTGCGATTTGCGGCAATGTCAGCACCACCGGCGCTGGCGTCGTCACATTGACGACGAACGTAAAAGTTGGCGGCAATGTCAGCACCACCACCGGCGGCATCACCATCGGTGCCGGGAGCGCGATCGGCGGCAATGTCACCATCACCGGCGCTGGCGTGGCCACACTGACGAGCGTACAGGTCGGCGGCAATATCAGTACCGTCGCCGGCGCCATCACGCTGACAAGCTCGCGAGTCGGCGGCAGTGTCACCATCACCGGCGCGGGGGTCTTTACCCAAACTTCAAGCACAGTTAATGACAAGACCCTGGTCGTATCGCCAGCTTGTTCGTCCACGCCCATCCCACCGACTTCGCCGACTTGTATCGTGGATGATTTTGCTAGCGGCACACTCAATCCGGCCTTGTGGAATCCGCTGCAGATTGATGGCAGCTACACGCCGGCCGTGGTGGATGTGGGGGGGCAAAAGCGCATTCGCATGACCACCGCTGCCGGCAACCAGTCCACCATGCTGCAGTTGAAAAAATGGTTCCCCGGTGCTGGGAACAAGATCACTGTCGCGTTCGATTATTACGTGTATGGCGGCAACGGGGCGGATGGGGTAACAGTGGTATTTTCTGACGCCAGCGTTGCGCCCGCGCCGGGAGGCTTCGGCGGCTCGCTCGGTTATGCGCAGCGCAATGATCCCAAAAATGGCTTCAGCGGCGGCTGGCTGGCGGTAGGCATCGATGAGTTCGGCAATTTTCCTAACTCCACTGAAGGGCGGAAGGGTTATCCCGCATCGTGGACGGCGCCAGACCCGGCGAATAAAAACGCCGGGTTCTACCCGAACAACATTTCGGTGCGCGGCAGCGGCAGCGGCACCACCGGTTATCCGCTGCTTGCCAACACCGGCACTTTGTCGCCGCCCATCTGGCAAAACTCCAACACACTGACCACGAAACAGAGTTTTAGCATCACCATCGACCACACCGACAATATCCATGCTTACGTGACGGTAGAGCGCAATGGCGCGGTGGTTGTGCCAAAATTCGATGTTAGGGTCGCTCCTGAACAGGCGGCAGTCCCCGCCAACTGGCTGGTATCCTTTACCGGCGGGACGGGTGGCAACCACAATATTCACGAAATCTCGCTGTTGAGCATTTGCGCCACGTTTATGAATAACCCGGGCGGCTCTTCCATTGCTGGTGCATTTGAATGCATGGAGACGGGAACAAACTTGCCCTGGGTCGCGACAGCGCGCAAGCCGCTGTATACCAAGCTTGTTGGCACTGACTTCAAGTTCGACATCGCTGCGCTCAAGACAGGCGGCACGCTGGAAAGCAACTACGTGGCGGCTGGCGGCAACTCCAAATACGCCAAGGTCGAGCTGTTCGACGACACCACGCCACCGGCCAGTTGCTCGGCTTACGCAAACCCGGTGGGGGTTCCACAAGTGGTCACTTTCGCCTCAGGCACATACTCCGGGGCCGCAGGCCGCACGCTGACGGCTAATTTCAAACTCAACAGCGTCTACAAGAAGCTGCGCTGCCGCGTCAAGGAATGCACCGACAGCGCCTGCACCAGCTTTACCAGCGTGGAGCCCGCTTGTTCTTCTGACAGGTTTTCGGTGCGGCCTGCTGCATTTTGGGTAACGAAGAACACTCCCGCCTTCAATGCCGGTTCAACATTCACCCTACAGGCAACGGCGGTGAAGAGTGATTTGACTAACATCACAACAAACTATACTGAAGCACCGACGCTGAACATCGGTCAGATAACCGGTACGCCCGACTTCACTGCGGCGGCGTTGGCACCATCGGCGTTGCCTGCAGCCACTGCCGGCGTTAGCTTTGCCACATTCACCTATGATGATGTGGGTAGTTTCACCCTGCCAGCGACCAGCCCGGGCACCTACGGCGTCTCTGACCGCACATTCACCAGCGTGGATGGCAGCAGCGATTGCATCGCCGGCAGTGCATCAAATACCCCCGTTCCCAGTGGTAGCGACAAAGGCAAAATTGGCTGTCTGATCGGACAGGCTGCCGCACTCACCGTGGGCCGCTTTTATCCTGATCATTTTGACATCGAGATATCGCCTGAGTTTAAGGCGGGATGCCAAAGCGGGGACTTTACGTATATGGATCAGCCATTCACGCTCGGCTATATCATCACTGCCAAGTCCCTAAAAAGAACGACAATCAACCCGCCCGGCAACGTCGCCCTACGGCTCTATAGTGGGGGGGAAATCAATCTTGCCGCCATTAATGAAAGTAACGATTGGGTGACAAGACTATCGCTGGCCACGTCCAATCCACCCACGCCAGCAGTATCAAATCCACTGTTGCCGCCTTGGACTAATGGCAGCCATATCCTGACACCCACTAGCTATAAATTCACCCGGCCAACCACTACCCCGGCTGATGACACTTGGGGCGCATTTGATGCGCTCAACATCGGCGTGGCGATAGATGATCCTGACGGGAGAGGCTACTCCACTGAGACATTGATCTTTTCCGGAGCGACGCCGGCACCGTGCATGAATTCTGGCACTTCTGAGTGCAGAAAATATGCGAGTCTGACAGGGGGCGCGCCGACCAAAATGCGTTTTGGAAGGCTGAAACTTTCCAATGCCCACGGTTCGGAGTTGCTGGACTTACCTGTGCCGCTCGTGGCGCAATTTTGGAATGGCAATGCCTTTGTAACCAATAAGGAAGACAGTTGCACCAGTGTTGTGGTGCCAGAATTAAAAATAGGTGCATCGGTAATAGCAACCAACGTAAACAGCCCATTTGCAAGTGGCAATGGTGGCCTGCGACTCACTAGACCAAATATTAAGGGCTATGTTGATATAACGATCCCTACAGATACTTGGCTACAATTTCCTTGGAGAGGGGGGGTAGGCAGAATAAACCCCACAGCCCGCGCCACTTTCGGCGTATACAAAAATGCCCGGGAATTCATTTACATCCGCGAAATGTATTAAGCACCAAACCGCACCGGCAATTAATAATTGATAATTGATAATTGACAAGCGCGGCGTAGTAACTTAACTTCAAGAACTATTTTCATTGAGCACGATCAAGGATTTATTTGTGGGCTTATTTAGTAAAACCAAGAAAATTCCCGGCTGGATGGCTATCAGTTGCCACTCCGATGGCATTTTTGTTGCCCATGTAAAAAGACCGGCTTCAGGCAAACCTGCGGTGGAATTATGTTCTTTTTACCCTGCCGACAAGGCGGCATGCCCGGCTTTGCTGGAAAAACTCGCAAAGGAATTGCACTTCGATCGTCACCAATGCTCGCACTTGCTGACTTCCGGCGAATACCAGTTGCTCTCTGTGGATGCGCCGAATGTGCCGCCCGACGAGCTCAAGAGCGCAATTCGCTGGACCATCAAGGAAATGCTGGATTATCACGTCGACGATGCCACTATCGACGTGCTGGCGGTGCCGCTCGATAAGGACGGGCCGGCGCGAAGCAATACTTTGTTTGCCGTGGCGGCCCGTAATCAATTGATCGCGGAACGTCAAGCCCTGTTCGAGGGAGCAAAAATCGCGTTGCGCGTGATCGACATTCCGGAGATGGCGCAACGCAATATTTCGGCCTTGCTGGAGCAGGAAGCGCGCGCCGCTGCGCTATTGTCGTTCAATGCGGAAGGCGGATTGGTTACCATCACTTTTGGCGGCGAACTGTATTTTTCGCGGCGCATCGACATGACCGCGATGCAATTGCAACAGGCTGACGCGTCGCAAATGACCGCGCTGCATGAACGCATCACGCTGGAGTTGCAGCGTTCGCTGGATCACTTCGACCGCCAATATCATGCGATGCCATTGTCGAAATTATTCCTCGCGCCAATGGGTTTAGAGGGCGCCGGTCTGCAGGAATACTTGGCAGCCAATTTGTATACCCCGGTGGAGACATTGCATCTGGAATCGATCCTGGATTTCTCTAAGGTGCCTGAACTGAATGATGCCGAATCCCAGCAGCGCTATTTCATGGTGCTTGGGGCTGCATTGCGCCATGAGGAGCGGGCGTTATGAGTCAGCAGATCAATCTCTTCAATCCGATTTTCCTGAAGCAGAAAAAATATTTTTCAGCGCTGGCGATGGCGCAAGCCCTGGGTTTGATATTGCTTGGCGCATTGCTTCTGTCCGTATATTCGCGCTATCAATTTTCTGGCATAAGCAATGCGGCCACGAATGCGGCTGCCCAATTAACGCTGGCGCAGGCGCAGTTGGACAAGGTAACAATGGAATACGCGCCGCGCCAAAAAAGCCAGTCGCTGGAAGCGAACGTGAAGAAAACGCAAGCCGAAGTGCAGTCCTTGCAACAGGTATTCGATGCTTTGGAAAAAGGTGAGATTGGCAATAAGGACGGATACTCCGCTTATTTGCGCGCCTTTGCGCATCAGATCGGGAACGGCGTGTGGCTCACGGACTTCATCATTGTTGGCGCCGGAACCGAGATGGGTTTGCAGGGGCGCGCGTTGCGACCAGAGTTGGTGCCGGCTTACATCAATCGCCTGAAACAGGAACCGATCATCCAAGGGAAAACTTTTTCGACTTTAGAAATACAGTTGCCGCAAGAGCCAGGCAATGCAGCACTTCCAACAAGCGCCGTCCGCGCTGCAGCGCCTTATGTTGAATTTAATCTGCGCTCTTCAGGCATACCCCATGAAGCTGCTGCCTCTGTTGTGTCGTCTGGAGCAAAAAACCCATGAAGCAAACCCTGCAGCGATGGATCTTGAAAATTGATGCAATGAGCTTGCGCGAACGCATCATGATTTTTGCCGGAACGGCACTGACCTTGATGTTATTGCTTAACGTACTATTGTTTGATCCGCAATTCAAAAAGCAGAAGCTTTTGTCGCAACAGATACAATCGGATCAGTCGAAAATTGCCCAGATGCAGACCGAGATTCAACAAAAAGTGTCTTTACGGGCATCCGACCCAGATGCATCTAATAAGGAACGCCTGCAAAAATTCCAACTGCAGTCGCAGCAAATGCGTGCCGATTTGCTGGGCTTGAACGAAGTGCTGGTCAGGCCGGAGAACATGGCTGCGTTGCTGGAATCCATTTTGAAGCGCAACGGCGCATTGCGTCTGATTTCACTCCATACTTTGCCTGTGAGCACGTTGACTCCGGCTGCGGCCAACGTAGCGACCGTTCCCGCTGGAAAAAGCGTCGTGCCAGCATCCTCAGAAACAACGCAAACAACGCTGGACACCGGCGAGATTTACAAGCACGGTGTAGAAATTGTGGTGCAGGGAAAATATCTGGACATGATGGCGTATATGGCGGCACTGGAAGCGATGTCGAAACAGTTATTTTGGAGCAGGGCAACGATGCATGTAGAAACCTATCCTGAAGCGACCTTGCACCTGACGCTGTTCACCCTGAGTCTGGATGAAAAATGGCTCAATTTGTGAACCGGCCCGGCAAGCGCATCCTGGCGCACGCGTGCTGGTCCTTGTGGCTGTTGACAGCATGGGCCGCCGCACAGACAATCCCGGACCCGACCCGGCCGCTGACCTCGATTGGTGTGGCGAGCGGAGAGATGGCCGCATCGGCGGTCGTTGGCCCGGTGCTGCAGTCAGTGCTGATCTCACCCATTAGAAAAATGGCCATTATCAGCGGCCAGACGGTCAAGCTGCATGGCAAATTCGGTGATGCTCGCCTGATTCATATTGATGAAACAGAAGTAATTTTGCGCAATGGCAAGACCGAACAGATCTTGAAACTTTTTCCCGAGATCAAGATACGACCAGCGATGCAGTCTGTTCGCTAAAATATGAATCAACAGGCTTGAGACAAAGAATGCAAAAGACACTATTAAGCTTCCTGATTGCAGGATTGGCAGGATGCGCTACCCATGCGACAAAACGTGACACGTATGACCTGATCAATGCGGAAATGACCAAGGCTGTGGAAACCACGGCGCAGCCTGCGCAGCAGGATGCGGTTTTCGCATCGCTGTTGCCGCCACTGACAATTGAAATGCCCAAAACCCAGCAATCGCTGGAAGAACGATTTAATTTGTCGTTTAGCAATGCACCGGCTGTGCAGTTTTTTATGGGAATTGTGTCGGGCACGCGTTACAACATGCTGGTACACCCCGACGTCACCGGCAGCATCTCGGCCAAACTCAACAATGTCACCCTGTTTGAGACGCTGGATGCGATTCGCGAGATTTACGGCTATGAATACAAGGTGGAAGGCACGCGTATTTATGTGAAGCCGCCGGGTTTGCAAACCAGTATTTTTCAGGTGAATTATCTGAACAGCAATCGCGGAGGCACGTCAAACATTCGCGTGACTTCGAGCGCGGCAAGTAATACGACATCCGGCAATCCGGGCACCGACAGGGGTTCGGCATCGCCCCCCACGGCAGGAACGCCTTCGCAGTCGACTGAAGACAGCAGTAACATCACCACGACTACTTCCAAAATTGATTTTTGGGAGGAACTGAGAGCATCCCTAGGAACCATCGTCGGAAATACAGACGGGCGCAGCGTCGTCATCAACCAGCAGTCGGGGGTAGTGGTGATCCGCGCGATGTCGGGCGAATTGCGCAATGTGTCGAATTTTTTGAAAGCGACGCAATTGTCAGTGGATCGCCAGGTGATTCTGGAAGCCAAGATTATGGAAGTAGAATTGAATGACAGCTTTCAGTCGGGCATTAACTGGGCCTCGTTTGCTTCACTGAATGCGATTAACAATAACCGTTCATCGCTGGGTTTTGTCTCACCCGGATCAAGGCTGGCACCTTTGCCGCTGGATGGGAGCAACCCGGCGGAATTAACCAGCGGCGGCAATAATGCCATCAATGCGATCAGCGGTATCGCATTGGGTGCTGCTAGTTCAGCGGCCGGCGGTCTGTTCGGCCTGGCTTTTCAGACTAGCAATTTCGCTGCGCTGATTTCATTCCTGGAGTCGCAAGGCACCGTGCATGTGTTGTCCAGCCCGCGCATTGCGACCATGAACAATCAAAAAGCGGTATTGAAAGTCGGCACCGACGAATATTTCGTGACACAGTTAACCACGACTCCAGCTACCACCAGTTCAGGCAACATTACGACTGAAGCGACAACGACGGTGGATACGCAATCTTTCTTTTCGGGCGTCGCGCTTGATGTCACACCGCAAATCGACGAAAGCGGCAATATCACGCTGCATGTCCATCCATCTGTCAGTCAAGTCACTTCGTCTGACTTATCCATTGATCTGGGGGTCAATGGCTCCTTGAGATTGCCATTGGCTAAGAGCGTCATTTCCGAGACGGATAGCGTAGTGCGTGGCCAGGACGGGCGCATCATTGCGATCGGCGGTCTAATGCGACAAGAATCCTTGTCGGATCGTTCGCAAGTGCCGGGTGCCGGCAACATTCCGGTAGTGGGTAACCTGTTTCGCAACACCAATAGGGTTTCGAGAAAACGTGAGCTGGTCATCCTGATCAAGCCTACCGTGATTCAGGGAGACGATAGCTGGGCGCAAAACATGCTCGACAGCCAGCGCCGGATTCAAGGTTTGGCGCCGCGCGATGAGCCGGGGATGTACTAAGAATGTACAAGGCGCATTTCTGTTTGCGGGAATTGCCGTTTGGGATTACGCCGGACACTAGCTACTTTTTTGGATGCCCCAGTTATCAGGCAGCGTTGAACACGCTGCTGATTGCGACAAATAATGGCGAAGGCTTCATCAAGATTACCGGTGAAGTCGGCACCGGAAAAACCCTGTTATGCCGCAAATTCATGGCCTCCCTGGATGCAAGTTTTGTTACCGCATACATACCAAACCCGTATCTCGAACCGCGCACTTTTATGCTGGCGCTGGCCGACAAATTAGAACTTTGCCTGGAAAAAAATATCGACCAATATCAGTTGATAAAATCGATCAATCATCGCCTGCTGGATTTGGCTCGCATCGGAAAAAAAGTGGTGCTTTGCGTAGATGAAGCACAGGCTTTACCGGCGGAAAATCTTGAAGTGCTGCGCTTGCTGACCAATCTGGAAACCGAGAAAAGAAAATTATTGCAAATCGTGTTGTTCGGTCAGCCGGAATTAAACCTGATATTGCAAAATAAATCGATTCGGCAGTTGACCCAGCGCATCACGTTCCATTATGAAATAGCGCCCTTGAGCAAGGATGATATGGCGTTTTATATTGTGCATCGCCTGCATATTGCCGGCTTTACCGGCGACCACCTGTTCAGTCCTGGCGCTCTGCGCCGGCTGTACGCGGCTAGCGGCGGCATCCCGCGGCTGGTGAATATCCTGGCGCATAAATCCCTGATGGCAGCCTATGGCCAGGGTCGGCAGGAAGTGCGGGCAGGCCACGTCAAAATGGCGGCTCGGGATACGGGTTCAGTAAAAAAAGTTTCGTGGGTTTGGTGGCAGCTAGGCGGCTCGGCATTGCTGATGGCCGTTATCAATATCGCTTGGAATTATTTCAGATGAGCCTTATCAATCAAATGCTGCAAGACCTGCACCAGCGCGGATCTGGTGCGGTTGCTAACGATGCAGCACAAGCCGGTATCAGGGCAGTGCCTGCGCAAGGCAATACATTGCGGCTGCTCCGGCGAACAGTGCTGCCGGTGACGGCGCTGCTGTTGACGGCGTTATTGGGTGCTGGTATTGCGTGGTTTTTTGAGGGCCAGGCCGCGCCTGCGCTTGTGATCACGGCGGCGAAACCCGTAGTGTCGGCGCAGCCATCGCAACCGGATGCGCCGCCTCGCAGCAGCAATGCGGGCGCGAGTTCATCCATCGCCCCCGCTCCGCAGGCGCTGCAGGAAAACAGTACGGCTGCGCCCTTGCCAATGGCCGCAGTACCCAACCCTGCCGCGCCGGATGGTTTAGCGAAGGATTTGGAGCCGACCAAGGAGCCGCTCGAAACCCAGGCTGTGCCGGTCAAATCTCCAACTGAAGCAATAGCCGCCAAGCCGCCAGCCGCTGCAATGCCGGCACCGGTTTCAGTTGCGACAAAAGCAGCGCCTGCGGAAGTTGCGCGCGTTAACAAAAACGCCAAAGACACTAAAGACGCCAAACAATCCGGGGAAGACAGCACAAACGAAGCCGTGGACAGCGATAAGTTCAAGCATGCCAAGGAGGTCACGCCCCAGCAAACCACTGAAAACGCGTATCGCCAAGCCATAGCGCGCATCGAAGCCGGGCAGTCGGCGGAAGCCATCGGCATGCTGGAGCAAGTCTTGCAGCGCAATCCGGCACATGCGGCAGCGCGCCAGACTCTAGTGGGCTTGCTGCTGAAAAGCAAACGCCAGGACGATGCGGTGCGCACCTTGCAGGAAGGCTTGAACATCGATCCTGCCCAGCCGGGATTGGCCATGATATTGGCGCGCCTCCAAGTGGAGCGCGGCAACCCACAACCGGCGCTGGAAACCTTGCAGCGGACCCTGCCGCATGCAGCCGCTCAAGCGGATTACCAGGCTTTTCTGGCCGCTTTGCTGCAGCGCGAAAAACGCCACCAGGAAGCAATTGCGCATTATGCGATTGCCTTGCGCCAAGTCCCGCAAAACGGCCTCTGGTGGATGGGTTACGGCATCTCGCTGCAAGCAGAGAATCGTCTGGCGGAAGCCCGGGAAGCCTTCAAGCGCGCCAAGGCATCCAATATGCTGTCTGCTGAACTCCAAGCATTTGTCAATCAGAGGTTGCGGCAGATACAACCCTGATTTTATATGTCAGCCTGCAGCTGCATGTGATGGCAATGCTGCGTTTTACAGACGCGTGCAAGGGTAATGACCAGGAACGATTGATGAAAGTCAGCCAGATGTCGCCGATGATCATCGCGCTGAAAGTGAGCGCACGCGCCTGCTCCACAGCGAGTCCGGCCCGTGTCGCCAACAGATACACTGCCAGCAACAACGCAAACAGAATCGTGCCTTGCTGCAACCCAAGCAGCACCAGTTTGCAGTCGAATATTTTTGCATTGGGACGACGTGGCGGCCGGCGCATCAGGTCGAATTCTTCCGGCTCGGCCTCAAACATCCCCGCCCATGCAATCGGAATAGATCAGGCATTGCACGGCATCATCGAAAGCATCAACCGAACGACACGTCTGAGCGCACAAGCTGATACTGGTCCGACTTGACCATTTGGCACTGGAATCGGTACAAACCATAAAACTGGGCGCAGATCGGCCAGGAAATCCGCCTCAGCAGTAAAATTTATTTACTTTAAGAAATATTGTATAGTGTTAATACCAATTTCCAGCTTCTAGCGATCATATAAAACCATTATCAAAGTTTCGTTCTTTGCTCAGGCGAGGTGGAAGCAAAGTCCACGTAAATTGGTTTGGCAAACTAAAAAATTAAAAACAAAGGGATTTTTCCTACCGAAAGCTTATGAACGTCATGATTTCACTGAAGGAGGCGACCTGGTCAATGCACCTTCGCCTGGAAAAACGATTGGCCATCAAAGACCGATTTTCTGAACTCTCCTGCTATCGCGATCATCTGGCACTTCTCGAAGCGTTTTATGCCGCCGCCGAGGCCGAATGGGGTCCGTGGCTTGCGCCGGTTTTAAGCGACTTGTCGGTGCGGTACAAGGCGCCGCTGCTAGCCCGCGATCTGGCAGCAATCGGTGGTACGCCGATTCTCGGAGCAACTGTTCCCGCCGTTACCGACGCCGCTTCGGCTCTGGGTTGTTTCTATGTGATTGAAGGCGCGACGCTGGGCGGCCAGCATTTGCTGCCGCTGGTAGAACGCCGGCTTGGCTTGTCGGCCCAACACGGCGCATCGTATTTGGCGAGCTACGGGGTTGAAGTGGGAGCAATGTGGCAACGTTTCGGTGCCGCTGTTGCATCCCATTGCCAAACTGAGGACGCCACCAGACGCGCCATCGCCGGTGCCCAGGCAACGTTCCAAGCAATGGAAGACTGGCTGTGTAAATCGGGAGCGCACCAATGACCACTGAAGAAATTCGTTTCGGTCAGGTTGACCTCACTACCTGCGACCGGGAGCCTATCCATATTCCCGGTTCAATTCAGCCGCACGGCGTTCTGCTGGTGGTTAATCGAGACGATCTAGGCATCGTGCAGTATGCGGGAAACACGCGTTTTTTTCTCGGGGTTGAGCCGGACCGGGTGCTTGAATGCACGCTATCCGATGTGTTCGAGCAACCGATGCTCACGTCGCTGGTCGATCATTTGCGTGCGTCCACGTTAAGCGTCGAGCCCATTATTTTGCTGAACTTGACCACGCACAGCGGCCAACTGACCCTTACCGCCGCCCTCCATGCCCAAGGCGAGCACGCCATCATCGAACTGGAACCAGCACGCAGCAGCCGTACGGCCAGCGGCGATCCGCTCGCGCAAGTGAAGACCATGCTGGCGGTGCTGCAATCGGCTCAAGATGTGGAGACATGCTGCCGCACAGCCGCAGCGCAGGTGCGCGCCGCCATCGGCTTTTCGCGCGTGATGGTGTATCAATTCCTGCATGACGGCAGCGGCAAGGTGATCGTCGAGGATAAAGAAGATAGTCTCAATAGTTTTCTCGATCTGCATTACCCGGCCTCCGATATTCCCCAACAAGCGCAGGCGCTGTATCGGCGCAGCTGGTTGCGCGTCATTCCCGACATCGATTACACGCCCGCGCCGCTGGAACCAGCCACCATAGGCCACGACGGCTCGCCGTTGGACATGAGCCATTGCGCGTTGCGCAGCGTCTCGCCACTCCATCTTGGATATTTGCACAACATGGGCGTGGGCGCATCGATGTCTCTGTCGATCATGATCGGCGACGAATTGTGGGGTTTGATTGCTTGCCATAATGAAACTCCACGCCATATGGGGGCTGACCTGCGATTGGCATGCGAGTTATTTGCGCAGCTTTTTTCGTTGAAACTCGACGCCAAGATCGAGAGAGCGAGGGCACAGCGGCGTACGGCGCACCAGTATGCGCTGGCTGCACTGGCCAAAAGCCTGCCCTTGGCCCAGAATATTGTGACTGAATTACTGGAAGGTAAGGTGACGCTGCTCGATCTGATTCCCGCCGGCGGGGCGGCTATCTGGCTGGATGGCAAGCTCCACACCATGGGCGAGACGCCGTCCACCGCTGCCATCGGCGAATTGGTGGTTTGGCTCAAAGGGTTGGCGCAGCCGGTGCTGGACACTTTTCGGCTCGGCACCTTGTTTGCGCCAGCCAAGCCGTGGGCCGCCACGGCTTGCGGTTTACTCGCCATTTCGCTGTCGCGCCAACCGGAGGACTATGTTATGTGGTTTCGACCCGAAGTGGTCCGTACCGTCACTTGGGCGGGCGATCCATGTAAGCCGGTCGATGCTGGTCCGCACGGCGATAGATTAATACCCCGCCAGTCGTTCGCCCCATGGGAGGCTGACGTACGACACCAATCAGTTCCTTGGGATGTGGTGGACATTGAGGTGGCCCACATCTTCCGCTTGTGGTTGTTGGAAGCTGTGTTGCGGAAAATGGCAGATTTGGCGCGCCAGGAACGCGAGGCGGCGTTCACGCGCCAAAGCCTGCTGGTGGCCGAGCTCGACCATCGGGTAAAAAATACCTTGGCCAATATTCAAGCTCTGGTGCGTCAAACCAAGACGCAAGCCAATTCGCTGGAAGACTTCGCCCTTGGGCTGGAAATGCGCATCCGCGCCATGGCGCACGCGCACGATCTGTTGGGAGCGAGCAGCAGTCAGGGTGCTTCGGTACGCAGGTTAGTCGAGGAAGAACTAGCGCCATTCGGACTTGAGAAAAATGGCAGCCTTATTTCCGGTGACGATCTCCTGTTATTGCCCAAGGCCGCCATGCCGTTCACCATGGTTATGCATGAATTGATTACTAATGCCGCCAAGTACGGCGCCTTGTCCACTACGGCCGGGAGCATCGACATCAGCTGGTCGCGGGCTGCGGGCAACGGCGCCTTTATCCTTACATGGAAGGAGCTTAACGGCCCTCCGGTTACGCCGCCTACGCGGCGCGGATTCGGCTCGATAGTCATCGAACGCAGTTTGCGCCATGAACTCAAAGGCAGCGGCACACTAACCTTTAACCCCGACGGCGTGGTTTGCGTCATCACCATTCCGGCCGAATACATCGTGCCCCATACACCGCAAGAGGTTGCCCATGTCTGAACGGCGGGCCATGGTGGCCGAGGATTCCTTGCTTATTTTGGTTGCTCTGGAAATGCTCCTTGAGCAACATGGCGTCGATATCGTTGGACAAGCCTCGACGGTAGCAGAAGCCTTGGCGCTTGCAGAAACGGGGGGCTTCGACATCGCCATCCTCGATATCAACCTGCACGGTGAAATGGTGTTTCCAGCGGCTGACCTGCTGCAACAACGCGGCGTGCCCATCATTTTCACCACCGGCTACACGCCCAAAGAAATGCTGCCGCCGTACTTTGCAGGTGCGCTGGTGATTCAGAAACCCTACGACGCCGATGCACTGATGGAGTTGGTGGAACAAGCGTTCGCCCGCTCCAAGTGAAATGAAGGATTCATACACATTGCACGAAAAGGCGCTTAGCGTGCCACAGGGATATGGGCGTAACACTAGGAAACATGATGAAAATTCGCGTATTGATAACCGACGACCATAAATTATTTCGAAAAGCATTGCGCAGCTTGCTGGAGGTGGACCCTACTATCGAAATCATCGGCGAGGCTGGCAGCGGGCAGGAAGCCTGCAACATGGCCAAGGACAGTCTGGCGCAAGTGGTTTGCGTGGATTGGAGAATGGCTGGGATGGATGGAATCGAAACCACACGGCGGCTGCTTGCGGCGATGCCCCACCTCAAAATAATTGCACTTTCAGCCGGTTTTGAACACGGCACTGAAGCACACATGTTGGCCGCCGGCGCTTCCACCTACATCAATAAGGAAGATGTCTTCGAAAATCTGCTCCCCGCCATTCATGCGCTCTTTCCGCGCCTCACGCCAGTTGATGGCGCCCCGGCGCATTCAAGCGTAGACGACGCATGATTCACAAAACACAATCTCCCGAAGAAACGCAACGGATATTCCAAGAATTGCGCGTACGTCAGAACGAACTGGAGCTGCAAAATGCGCAATTGCGCCTAGAACAGGCAAAATCAGACGTTGCACGAGCGCACTATTTGGCACTTTATGACTTGGCGCCGGTGGGATATTGCATTCTCAATACGCAGGGATTGATTCTGCAAGCTAATCTCGCCGCCCTTATCTTGCTGGGTGTGACGCGCGCGGCACTGGGTAATCAGCCGATCACACAATTTATCGTCAAGGCCGATCAGGATTGGTATTGGCTGCACTGTAAACAGATCATCGCGACCGGTAATGCACAGTCGTGCGAATTGCATATGCTGAAAAATGACGGCACTCCATTTTGGGTACAACTGCACACTTCAGTAGCGCAAGATTCAGATGGCGTTTCTGAACTTCGTACCGCGATGACTGACATCACAAGTAATATTATTCAGCGCAAAAAAGACAAAACGGAACTGGCTTCCCTTCGAGAAGCTGCAGAAATTGCCAATCAGGCTACATCGCGTTTTCTAGCCACGCGTAGTCATGACTTGCGACAGCCGCTGTCGGCACTAAGCATTTATGCCAACATTCTCAAAATCCATGTCGCTCCCGCCGGCCAGCCGCTTTTGGCGAACATGAAAGATTGCGTAGCCAGCTTGAGCGAATTGCTAGCGAAAGCAAACGTTGGCGATAGTTGACCGGCGTTCATGAATTGGATTCAACTATCCGGCCTGCGCCAGCCAACTGACTGTGCGAAGATACCGGCATGACACTGACAGAACTCAAATACATCGTTGCCGTCGCGCGCGAAAAACATTTTGGCCATGCGGCGGAAGCCTGTTTCGTGGCGCAGCCGACACTTTCGGTGGCCATCAAAAAA
This sequence comes from Burkholderiaceae bacterium, assembly GCA_041736255.1. Lineage (GTDB taxonomy): Bacteria > Pseudomonadota > Gammaproteobacteria > Burkholderiales > Burkholderiaceae_D > AVCC01. The sequence continues at coordinate 50,150 of JBGSTZ010000007.1, forward strand.
CTAGAAGATGAGTTGGGCGTGGTGATTTTCGAGCGTGGTGGGGCTGAAGTTTCGGTCACGCCGCTGGGCGCGAAAATCGTCGCGCAGGCCGAACTGGTGCTGGAACAAACTGCCGCCATCCGCGAAATCGCCAAGCAAAACAAGGACCCGCTGGCAGGCCCTTTGCGCCTGGGTGTGATCTACACCATTGCACCGTATCTGCTGCCACCACTGGTGAGCGACATGATCGAGAAAGTGCAGCAAATGCCGCTGGTGCTGCAAGAAAATTTCACGGTACGCTTGCTGGAACTGCTGCGCCAGGGTGAACTGGACGCCGCCATCATGGCGCTGCCGATTCCGGATCAAGGTCTGATGGTGCAGCCGCTATATGACGAGCCGTTCGTGGTAGCACTGCCGAAACACCACCGCTGGGCCAGTCGCACCAGCATTACGTCCGAAGAGCTGAAATCCGAAACCATGCTATTGCTGGGCAATGGCCACTGCTTCCGGGATCAGGTGTTGGAAGTCTGCCCGGAGATGTCACGTTACTCCGGCTCCGGCGATGGCATTTCCCGCACTTTCGAAGGTTCGTCGCTGGAAACCATTCGCCACATGGTAGCTTCCGGCATCGGCATTACCGTACTACCCAAGGCATCGGTGCCGGACATGGATGCCAAAAACGGCATGTTGCGTTTCGTCCCGTTCGCACAGCCGGTGCCATCACGCCGCGTGGTGATCGCCTGGCGTAAAAGCTTCACGCGAAGCCTTGCCATCGAAACGGTGCGGCAAGCAGTGCTGCGCTGCGCCCTGCCCGGCGTAACGATGATCGACGTCGCGACGCTGGAACAATAAGCCGGTCACTTTTCACTTTGCTTCACTTTGCATTTAACGACAAACATGAGCACTCTCACTGCACGCCTGCCGCTGTATTTTCGCCTGGTCCGGCTCGACAAACCGATTGGCATTCTGTTGTTGCTATGGCCAACCCTGATTGCGCTCTGGCTTGCCAGCGATGGCATTCCGGACTGGCAACTACTGCTGATTTTTACGTTGGGAACCGCGCTGATGCGCTCTGCCGGCTGCGCGGTCAACGATTACGCCGACCGCGACATCGACCGGTTCGTCAAGCGCACGGTCGACCGGCCGCTCACTTCCGGCAAGATCAAGGCATGGGAGGCGCTCATGGTGGCGCTGGCGCTGGCTTTGGTGGCATTTTTGCTGATCCTGCCGCTGAATGCGCTGACCAAGCAATTGTCGGTGGCAGCGCTGCTGATCGCCGGCAGTTATCCGTATTTCAAACGTTTTTTTGCCATCCCGCAAGCCTATCTGGGCATCGCTTTCGGCTTTGGCATTCCAATGGGATTTGCCGCGGTGCAAGCGACGGTGCCGATGGCTGCATGGTGGCTGCTGCTGGCAAATATTTTCTGGGCGGTCGCCTACGATACCGAATATGCGATGGTGGACCGCGATGACGATATCAAGCTCGGCCTCAAGACCTCGGCCATCACCTTCGGCCGCTTTGACGTGGCCGCAGTGATGCTGTGTTATGCGGCCACGCTGACTATTATCCTGGCAATCGGCTGGCAATTCGGCCTGCGCGGCTGGTTCATCGCCGGTCTCCTCTGCGCTGCCGGTTGTGCAATTTATCATTACACCTTAATTCGCGAGCGCGACCGGATGCGCTGCTTCGCCGCCTTCCGCCACAACAACTGGCTGGGCGCATGCATTTTTGCCGGCGTGGCGCTTGAATATGCCACGCGTTAAATTTCGCCACTACTGGCTATAGTGTAATTCCAGATGCAATGCAGATGTATCAAATGTCATTTTTACTTGCCCAGTTGATACGGGACAAAGTAAGCTAACTGCGTTTCAGTACAATCAATTTAGATCAATCCAACTTTTTGATAGGGTGCCTTATGAATGCCAACGAAATCAGTACCGGAAGCCGCGACAAAATAATGGGCGAACTCAAAAGTGTCATCAAGGATGCAGAGGACATGATGAAAAACACTGAGCAGCAAGCCGGCGAAGGATTCAAGGCCGCCAAAGCAAAGTTTGAATCGACACTGCGCAACGCCAAGTCCGAGCTTCTTCACATGGAAGAAACTATCGTCGAAAGAGCCAAGGATGCAATACATACCACTGACGAATATGTTCAAGATCATCCTTGGAAATCAGTCGGCCTGGGCGCTTGCGTCGGGTTGATTGTCGGTTTGCTCATCGGCCGTAAATAAGTGGCAATTGTTACATCGATTTCCCGGCTGGTCGGTACACTTATCGACTTGCTGCAAACGCGACTGGAACTGGCAACAGTAGAGTTGGAAGAAAGAACTTTACGTCTTTTCTCTTATCTTTTGTTGGCGTTGGTTGCGCTGTTCTGTCTCGCCATGACGTTATTGCTGGGTACCCTGCTGGTCGTCGTGATTTTTTGGGATACGCATCGGATTCCGGTGCTGATTGCATTGATGGCCGCCTTCGGTGTAACCGGCATAGTGATCGGACTGGGAATTCGTAACAATTACCGCCGCCAGCCAAAAATACTGTCCTACACGCTACTGGAACTGCACAAGGATATCGAGCGTCTCAAGCCCGGACAGAGCAACGATGGGAGCGCGGCGCCATGAATTCTTCCGCATTCATGCGACTCGCGCAACGCCGCACTGAACTGATCGCACGTTGTGCCGAACAGCGCAATGTGCTGTCAGTGCAGAACCAGTCGCTGACCCAGGTAACATCAACGCTAGACCATGGATTGACGGTGGTACGGCGCATCAAGCACCACCCACTCGCAATTGCCGGCATCATGCTCGCAGTGGTGATCATCAAACCGCGCCGTTTGCTGGCCTTAGCACGCACGGGCCTGGTGACGTGGCAGACATTGCGCACTGTCACGCCCATGCTGCAAGACATGTTGGCACGCTACCAGAAAAAATAAGGCGTTTAATCAGGTAGGGGCGGGTTCCAAACCCGCCCCTACCTTGTCCCTACTTTTAATCGCGGCCCATCTCTTCGCCCAACTCCTGACTTCTGAGCGCTGCTGCTTTCACCGCACCGATGATGCGCTCCTTGACGCCGCTGGCGTCCATGCTGGTGAGGGCTGCATAGGTCGTGCCGCCTTTTGACGTGACGCGTTCACGCAATACAGAAACCGGATCAGTGGATTGCGCGGCCAATTGCGCGGCACCGACAAAGGTGGCGATGGCGAGCTGGCTGCCCTGCTCCGCATTTAACCCCAGCTCCTGCGCCGCCAGCTGCATCGCTTCAATAAAATAAAACACATAGGCCGGTCCGCTGCCTGACACGGCGGTAACGGCGTCAATTTGTGACTCGTCATCTAGCCAAACCGTGTTGCCTACCGCTTGCATGATGCTGTTTGCAGCATCATGCTGCGCCGCCGACACACCCGCCAACGCGACCATTCCGGTGATGCCCTGACCGATCAGGGCTGGCGTATTCGGCATGCAGCGCACGATTGCGGCATGCCCCGCCAGCCAGCGCGACAAGTCCTGCGCCCGGATGCCGGCAGCAATCGACAACACCAGTTGCGTCGATACATGCGGCAGCAGATGCGCGACTACATCGCGCATCTGCTGCGGCTTGACTGCCAGCACGATCACATCCGAAGCTGCCACCGTGGCATCAATCTGCGCTGCGGTAGTGACGCCGAATTGCTGCGTCAGTTTTTCCAGCGCGTCGGGATTCAGATCGACCACGTGGATATTCGCGCCATCAGTGAATTTGCCGGCCAGACCGCTAATTAATGCTGTGGCCATGTTGCCGCCACCGATAAAACTGATTTTCATATCATTCTCCATAATTTCGTTGACCAAAAATTGCCGACCCCACGCGCACGATGGTGGCGCCTTCGGCGATGGCTGCTTTCATGTCAGCCGACATTCCCATGGACAAGGTATCAAGCCCGCAACCCTGTGCGTTCAAATTCTCAAACAATTGCCGCAAGCGCGCGAATGACTTACGCTGCATATCAAAGTCTGCAACCGGCTCCGGGATTGCCATCAGGCCGCGCAAACGCAGGCGCGGCATGGCGGCCACGGTTTGTACCAGAGCCGCCAAGTCGTCAGGCGCGACTCCGCTTTTGCTCGACTCTCCGCTGATATTGACCTCAAGGCAGATATTCAGCGGTGCAAGATGGGGCGGGCGCTGTTCGGATAAACGGCGGGCGATTTTTTCACGTTCCACTGTATGGACCCAGTCGAAATGCGCAGCGATTTGGCGCGTCTTATTGCTCTGGATCGGGCCGATGAAATGCCATTCCAGTGGCGGCAGTGTGTTTTGTTCGGGTTGCAGGGCCGCGCCGACTGCGGCGATCTTGTCCAACGCTTCTTGCAAATAGTTTTCACCGAACGCCCTCTGCCCTGCGCGCACCGCTTCCAGCACGGCTTCCGGCCCGAAAGTCTTGGATACCGCCAGCAATTGAATGCCTTCCGGTGCGCGTGACGTAACCCTGGCAGCTTCCATAATCGCGGCGTGAACGGCTTGCAAGTTTTGGGAGATTCTGGTCATAATCAATTTTTCGTAAATAATGCTGGATAGAAATTCTGTCCGAGTTATATAAATATATTGCAGAAAGCATTGCAACACTCACTCTTGCAGGCCAAAGGATTATAAATGGACATTTCCGAACTACTCGCCTTCTCGGTAAAGAATAACGCATCCGACTTGCATTTATCGGCCGGAATGCCACCGATGATTCGGGTAAATGGCGATGTGCGCCGGATCAACCTGCCGGCGATGGATCACGCGGAAGTACATGGCATGCTCTATGACATCATGAACGATGGCCAGCGCAAAAATTACGAAGACCAACTCGAATGCGATTTTTCGTTTGAGATACCGGGCCTGGCACGGTTCCGGGTCAATGTCTTCAATCAGGGGCGCGGCGCGGCTGCCGTGCTGCGTACCATTCCATCCAAAGTGCTAACGCTGGAACAGCTCAATGCCCCGAAAATATTTACCGAACTGGCCATGAGACCGCGTGGACTGGTGCTGGTGACAGGGCCGACCGGGTCGGGCAAATCGACCACGCTGGCGGCCATGGTCAACCATGTCAACGAGAATGAATACGCGCACATTCTGACGGTCGAAGATCCAATCGAATTCGTGCATGAATCGCGAAAATGCCTGATTAACCAGCGCGAAGTCAACACCCATACGCACTCCTTCAGCAATGCGTTGCGCTCTGCCCTGCGCGAAGATCCCGACGTAATTCTGGTCGGCGAATTGCGCGACCTGGAAACCATCCGGCTGGCCCTGACCGCAGCCGAAACGGGCCATCTGGTATTTGGCACCCTGCATACGTCATCGGCGGCCAAGACCATTGACCGTATCGTCGATGTGTTCCCGGGCGAGGAAAAGGAAATGGTGCGTTCGATGCTGTCGGAATCGTTGCAGGCGGTGATTTCGCAAATGCTGCTCAAGACCAAAGATGGCAGCGGTCGCGTCGCCGCGCATGAAATCATGCTGGGCACGCCGGCGATCCGCAACCTGATTCGCGAAGGCAAGGTAGCGCAAATGTACTCTGCAATTCAGACCGGCAGCAATCTGGGCATGCAGACGCTGGACCATAACCTGACCGAACTGGTACGGCGCAATGCGATTTCTGCCAGCGCAGCACGCGGCGCGGCTAAATCGCCGGAAAATTTTCCTGGATAATCCGTAACTATTCAACGTCGGAGACGTGGAATGGTTTTCCCCTCCCCTTTCAAGGGGGAGGCTGGGAGGGGGACGGGTTTGTTATGCGGCGAAAAACCCATCCCCTCCCTAACCCTCCCCTTGAAAGGGAGGGAATATTCTGCGTAATGGATGGCATTACCATAGCCGGCTATCTAATACTAAAATTCCGAAATAACCCACTAAAGGCAACACCATGGAACGCGAACAAGCCACCAAATTCATGCACGAATTGCTGCGACTGATGATCAGCAAAAATGGCTCCGATCTGTTCATCACATCCAACTTTCCGCCTGCATTCAAGATCGACGGCAAGATATTGCCCGCCTCAAATCAAGCCTTGAGCGCCGCTCACACGGTCGAGTTGGCGCACGCGATCATGAGCGACAAACAGGCCGCATCATTCGAAGCCACCAAGGAATGCAATTTCGCCATCAGCCCGGGCGGCCTCGGCCGCTTTCGTGTCTCGGCCTTTGTGCAGCAGGGCCATGTCGGCATGGTATTGCGCGCCATTACAGCCAAGATTCCTACCTTCGAAGAACTGGGCTTGCCGGAAAGTCTGAAAGAAGTCGCGATGGCGCAGCGTGGACTGGTGATTCTGGTGGGCGCCACCGGATCGGGGAAATCCAGCAGCCTGGCGGCGATGATCGGTCACCGCAACCAGAATAGCTACGGGCATATCATCACCATCGAAGACCCGGTCGAATATATACATCCGCACAAGAATTGCATCGTGACCCAGCGCGATGTCGGGCTGGATACTGAAAGCTGGGAAATTGCGCTAAAAAATACGCTGCGTCAGGCGCCGAACGTAATTCAGATCGGCGAAATCCGCGATCGTGAAACCATGGATTTCGCCATCTCATTTGCCGAAACCGGCCATTTGTGCCTAGCCACACTGCATTCGAATAACGCCAACCAGGCGCTCGACCGGATCATCAATTTCTTTCCCGAAGAACGTCGCAACCAGTTATTGATGGACCTTTCGCTGAATCTGAAAGCCATCATTTCGCAACGCCTGATTCCGCTACGCGACACCCAGGGTCGCTGCATAGCGGTTGAAATCCTGCTCAATTCTCCGTTGATTTCCGAGCTTATCTTCAAAGGCAACGTGCAGGAAATCAAGGATGTGATGAAGCGCTCGAATGAAATCGGCATGAAGACCTTCGACCAGGCGTTATTCGACCTCTATGAGTCGGACACGATTTCCTACGAAAATGCATTGCGCTTTGCCGATTCAGTCAACGATCTGCGACTGGCGATCAAACTGAAAAGCAAAGATAGCAAAGGCCGCGACCTCAATGCCGGCACCGCACACATGGGAATTGTTTAGTCATGCCGATTGATACGTAACTATATTATCCCCAGCAATTTCAGCGCCAGCGGCAAGAACAGGGCGGTCAGCAGTCCCGACAGCCCCATCGCCAATCCGGCAAAAGCGCCCATCTGCTCGCTGACCTGAAACGCTCTTGCGGTGCCGATGCCGTGCGCTGTGACGCCGAGTGCAAAGCCGCAAGTGCTAGCGTCGGTAATTTTCATCAGGCTCAGAATGCCGCGCGCCATGACCGCGCCGAGCACGCCGGTCACCATCACCAGCACTGCAGTGAGTGATGGCAGGCCGCCGATTTTTTCTGCGACGCCCATTGCAATCGACATCGTTACCGATTTTGGCGCAATTGAAAGAATGGTCGCCGTCGATGCGCCCAGCCACTTGGCGACCATCATTGCAGTAGCGATGGCGGCGACCGAACCAACAATGGCGCCCACCAGCAATGCGAACCAGTCGCGCTTGAGCTTGGCGATCTGCTGATACAGTGGAATCGCCAGCGCCACCGTGACTGGCCCCAGCAGAAAATGCACGAACTGCGCGCCATCAAAATACGTTTGGTAAGAAGTGCCGGTCGCGGTCAGGACCAGCACGATCAGGGCCACTGCAATTGCCACCGGATTGGCCAGCGGGCTGAACTTGGCCCGGGTATAGAGTGAAAACGCAATCTGGTAAGCCAGCAAGGTTGCCGTCAGCCACAGCAATGGCGAGGCCGCCAGATAGACCCAGACTGCGTCCAGTTGCGGCGTCATTTCTGCAAACTCTTGACGACTACAGCCGTGACCACGATGGACACCACGGCACTGGCCAGCAGCGCGGCAACAATCGGCAGCCACTCGGTGGCAACCCGTTGAAAATGCACCATGATCCCGACGCCAGCCGGCACGAACAGTAAAGACATATGGCGCAGCAAAGCAATCGAGGTCGGCGCCAGATCGTGGATGGCATCGTCTTTGAACACCAGATACACAAACAGCAGCACCATGCCGATGACCGGCCCCGGCACCGGCAGCGACAACGCATAAGCCAGCCCCTCGCCCAGAGTTTGAAAAACCAGCAAGGTCGCTAATGTATTGATCATGATGGATGCTCCCGGATGCGTAATCATTGTAGGTTGGGCTAACGCCTTATCAGGCCAACCTCGCAGCCCAACATCGCAGCCCAACATTGTGCGCAGGATGTTAGGCTTCGCAAGCGCAGCACCAACCTACCGTATTTGCGTGAACAAGTGCGCAGTATCAGTTGCGCAATGCGCTATCAATCAACTCGATCCAATGCCGCACCGGCGTCGCAGTACCCGACTGCAGATGCGTGATGCAGCCGATGTTAGCCGATACGATCAACTCCGGCGCACTGGCCTCCAGATTGGTGAGTTTGTTGTCGCGCAATTGATACGACAACTCCGGCTGCAATACCGAATACGTGCCGGCCGAACCGCAGCACAAATGGCTGTCGGCGCACAACGTGACATCGACGCCGGCCGCGCGCAGCACGCCTTCGACCTTGCCGCGGATTTGCTGGCCGTGCTGCAATGTGCAGGGCGGATGATAGGCGACCCGTTTGTTGATCTTACCCTTGAGCTTTTGCGCCAAGGCTGCTTCGAAATCGGGCAGGATTTCACTCACGTCCAAGGTTAATGCCGAAATCCGCTTGGCCTTTTCCGCATAAGCCGGATCGGCGGCCAGCAAATGGCCGTAATCCTTGACCGTCACGCCGCAGCCGGAGGCTGTCATCACGATTGCTTCCGCTCCCGCTTCCACCAGCGGCCACCAGGCGTCGATATTGCGCCGCATGTCGTCCAGGCCGCCGGCCTGATCATTCAGATGGAAACGAATTGCGCCGCAGCAACCGGCGTTCGGTGCCACCACCAATTGCACCCCGAGCGCATCGAACACGCGCGCGGTGGCGGCGTTGATATTGGGCGACATCGACGGTTGCACGCAGCCGTCGAGCAACAGCATCTTGCGCGCATGGACAGTAGTCGGCCAGAGACCGGCCGGATGCACAACAGGCACCTTATTCTTCAACGTTTTGGGCAGCAAGGGCCGCAGCAACTGGCCGGCCTTCATCGCCGGTGCGAATAGCCAGCGGCGCGGCAATACTTCTTTCAGCGCGGTGCGCAGCAAACGTTGCGACAGCGGACGCGATACTTGGGCATCGACAATCTTGCGTCCGATATCGACCAAGCGGCCATATTGCACGCCCGACGGACAAGTGGTTTCGCAACTACGGCAGGTCAGGCAACGATCCAGATGCGACTGCGTTTTGGTAGTGACTTGCTTGCCTTCCAGCACCTGCTTCATCAGATAAATGCGGCCGCGCGGCCCATCGAGTTCGTCGCCCAACAACTGAAAAGTCGGGCAAGTCGCGGTACAAAAACCGCAGTGGACGCAGGTGCGCAAAATTGCATCGGCCTCCCGGCCTTCGCGGGTATTTTTGATAAAGTCAGCTAAATTGGTTTGCATGATGTGTCCTACAGATGCGCGAACATTCGGCCCGGATTAAAAACTGCATCCGGGTCGAATGCGGTTTTCAGGTTGCGATGGATGCGGTCGATGGCCGGAGCCAGCGGCTGGAACACGCCAACGGACTTGTCGCCGCCACGAAACAGCGTTGCATGGCCGCCAGCCTGAGCCGCGGCCGCGCGCACGATGGCTGCGGTAGCTGCGCTGGAATCGGTCTTCAGCCAGCGCTGGGCGCCGCCCCATTCGATCAATTGCACGTATTCGTCCAGCAGCGGCGCGGCCACGCCCGGCACCGACAAGCGCCACAAGGCTGCTGATTCAGCATCGGCACCCACATTTGCATCATCAAAGAAGCCGATATTCTGTTCACGCAGCGGCATCCAGAATTGCTCGGCATCCGCATCCGGCACTTGCTCGCCGCCCAACTTGATCTGCGCCGCAGACACCGCCGCCTGCGCCCCCGACAGGCGCAAAATCAGCACGTCGTCATGCCAGGCGCTGGCCGAAATCGGCAGCGGCTGACCGGCCCATGCATTGAGTTGCGCGATCGCCTGCGCCTGATCCAGTTCAAAACGCAGCGTGGCTTCAGCGAACGGTTTCGGCAATACCTTGAGCGACACTTGCAGGATCAGGCCCAGCGTTCCCAGCGATCCGGCCAGCAGCCGCGAGACATCGTAGCCTGCCACATTCTTCATCACCTGGCCGCCGAAACGCAAGACCTCTCCGCGCCCGTCCAGCAGTGTTGCACCCAGCGCGAAATCACGCAGCGCACCGGCTGCAGGACGACGCGGGCCGGACAGGCCGCTGG
>JBGSTZ010000134.1:0-23558 GCA_041736255.1 Burkholderiaceae bacterium
GCATATTTGCATCAGCATTCCGCCGAAACATTCAGTCTCGTATGTGGTTGGCTATATCAAAGGGAAGAGCGCGATTTCGATAGCGAGACGATTCGCCGGAAAAACCAGGAATTTCACAGGTGAGAATTTTTGGGCCAGAGGTTGCTTTGTGACCACGATTGCACTCGATGAGGAGATGGTCAGGGCTTACGTCAGAAATCAAGACAAAGAAGACGCGCATTACGATCAGCTCAAGTTAGGTATATGAGCCAGCGCCTTCAGGCGCTTCACGTTTTTGCCCCTTTGAGGGGCTAACAAAAATAAACCCCCGGCTTTGCCGGGGGTAACTTAATTCAATAACTGAAGCGCACCAGTTACGCAAAAAATACGGTCCACGAAAAACACGAAAGCCACCAAAAAACCGTGCTCCTGCCCAGTAATGAGGCGTTTCACGCCCTTCACCGTTTTCGTATCCTTCGTGGACAAGCAGATGGCATTTATACCGAAGAGGCAAAAGAAGATGATAAGTTGATCAAATCTAGCCCCGCCATATCTTGCTCTGTTTTACCCACAAATGCGGCGCGGCTCGGCATTTTGTTGAAAAGCCACTTTTGTGCAGCCGCCTTTAGATCGGCCGCAGAACAGCGCAATACATTCAGGCGGTACTGCGTTCGCATCGCATCCGTGACCCCGATCTGCTTGCGCGACCAGCTTTTGACCGCTTCCCTGTACGGAGACTGCGGTTTGTCCATTCCCTGCAAGACACAGATGATTGCCTCTTCGACGCTTTCGTCATTCAACTCAGACTCCAGCACCCAGGTAATCGCCTGCTCAAAATCGGCATAAGTAGCTGACAGGCGGGGATCGCGGTACGACATCATAGTGAAGATGCCGGTGTCGAGCGCATGCGATACTTGCCCGCCATACGCGCCGCCTTCTTCCCGGATCGTGCGATGTAACACTTCATTGGTCAGCAATTCTGCCAGCACGGAAACAAACGCAGCATCCGGCTCTGCAATAGTCGGCCCCGGCCATACTGAGAAACAATGATTTATCTGTGCGGATGCATGCAATGCGGCATTGGCAGGCGCTGCGGCGACTGGCTTTGCAGCGACGCCCAATGACCTTGATTGCGCGGCGAAGGCTGGCGTTAATGACTGTGCGAAGGCTGGCGCAACGTCAGCTTCGGCCGCCACAATCACCGTGACAGGGTTGCTAATGATTTTTTCATGTAGAGTTTTGAGCCTTTCGGCAATCGCCCGGATACCTTCCTGCTGTTTGATCTGCTGTTGCAGTTGTCCGAAGAAGGGCAGACCGGTGGTGCCAAATACTTTTTCCTCGAACTGGCGAATGGGCGACCATGGCGCGGATGCAGCAAGAGCAGCATAGCGTTTGCCATCTTCCGCCAAGTCGTTTTGTACGTCCTGCACCATGCTGTCAATCAGGAATGTGATGCGTTCGAACTCGTCAAAGCGTGCGCCGGAAATCGTTTCTAGCAGTGCTTCCTTTATTTTGTCTTGTTCCTCTTTTAATCCCTTTGCGCAAAACTCGACCAGGATTTGCAGCGGCTTGCTTGTATCCAACACTTGATGCACATCCAGGTTGACATCGAAGTCGGGCACCAAATCCTGCCGCCATGCGCTCGCCGTTGCATAGGTTTTGCTGGCAACGCCCAGATCCGGCAGCAAGCTGGCATACAGATTCAGCCAGCACCATTCCTCGGCAGAAAAGTCCGATACATCGAAAAGAATCGATGCGTAACTGATCCCATTGGATGCGATCGGCAAGATGACAGCCCGTTGCTCCGGTTCCGGCACCGGGAAACTGGGCTTGGCAAACGGCGATACGTCGGCCGGGCGTATGCGTGGCAGCACATCCTTGTTCATCACTTGTCTCTGACGAAGCTGTAACTCTGCCGATTCCTGCTCTATGCGCAGGCGATTTTCTGCGCTCAGATGGTTCTTAATGTGCGCGAGATTAGCCGTTTCTTGTTGGATGCGTTTGGCATCATAGTTGGCATCCGCAAAAACAGTCGATTCCAACCGGGTTGGATTGTCCAGCAATGACCGAACTAGTCCTTTGAAAAATTCCGGGTCTTTGATTGCATCGTCAAGTTGCTGTAATACCGGTTCCGCATCAAAAGCCTGCAAGATATCGCCGCCATTCATTTCAAATGGCAGCGCGTTCAATAGCAAATGCAGGCCGTACGGCAAGCCGCCGCTGGTGATTTCACGCTGTTGAAAGCGTATGTCGCGCAAACTGGCCTGCAGCGTCGAATACGGCACACCCTCGATGGCGGCTTTTTCCAGCGCATCCCAGATGCGAGCTTTGGCTTTGCCAACCTGTGATTTCTTCAATCCCTCCATGCCGGCGTGAAACGTCATTTGGCGCGAACTGGTTTCCACATGATTCATCGCCGAAGGGCGGCCAAATCCAGCGGACTCCATTGCACTCGACAAGGGTGACGACGCATCGCCCAACAAGCCGGCTTCGAGCAACTTGGCCTGTAAATGCGCCAGCGGGTAGGATGACTCGCCCAGCAGCCAACTGAACTGAAAACCGTATTCATTGCTCCGGCCTTCCTGCGCGGGAATGGCGATGGTGGTATTGCGCGGCGCGTCCCATGCGGTGGCCAGTTGCGGCAGCATGCGTGCGGCGCGGCCCGGCAGCTTGGCCAACACCCGCTCGGTAATCATTGCCTGCACCGCTGCTACATCCACATTTCCGGCAGTCATGAATACCGCCTGCGAAGGGTGATAGTGCCTGGCGTGGAAGTCTTGTAATGCGGCGTGGGTCAATTCCGGTATTTCCAGCGGATCGCCGCCAGATTCCACGCTGTATGTGGTGTTCTGGAAAAGATGCTGGTTGATGCCATGATCCAGCGCGCGAATCGGATCCGAATACGCGCCTTTCATTTCATTCAGGACAATACCCTGATATACCAGTTTGCCGTCCTCGAAGCCTAGGCGCCAACCTTCCTGCAGGAAGTCGTAATAGTCCAGCGTCGGGAAAAAAGCGGCATCCAGGTACACATCGAGCAGATTGAAGAAATCGGTCCGATCCGTGGTCGCAAACGGATACACGGTTTTGTCCGGCATCGTCAGTGCATTCATCCAGCCTAGCGAGCGGCGCGTCATCGAAAAAAACGGATCACGCACTGGGAAGCGCGCAGAACCACACAATGACAGATGCTCCAGAATATGGGCGCGACCATCGCTCGTTTCCGGAATGGTGGGAAACGCCACCAAAAAAACCATTTCCTGATCGTCGGTGCGTAAATGTATGTGACGGGCGCCGAATGCCGTATCTTCATATTCTTCTACAACAGCGCGCAGGGCGGGGACGGGGAGGGAGCGGGTCTTTTTGAAAGTCATGTATGTGTTTGCGTTGATGTGTCAGAAGAATTTGCGGAGAAAATTATGTCTCATGAATTTTAGCCAAGTGCGTGATATATCCGGCTATTTCTGGAATTTTAAAGGTGCAAAATTGATGCGATTTCTGGGGGAGTGCCAGGCCGCATGACTTTGATACATAAAGTATGGCAAAAAATCATTAAACAGCGGCGATCTGATATGGTGCATCGGGAAAATTTGGATTATCCATTGTTGATGTGGCGCAATATGGACCGATTTTCAAACTCATCAATGGAGGTAAAAAAATGGCAAGTAGTTTGACAAACACCGTCGACGATTTTGTGAAAAGGCAGAAAGAGGGTGCGACGTTTGTTGTTAGCGCACAAATGTTGCGGATGAAACCGCAGGAATTTCACACATTGGCACAAGCCTGGTTTGATGACGGCGGTCCCGGTTTCAATGTGGTCGGAATGCCGCATCGCACTGTAATAGATGCTGAATTTCTCATTAGCCGCGTGACGGTCACCAAGACCGTATCGTCGCAATCGCGAGCATGACTGGAGCGGCTTCACGGTTTCATAAATAGATGACTGACTAGCATTTAGTTATTTATTAGTCAATTCGTTACTGGATTTTTGTTGTGCTATCTCAAAAGGCCGTTTTAGACGGCTTTTATAATTTTGCTTGTGTATGCTTTATGTGTATTTATTAGTTTATTTAGTCAGTCGCTGTCGGGAAAGGCAGTCTATGGCTGAGGATTTACCATGTTGACGACAACTTATTCCCTCATTGTATTTTCCGCCGAAGAAAACGGCACCCGTACCAAACTAGCATCATTGCGCGATCATTTACAGCAGAGAATGAAAGATATTACTGTGCTTGATCATGCCGTTGTTGATGAGGTATTAACACAATTAAACCATTTTCATGAGTGCGCTCAATGCCGCAAGATAGATATTTATCTGATAAACCGAATGCGCAAAATGACTCTACATGCAGATTCATTGCTAGCAGAACTGGAATCAATGAGTTTGTTAATTCTGAACATATTGCGTTCGATAAGAGGAAAACTGGTGCAGGCGCTTGAACAGGGGGGCTTGCGTGTGCTGGAGTTGCGCGAAGCAGTGGAGTTGTACTGCACCACAATGTTGAAAAAAGTAGATAAGGAGGAAAACGCGTTACTCCCTATGTCCAGCCGAATTTTGACGGCGGAAGACTGGTTCCAAATTGCTAGACAATTACTGTCTCACAATGCGCATATAGGCCAAGCCGCTGCAGTTCCTGTTGCGACCCAAAAGACGATGGGAGGGGATTAGTACGGATTTATGCGATAACAGTACTAATGATTGCAATCGCGTCGGCATTGTGCGTAAAAATATATGCCATTATTTAAAAACGATGTAGGGATAGGGCATTGTAGCTAATAGTTTCTATTATGCAAATAATGCAGACGGTTGCATGACAAAAACGACTGCAGGAAGCTGGCGGCTTGTTATGATGGGCGCCTTGTTCAACCTTCCTCGTTCTCGTCATGTTTTCTTTCCTTTTCCGACGTTCTGCCAAGAAGTCCTTATCCGTACAACCAGAGGCGCAGCCTGCGTTGGCCGAAGCTAAAATCCAACAAGAGAATGCCCGGCAAGCGGCTCTGGCCCGGGCTAGCGCGTTTGACGGTCAGGAAGCCGCCGCAGTCGAATTCATCCTGCAATGCGGATTTGCCGATGCGCGCCTGATCGCAGCCGCCCATGTTAGTTCGCAATCGCTGCAGGAGCAGGTGCGCAGTGCCATGCGCAATACCGATCGCCGCGTTGCGCGGCTGATGCAGGGAAAAATCGAGGCCAGCCTGCAGCTTGCGCAGTGCGAGCAACGGGCGCAGCAATGTTTGGAACAAGCCCAACAACTTGTTTCTGATGCGCAATTAATGCCGAATCAGGTCGCTGATCTGGATCGGGTTTGGACTGAAATCAAGGTGCCAGCAGGACAAATCCGGCAAACATTCGAGACCGTTCGTGCCACGTTGCAGAGTCGCCTGACGTCTCAGGTGGAATTGCAGCGCGCGTTAATTGATGCACTGGCACGGTTGCGCGAAATTACGAGCGCGCCTGATGACGCGCAGTCCGATGTTAGCGACGTTAGTATTACCGCCAGCACACTTGATGCGCTGGCGCTGGCTGTCGAACAGCATGCCGCTGCTTCTGAAGTGCCGGCGCTGCCGAAGCACTTGCTTCCGGCTTGTCTAAAAGAACTGCACATCGCGCGCCAGAAACTCGCAGAACAGCAGCGTCAAAACGCGCTGATGGCTAGTGCAGAATTACTTACCGTACATGCAGCAGAGATACCGTCTGAATCGGAGGCATCAATCGCAGCTGAGCCAGCGGGCACAGACGCGGTTGGTCTGGATGTCAATTTTCAAGATGCGGAGCCGGTTGTGCCGGTGGCAGAACCCGCAGCTCCGCAGCTAGTTCCAGTAATGGATGCTGAAACTGCCGCCAAAGTGCAGGAGCTGAAGCAGCGCTTTGCCGAAGCGCTCGACGGCATGGAAAAAGCGCTGGAACAAGGTTTACTACAGGTAGCCTGCGAGCATGACAAGGCGTTGCGCGCGATTGATGCCAAATTATGTAAGCCGTCTGCTGCG
The DNA here is from genome assembly GCA_041736255.1 of Burkholderiaceae bacterium. GTDB lineage: Bacteria > Pseudomonadota > Gammaproteobacteria > Burkholderiales > Burkholderiaceae_D > AVCC01. The sequence continues at coordinate 5,965 of JBGSTZ010000134.1, forward strand.
CAAGCGCCGCGACTGTCCAAGGCAAGGATGGAGTTGGCACACCTGATGAGCTGGGCGCGCTGGGGTGGCAATGTTTCACGCGAAGAATTGCTCAAGACTGCTGAGGAATTGTCACTGCAACAATTGCCGCTGACCGAGCTAGGTAAAAAAATTGGCAGCCTGCGCGAGCGCTGGAAGTCGCTTGACGTTTCGGCCGGCGCATCGTCGCGCGAACTCTGGCATCGTTTTGACGTCGCCTGCAACAGTGCTTATGAACCGGTTGCTGCCCATTATCGGGAACTGGCCGAGGAACGCCAGCAAAATGCTGTCAAGGCGCAGGCATTGCTGGAGCAGTTGCACAGTCTCAGCACAGAAATGCAGGATGCCACTGAGATTAACTGGAAGCGCATTGCGCAACAGTGCCAGCGCATGCAACAGGCATGGCAGCGGATGGGCATTATCGAGCGCAAGGATAAAAAACGTCTGGACGCCGAATTTGCTACCGCCCTGTCGGCGCTGGCTGAACCTTTGGCGCGTCAGCGCGCCGCCGCCATCGAACGCCGTGAACACCTGATCACCGAGGCGAGTAAAATTAGCGCCGATGATCGTACTGCACCCGACGCTCTGCGTGCCTTGCAGGCGAGTTGGCAAGAGCAATCTTTATCCCTGTCGCTGGAACGGCGTGACGAACAGGCGTTATGGCTGCGTTTTCGTGAAGCCTGCGATGCAGTCTTCGCCAGGCGCAAAGAAATGGCACAGGCCGCCGATGTAGACCGGCTTCAGAATTTGCAGCAAAAAGAAACGATATGCCACGGTTTGGAAGCCGCCGCGGAGTTGCCATCCTCTGGACTTGTCAAGACTCTGCGCGAATTGCAGGACGGCTGGAACCAGACAGGTTATGTTCCGCGTGCCGCCGAGCAGCAATTGACGCAGCGTTTTGCTGCTGCAGTGGCTGTTTTGCGGCAACGGCTGGATCTGATCAAACATGCGGCGCAAACCAGCGAACTGGATGCGCTGCAACGCAAATTGTCCTTGTGCCAGACGATAGAGGCGGCAATCGCAGAGTTGCCGCAATCGTCACCAGATAGAGATTGGTCAGCAGAATGGTCGGAGCAAGCGCCGCTAGCGACACATTTCGAGAGCGTGTTACAGGCGCGTTTTTCTGCTGCATTGTCGGCTTTGGCTGCCAATGACAGCGCGTATGCGACAACGCTGACCGATAACCGCGTCCAACTGGGACAGGAATTGTTGCGTCTGGAAATTTTACAGGGTTGCGACAGTCCGGCCGAATTGTCGCGCGAGCGTCTGAAGCTGCAGGTGGAAGTTTTGCAATCATCGCTACAGGCAGGGCAAAAGCAAATTACGCAACAGGAGCAACTTATCGCCTTGTGCACCTTGCCGGCTGCTACGAATGCCCAGAGCGCACAGCGCATCGCGGATGTGCTGCAGAAAATGAAAAGCGGAGACTGACGAGTTTCCCGCAATGCTTGATTTTGGCATCGTGGGTCGAGTTAGCGGCTTCATCGCTTAATCCGACATTTTCAGCCGGAAATGTCGGGGCAGTTTTGCAAGTTCGCGATGAAACCGCTAATCCAACTTACTTAGGATCCATAAAAAAATAACAAGAGCTTTTTACGGAACGTATTTTGAGGTCGTGCACTATGAACTGGATACGGCTCTGCAAGAAAAAAAGTCCAAGTTATTTTGTTACGAGCACTTAATGCCCGCTACCCGGCTATTGCAGCAGGTTTCACCTCTGGTTCGCTTAGAAACGTCACCACATGATCAGCGCACAGCCGGATCCCGATTTTTTCGCCGACAGCATGATCGTGATGTGATGGCACCAGGGCCAGCAATTGCTGGCCGCTTGGCAGTTTCAGCGTATATAAAAAATCGGCGCCACGGAATGCCTTGCGCACCACCTCGGCCTTGAGCACGCTTTCGTCGTCATGCACCACGTCGTCGGCGCGTAATAACACATCGACCTGCCGGGCATTTTTTGCATTGGTGGCGCATGTATCCATTCCTTGCCACAACGGCAAACACCCAAGCTCAATATTCACCAGTTCGCCGGGGATGTCCATGACGCCCGGTACGAATACGCCGTGTCCAATGAAATCGGCCACAAAGCGCGATGCCGGCCGGTGATACAAGTTGTAAGCGCTGTCCCACTGCACGATTTCCCCGGCATACATGACGCCGATCTGGTCGGCGATCGCAAATGCTTCATGCTGGTCGTGCGTGACCAGCACGGCAGTCGTGCCGCTGGCTTTCAGGATGTCGCGTACTTCTGCGGCAAGTCGTTCACGCAGATCCACATCCAGATTGGAAAACGGTTCATCCAGTAGTAATAAATCCGGCTCGGGCGCTAATGCGCGTGCCAGCGCAACCCGCTGCTGCTGACCACCGGACAGTTCGTGCGGGTATTTGTCGCTCTGTACCGACAGGCCAACCAGACGCAACAAAGCCTGGACCCGCTGTTTGCGCTGTGGCTTGGCCAGTTTGCGCAATCCGAAAGCGATATTGTCTGCGACGCTTAAATGCGGAAACAATGCGTAATCCTGAAATACCACACCAACCTGGCGATTTTCCGGCGAAGCGGTGAAGCCGGGGCAACTGATTTCCCGGCCGCCCAGGGCGATCTGTCCCGCCAGCAACGGTTCAAACCCGGCGATCGCACGCAATACGGTGGTTTTGCCGCAACCGGAAGGGCCCAGCAGGCAGCCAATTTCTCCGCGCGCCAAGGAAAATGACAATGCATGCACGATCTCATGCATGTCGCGTCCGATCTGATAGCCGACCCGGATGGATTCAACACGCAGATGCGCTGTGGCAGGGGAAATATTGTCCATGATGGTAAATTCTGTTGGTTAATTAATTAACTGATGTTGCGCACGGCACACAGTAAACATGAAAAGCATTGTCCACGAAAGACACGAAAAGCACGAAAACGGTTAAGCGCATGATGCGCTCCACCAAGAACCGCGTTTATTTTTCGTGGCTTTCGTTTTTTTTGTGGACCGAATTTTTTGTGCGTAACATTACGTACGAATAATGTCACTGCATCATATTTCAATTGATTATAATTCTCATTTAGCCAGACGTGCAGTTAATCCCTTAATTTATGCCTTTCTCGAATACCCATTCCCCACGCCAGGCCGGCGCTTTTCATCCCATGCTGCTGGCTTCGCTGGTCGTGGCTTTTCTGGTGGGCGTGCCGATTATCGGAGTGCTGTCGAATCTGCTGGTGGGCGGTGCTGATGGTGCCGGCGCATCCGGTGCATCCACACTGGCGCATTTGTGGAGCACGGTATTACCGGAATACCTGTTCAACAGTTTTGCGATTGCCGCCATTGTGGCGGTGCTGGGCGCAACCATCGGCATCGGCTGCGCATGGCTGGTGGCGGCTTACGATTTTCCCGGCAAACGGATGTTCGAATGGGCGCTGGTCTTGCCGTTGGCAATGCCGGCCTATGTCGTGGCTTATGCATATACCGATTTTCTGCAGTTTTCCGGCCCGGTACAAAGCACCCTGCGCGCACTGTTCGGCTGGCAGCCGCACGAATACTGGTTTCCGCAGATACGCAGCGTGGGTGGCGCTGGCGTGCTGTTTGCGCTGGTGCTGTATCCGTATATTTATCTGCTGGCGCGCAATGCTTTTCTGGAGCGCAGCCCACGCATGCTGGATGCGGCGCGCACGCTGGGCGTCGGCCCGTGGCGCGCATTTTTTACCATTAGCCTGCCTTTGGCGCGTCCGGCTGCCGCTGCCGGCATTGCGCTGGCGCTGATGGAAACGCTGGCCGATTATGGTGCCGTTGCATATTTTGGCGTGCCGACCTTGACCACCGGCATCTACAAATCCTGGTACGCATTTTCCGACCGCACTGCCGCCGCGCAGATCGCGGCAGTCTTGCTGATTACCGTCACGGTATTGATGCTGCTGGAACAGAAAAGCCGCGGCCGCGCGCGCTATTACGCATCCGGCGGGCGCACCAGCGGACAGTTGACACAACCTCTGTCGGGCAGATCGGGTTGGCTGGCGACGTTGTTTTGCGCGCTGCCGGTATTGGCCGGTTTCGTGCTGCCAGTGCTGATCCTGATGCGGCTGATCGCGCGCGGGGATGCGCTGGCGCTTGGGACTCGCTACTTTAGCCTGGTGCAAAACAGCGTCACGCTGGGCGCCGTGACCGCGCTGCTGGCAGTGCTGATCTGCGTCTTGCTGGCGTATGCGGCGCGTGTTTCCAAGAGCCGCGTGCAAGCTGCCTGCAATCGCATCGTGACCATGGGCTATGCGGTGCCGGGCGCAGTAATCGCGGTGGGTATTCTGATTCCGTTGTCGCGTCTGGATAGCTGGGCTGCCGGGCATGGGGCAACTTTTTTGTTGGCCGGTAGTGTGGTGGCGCTGATTTATGCGTATCTGGTACGTTTTCTGGCGGTTGCATATCATGGGGTGCATGCCGGGCTGGCGCGCATCACGCCGGCGATGGATGCCAGCGCCCGCAGCCTCGGCCACGGCCTGGGTTCGATGCTGCTGCGGGTGCATGCGCCGCTGCTGTGGCGCAGTGTACTGACCGGCGGCTTGCTGGTATTCGTCGATGTCATCAAGGAATTGCCGGCAACCCTGACCATCCGTCCGTTCAATTTCGATACGCTGGCCGTCATTACCCATCAGCTCGCCTCCGATGAGCGGCTGGGCGAAGCGGCCTTGCCCGCGATCACCATCGTGCTGATCGCCACCATTCCGGTAATCATCCTAGCCCGTGCGATTGCCAAGGGTGATAGCTGATCTTGCATACGGCACATGCGAGGTATGAAAGACATGGACAATATTTTTTTCCTGTAACAATCTGTTCGGAACATGAGTTTTCCGGATGCGAAAAATTATTCTTCGCTGTGCAGAACCCTGTCCCCGCTCGCCACTAAAAATCCGGCGGCTTGCTCAATTCACCTCCTTACCTTACAATTTGCGGACCATTTCATCTCACGTAACTGGCGAAAAGTCGGAGTTACACACTTCCGGCGACAAGGTGGGCATCCACCGGGGAACGTGAGAATTCTTTAGCCGTTCGCCTGGGCAGCCCAAAATGGAGTGCACGACTGAGGCTGTCTGTCATTTACATCTTGTATTTCTTGTATTAGATGACTCCTCAATCGATCCCAGTAAAAACTTAGTTGCATATAATTTGCACTCAATTTGCATATAATTTGCACACTTTTGCATACTTATCGATAGGAATTCGCATGTTCGCCAAAGACCATAGCATCGCCAATGTTGACCCTGAATTGTGGGCCGCAATCCAACAAGAAAATGTTCGCCAGCAAGACCATATCGAACTGATCGCGTCCGAAAACTACACTTCGCCAGCCGTAATGGAAGCGCAAGGTTCGCAACTGACCAATAAATACGCCGAAGGCTATCCGGGCAAGCGCTATTACGGCGGCTGCGAATTCGTCGATATTGCCGAGCAACTGGCGATCGACCGCATCAAGCAATTGTTCGGCGCCGAAGCCGCCAACGTGCAGCCGAATTCCGGCTCGCAAGCCAACCAGGGCGTGTTCTTCGCGGTGCTGAAACCGGGCGACACCATCATGGGCTTATCGCTGGCTGAAGGCGGTCACCTGACGCACGGCATGAAGCTCAACATGTCCGGCAAATGGTTCAATGCCATTTCCTACGGTCTGGATGCCAACGAAGAAATCGACTACGAAGCCATGGAACGCCTGGCGCGGGAACACAAGCCGAAACTGATCATCGCCGGCGCGTCCGCCTATGCACTGCGCATCGATTTCGAGCGCTTCTCCAAAATCGCCAAAGAAGTCGGCGCTTATTTCATGGTCGACATGGCGCATTACGCCGGCCTGATCGCCGCCGGCGAGTACCCGAACCCGGTGCCGTTCGCCGATTTCGTCACCTCCACCACGCACAAATCGTTGCGTGGTCCACGCGGCGGCTTCATCCTGATGAAGTCCGAGCATGAAAAAGCCATCAATTCCGCGATCTTCCCCGGCATCCAGGGTGGCCCGCTGATGCACGTCATCGCCGGAAAAGCAGTCGCTTTCAAGGAAGCGCTGGCGCCGGAATTCAAGACGTATCAGCAGCAAGTCGTCAAAAACGCCGACGCGCTGGCAAAAGCGCTGATCGCGCGCGGCTTACGCATCGTTTCCGGCCGTACCGAAAGCCATCTGATGCTAGTTGACTTGCGCGCCAAGAACATCACCGGCAAAGCTGCCGAAGCGTTGCTCGGCGCCGCCAACATCACCTGCAACAAGAACGCGATCCCGAACGATCCGGAAAAGCCTTTCGTCACCTCCGGCATCCGGCTCGGCAGCCCGGCCATGACCACCCGTGGTTTTGGCGAAGCCGAAGCGACCAAAGTCGGCAACCTGATCGCCGACTTGCTCGACAACCAGGACGCCGCCGCCACCATCGAGCGCGTCAAAGCCGAAGTCAAGAAACTGACCGAGGCCTTTCCGGTCTATGGCGCATAGGTTCATAGGACTAACGCAAAAATATGTCGGTTTTGCCCGTAGCATAGGCCTCCCTGCTTGCGCCGGGCCGCAGGCAGGGAAGCTTATATCGCGTAAATCCTGATATCGTATGTCGGGTTAGCGAATGCCTAACCCGACATTCCCAGACCGCACATGTCGGGTTACGCGATGAAGCCGCTAACCCGATCTACAAAATACAAAATTCATACAGCAAGCTCTTTCGATCCCAAGCCATCATGAAATGTCCGTTCTGCCACCACGAAGACACTCAAGTCCTCGACACCCGAGCATCGGAAGAGGGCGACTCCATTCGCCGCCGCCGCCGCTGCATCAAATGCGAAAAACGCTTCACCACCTATGAACGCATCGAACTCACGATGCCCGTCATCGTCAAGAAAAACGGCAGCCGGGTCGAATTCGCCGCCGGAAAATTGCGCGCCAGCCTGATGCTGGCATTACGCAAACGGCCAGTCCCGGCCGAAGCAGTAGACGCCACCATCAGCCGCATCGAACAAAAAATTCTTTCGATGGGCGAGCGCGAAATCAGCACGGGGAATATTGGTGAATTGATAATGGAAGAGCTTAGGCAGCTAGATAATATTGCCTACATCCGTTTTGCATCTGTCTATAAGAATTTTGAAGACTTAGGGGCGTTCCAGGATGCGATCAAAGAGGTTGGTCAAGAGCGTAATCAGCACTGATATCACTTTATAGAATTACTTTTTGTCAATATATCCGATGGATGGTGCATCTTTCGGGATGAGCGGCGTCGCTTAAAATTTCCTATGATCTATACTTTATAAGAAGCAAGATTATTCGCCTCGTAAAAAATGCAAAGAGCCTTAAAGAATTTGAGGCTTGTGTTTTAGTTTCGCAGCATGAGAGTGCAATGTGCAAAATCAGGAAATGAAAAATAGATCGCTTGGTTTTACCCTTGTGGAATTGCTTGTCACGCTTGCTATCTTGGCCATTCTCATGTCAATAGCATTGCCGAGTTACCAAAAATTCATTCTAAATATGCGCATGACGACACAGGCAAACGAGTTTCTGACCATGCTCAACTTCACCCGCTCCGAAGCAGTCAAGCGTAATACCCGAGTCACCATGTGCAAGAGCAGTGATGGATTAGCGTGCACACTTGATGGGGGGTGGCAGCAGGGATGGATTGTTTTTGTTGATGGCGCAAGCGTAGGAATTATCGATGGCGCCGACGCTGACACGTCGATATTAAGAGTGCAGGGTGCTTTGACAGGAGGCAATCAGATAACGGGGAACAGTACTGTGGCTAAATATGTTTCGTATATGTCGAACGGACGCATGCCAATGCAAGGCGGGACTATTTCATTATGCAGTCCGGTGGCGAGTGATTCCAGCAGAGACATCGTCCTTACTGTCAATACGGGCTGGGCGCGGGTGGAGAATCCATCGGTTCACTGTAATTAGCCAAATAGATAATATGCACAAACAAAAAGGATTCTCATTACTTGAAGTCTTGATTACGTTAGTGATCATCAGTTTTGGATTGCTTGGCATTGCGGGCGTCATTGTCAATAGTCTCAAAAATAACCAGAGTTCTTATTCGCGTTCGCAAGCAACCTGGCTGGCGAATGACATCATTGAGCGCATGCGTGCCAACAGAAGCACTGCGGAACTCTCGCCGTCACCTTATGGCTTGGCGATGACGGAAACAGCACCAATAGACACCAGCATCCCCAGTACAGATCTCACTGAATGGCGAGAATCTTTAGTTAATACCATGCCTTCTGGAGGTACCGGTTCTGTGAGCATGGACGGGAATAAAAAAGTGACTGTTATTGTGCAATGGAATGATTCTCGTGCGTCGGGTGACAAAGTTGATGTCGATGAGAGAGTTACCATCGGCTTGAAGAATCAGCAAATTACTATCGAAACACGCTTATGACCAGGCACAAAATCTACTTAATCGCCTGCAGGCAAGGCGGAGTAGGGTTAATTGAAGTCATGATCTCACTGGTGATCGGCTTGGTCTTGCTCGGCGGCCTGGCCTATTTTTTAATTGGAAGCCAGCAAATGTACCGCATACATGACGATGTCTCGCGCATGCAGGAAAGTGGGCGCAATGCTCTGGAACTGATGGGTAGAGAGATTCGGCAAGCTGGCTATCGCAGTAATACTGATGTGGATTTTATAGGTGCGCTGAGTGGGACCAATGGCGCGAATGGTGCCCCGGATACAATTACTATTCAATACGATGCCCAGGAAGGCGGCGAGGCAAACTGTATGGGGACCAATTTTTTTTCAGGGTCGATAAGTAATACTTTTGCGTTGAATAACGCAGATCCGTCTGGATTAACATGCAATAACGCCCCTGTAGTCGACAACATTATAGATATGCAGATTACATACGGCATCGACGCAACCAAAGATGGTAACCTCGACGGAGACTATATATCAGCAACTAGCGTCACCGAATTTGGGCAGGTTGCTGCTGTGCGTGTGAGTCTATTGGTCAGAGGTCCAGCTGCAAATATAGCCACCAATAAAAGCCAGACATATTATTACAATGGGGAAAAGTTGACCGCGACCGATGGGTTTTTGCGTCAAGTTTATACATCTACGTTCACAGTAAGAAATCAGGCCAAGTGAACACCATGTCCAACCACTTCCTGTTTCACTATCCACGCAAAGAATCCGGCGCGGTTTTGATTACCGGTTTGATATTCCTGGTTGTACTCACCATGATCGTGCTATCTGTCTTGCGTAGCGGCACTCTTGAAGAGCGCATGGCTGCTAACTCACGTAACCGACAGGCAGCATTACAGGCAGCTGAAGCAGTGCTGCGCGATGCTGAGGAATTGTTTTCAAAACCTCCTTTTGATCCATACGACCACACCAGTTTTAGCGGCACTTGTTTTAATGGCTATTGTTGGCAACCGGACGCCAATAGCACTTGGCAAAGAATTAACTGGAATTCGTCCTCATTGACGCGGTCCTTCGCTTATTCGGTTTCCAATATATCCGGTTTGAGTACGCAGCCTAGATACATCGTTGAGATTGTCCGACGCCCGGGTAAGTCTGGCAGCTTTGTTGGTTCTCTTTGCGATGTCAACGGTACTGCCAAGATTACGGCACGTGGTGTGGGCAATGATAGCTCGACTGTTTTTGTGCAATCCACTGTTGAATTTAAATCCAGTGGTTGCTCAGATTCACCTTGAATTTCAGCCGAATAAATCTAATGAGTGATTTCATGTACCGTAAAAATGGCATGTCTTTTAATAAGAAGATTTTTTCCAAGGCAGTATTTCTGCTATTGGCAATTGCTGGCTTAGCAAAGGTCATCGCGGCAGTCATCTTTACACCAGACACGCAGCCTATAGGTTACATAGGTCAGCCTGCGGTCACAAACAATAAAGTGACATCCGGAAACGAGCGGCTGTACGCGATTGACTACAGTTCCATGGACTGGAGTGGAAATTTACACTCTTACGCTCTGAATAATACTGGTGCCATCTCGGACTTGGATGACTGGGATGGCGGCGCTGCGGAGCAGATAAATGCACAGAACCCCGATACTGGGCGCGTGATCGTCACAATGAATGGCAGCTCGAAAATCCCATTCCGATGGAATAGCTTGTCGGCATCTCAACAAACAGATCTCGGTTCTTCGGCTGTGCTTGATTACATTCGGGGTGTTCAAACTAATGAGGTTCCCAACGGAGTCTTTCGGGCCAGAAACAGTGTCTTGGGCGATATTATCCATTCGACGCCGGTGTATTGGGACGATGGCACGAACCAAACTGTTTTTGTTGGAGCTAACGATGGGATGTTACATGCCATTAATGCCGCAACTGGCAAGGAGCGCTTTGCCTATATCCCGTCGATATTGATTCCTAAGTTACGGGCGTTGACGGATGCATCTTACGCGCACCAATATTTTGTTGATGGTCGGATGGATATCCATAAATTCGGCGTTGACACCATTCTGGCAGGAGCGCTGGGCGCGGGTGGCAAGGGCTTATTTGGATTGAATGTGACGAATGCGGCTGAGTCATCTGAGACGGATGCGGGATTAAAACTTTGGGAAGTGACGAATGCGACATCTGGGTTTGCCAATCTGGGCTACACCTACGGTGCGCCGACCTTGCTGACCCTGCCAAGCGGCACTGCAGCGCTCGCTGTCGGCAATGGTTACAACAGCTCCGTCGGCACTGCTTCCCTGTTTCTGATCGATGCCATCACAGGTGCGCTGATACAGGAAATCGATGCCGGTTCAGGTTCCACTTCCAGCCCCAATGGCTTGTCATCGCCTTCTTTTTGGGATATCGACGGTGATGGTAAGAAAGATGTTGCCTACGCAGGTGATATTGATGGCAATCTATGGAAATTCAATTTGGCTGCACCATATTCAGTGACTAAGTTGTACACCACCAACCCTGCACAGGCGATTAGCATGGCCCCCGGCGTCAAACGGCACCCCTTGGGAGGGCGCATGGTGACGTTTGTGACCGGCCGTATGCTCACTGATGTCGATGCAGCGGATACCGCACCCCATTACGCATACGGTATATGGGACGGAGCGTCAGGTGTCACAGCTACCAAAAACGATTTGTTGTCACAAACGCTGACTGAAACCAATTACACCGGAGCCACGCCATCTATTCGCGTGCGTACCGCAAGCAGTAATTATCCCGACTGGGATATTCACAAGGGATGGATGACTGCGCTCCCAGTTGGTGGAGAGCGCGTAGTGGGCGATGGTGCATATGTGGCCGATTCGGCATTTATGTTCATGAGCACCAACCCCACCATCTCCCCCACAGCCACTCCACCCGGTGAAAACTGGTGGATGCAATTGAATCCACTCACGGGTGGCGACAATGGCACTATTTTGTTGGATTTAAATAAAGATGGCGCGTTCACGGCAGTGGATCAAGTCACCGGTCCCTTGAGCCCCGTGGGGCGCAATATGGGCGGCGGTGTACGTTCACAGTTGATAGCACTTTCGGCAAATGGTTTTGATGTTTATCAAGCCAATTATGACAAAAATGGCGCTCCACCCCCGATTACTGAAGGGGATGATCGAGGCGTGGCAGGCGGTCATTTTGACGAGGATATCTATTACGGATCGAGTATAACTACTCCTGACAAGCATGATAAGTACACATCGAAAATGCACAATCACGAATATGACGACATTTATAATGTCACTGGGGTGAACATGCTCGATGCCAGCAATACAGGATTTGATCTGGCGAATGCGATCCCCTTAGCCATGACCGCTTTCAAGGTATTGGCACAAAATCAGTATTTAAGTCCTGCCGTAAAGATACATATTCATGGCAGCCCTAGTTATGTGTATAACGTCGATCAGGGCTACACCCCAATCAAAAACTTCATTACTTCGGCTACGCTGGATGTGGCCCAAGTACCAACCTATACCCGTGCCAATATCAACAGCTTTGCGATCAATATGCCGGTCGATGCATTTACACCGAAAGACTGGTGGGGTGGCGTGTTGGGATTGCCCGCCGATGTACGTGTTGGCCTGCATCCCACCCAAACTGGCTGTGTCAAGACCAGTAAAAATGCGACCGATGGGAATATGTACCAGCCAGTGAATCCTCCATCCAGTGTGACTGACAGCGGGAACGGCACTTTGGGATACAGTGCCGGCACCACCGGCTTGACAGCCACGGGTGTGCGCCATAATGGCGCGCTGGTGATTCAAATCATCAAGGAGGGGACACCGCAGAACGCCATTGAAATAAGCGTGCCCGGTCACCCGGAGTACGGCTGGCGGGTAAAATCTGCAAATTACAGCACCTATGTGCTGGCGGAGTACACAACCTTCTGGCACGAGAAGCTGATCGGCAAGTGTTACGGTGAAACGGGCTGGTCTAAAGTTGCGGCCACGGATACGCGAACCTGTGGCGCTAGAAATACAACGACAACAAGACAATGTGCAACTGAAAAATCCTCTGCGGCTGGTTTCGACCCGCATATCGGTGGTTTTGGCAGTGGTGATACCACTACTACAACTGGTAATACCACAACTAGCACTGTCACCAATGCTGACGGTTCAGTCACTATTACCGTTGTCGTCACCAATCCCGATGGCACCAAAACTACGACCGTTACCATTGTTACTCCGGGTATAGAGACGGGGGGAGTCGTGAACATTGATGGTGGTATCAATCGTACCGGCATAGATACACACATAAAGAGCAAAGTGATAGGACGTATTAACTGGCGGGAGTTGCAGCCATGACGATGCAAAATAATAATCAATTCACTGGCAGATTCAAACGCGGCTTCACATTGATTGAATTGATGGTTACAGTAGCGATTATCGGCATCCTTGCCGCAGTGGCCTATCCCTCCTATACGCAATATGTGCTCAAGGCCAATCGCGCCGACGCAAAAGCCATTTTGATGGAAAGCGCGCAATTCATGGAGCGGTATTACACTACCAACAACACCTATGAGAATGCCAGCGTGTTGTCTGCGACGGTTCCTAAAGGAGCAACTGGTAGCGCCATCAAATATAACATCAGCTTTTTAGTTATTCCAACGGCGTCAACGACCTTAGAAAACTCGGTTTATACCCTTCAGGCAGTACCTACTGGCGCTCAGGCCAGCGATTCATGCGGCACATTAACCTTGTCAGGTATCGGTGTGCAGACACCGCCGGCGACAGGATGTTGGTAAAGTTAAAAAATGATGTACTGCCTTTTGGCTATTTACAAAAAATATCGATAACGCGCAACATCTGTTTAGAGAATTGCTATAAGAAAACTAATTTTCCCTGCGTTCCATTTATCCCGCATCATCAAACATCATTTTAAAATCCCGTGGAAATTCTCAATCATCAGCACTGCATGGCGCTCGCCCTAAAATGGGCGGAGCATGGGCTACTTACAACCGCGCCTAATCCCGCTGTCGGCTGCGTCATCGTCAAAGAAAATCGCATCATCGGCGCCGGTTTTACCCAGCCACCCGGCGGCAATCATGCGGAAATTGAAGCGTTGCACGACGCCGCTGCCAAAGGGTTTGATGTGCGCGGCGCAACCGTGTATGTGACGCTGGAGCCGTGCAGCCATTTCGGCCGCACGCCGCCTTGCTGCAATGCGTTGATACGCGCTGGCGTGGCAAGAGTCGTGGCGGCGATTGAAGATCCCAATCCGCAAGTTGCCGGACAGGGCCTGGCGCGTCTTAGGGCTGCAGGAATCGAAGTCGAATGTGGCGTGCTGAGTGAGGAAGCGCGTGAAATGAATATCGGTTTTTTTTCCCGCATGCAGCGCGGCAAGCCTTGGGTGCGTATGAAGGTGGCAGCCAGTCTGGATGGCAAGACCGCGCTGGCCAATGGTCAAAGCCAGTGGATTACCTCGCCGGCGGCGCGCGACGATGGTCACACCTGGCGCGCGCGAGCCGGTGCGATCCTGACCGGAATCGGCACGGTCGATGCGGATGATCCGCAAATGACGGTGCGGGCGCTGGCTGTGACGCGGCAACCGCTGCGCATCGTGATTGACAGCAAGCTGGCGATCCGCCCGGACGCGCGCGTGCTGGCGGGTGGTGGCAGCCTGGTGGTGGCGGCGCAAGCCAATCCTGAAAAAGTAGCGCTGTTGCGCGACATCGGCTGTGAAGTCATTGTTCTGCCGAACGCCGCCGGCAAGGTGGATTTGCCGGCGCTGATGCAGGAACTGGGGCGGCGCCAGATCAACGAGCTGCATGTTGAGGCCGGTGCCAAGCTCAATGGTTCGCTGATCCGCGAAGGCTGTGTCGATGAATTACTGTTGTATCTGGCGCCGAGTCTGATCGGCGACGGGATGCCGATGTTTGCGTTGGGCGCGCCGGAGTCGCTGCAGCACAAGCGTTTGCTGCGCTTTCACGAAATCCGGCAAATTGGCGAGGATCTGCGTATCCTTGCCCGGTTCATTTAATTATTTGGGGCTCTATGTTTACAGGGATTGTGGGTGCAGTAGGCAAGATTACTTCGGTACAGGCGCAGGACGCGGGTGCAGACGCCGGCGTACGACTGACCATAGATGTTGGCAGCATGCCGATGCAGGATGTGGCTCTGGGCGACTCGATGGCTATCAATGGCGCGTGCATGACGGTGGTTGAAAAGACGCCGCAGGGTTTTATGGTGGACGTCTCGCGCGAGAGCCTGAATCATACTGTCGGGCTGGATGCGACGGGCGAAGTCAATCTGGAGAAAGCGCTGACGCTGGCCGACCGGCTTGGCGGCCATTTTGTCAGCGGCCATGTGGATGGCTTGGGCACCGTCTGCAAGTTTGAGCCGGTTGGCGAGTCGTGGGAACTGGTGATCGAAGCTCCGCTCGCCTTGGCTAAATATTTGGCCTACAAAGGTTCAATTGTGGTCAATGGTGTGTCGCTGACGGTGAATCGGGTCGAAGATGTGGCTACAGGCTGCCGTTTTTCGATCAACCTGATTCCACATACGATTGAAGTGACCGTACTGAAACATTTGAAAGTGGGCGCGAAGGTGAATCTTGAAATCGATTTGATTGCGCGTTACGTTGAGCGGATGCTGTCAGTGCAGTAATGAGAATAGTTCTTTCGGCATGAAAAGCAGTCTTGCGGCTGCTTTTTTGGTTTCCGCAAGACTGTCATGCATGAATTCCGCAAATCGGACAGGCTGCGGGCTTAAATCCATTAAAATAGCGGTCTGTTCAGGATAAAAAAAGTCATGTCTATTTCAACTACGCTACAAATTGTTACCGAGCTTCGCGCCGGACGTATGGTCATCTTGGTCGATGAGGAAGATCGTGAAAATGAAGGCGATCTGGTGCTTGCCGCAGAATTTGTAACGCCTGAAGCGATCAACTTCATGGCTAAATTCGGTCGTGGGTTGGTGTGTTTGACCCTTACGGAAGAACGCTGCGCAGAGCTGAGTCTGCCTATGATGACGGCCAATAACGGCACTTTTTACGGCACCAATTTTACGGCGTCGATCGAGGCTGCCGAGGGCGTCACTACCGGTATTTCCGCTGCTGACCGGGCCAAGACCATTCAGGTCGCCGTCAGCAAAGGCGTCAAGCCGTCCGATATCGTGCAGCCAGGGCATGTTTTTCCGCTCAAGGCGCAAAAAGGCGGCGTCTTGATGCGCGCCGGTCATACTGAGGCAGGCTGTGATTTCGCTGCGTTGGCAGGTTTGACGCCGGCCGCCGTGATTTGCGAAATCATGAATGACGATGGCACCATGGCGCGCTTGCCTGATTTGATCGAGTTTGCCCGCTTGCACGAATTGAAAATCGGCACGATTGCCGATCTGATTCATTACCGCAATCAGCACGAGAGCGTGATTGAGCGGATTGCCGAGCGTTTGATGCAGACTTCGCAAGGCGAATTCAAAGTAATCGCTTACCGTGACAAACCCAGTGGTTCCGCCCATCTGGCTTTGGTGCATGGCAATATCTCACCTGACAGCGAAGCTCTGGTGCGCGTCCATCAGCCGGTTTCCGTCCTTGACTTTCTGGAAGTGCAAGTGACTACCCACTCGTGGAATCTGGCATCGGCGATGGCTGCCATCAAGGCTTCCGAATCCGGTGTGGTGGTACTGCTGAACTGCGAGGAATCGGCCGAACAAATGTTTAGTCAGTTTGCGGCGCTTAATTCGCCTGAAGCCAGTCCGCGTCCGCGTGGTGCCAGCGTGGATTTGCGCAACTACGGTATCGGTGCACAGATATTGAAAGACGTCGGCGTGCGCAAGATGCGATTGCTGTCGAGCCCGCGCAAAATGCCTTCGATGACCGGCTTCGATTTGGAAGTGACCGGCTATCAGAATCACCCGCAGGATTAACAAGATTCAGCACGCCGTCGCGTTTTGTGAAGTTTTAAACGTAAATTTAAGCGTACTAGCGCACAAAGGAAAATCATGACTGTAGGAAAATTCGAATCGAATATGGATGGCGAAGGTTTGCGCATTGGTATCGTGCAGTCGCGCTTTAACCCGGATGTCTGTCACGGCTTGTTGTCGGCTTGCATTGCAGAGCTGAAGCACCTCGGTGTGGCTCCCGAAGACATCCTGCATGTGAGCGTGCCGGGCGCTTTGGAAATTCCGCTGGCCTTGCAAAAGATGGCGGATAGCCAGCAGTTTGATGCGCTGGTAGCAGTGGGCGCAGTCATTCGCGGCGAAACCTATCATTTTGAACTGGTGTCGAATGAATCTGGCGCGGGCATCACTCGCGTCAGTCTGGACGCCGGCATCCCGATTGCCAATGCGGTGCTGACCACTGAAAGCGATGAGCAGGCCGAAGTGCGCATGGCTGAAAAAGGCACCGATGCGGCGCGGGTTGCAGTCGAAATGGCCAATCTGGTATTGGCATTGGAAGAGCTTGCTGATCTGACCGATTTGCCCGAGCAGTAATATTCAAGAACAAACGAATGCATTCCGAGTCAGGTTCCAGCGAACTGTCGGGCTGCGGTATCTGTACTGCAACAAATACGCACATGGCTCTGGCCATGACGCGAGATAGACCTGAAATTTATGACCAACAAGATCCTTCATGCCAATCCGAGCAAAATTCGCTCACCCCGTCACCGTGCGCGCGAATTTGCGTTGCAAGGCCTGTATCAATGGCTGCTCAACAACGAAGATGTCAACGCCATCGAAGCCCATATCCGCGAGGCACACGGCTTCAACAAGGCAGACAAGGAACATTTCGACGCCTTGTTGTACGGCACCATCAATGCCGCAGTGCCGTTGCGCGCCGAAATAGCCTTGCTGATTGACCGCTCGATCAATGAATTGTCGCCGATCGAACACGCGGTATTGCTGATCGGCGCCTTTGAATTGCAAAACCATCTTGAGATACCGTATCGCGTCGTCATCAATGAAGCGGTCGAGTTAGCCAAATCTTTCGGCGGCATTGATGGCCACAAGTATGTTAATGGCGTGTTGGACAAGTTGGCCGGTAAGATGCGCGTAGATGAAGTCCAGGCCGCCCGGAAATAATTTCAGGATTACGCAAAACGCAATTAAATAAATAAGGTAATCCCCCGGCTTTGCCGGGGGACTCACTAGGTTTGACCGAGCGCTACGGTCAGGCTGATTCTTCTGACTCGATCAAAAGTTAGGAGAATCAAATGAAAGAGTACCAGAGTCTTTGTCATACAAAATG
>JBGSTZ010000161.1:0-33381 GCA_041736255.1 Burkholderiaceae bacterium
GAAATCAAGACAAAGAAGACGCGCATTACGATCAGCTCAAGTTAGGTATATGAGCCAGCGCCTTCAGGCGCTTCACGTTTTTGCCCCTTTGAGGGGCTAACAAAAATAAACCCCCGGCTTTGCCGGGGGTAACTTAATTGACTGACGTTACACACAAAACAACAGGATTCTCATGACCGATTTTCATAACCGCACTTTCGATCAGATCGCCATCGGCAGCAGTGAAAGCAGCACCAGAGTGCTGTCCGGACCCGAGGTCGAGGCGTTGGCGCTAGTTTCCGGCGATGTCGATCCGTTTCATCTCGATGGCAGCGCCCGTCAGACTGACAAAGACGCCGGCTTTACTACCGATGCGGTCGGCTTGGGGGCGATGATTTCGGGCTTGCTGAACCGTCGCTTACCGGGGCCGGGCACCATCATCCTGTCGCAGAACCTGACCTTCGACGGGCAGGTCACGCGCGGCGACCAGATCAGTGCCAGCGTCACCGCCCAGCGCAAGCATGCGGCCGACCACAGCATCGACTTCGACTGCCTCTGCTTCAACCAGCGCGGCGAAACGCTGGTCAGTGGCAGCGCCAGAGTCAGAGCGCCGACCGAGCAAATATCCTACAACGCGCTGGCCACACCGGAAATCATCCTGCGCCACACCGACGCCTTTGCCCGCCTGCTGCAACGCTGCAAAGGTCAGGCAGCGGTGACTTGCGCGGTGGTGCATCCGTGCGATGCGAATTCGCTGCTGGGGCCGCTGACAGCCGCCAGGGAAGGTTTGATCACGCCGATCCTGATCGGGCCGGAAGCCAAAATCCGCGCGGTGGCAGCCGATGCAAGGATAGATTTATCGCCTTACCAGATCATTGGCGTCGAACATAGCCATGCCGCCGCCGCAACAGCGGTCGCGATGGCGCGCAGTGGCGAAGTGGAAGCGCTGATGAAAGGCAGCCTGCACACCGACGAATTAATGGATGCTGTGGTCGATGCGGCAACCGGCCTGCGCACCGGGCGCCGCATCAGCCATGTATTCGTGATGGATGTGCCGGCGTATCCGCGCATGCTGCTTATTACCGACGCCGCCATCAACATCCATCCGACACTCGATGTCAAGGCCGACATCATCCGCAATGCAATCGATCTGGCGCAGATCCTCGGGATTGCACAACCTAAAGTCGCGATCCTGTCGGCGGTCGAAACCGTCAACCCCAAGATCGAATCCACCATCGACGCCAGCGCTCTGTGCAAGATGGCGGACCGCGGCCAGATCAGCGGCGCCATTCTGGATGGACCGCTGGCGTTCGACAATGCGATCAGCCTGGAAGCAGCGAAGACCAAGAATATCGTCTCGCCCGTAGCAGGTCAGGCCGATGTGCTGGTGGTGCCGGATCTGGAAGCCGGCAATATGCTGGCCAAGCAGTTGCAATATTTGGCCGGTGCCGACAGCGCCGGCATCGTGCTCGGCGCCCGGGTGCCGATTGCACTCACCAGTCGCGCCGATTCGGTGCGTATGCGGCTGGCATCGGTAGCGGTCATGGTGCTGCTGGCCCACGCGCGCCGCAGCGCCACACCTAAGAAAGACTAATACTATGGCGAATGCAATCCTGGTGATCAATGCAGGTTCTTCCAGCATCAAGTTCTCGGTTTTTCTGCAACAGGGCGATAACCTTTTTCCGGAATTCAAAGGCCAGATCGAAGGTTTGAATGGTGCTCCCCACCTGAGCGCTTACACGATGGAAGGCGTGCTGTTGGGCGAACGGAGTTGGCCGAAAAGCCCCCGACTGGGTCATGATGGCGCGATGTCTGCGTTGATGGAAATGCTGCCGGAATGGCTCAGGGGCGACCGCATTGTCGCCATTGGCCATCGCGTGGTGCACGGCGGAATGGAGTTTGTAGCCCCCGTGCGGCTCGATGCAGCCACGGTGCAAAAGCTAGAAACCCTGACCCCATTGGCACCGCTGCACCAGCCGCACAATCTGGCACCGATCAAAGCGCTATTAAAAAAAATGCACGAACTGCCACAGGTGGCCTGCTTCGATACCGCCTTTCATCACACGCAAACGCCAGTGGCGCGCGCGTTTGCGCTGCCACAAGCGATTACCGAAAAAGGCGTGTGCCGCTACGGCTTTCATGGCTTGTCGTATGAATACATTAGTAGCGTGATGGCGCAATTTGATATAGCCACGATGGGCCGCACGGTGGTACTACATCTGGGTAACGGTGCCAGCATGTGCGCCATCAAGGGCGGTAAAAGTGTCGCTAGCAGCATGGGATTCACCGCCCTGGATGGACTGGTAATGGGCACCCGATGCGGCAGTCTCGACCCCGGCGTAATCCTGTATCTGATGGATGCATATGGCATGGACGCGCGCGCCATAGAACAACTGTTGTACCGGGAATCCGGCCTGCTCGGGGTGTCGGGAATATCGGGCGATATGCGGATACTGGAACAAAGCACAGCACCGCAGGCGGCAGCGGCAATCGACCTTTTCGTCTACCGCATCGGCTGCGAACTCGGCGCGATGGCAGCCGCACTGGGTGGGCTTGATGCAATCGTGTTTACCGCTGGCATCGGCGAATACAGCACGCTGATTCGGCATCGCGTCTGCCAGGATGCCGGCTGGCTGGGCGTAGTCCTGGATGAAAGCGCCAACCAGGAGAATGGGCCCCGCATCAGCCGCGGCAACAGCAAAATATCGGTCTGGGTGATCCCGACCGACGAAGAACTGGTGATTGCGCGCCATACACTGGCTTTGATCAGGTAGCGCAGGTTTTTGTCATCTTCCAGCGCATTGCTCCCCTCACCCGGCATGGCTTTTCCTGGGGCCCGAATCGCGATGCGATTCGCTTGTGGGAGAGGGGCTGGGGGAGAGGGTGCTCGCAATATGCAAAGTGTCAAAACAAGGCGCAACCTGGATTGGATTGCCATATGAGGCGGCCGGAATGCTTGCTAACTCCCTCTCACCCGGCCTTTCTCCCGCAAGCAAGAAAGAGGAGCAAAACAGTGAATTTACAGCATCAGGAAGAAAATCGCCGCCACAGTCGTCGGCAACAATGCTCCCAGCAACAAGCCGCCCGCCCCAATCGACTCGTCATTGAAGCCATCGCGCAGCAGTGCGACGCCGGCGGGGTTCGGGGCATTGGCAATCACGGTAAGGCCGCCACCGGCCACCGCGCCGGCAACCAGCATGTACTTGGCTGGATCGGTCATGCCTTCGATCAATGAACCCAAATAAGTCAGTGCCGCATTGTCAGTAATGGCAGTCAAACCCAGTGCACCGAAGAACAGCGCGGTCGGCTCAAGACTGGAGACAATCGGCTGCAGCCACCATTGCTGCATCCCTCCCAGCACCACCAGACCGGCAAGGAAGAAACCGACCAGCAAACCTTCTTTCAGAATCAGCGGATTTTGATAGCGTGAATAGGCTTGGGTGAACCCCATGAAGAACAGGAACAGCCCTATAAACACCACCGGATGATGCGCAGAGATGACGACGGCGGCCAGAAACGACAGATGAATCGCGCTCACCAGCCATGGCACTGCGATTTGCGCATCTACAGCGTGATCCTGCTTTGCATTGGCGACATGGCTGCGCAGCAAGAAGGTAACGACAGTCGCGTTGATCATGACCGCGATGCAGGCTTTCCAGCCAAAATTGCTTGCCATGAAAAGGCTATCCCATTGCCAGGTGGCTGCCACCATCAATACGGGTGGCGCAGCAAATGCGGTTAAGGTGCCACCGATGGATATATTTACGAAAAGTACGCCGAGAGCGCCATATTTCAGCCATTCCGGAATGCCTTGCCGGAAAATCAGCGGCGCCAGAATCAACGCAGCTAGCGTCATCGCCGCAGGTTCGGTAATCAGCGAACCGATCAGCGGTACCAGCGCCAAACCAAGCCAGACACTCGCGACCGCCGAATTCACAGGAACCAGCGCCGCGATCGTGGCAACCAAGCCTTTTACAGTTTCCAAAACTGGCCGCGAAGCAGCTACTACCATGACGACGAACACGAACAGCGGTTCCGTATATTCGCGTGATTCTGCATATTCGATAGCCTCGGTTCCGCCCACGGCAAACGCCATGATGACCAGCATAATAAAGGCCCAGAATCCGAAAACCACTTCGATTTCGCCCAGCAAATGAAATAAGCCGGAATGCTTGGGATGACGATCGGCAAGGCGCTCAAAGGATTTCGCTGCGAAGGTATGAACCAGCGCGATAGCAAAAAGAACGGCAGCTATAAGATTGATGTTGTCCATTTTTCCGTTGGGTGTGTTGAGTCAGCTTGCCATTATGGAGCAATATCGGTGCAGCAATGCGCAGTAGCAATTTACGAAATCAGCAGCCGGCTTAAATTCAGCGCGGCGCATGCAAAACATTAAAAGCATTGTCCACGAAAGACACGAAAAGCACGAAACAGCAAAAAATGACAAAGGGTGCAGTTTTTTTCGTGTTTTTCGTGGACTGCATTTTTATTCATAAATCTTCTGTTTATCGAGAAAGCAGCCACTTTTCCAACTCGACAATCAGCAATACCGCAACACCAAACGCCACAATGCGCGCCCACGCGGCGGCTTCGAGTCCTGCAGTGCCAAACAGATGCTGCATCGCCGGCAAATAGGTGAATAAACCCTGGAGCACTACCAGCAGGCCGACGGCCAGCAGCGCAGTACGGTTGCCGAAAATCCCTTCCAGAGTGAGCGCCGGCGCGGCAAAGCGGCGCACGTTAAACAAATAGAAAACCTCCCCCATCACCAGCGCATTTACGGCCGCCGTGCGTGCCGCTTCCAGACTTGCGCCTTGACGCAATTCCCACAGGAATAGACCGATGCCGCCGCCGGTCAGCAGCAGCGTGACAAAGGTAATCCGCCAGACCAGAAAACCTGTCAGCAAAGGTTCATGGGTGTCGCGTGGCGGCCTACCCATGACATCCGCTTCCGGCGTTTCGAAGGCTAGCGCCAGCGACAGCGTCACGGCGGTAATCATGTTCACCCACAGAATTTGCACCGGGGTGATGGGCAGCGTCAGCCCAAACAGGATCGCGATCAGCAGCATGCCGGTCTGGCCCCCGTTGGTCGGCAGGATGAAAGCGATCGACTTGCGGATGTTGTCGTAGACCGCTCTTCCCTCCTCCACCGCGGCGGTAATCGAAGCGAAGTTGTCGTCGGTCAGCACCATCTCTGCCGCCTCCTTGGCTACTTCGGTTCCCTTGCCGCCCATTGCCACGCCGACATCGGCGCGTTTCAATGCTGGCGCGTCGTTGACGCCATCACCGGTCATCGCCACCACCTCGCCGTTGCTCTGCAATGCCTGCACCAGACGCAACTTGTGCTCCGGGCTGGCGCGGGCAAAGATGTCGGTATCCTTTATCACTGCGGCAAGCTGAGCGTCGTCCATGGTTTCTATCTCGACCCCGGAAAGTGCTTCGACCCGTGTCGCCAAACCCAACTGTGCGCCGATGGCGCGGGCAGTCTCGATGTGGTCGCCGGTAATCATCTTCACGCGGATGCCGGCCGAACGGCAGCGGGCCACCGCCACAATCGCCTCTTCACGCAACGGGTCAGCCAAGCCCAGCACGGCAAGCAGCGTGAATCCGCCGCATTCCACGGCATCGAATTCAAGGACAGCCAATTGTTGTTCTGCCGGACGTATCGCCACTGCCAGCAAGCGCATTCCCTGACTGGCGGTTTCTTCCATTTGTCGCTGCCAGTGCATTGTGTCCAGCGGCCGATCCTGACCGTAATTTTGCGAGCCTTCTCGCTGCCATTGGCAAAGTTCCAGCACGCGCTCAGGCGCACCTTTAAGAAATACAAAGCTCTTTCCCGCATGATCATGGTGCAGGGTCGCCATAAAACGATGTTCGGACTCGAAAGGGATCGCATCGATGCGCGGCAACGATTCCCGTTCGAAACCCTCTTTCAAGCCGGTTTTCAAAGCCAGGCTGATTAATGCGCCTTCGGTCGGGTCGCCCGTGAGTTGCCACTGGCCCCCGGTTTGGCTGAGCACAGCGTCATTGCATAGCAAGGCAACCTGGCCGATTTCCTGAAGAGTTGGGTGGTCGGCAAGGTCTACCTCGCTGTCGTCGAGGGCAAAGCCGCCTTGGGGCGCATAGCCGGCACCGGAAACCTCGAACAGTGCGGTGCCAGTTATCACACGCCGCACCGTCATTTCGTTGCGTGTCAAGGTGCCCGTTTTATCAGTACAGATTACGGTTACCGAGCCGAGCGCTTCCACTGCGGGCAGCCGACGGATGATGGCATTGCGGCGCGCCATGCGCTGCACGCCAATCGCCAGCGTGATCGTCATGATCGCCGGCAGACCTTCAGGAATCGCCGCCACTGCAATCCCGACCGCGACCAGAAACATGTCGGCGGCCGAGTATCCACGTACCCACACGCCAAAGGCAAAGGCAAAGCCAGCCAGAACCAGGATGGCCCAGGTGAGCCAGCGGCCAAACACCGCCAACTGCCGCAACAACGGCGTAGCAAGCACTTGTACTTCGGCCAGCATCGCGCTGATGCGCCCGATTTCGGTAGCGGCGCCAATCGCAACCACCACGCCCACGCCCTGGCCGTAAGTTACCAGCGTGCCGGAATACGCCATGCAGCTTCGGTCCCCGAGCGGAGCATCCACTGGCACCGGTTCGACGCTCTTATCGGCGGCGACCGATTCGCCGGTCAGCGCAGCTTCCTCTATGTGCAAGCTGCGCACTTCCAGCAGCCGCAGGTCGGCCGGCACCTTATCTCCGGACGCCAGAAAAACGATATCCCCGGGCACTAATTGTTGCGCCGGAATGTCGTGGCGACGGCCGTCGCGCAGCACCTGCGCATTGAATGACAACATCTGGCGAATCGCATCCAGCGCCTTTTCCGCCTTGCCTTCCTGGATGAAGCCGATCAACGCGTTGATCACCACCACACCAACAATGACGCCGCTATCGACCCAATGCCCCAGGAACGCAGTGACAACCGCAGCCGCCAGCAGTACATAGATCAGAATATTGTGAAACTGCAGCATGAAACGCAGTAACGGCCCTTGATGCTTGGCAGGCGGCAAGATATTGCTGCCATGTTCAAGCTGGCGTTGTTGCACCTGCACATCCGTCAGCCCTTGACTACGGGACGTTTCGGTCAGGTCAAGAACGACCCGCCCTTCAGCAGCATGCCAGGCATCAGTATTCAGAGTTGATGGCGCGTCCTGTTTCAACGGCGCCTCCGTCACATGGGATTTCGGCATATTTGGGCTTTCATAGGTCGGGTGTACGGATGTACGCATGACGATAATGGAAATGACATGCTCCACAAAGAACACGATCAGATTCAGAACACGACAATATTTTTAATTTAATTCTAAACATAAGGAGTATGTAATTTTTTAATCAATTACCGCATACATTCATTAGAACAACTAAATATACTCATAGCAATATTAGATCAATGTTAAACAAACAGCATTTTGATTTCACGCAAGGAGGTGATCGCCCTGTGCGTGAGAATAGAAATAGCTGCAATTTTGACTTGACGGCATTCCGGTTTTTCTGTGATCAGGAGAAAACCATGCTTCCACTACACCAGCTTGTTGCCTTAAATGCCGGCATGTATTTGCGCTGGACATGACCATATCCAGTCTCCGGCATGCGGTTTTCGCCTTACTGTTATGCGCATGGCATTTGCTGGCCGCCGCCGCTCCTGCACCGGTGACGCTATTGACGATTGACGGCGCCATCAGTCCTGCCAGTGCCGACTATGTGGTGCGCGGCATTGCGCGGGCGGAAAAAGATGGCAGCCAACTGGTGATCCTGCAGATGGATACGCCGGGCGGGCTCGATACTTCGATGCGCGCCATCATCAAGGCAATCCTAAACTCGCCGGTGCCGGTCGCCAGCTATGTCGCACCGAGCGGGGCGCGGGCTGCCAGCGCCGGGACTTACATTCTGTACGCGAGCCATTACACTGCCATGGCGCCAGGCACCAATCTGGGGGCGGCGACGCCGATTCAGGTCGGCGGCAATCCGCTGGAGCCGAAGCCTGAAAATCCTGTGCCAGGCAAGAAACCGGCAGACACCGATGCAAAAGGCGATGCAGCAGGCAATGCAGGTTCAACACCGATAGAGCGTAAACAAGTCAACGACGCCGCTGCCTACATCCGCGGACTGGCGCAACTGCGTGGCCGCAATGCCGAATGGGCCGAACGCGCCGTGCGTGAAGCGGTGAGCCTGTCGGCGCAGGAGGCATTGGAGCTGGGCGTCATTGATACCGTCGCCGCCGATATTCCGGCACTGCTGGCCCATATTGATGGCAAAAAGATTAATGTCATGGGTCAGGACAAGCTAATGCAAACCAAAGATGCAGTGATCAATGACGCCCAGCCTGACTGGCGCGCCAGCCTGCTCGCGGTCATCACCAACCCGAGCATTGCGCTGCTGCTGATGACCATCGGCATTTACGGAATCATCTTTGAATTCACCAATCCCGGCCTCGCCTTTCCGGGCGTGGTTGGCGCCATCTGCTTGCTGCTTGCGCTGTATGCATTGCAACTGTTGCCGGTCAACTACGCCGGACTGGCGCTCATCCTGCTCGGCATGATGTTTATGGTGGCAGAAGCATTCTTGCCCAGTTTTGGCGCGCTCGGGCTGGGCGGGATTGCCGCATTTGTAGCCGGTGCACTGATCCTGATCGACACCGAACTACCCGGCTACGGCATCCCGCTGGGGCTGATCGTCGCGATTGCAGTGGTCAGCGCGCTGCTGATTGCGACCGTCGTGGGCATCGTGCTGAAAACTCGCCAACGCGCGGTGGTGAGCGGCTCCGCCGATTTGATCGGCAGCGTAGCAGAAGTAGTGGAGGCGACACAAAGCGAAACTTGGGTGCAATTACGCGGCGAAAACTGGCGCGTGATCAGCCAAACACCGTTGCAAGCTTCACAAAAAGTCCGGGTCATAGCCCGCAATGGATTGGTGCTGGAGGTCGTCCCTGTAAGCCCTAGCGAGAATGCCCTCTCTCCCGGCCTCTCTCCCGCTGGCGGGAGAGAGGGGCAAAATGCGTCACTACGCGACTTTCATGTGAATAACGAAAAAGGAGAATAACTATGTTTTATGAATTCGGATTCGCCAGTCTCGCCCTTCTAATCTTGGCGTTGCTGGCTGCCTCGATTCGCGTGATGCGCGAATATGAACGCGGCGTGGTATTCCAACTGGGACGATTCTGGTCGGTGAAAGGGCCGGGCTTGATCATCCTGATCCCGGTACTGCAACAGATGGTGCGGGTCGATTTGCGCACAGTGGTACTGGATGTACCGACCCAGGATGTGATATCACGCGATAACGTCTCGGTAAAAGTCAACGCGGTGCTCTACTTCCGCGTGATGGATCCAGAGAAGGCCATTATCCAAGTCGAAAATTTTCTCGAAGCGACCAGTCAGTTGGCCCAAACCACCCTGCGCTCAGTACTGGGCAAGCATGAACTCGACGACATGCTGGCCGAACGCGAGCGTCTGAACATCGATATTCAGCAAGTGCTCGACGCCCAGACCGACGCCTGGGGCATCAAGGTCGCCAATGTCGAAATCAAGCACGTCGATCTTGACGAGTCGATGGTGCGCGCCATCGCACGCCAAGCGGAAGCAGAACGCGAACGGCGCGCCAAAGTAATCCACGCCGAAGGCGAGTTGCAGGCATCAGAAAAATTGATGCAAGCGGCCCAAGTGCTGGCACAACAATCAGGCGCGATGCAATTGCGCTACATGCAAACGCTGGCAGACATCTCCGGTGGCAATTCATCCGTCATCGTGTTCCCGTTACCGATCGAACTGCTTACCGGCATGGCGCAACTGGCGCGGCCCGAGGCGTCAAAAACCTGAGCCACGGTATTTTGCCCACTGTTTATTGTGTTACCGATGTTGCGCTTACGTTGTGCACATAAGTTGCGCACCAAAAAATCGCTTCACGATAAACACGAAAGACACCGGATCATGAATGGAATGGATGAGCGTGGATATCAAAACCATTTTGACAGCTACCGACTTCTCTCCTCGTGCAGAATGGGCGGTCGCGCGCGCAGCGCTGCTTGCGCAGGAAAACAAGGCCACATTGCATGTGCTGCATGTGCTGCCTGTAATTTCATGGAAAATGTTTGGGCAAGCACTCTTCGAGCATCCGCTGGTGACAGAAAAACAGCTGTATGACGCAGCCAAAATACGCTTAAAAAGCGTGGCCGAAGATTGCCAACAGCGCTATGCGATACCGGTTGAATGGTTCGTCGAAATTGGCAGGCCGCATGAACGCATTGCCGATTACGCGCAGGTGCATGCAGTCAGTCTGACGGTATTGGGTTCGCATAGTGGCAGCTTCGCGCGTGATTTGTTCATCGGCTCTACCGCCTTCAAATTTTTGCGTGGAGGCGCCAATCCGGCGCTGATTGCCGAAACCCTGCCGCTGATACCGCAGTCCACGTCCTATCGCAACGTGCTGGTTGCAGTGGATTTTTCGGAAGTCTCGCGCACTGCAATCCACGCCGCAGCGCAGATTGCGCCGGGGGCTGTCATCCATGCGCTCCATGTCTATGAAGTCCTGTTCGAAAGCAAAATGCGTTACGCCGGTGTAGACGACGATGTAATCCAAAAATATCGGGATGCAGCGCAGGCAGAAGCCACGCACATGATGCAGAAATTTCTATTGGACCTGGAACAATCCGACACGATATTGCCGATCATTCGGCACGGCTATCCAGCGCGCGCCATTCTTGACGAAGCGCACAGACAACACGCCGGATTAATCGTGATGGGAAAACATAGCCGGTCCGGACTGGATGAGATATTCCTCGGGAGCGTGACAGAAGGTGTTTTGCACGCGCTTGATCGCGATTTATTAGTGGTTACGGAGCGCCCAGCATGATGCTTCTGGCGATCATTGTGCGCATTGTGTTGTTTGCTTTGCTGTGGTGGGTTCTTACTAGCGGAGACAGCAATGGATGGGCCATTGGAGCAGTGACCATCGCGCTGGCGGTAGCGGTCAGTCTGCGACTGCGCGCGCCGGGTGCGCGCCGGTTATTCGTTATGCGGTTTCCAGGCTTTCTGATATTTTTTATATTGCATTCGATAAAGGCCGGAGTGCAGGTAGCGGGAATGGCATTGCGACCGCGACTGGATCTGCAGCCGGCAATGCTGGAGATTGACCTGCGCCTGCCCGAAGAAAGAGCGCGGGTGTTCCTGGCTGGAACGTTGAGTTTATTGCCGGGTACGCTCAGCGCCGGTCTGGACGGGAACCGCTTGTTGCTGCATGTGCTGGACCGGCGCATGCCGATTGAGCAAGAAGTTCGTAACGCGGAAGCCCGGGTAGCACGCTTATTCAGGATCTCTCTATGAACCAATTGCCCATGCTGCTCGCGGTTTTTCTGCTGGTTAATTTATTGGCTGCCCTGCTGCGCATCATACGCGGCCCAACTGCTGCCGACCGCATGCTGGCGGCGTTGTTGTTCGGCACCACCGGGGTGGCGATATTACTATTACTGGCGCACGCCACAGATGATCCGGCGCAGATTGATGTTGCGCTGCTTGATGTAGCCCTGGTATTTGCATTGCTTGCCGCCATTGCGGGCGCGGCATTTGCCCAGCGTGCCTGGCGCCGCAAAGTAGGCAAAGTAGGAGACGCGAGAGATGAACCTGGTTGAGCTCTTCAGCGCGGTCTGCCTGATTGCCGGCGCAGTTTTTTTTCTGGCCGGAACTATCGGACTATTGCGCTTCCCCGATGTGTATACGCGGCTGCACGCGCTGACCAAGGCCGATAACCTCGGGCTCGGCTTCACCGTTCTCGGCTTGCTGGCACGGACCGAGAATATGGCAAGTGCGCTGAAACTGATCCTGGTCTGGTTGCTGGCGCTGGCCGCTAGCGCCACCGTGAGTTTTCTGATTGCGCGTCGTGCGCATCTGCGCGAAATTGACCATTGGCGGGAGCGTGAAGGATGAGTGGCATCGCCTTCGACTTTCTGCTCGCGCTGGCATTGCTATGGAGCGCGCTACGGGCGATGAGCACACCGGACCTGTTGCGTGCGGTCGTGCTTTTTATCATCTTCGGATTATTGATGGCGTTGGCCTGGGCGCGTCTGGGCGCACCGGATATCGCACTGGCTGAAGCAGCCATCGGTGCCGGACTCGCTGGCGCGCTATTGCTGGACACTGTTAGCCACCTACGGGCCAAGGGGGAAGATCGGTCATGAAGATACTGATGCGCCTGCTGGTGCTATCTGCTGCCGCTGTGCTCGGGCTGGCGCTGGCCTGGTCGATACTGCAATTGCCGCCGCCTGCGGTGCGTCTGGCGCAGCAGGTCGATGCGCAGATACATGTCAGCGGCGTGACGCATCCGGTGACTGCGGTACTGTTAAATTTTCGCGGCTATGACACGCTGCTGGAGATTGCCGTGCTGCTGCTGGCACTGATCGGGGTATTGGCGGTAAGCGCCGCAGAGCCAACCAAACCATCGTCCGCGCAGCCGACGCGCGGATCGCCACCGGCGATATTGCAAGCCTTGGCCCGGATGCTGGCACCACTGATGGTGCTGGTTGCGGGTTATCTGTTGTGGGCCGGCGCGCACCAACCTGGCGGGGCTTTCCAGGCCGGCGCGGTGCTGGCGGCAGTTGGCGTGCTAATTCATCTAGCCAGGCTGATGCCGGACTGGGCCAATCCGGGCCGGCTGTTGCGCGCAGGATTGGCAGTCGGTTTCCTGTTGTTTCTGGCTGTAGCGACGCTGCTACTGTGGCAAGGCGCGCTGCTGGAATATCCGCCGCGCTGGGCCGGGATACTGATTCTGGCAATTGAAGCCGGCCTGACGCTATCGCTGGCGCTGACACTTGCCGGCTTGTTTCTGTGGCAGCCAAATGAAACACACGAAAGCGCGGAGGCGCAGCGATGAACCCAGACTGGACGGGCTGGATATTTGCGCTGACAGGGGTGATCCTGTTCGTGGCAGGCATCACCGGCATCCTCTTGCAACCCCATCTGCTGCACAAGATTCTTGCATTCAATATCATGGGTAGCGGCGCTTTTCTAGCGCTGGTCGGCCTCGGCCAGCGCGACGGCGTCGCCGATCCGGTGCCGCAGGCGATGGTACTGACCGGAATCGTAGTGGCAATCGCCGCCACCGCGCTGGCGCTGGCATTGGCGCGGCGCTTGCTGAACCTGACCGGCCAGATGCGTTTGCCAGAGAAGTTACCGGATGAGCCGGAATGACTGATCCTATTCCATGGTTGATCGTGTTGCCTCTGGCCTGGGCTACTGCAGCATTTCTGGCAGGCCCCGGACGGGGTGGGCGTCTGGCGCTGTTGGGTCTATCCGCACAGTTGATACTTGCAGTGATTCTCGCGCACGAGGTGTCCACTAACGGCATACAGATTCATCGCGTCGGAGGCTGGCAGGCGCCGCTCGGCATCGAACTGGCAGCAGATGGCCTCTCCACGGTGATGCTGCTGCTAACCCAAGCAGTGGCGCTACCGCTGGTGTTGTATGCGCGCGCCTATTTCGCCGATCAACCGAAGGGAGTGGATTATTTCTGGCCATTGACCGGTTATCTGCTGGCGGCGATGAACGCCCTCTTCCTGTCTGCAGACGTATTCAATCTCTACGTCACGCTGGAGCTGGTCGGCCTGGCAACGATTGGCCTGATTGCCGCGAAAGGCAGTGCTGGATCGGTCATTGCTGCGCTGCGCTACTTGTTTATTGCATTGCTCGGTTCCGGCGCTTACCTGTTCGGCGTGGCGCTACTATATGGCACTTACGGTAGCGTTTCGCTGTCGGTGCTGGCGCCGCTGATTGCTCATGATGCACCGCAGGCGGTCAATTTAGCGGCGGCGCTGATGGTAACCGGCCTGGCATTCAAGACCGCGCTGTTCCCGTTTCACTTCTGGTTGCCGCCGGCGCATGGCGGCGCACCTTCGCCGGTTTCCGCGTTGCTGTCGGCGCTGGTGATTAAGTCCTCTTTTTATCTGATCGTGCGCTTGTGGTTTTCGCTATTCCTGCCACTGACGATGCCGGCTGCAGCGCAGTTGCTCGGCGTTCTCGGCAGCGGCGCGATACTGTGGGGCTCGGTCATGGCATTGCGGCAAACGCGCCTGAAAATGCTGGTCGCCTATTCGACCGTGGCGCAAATCGGTTATTTTTTTCTGCTGTTTCCACTGGCGACGCACAACACGCCTAGTGCCGCCAACAGCGCATTCCAAGGCGCAGTCTTGCAAGTGCTGGCGCACGGCATGGCAAAGGCGGCGATGTTTACAGCCGCCGGTGCCATGATCCTGTCAATCGGGCGTGACAACATTGCGCAACTGGCCGGCATTTCGAGCCGTCTGCCGTTGACGTTATTTACCTTCGCGCTGGCCGGTGTCACCTTAATGGGATTGCCGCCTTCGGCAGGATTCCTCGCCAAGTGGCGGCTGATCGACGCCGCGATTGCCAGCGGCCAATGGGGCTGGGTTATTGTGATGATCATTGGCGGTCTATTGACGGCGGCCTATGTCTTCAAGGTGCTGCGCCATGCCTTCCTGCCAAGTGCACCGGGCGCAGTGCTGCGACCGTTGCCGCGCATGCTGGAATGGCCACCGTTCCTGCTCGCCTGCGGCAGCCTGGTGCTGGGCGTGCGAGCTACCGACGTTCTTAACCTGCTGGGAGCGCCATGAGCTGGAATGCCGCGCTGCCATTGCTGATGCTGGCCAGTTCCTTGCTGCCAGGGCTGATCATCTTCGGCTTGCCCGAAAGGCGTCAAAACTTGCGCACCGTGCTGAACCTTACCGGTGCCGCGGCCAAGCTGGTATTCATCGGCATCATGCTGTGGGGCGTTGCCGCAGGCGAGTCATACGTGTTCCGCCATGAGGTGTTGCCAGGAATTGCACTGGTATTGCATGCAGATGCGCTGGCAATGCTATTCGTTACTCTATCGGCGGCGCTGTGGTTCTTGACCACTGTGTATGCAATTGGCTACCTGGAAGGCGCGCACCATCGCAGCCGCTTCTTCGGCTTCTTCAGCTTATGCGTGACGGCAACGGTCGGGGTGGCGATGGCCGGTAATCTGTTCACTTTTTTCTTTTTCTACGAACTCCTGACGCTCTCCACTTACCCGTTGGTGGTGCATCGCGGCACGCCAGCGTCCCTACGCGCCGGCAATATTTACTTGGCTTACACGCTCACCGGCGGCGCGGTATTGCTCAGCGGCGTGGTGTGGCTATATGGCTTGTTGGGGCAAGTAGAATTTATTCCCGGCGGTTCGGTATCGGCATTGGGACCGGAATATGCCGGCCAGTTGCGGATAATTTTTTTGCTGCTGATTGCCGGTGTCGGCGTCAAGGCGGCACTGGTGCCGCTGCATGGCTGGCTGCCGCATGCGATGGTGGCCCCGGCACCGGTGTCGGCCCTGCTGCACGCGGTGGCAGTAGTCAAGGCTGGCGCCTTCGGTGTGGTGCGAGTGGTCTATGAAGTCTTCGGCGTGGAATCCGCCAATTCGCTGCATCTGTTGGCGCCGTTGTCAGTCGCGGCCTGCATCACCATCATCTGGGGTTCGCTGCGCGCGCTATGGCAGGACGACCTCAAGCGGCGCCTGGCCTACTCCACCATCAGCCAAGTCTCCTACATCATCCTCGGCGTCGCGTTGTACGGCCCGCTCGGCACCGTCGGCGGCCTGGTGCATCTGGTGCATCAGGGGATCATGAAGATCACGCTGTTTTTCTGCGCTGGCAACTACGCCGAGACACTCGGCGTCCACAAGATCAGCGAAATGAACGGCATCGGCCGCCGCATGCCATTGACGACAGCAGCCTTCAGCATCGGGGCGCTCGGCATGATCGGCGTGCCGTTGACCGCCGGCTATGTCAGCAAAACCTGGCTGTTGCAAGGCGCGGATGCGGCCGGTGCCGGATGGGCGGGATGGGTGCTGACGACGTCAAGCGTGCTGAACGCCGCTTATTTTCTGCCGATTTTGTATCGTGCATGGTTCAAGCGGGCATCATCGCCTTGGCCGGAAGAAAAATTAGCGCGTCATGGTTGGCGCGAGACTGGCTTGCTGTTGCTGTTCCCGCCGCTGATCAGCGGCATCGCGGTGGTGCTCGCCGCAGTGCTGGCCGACTACCCCGGAAGCCCGTTATCTTGGGTCAAACTGATTGCCGCCCGCCAGTATCTGCCGTAGGGCACGGCATGCTGTGCCCTACGGCAGATGCCGTGCCGGTACAATCCACATGCCGTGCCCCTATCCACATCAAGATCATGTTCAACCGCACCTCCGAACATAACCAATCAACACTTTTTGAAGGAAACCAACATGCGAAAAATATTGATACCTTGCGACGGTTCGAAAAATGCATTACGAGCGGTGCGCTATGCCGCGTCCATAACAAAAGGGAACTCCGATATACAACTGGAGCTGCTGTATGTGCAAGACCCCGTACTGATGAAGGTACACGCCGCCTTGTCTACACAGGAAATCGAGCGCTGGCAAACTGAAGAAGCCGACCGTATTCTGGAACCGGCCAAGCAAATTCTCGAATCCGAAGGCGTGCCATACCTGGTAAGCCGCCGCGCCGGCGCATTCGCCAATGAAATTGCGCGACATGTACACGAAACACAATGTGACGCAATCATCATGGGTACCCGTGGCATGAGTCCGTTAGCCAACGCGATGATCGGCTCGATCGCCACCAAGGTCATCCATCTGGTCGATGTCCCGGTGACACTTATAAAATAATTTATCAATTTTGGAATCAGCATGCTAATCATCACCATCAAACAAGGCAAAGAAAAGAGCCTCCTGCAAACTCGCCAGCCGTGGATTTACGCGTCTGCGGTTGAGCGCGTCGATGGCAAACCCGCAGAGAAAATGCAATCTGGCGCGACCGCACTGGTGCGCTCATCTTCCGGACAATTTCTGGCGCGTGCCGCCTGGAGCCCCAAATCGCAGATTCGCGCCCGCATCTGGAGCTTCGATGAAAGCGAGGCAATCGACCATGCGCTAATCAAGCGCCGTGTCAGGACTGCAATCGCCGCACGCAACGGTGCTGCTAATGCTAACAAAACAGCACCGAATCATCTGATCCATCTCATTCTGGGCGAAGACGACGGCTTACCAGGACTGGTAGTCGACTGGTTCGGCGGCCCGCAAGGTTATCTGGTGTGCCAGTTTCAGGCGGCCGGCGTAGATGCCTGGAAAGTACCCATCGTGCAAGCATTGATTGCAGAAACTGGCTGCAAAAACGTGTATGAACGCGCAGATGCACTGGTGCGCAAGGGCGAAGGCTTGCCGGTCACAAACGGTATTCTGGCCGGCGACGAACCACCGGACGAAATGTTATTCACCGAAAACGGCGTGCGCTATGCGCTCGACATCAAGACCGGGGAAAAGAGTAGTTTGAGATAGGAATAGTGTCATCCGAAGAGCCGGTCAAGACAACTGACCGGCTGCAAACCGGCGAACCTTGTGACGGTTGCGACGAAGTTACGGACTCTCAAATAACGCCTACAATAGATATACATTAACGTATATCCACAGGGACAAAAAATGCATCTACATATCGCAAAATGGGGCAACAGTCTTGCCGTGCGAATTCCGGCTGAATATGTGCGCCGGATTGGCCTGAAAGACGGTGATTCGGTTCAGGCCAATCTGACGGCTGATGGTGCCTTGACTATTCGCACGGACAAATGGAATCGCAATGCGTTTGCATCCGAGTTGCAGCAAGCGCGCCAAAGCATGCGGATGGGCAGTTCCGTCATGGAAGAACTTCGCAACGAAGCACGGTATTAATGATCTGCTATATAGACACAAGTGCGCTTGTAGCACTATGCGTAAAAGAGCCGAAAAGCGATGACGTTACCCGTTGGTATACCGAATCCAAAGATGAACTGGCATCTTCAGTCTGGTGTGTTACTGAATTTGCCAGCGCACTGGGTATCAAGCAGCGTACCGGCCAAATCACACTCACTGAAGCAAACGCCGCCTGGTTGCGTTTTGAGCGACTGTGCGCCAACGACTTGGAACTTTTACCTGCCGAACCTGCTACGTTCCACAAAGCCGCATTGATGACACTGGATGCTACGACGGGCTTGCGCGCAGGCGATGCCTTGCACCTTGCTGCTGCACTGGAGGCAAAAGTAAAGTACATGCTAACACTAGATAATGTGTTTGCGCGTAACGCGAAAAAAATGAAAATTAGTGTGGTCGAAGTTTAACTGCATGGAACGATGAAGCAAGCCGGAAACAAAAAAGGATTACAAGCCGAAGCGTGTAACCCTTTGATTTTCTTGCTGAATTCTGGTTGCGGGGGCAGGATTTGAACCTACGACCTTCGGGTTATGAGCCCGACGAGCTGCCAGACTGCTCCACCCCGCGTCTGAGGAAAGGACTATAGCACACATATGGTGCGTCGCAACAGTTAAGTACACTGCACTTACGCAAGGAGCACGCTTTACAATACCTGTCACCGATCTGATCCCTTTCATGCTCGGAATTTCAGGAGCTGCACCTTGTCAACATCCCATTTCATCGCATCCGCCTACTTTGACGATCCTGTTGCTGCACTGGACCAGGTGCGCGCCATTTATGCATCTGGCATCAACCACCTGCACGAGTCCCTGCAACGCTTCGTCAACGGCGAAAATCCTGCAGAGCATGTACGCGCCTGCTATCCCTTTGTGCGGGTCCATACCGATACCGTAGTGCGGGCCGATTCGCGCCTGTCCTACGGCTTTGTGGCCGGCGCCGGCACTTTTGAGACCACGCTGACGCGACCGGATTTGTTTTCGAAATACTATCTGGAACAGTTTCGCCTGCTACTGAAGAATCACGGCTGCAACCAGCAAGTGCAATTGGAAGTGGGCGTTAGTGCACAGCCGATCCCGGTACATTTTTCGTTTGCCGAGCACGACCACATCGAAGGCAGCTTGAGCGCAGACCGGCGCCTGGCGATGCGCGACATGTTCGACCTGCCCGATCTGGCCGCGATGGACGATGGGATTGCCAACGGCACCTACGAAGCGCCGCCCGGGGAAGCCAAACCCTTATCGCTATTTACCGCACCGCGGGTGGATTATTCGCTGCAGCGGCTGCGCCATTACACCGGCACCGCGCCCGAATATTTCCAGAATTTCGTGCTATTCACCAATTACCAGTTTTACATCGACGAATTCATTCGACTGGCGCACGAGATCATGCACCGTGCCCCCGACCCATCTGTCCCTGCAGATGATGATACTTACATCGCTTTTGTCGAGCCGGGCAACGTGATTACGCGCCGAGTGGGGCAAAGCGTACAACTGGAAGACGAACTGGGCGCTGCGCCACCACGTCTGCCGCAGATGCCTGGTTTTCACCTGATACGCGCCGATGGCAGCGGCATCACAATGGTCAACATCGGGGTCGGGCCGGCGAATGCCAAAACCATCACCGACCACATCGCCGTATTGCGCCCGCATGCCTGGCTGATGCTGGGCCACTGCGCCGGGCTGCGCAACACCCAGCAGTTGGGCGACTACGTGCTGGCACACGGCTATGTGCGCGAAGACCACGTACTGGATGAAGATTTACCGTTGTGGGTGCCGATTCCGCCGCTGGCAGAAATCCAGGTAGCAATCGAAGCTGCGGTGGCTGAAATCACCCAGCTCACCGGTTACGAGCTGAAACGAATCATGCGCACCGGCACCGTAGCCAGCACCGACAACCGCAACTGGGAGCTGCTGCCGCAACGTACCCCGGAGCGCCGCTTCAGCCAGAGCCGCGCGATTGCGCTGGATATGGAGAGCGCGACAATTGCCGGAAATGGTTTCCGCTTCCGTGTACCCTACGGCACGCTGCTGTGCGTTTCCGACAAACCGCTGCACGGCGAAATCAAACTGCCCGGCATGGCCAACCAGTTCTATCGCGACCGGATCGATCAACATTTGCGCATCGGTATCCGCGCGTTAGAGTTATTACGCAAGCAAGGTGTAGACAAGCTGCACAGTCGCAAACTGCGCAGCTTTGCCGAAGTGGCGTTTCAGTAAAATAATTTTTTATCAATAGTGCAGGCCGTAAAGTGATACGGAAGTTGAGATTATTGCCACGATAGTTGTGACTGACTCGTCCCGGATTTGCTGTGAGCACTGCACTACCGCATTTTGAACACCATTTTTGGAATTCCCCCATGGAAATTAAGGTCAATTTTCTCGATAAGCTTCGTCTTGAAGCCAAGTTTGATGATTTCACGTTGGTAGCCGACCAGCCTATCCGCTATAAGGGCGATGGCTCGGCGCCCGGTCCCTTCGATTATTTTCTGGCCTCATCGGCCCTGTGTGCGGCTTACTTTGTGAAGTTGTACTGCAACACGCGCAACATTCCGACCGAAAATATCCGTCTGTCACAGAATAATATTGTTGATCCTGAAAACCGCTACCGGCAGATTTTCAAGATCCAAGTCGAGTTGCCGACGGATATCTCCGCGAAAGACCGCCAAGGTATTTTGCGTTCCATCGAGCGTTGTACGGTCAAAAAAGTAGTGCAAGCCGGGCCCGAGTTTGTGATTGAAGTGGTAGAGAGCTTAGATGCCGATGCACAGGCCTTGCTGACGTTGACGCCGGCTTCTGACGCCAGCACCTATATTGTGGGCAAGGATTTGCCATTGGAGCAAACCATCGCCAATATGTCGGGCGTGTTGGCGAACCTCGGCATCAAGATTGAAATCGCTTCGTGGCGCAATATCATTCCCAATGTGTGGTCCTTGCATATACGCGATGCGCACTCGCCGATGTGTTTTACCAATGGCAAGGGAGCCACCAAAGAAAGCGCATTGGCGTCGGCCTTGGGCGAGTTTATCGAGCGCCTTAATAACAACCATTTCTACGCCGAGTCGTTTTGGGGCGAAGACATCGCTAACGCGGCGTTTGTCCATTATCCGAACGAGCGCTGGTTCAAGCCTGGCCGTAAAGATGCGCTGCCGGCTGAGATTCTGGATGATTACTGTCTGCAAATTTACAATCCCGATGGCGAGCTGCGTGGCTCGCACCTGATCGACACCAACTCGGGCAATGTGCAGCGCGGTATTTGTACGCTGCCGTATGTGCGGCAGTCGGACGGCGCGGAGGTGTATTTCCCGTCCAACCTGGTCGAAAATCTCTACGTCAGCAATGGCATGAGTGCCGGTAATACGCTGGCCGAAGCGCATGTGCAATGCCTGTCCGAAATTTTCGAACGGGCGGTCAAGCGCGAAATTATCGAAGGCGAAATGGCACTGCCTGATGTGCCGCACGACGTGCTGGCGAAATATCCTGGCATCCTGGCCGGCATTCAGGGATTGGAAGAGCAAGGTTTTCCGGTGCTGGTGAAGGATGCGTCGCTGGGTGGCATCTACCCGGTGATGTGCGTCACCTTGATGAACCCAAAAACTGGCGGTGTCTTTGCTTCGTTCGGCGCGCACCCAAGCTTTGAGGTGGCGCTGGAGCGCAGTCTGACGGAATTGCTGCAGGGGCGCAGTTTTGAAGGCCTGAACGACTTGCCACAGCCCACCTTTGCAAGTGAAGCCGTGACTGAGCCAAACAACTTTGTTGAACATTTCATTGACTCCAGCGGTATCGTGTCGTGGCGCTTTTTCAGTGCCAAAGCGGATTACGATTTTGTTGAGTGGGATTTTTCCGGTCAGGGCGAGGGTGACAAAATGAGCTCCACTGCCGACGAAGCCGCGACCTTGTTCGGCATTCTCGAAGCCATGGGCAAAGATGCGTACGTGGCGGTGTATGACCAGCTAGGCGCCACTGCCTGCCGAATTTTGGTGCCCGGCTATTCGGAAGTTTATCCTGTAGAAGATTTGATCTGGGATAACACCAACAAGGCGCTGTTGTTCCGCGCCGATATTTTGAATTTGCATCGTCTAGACGATGCCAGCCTTGAAGCGCTGCTTAATCGGTTGGATAACAATGAACTCGATGAATACTCCGACATCGCCACGTTGATCGGCATCGAATTTGACGAGAATACGGACTGGGGGCAACTCACAGTGCTCGAGTTGAAGCTGCTGATTCATCTCGCCTTGCAGCAATTTGAGGAAGCGCACGAGCTGGTGGGCGCCTTCTTGCAGTACAACGACAACACGGTCGAGCGCAGATTGTTTTATCAGGCCTTGAACGTGGTGCTGGAAGCGCTGCTCGATGACGACCTGGAACTAGATGATTACGTGGTTAATTTCCGCCGGATGTATGGCAATCCGCGGATGGACGCGGTGCTGGGCTCAGTGGACGGCAGCGTGCGCTTCTTTGGCTTGACGCCAACCAGTATGAAACTGGAGGGGCTTGACAGGCACCGCCGGCTGATCGATAGCTACAAAAAACTGCATGTGGCGCGGGCAAATGTGGTGGCTGCAGCCAGTTAGTTGTTCGGGGGCAGACCACGATTATGCGCAAAACTCAATCGAGGTCGGTCCCCTAAAGTACCCGCATTCGAACGGAGAGGCAAAAGGCAAGACCTGCCCCCATTCCAAAATTGCACGGAGATGTTGTGCTGCTCAGAACTACAGAGCATTCAGAGAGGACGTGTCGGCATGCGCTTAACTGACCTGTCTGGGGATGCACACGGTCCACGGTCGGACCGCTCTAGCTCAGACGACTGCCCATGACCTGAGGGGTCAATTAGTTGTCGAGCACCTTCACGGTCTTCAATGCCAAGTGCCGCACTTCTCTCCCTGTACCATTCACAACTTCAATAGTCTCTTCGCAAACAAATTGATAGCGAGTCTGCTCAATCCTCATACCGCTGACAGTGACACCCGATTCAGGGTGAATATCTCCCGAATACGACTCATGATCTTCTTCGCTGATCATAGTCCAAGTACCTGCGCCATGTCGAGCAGCCTCAAGGCGACCAGTTATTGTTACTTCTTCAATCGAAAGATCACTTCGTTCCCGACACCGGGCGACAAGTTCCCGGATTGCGCCTAAATCTGCTTCAGCGCGGACGGCACTACGCATTGATGGGGTTGCCCACTCGACCTTGATTGGACAAGAGTGTGTGGAAAGAAACTCAAGAAGTCGAATTAACGACGAAGCTGTGTGCCCCTTCACAGACTGAAGAAAATCAAGTGCCTCCGCAGGATCGCTCACTTGCTGGAGGAACTCGGTAAGTTTTTGCATTGCTGCCGAGAACGCTGGAATTTCTCCGAAAATATCGGTTTCGTTTGATCCACGAAACTTCACAGTGAACGACCCTTTAGCAAATCCATATACGTCTGCTGAGAAAGAGTCATCGTCTCGTTTAAGCGGCCTTTTTGCACGCTTTGCTTGCGTTTTAGCTAGGTATTGGATCGCAGTCTGATATATGCCAAGAAATCCAGCTAAAGTGGTAGACCTAATTCGCGCCTCTGTAACTGCTTCTGGCACACTCAAAGAGACGAAGGAAACAGTTGTGTTAAGGTCAGACGCACTGATCGCGACTTCATCTTCAAAATTGAATACAAGGCCAACCTCCGGCAACATTTCCAGAGGCATTTGCGTATAACCAGCGGGTTGCATCAGCAGACTCCCGTTCAAATCATCAACGAAACTTGCCGTGTAAAACTCCGGCAATTCAGGATGCTCAAACACACTACGCAAGTCTTTCTGCCCTCGTGACAATTCTGTTGCCCTTCTGCGTGATACAGGCGTGCAAGCATACGCAGGGCCATCTTCGTTCTCTAAGCTGACCATGCATGCGTACAACGTGTCGACGCTATCCGTTCCAAGAAATACTTGAGGGTAATCGTAAAATAGCAGTATCGCGCCAGGATTAAGTGTTTTCATTAGTTA
Source organism: Burkholderiaceae bacterium (assembly GCA_041736255.1). Lineage (GTDB taxonomy): Bacteria > Pseudomonadota > Gammaproteobacteria > Burkholderiales > Burkholderiaceae_D > AVCC01. Next base: position 23,763 of record JBGSTZ010000161.1, read on the forward strand.
GGAAACGATAGCGTGTTTTAGCAAATCAAAATCTGCATTGCGCCACCATGAATGATGATGTGGCCCGAAAGTCTTCTTGACGACCCCTGCACTAGAACTCAACTTCACCGCAACAATGGTCTTCTTAGCATGGGGTTTCATTAATTTTAAAGCTTCAAGCTGGGCCGGATCGGTATAAACGGAGAGTGACATTGCCAAACACTCCGTCGTGTTAAATTTCTTCAATGGCCATAATTTTCGGTGTGACCAGAAATCAGAGCATTTCGGTAACGTATCTTCAGCCAGCCGATAAAATGTGCCGTTTGGCGGACTAGCATCTGCGGGGGGACATTGGTCCGGCAACGGTTCAAACCACATTTCGTATCCTCTCATTCAAGTTTCTTTTCGCCACTAAAAATTTCGGTTTGCGACACCAGACGATTGTTGCTGCCTCGGTGTCACCCTTACTCCCCATCGTCCCACTTGTTTAAAAAATCTGCTAGAACGTCACCATGACAAGCATCGGGCTTGCAAAAACAACCGAGTCTTTTCCCTGCAAGTTTAAAAACTTCTTTCTTTTCTTTCTTCGCAAATTTTTCTTCATCAAAATCATACTTATACTTACGAATCACTTCATCCCTGCTGTCGCCCTCGGCGAACATAGAGTAAGGATTTCCCCAATATGAACCCCGTCCAATGTACTCGTAAGCAGCGTTACTCTTGATGCCCGCAAACTGAACGTCTTTCTTTATGTTTATGACTCTTGTAATCGAAATCTTAACAACCCGCAGGGGAATTTTCAGGGTTTCAAACTTCGTGGTCTCATCAACAAATTCTTCTCCATCGTCAAAAATAATCACATGGGTAAATTCTGAATCTCTATATGTTTCTCTTTCGACTTGAAATGCATTGGCGCTTCGTGACTCGCAATAACGTGCAATGAAATCGTTCGGATCAGAGTAAAAAACGATGCAGTACTTTTCCATTCTGCTCGTTATATTCGACACTTTCCGCTCAAATTTCGTCTGACTTAGAAATTTGTGAGGGTACAGAATTAAGATCGTGTTCATTTCAATACAAATGTTTAACCGTAAAGTTCAAGTCAGAGTTCTTGTTCAAATATTCGACGACTAAGCGGCGGTGACACATGTGCGGCTCATGTTCGCTACACAATAAACACCCGTTATCAAGCAATTCTGGCCGAACAGACTTTTCGATATTTCGTTGCGCCATTAAATTCAAGAACTTGTCTTCGTACGCTTGCCAAGTCATCTTCCCGTCCTTGTACGGATCAAGAATTTCTTTGGTCGGAGTCAGTTCTGGCGCATGAACATATTCCGTTGAACAAAGTTCGCGTAGAAAAAACTTGAGGTCATCTTTCTTCGCGAATCCAGCCAACTGCGAGACGTTGTTTAGGCGAACGTCGACCACAGTTCTGATGACTGAACTCCTAATAAATTTGAAAAAGGTTTCTGCGTTCTTTTTAGTAAAACCTATTGTGTAAATGTTCACTTAGCAGTGTCTCCGAAGATCGTGGCTACGATTTTGTAATGATCACCGTGGAAATCTTCGCCAAGACTAACGCATAAGTAACCGTTGGGAACAAGTGTCCCATTCTCAAAGTTGTCGTAATTTGGGTCGGTTCCTGAAAAATCGTACTCGATCGAATTATATGTAAATGACACTCGCCGCCTATCACCATTTCTGTGGAGAACGAGATCGCCTACTTTTACTAGGTAAAGCGACTGTTCTACGGTAAAAATGCCAAGCAAAATGTTTATGTCAGCCACCCTGTCGCCTTGCCCCCAAAGTGACTTGGGAGCGTCCGCGTACTGCTGGAGTTCATGCGGCTTCACACTATACCCCCGTGTCTGTGTCCATCCAGGAACCATCAAGAAATTTTCTGGCTGGTGGGCGATTGGAACATGATCACCTATGCCCATGGTTATCTTTTGCAGCGGCTTTATCCTGTGTTCACCATAAGAGTTCTGGTAAACCGTTTGCTCCAATGTTAGGGCAGCCCCCCGCGCGCTGCCGACGATCCTCACCCAACGTTCGGTAGTCATCGACTTTCCCGCGACACACCGTCCGCCCGGTTTGTAAGAACTAGCCAGTATCAAAATTGAATCCGTCATGCCCGCCTAAGGAAAGAGTGATGAAGAAAAATTGTAATACTTTTGCAATTCCTGAGAAAAATTAAAATTCTTCAAAGACATGTTAATTGACTTGACAGTTGGATTCCCCACACATTCTGCAGCGCATACTCTAAACCGCCGCTGGCTGATAATTCCTATGCGCACTTCCGGAAACATGTGCCAGCGAATCCGGTCGATCTGAAATTCATATGGGGTAAGACTCGACATATACAGCAAACACGTTATATATCCCGCCAGGCTAGCCATTTTGTCAAAGGCAGCCATCACATCGCTTCCAACACGCTCATCGCCTTATTCATCTTCTCCCCCAGCAGCGACGCATCCCCATGCGTCATCACCAGCTCCTGCGTCGCCCGCGTCATTGCCACGTAAATCAGCCGCGCTTCATCCTGCAAATCCTCTTCCTCTTTCGTCGGCGCACCGATACCCGGAATGCACACCAGCGGAAATTCCAGCCCCTTGCTGCTATGCATCGTGATCAGCTTCACGCTGTCGTGCATCGGCGAGTATGAATGTTTTTTATCCTGCTGCCATTGAAATGGAATGCCTTTGCGTGTCAGCGCATCAACGAGCTGCTGCCCGATCCCGTAACGCCGATACACAATCGCCATGTCGTTCCATGGCATACCTGTCTTGTTCGCTTCCGAGAGCTTCGTCGCCAGAAAATTAGCTTCATCCCGCAAGGTCGGCAGTTTGACCAGCAGCGGTTTTGGTCCGTGGCGGCCGGTGCTCATCGGCTGCACGGTCGGCGCCTGGTCTTCTTCAGTGTCGTTCGGGGACAGCAGCTCATCTGCAAATGCGCGGGCGACCGACAGGATTTCCGCCGTATTGCGGTAGTTGAGTTTGAGTATGGTGGTGCGGCCCTTGGCCTGCACGCCGACACTGGAAAAGGTGAAGCGCAGTTTCTTCGGGCCGTTGTAGATCGATTGCGCGTCGTCGTACAGCACCAGCAGCGAATTGGTATCCGGATGGATCATCTGCACCACCAGCTTGAACCATTCCGGTTTGAAGTCGTGGCCTTCGTCGATCAGTACCGCACCATATTGTTCGCTGGGGATGCGCTTTTGATCGACGGACCGGATTACCTTGTCCACGCAGGCTTCGAAGAAGGCAGACGCGTCCTTGCCTGATGGCGGCGTGCCGACGTTATACGTATTCAACTGGCGCACGCACCATGCATGAAAATTCACCACATTGACCTTGTCCTGCAGGCCTTTCATTTCCATGATCTGCGCCAGCTTGGTGGCGAGCGTCTTGTTATAGCAAAGGATCAGAATAGGTCGCTGGCAGACTTTCGCCAGATGTTCCGCGCGGTAGCCGAGGATCAGGGTTTTGCCGGACCCCGCGACGCCGTGAATCACGCGATGGCCTTCGCCGAGACTGCGCGCAAGCTGCTCCTGCTGGATATCCATGACCCGCAATATTTCCGGGATCTCGGTCGCCGTTTGACCCGGCTCGGCAAACATGTCGGTCTGCGCCGGTATGCGCACTTCCGGAAACATGTGCCAGCGTATCCGGTCGATCTGCGGCAAGGACAGCTTCAGCGTGAACTTGATCGGGAACATGTCCCACAGCCGCGTCTGGAATGCTTCGACATCGGCGCTATCGGTCATCTCGTCCTGGCAAATCACCAGATGCGACGGCAGCACGTCACCGATGCTGGCGCCGTCGAATTGCTTGCGCGTGATATTGGGAAAAACCACGCCGTGGCCGTAAGGGAAGCGCGGCTTGCCTTTCAACGAGCCGCTGGGCCAGATCAGTTGCGGATCGCGTTCCAGCTTGTTGGTAACCGCGAACATGTATTGCCGCGCCTGTTCCTGCGGATTCAGCACATGCTTGATGCCGTGATCAGTGAGGATCGCTGCATGCTGTTTGTCGATGCTGTGGATGGTATCGAGCTTCCAGTCCTTGACCTCCAGGATCAGCAAGCCACGGCTAGGATGAAATATGACGAAGTCCGGATGCTGGGTGCGCTCGCCGATGGAGACGTCGTACCAGCACAGGTAGTCGTCTTCGAGTTTGTCTTCCAGCCGGTATGCAAACCGCTTTTCACCGGAAGTCATGCGCGACAGGCATGAACCGATGGCGGGAATAAGTGTTGCCATTCATCTTTCTCCAAGCCGATTCGATGCATATTACCTTTATGCAATAAATATAGAAAGCTTTCCGGGCCGAATGTCGATGCATTTTTGAAGAATATAGGCGTTATTCGCGATTTTTTTCTTATAGATATCGGAGGATCGCGCGTCGGTATGCACGTATTTTTTGCGAATTATCGATCGAAGCCAACGCGTTTCCACGCCTGAGACATGTATTTGAGATATAACCCCGAAGCAGGTCGGGTAATCCTTCGCGCGGGACTCATGATGATCAACACATCAGGCTGGACTAACGTCCGCCGAGCTCCTCGCCTACTGCAGCCGCGAAAGCCGCGCACGAGCTGGTGGTCGCCTTCTTGCAGTACAACAACACGGTCGAGCGCGGATTGTTTTATCAAGCCTTGAACGTGGTGCTGGAAGCGCTGCTCGATGACGACCTGGAACTGGACGATTACGTGGTCAATTTCCGCCGCATGTACGGCAATCCGCGGATGGACGCCGTGCTGGGCTCAGTGGACGGCAGCGTGCGCTTCTTTGGCTTGACGCCAACCAGTATGAAACTGGAGGGGCTTGACAGGCACCGCCGGCTGATCGATAGCTACAAGAAATTGCATGTGGCGCGGGCCAATGTGGCGGCTACAGCCAGTTAGGGTTACGAGTCATGGCTGGATGCGATGATGCCGTTCATCCCCTAGCACAAACGTATGTTCAATACCAGAGCGACCATCTGTGCCGGCGGACATCAGTGTTGATGTCGCTAGCGTTGATGGTCAGATACGAAGGACAGATCGAGGGCTCTCAATAGGAGAGCGAGCGCCGGGCAGATGCTCGGCACTCCCGACAATTTCTACTATTTTTTCACTTGCGTCATGAAGAACCGCATCATTTCCTGGCTCGCATCCGGACCTTTAGCGTCGGTATAACTGCCGCGCTTGCTGCCGCCGGCCCAGGCATGCGCGGCGCCATGGATCACCCAGTGCTCGGCCACGACCTGCCCTTCGGCATTTTGATGCGTGGTTTGGGTGTAGGCGTGACCGTTTGGAATTTTGCCGCGCAGCACGCTTGGTTCGGGTGTGCCCGGCGTTGCTGCAGCAGCCGGGTTTACACCATTGCTTTGCGCCATCACCTTTTCGCCGTTGCGCGGATGCACGGTGGTATCTCGGTCGCCGTGAAACACGATGATCGGAATCGCACTCCGCTGTGCTGTAGCGCCGGAAGCTGATCTGGATGATTTGATAGGCGCCGACCTGCCTGCCACGCCGCCTTTCATTGCAGCCAACGCCGACGGCAAATCATGTGCGGCTGCATACGGCAAGCCGGAATGGACGCCAACTGCTGCGTACAGATCCGGATAGAGCCGCGCCATGATGACAGCCATCGCGCCGCCGGCCGACATGCCCGCGATATACACCTGACTCGCATCGATGTTGTGGCTGCTGATGATCTGGCGCGTGATGCCGGCGATGATCGAGGGTTCGCCCTGGTCGCGCTGCTGATCTATTGCATTGAACCAGTTCCAGCACTTGGAGCTGTTCGCTGCTTGTGTTTGCGCCGGATAGACGACGAAGCATTGCTTTTCTTCCGCAATAGCGTTCATCCGGGTGCCGGCGGCAAAGTCGTCCGGACTTTGGGTACAGCCGTGCAGCATTACCATCAACGGCAACGCCTGGCCGTGGTAACTGCTCGGGATATACAATTTATAACTACGGCTGCCGGCCTGGTTGGAATAGGAACCGGCAATAAACTGGCCTGCGCTGCTGGCATCTATTTCCACTTCATGCTGCGACTCAGGCTGTGCCGTAAATGACGGCATCGAAAAATCTGGCGATAAAAATTCAGGGAGAACGAATTGCCCGCCTTCAAGGCCGGTTTGAACGCCCAGCTTTGCCAATAAGTCTGACACAAAATCATTCGCCGACGGAGCTACAACTGCATCAGCCGCCTTGGCAGTATTAATCGTATTTTTTTCAGGCAAAGGATTGATATCGCGCATCGGCTGCGGTTGCGACTGCGGTACGGTCCAGCCGGAATACGCCGCGGCGTGTTCCGGATTAACGCCTTTTTGTAGCGCCTGCTGAATGGCTTCTGTCGCTGCCAGCGGACCGCCGGCCATCAATTTTTGCGTAGCTTCGCGCATTTTCTCGAACATTTCTGCATTGAGTTTCATGATATTTAATCCTTTCAATAATTTTAACTAATGCGTCCGACTAACGCTTTTTTGACTGCCGGACTCGCATGCAATGCGCCCAATACCACTACAGAATCAATCGTCGCCAATGCCAGTTCAGGCGACACATCATTGCCAATGGTGGCCAAACCCAACACCTGAATTTGCAACCGCTGCCCTGCGGCTTGCACAGCCTCCAGATCTGCGCGGGAATAATGTTGCAAGCCGAGCACCAGACTCTTGCGCGCCACCGTTTGTTTGACTACCTCGGCATGGGTACTGAGTTGATTGCGAATGGCGGTGCGAATCAGATCGGTACGATTGGAATAAAAGCCTTCCTGTACCAGCAAATCGATTTGTCCAAGATCAATCAATCCCAGATTGATGGTGATTTTCTCGCTTTCACTCAACTTGGGCCGAATTTCACGCACGTTCATATAATCTCCCATAAACTCTATTTAACTCCGATTGGAATCCATATACCATCCACATGGATGGTATTATAGGTACAGATGTGCGATTGTCAAGAAAAAAACGACGCTATCGACAAAAGCCGATGCGTCGCCCACTATCGCGATCCACCAAATTAAGAACAGATGTTATGCACGCGCTTGCGCCCACGCCACGATGCCAGCAGCGTCCATCGCACCAGCCTGGCGCGCCACTTCGATCCCATTCTTGAACAGCGCCAGAGTCGGAATGCTGCGAATGTTGTAACGTGCCGCCAAATCCTGCGCTTGTTCGGTGTCGAGCTTGACGACCCGGATGCCCGGTTCCAAAAGCTGCGCCGCCTGCGCGTAGGCCGGCGCCATCGTGCGGCACGGGCCGCACCAAGGCGCCCAGAAATCGACCAATACTGGAATCTGGTTGCGCGTGATGTGGCGCATGAAGCGAGTGCTATCGAGCTCCAGCGGCTCTGCCACGAACAAGGCTTTCTGACATTTACCGCAGATGGGTTGCGCGTTGAGTTTATCCATCTGGATGCGGTTAACTGCATCACAATGTGGACAGACAATATGCAGAGGATCGGACATGGCTTGCCTTTCTGATTAACAACATAAACGATGAGTATGTTTTATAACCGCAATTATAATATGCGTTAAATGCCATAAAAATTACTATACTCCATTCTTATCCTGAAAATACGCCGTCATTGCAAAGCTGGCACTTTAGCCGCGAAATCCTGCCACCCGCGCCGCTCCAGTTTCCGAATCTGTCGCTCGCCACGCGCTGCCAGATAACCATGCAGCATACCGGCGCTGTAGGCCAGATCGGGATGGCTATGGGCCAATTGCTGCAACAAGGAACCGGCTACCGCCGCATCGTTGAGGCGGCCCAAGTCATCCTGCAAACTGGACAGGACCTTCAGATACGCGCGCATCTGTCCGGGCCGGTACAAAGATTGGAAAAACTCACTGGCATAACGCAATTTCTTGGCTGCAATGCGCACCCGATGGCGCGCCTGAGGCAGGTCATCCTGCTGCCGCATCCGCCGCAAACGTTTGATGCGTTTTTGCAGTTTTTTGTGACATTGCTGCAGCGTGTTTTTCGTAAAGTCGGCCAGCGCCAAGGCCCGAGTCTGCTCGCTCTGCCCTTGCTGCGCACCATGCAGCCAACTGCCGACCGCCAGCAAAAATGCCGCATAGCGCACCGAACCCAGTGCCAGCGCAAAATGATGCCGGTGCCGCTGCGCCAGCTTATTCGCAGCCTGCTGCAACGTTTCCCGCTGCGCCGGCGCATCCGGTACGATATTCGGCACGACTTCCGGCACATGCAGATTATCCAGCGTGCCGGAAAAAACTTCCCAGTCACGCGCCGCGCCCAGTGTGTCCAGCAGCCACTTCAATTCAGCCAGCAACACCGTATGGCAAGGCGCAATCTGCCCAAATAAACCGATTGCGCTGCGCAAACGGCGCAGGCCGACGCGCATCTGGTGCACGCTTTCCGGATCGCTGCCATGCATGACCCCGTCCTCATTGCCCTGAATCTGCGCCAGGCAGTTGCCGACTATCGCTTGCAAACCCTGCTCTACTTTCAAGTCCGGAGTTAACGCCAAGTCCGCCGCCTTTACCGGCAGGGGTACTGGCTTTTGCGGCACTAATAGCCCATAACCGCGTTCGGCTTTGCTGACATTACTGACGCGCAACGGCAGCGTTTTTTGCAACTCCAGGGCAAATTCAAACAGTGCGGCGGGGTCGCCGGATTTGAGTTCCAGCTCGATCTCGCTGATTGGCAAGCATCTTTCTGCATGAGTCACCTCCCCTTGATCGAGCACCAGTTCGACCTCCTCCCCGTGCTCCAGGCGCAATTGCCATAGCGTACGACGGAATTTGGTGGTGAAAATCGGCACCACTTGTGCATGCAAGCCGGTACTGCGCAAGCGCCGGCTCCATTTGCTGTCCGGCCCTACCAGATCGGCCAGCGCTGCCAGATCGGGAAATGCGCCCATCACAGCGGACTCCCATTCCTCGCGCTGATGCAGGCCGGCTGCCACCTGACCGTCCGCCTTGAGCGTCTGTATCCATTTGTGGTTCAGGCTGCGCACCCGTAATCCGGCATCGTGTCGCCTGAAATAGGCGTCAGGCGTGTCGAAATAGATACTGGTGAGTTGCTGCGTGACCGGCTTGGCAAGCGCATATCGGCGCAACAAGGGATGGCGGCGAAAAACAGCCACGTCAGGCGGGGCCAGCAATAGTTTCAGTTCAGTTTCCATACAGATATCCCCGAAAATTGGTTTTTATCAAGCTAGCAGCCAACAAAAGTTAACACACGTAAAACATGAAAAGCATTGTCCACGAAAGACACGAAAAAGAACGAAAAAATGCATAACATCAGTATCGTAGGTAGGGTTACGCGATGAAGCTGCTAACCGGACCGCCCAAAATGTGAGGGGGTGACTTATTTGAGGCATCAAGGGAGAACAAAAAAGGCTGCAAAGCCAATCTGGTTGCGGGTTTGGCTTAATTTTGCTACGTTTAGGCATAATGCAAAAAATAGCAAAAAAATAGCAAAAAAATAGCAAAAAATAGGCCAAAACGGCGGTTTCAAATTCCAAGCGCAACACTGGTTTAATGAACAGCTGATGTTACGCAGCCTGCAGAGCCTGTAGTTCGGCATAGGCCTGTCGGGTTGCTTTGATGAAGAGTTTTGCCCTTATCGCGAAATGGTTTGTTTTGAGCTTTATATTCAGGCACTCCAATTTGAATACGGCATAAATT
>JBGSTZ010000165.1:0-13776 GCA_041736255.1 Burkholderiaceae bacterium
GATCGAAATCTTGTGGAAACAGGCCAAGTACCATTGGCGAAAATTTACCACTTGGACAAGGGAAAACCTGTTGCATGAAGTCAGCGAAATTTTTCAAGGATACGGCGAAAAATTTGAAATAAGTTACGCATGATTACTTAGAACATTTTTTTATCCCTCCATTGCCGTTTCAACTCCAATCACAGCACCCGCAAAATTGATCCGCTTGTCCCTGCATCAAGAAAATTTGGGCGGGCGGCATCTACCCCGCCCAAATACAAAAACGCCCCTGAAGAGCGCGGTTTTGACCAGCAGCACCTTTGATTAAATTTACTTCCAGCTCACGCCTTTACCATCCGTCACGCTTACCTTGATCGGGATTCCGGCCTGAATGCTTTGGGATACCGTACAAAATTCTTCGAACTGCCTGAGCACGCGATCAAGATGCTGAATATTGGCGCCATCCTGAGCGAACTGAATCGCGACGTCGATATGCATGACACGCAGTCGATTGTTGGCATTACGGTCGATCGTGCACGTCGCCTTGGTTGTGATGCCACCCGCATCCTGCCCGTATTTTTTCAACGAAAATAGCAAACTCGCTGACAAGCAATTGGCAGCGGCTGCCATCAACATCTGCGCTGGTTCCGGGCCGGTTCCCTCGCCCATCGGTGCCGGTTCGTCCACCAGTAAATCCGGAATTGCATCTCCGAAGTCCACCAGGAATTGGTAATTATTTTTCTGCGTAATAGTGACGCTTGCTGTTTCAGTCATTTCGCTTGTCCTTAATCCGATTATTGCCGTCCGCAATCCTGAGTTCGCAGTGTTGAAGTGTTGCGTAGGGCAGTTGAAACCACTTGAATATTACTCCATACTACATTAAGATAGTATTCAATTACTTACTTATAAATAAAATGCCAAATACTGAACGACCTAAATTCCGACTATCTTCCGAAGCGCGCCAAGCTGATATTGTCCAGATTCTATTAACGCTGACAGCACTCAATAGCCCCGCCAATATCACCACCATGGACATTGCCAAGGCGATTGGCCTTACGCAAGGTGCAGTGTTTCGTCATTTCCCAACCAAGGATGCTATCTGGCTCGCCGTGCTGGACTGGGTGCAGCAAAACTTACTCGGCAAGATTGATACTGCGGCCCAATCAACGCCCGACCCGCTCAACGCGCTGCGTGCCGTTTTCAGAACGCATGTACGGTTCGTTGCGTCATATCCGGGAGTTCCTCGCATCATCTTTCATACCTTGCAACAGCCGGGCGATTCGTCACTCAAACAACAGGTTCAGGTCATTTTGAAAAGCCATAGACAAACCGTAATGGGCCTGCTGCAGCAAGCAAAACTGCAAGGTCAAGTTGCAGCCGATCTTCAGCTCGAATGCACGAGCACCTTATTTTTGGGAGCGATCCAGGGCCTCGTAATGCAATCCATGGCATCGGGATCAATGGAAGTTATGGGCCAGTTGTCCGAAGGCGTTCTGGATGTTTTTTTAACTGGTGTGGAAAAAAGATAAATCATGAAGCTCCCTCTTTTTCAGAAAAAATATGTTCTAGTTGGCCTGGCAGGTTTAATCGTAATCGGAATCGGCTGGATGGTGCTGCAATACGGGCCAATGGCACCAGGTCGGGTCACTGCTGCCACCGCAGAAATTACCGACTTGCACACGTCGATCTTTGGCATCGGTACCGTCGAGGCGCAACGCAGTTATGCCATTGGCCCCACGACTGCCAGCCGAGTCAAGCGCGTGTTGGTGGACGTGGGCGACACAGTGCAAGCCGGCCAATTGATCGCAGAAATGGACCCGGTAGACTTGGTTGAACGTGCCACCGCAGCCCAGTCTGCATTGCAAAGAGCGCGCTATGCAGTCGAGGGCGCTGCGGCGCAGATTCGCGACACCGAAGCACGGCACCAGGTTGCTGCCAGCAATGCCGCACGTTATGTGGCCTTGGGCAAGCAGGCATTTCTCAGCCCCTCCGCCGTCGAGGCCAAGCAACTGGAGGCGTTGTCGACCCAAGCAGGAGTTTCCGCTGCCCGCGCAGCATGGGATGCAGCTAGACAAGATCTCGGCCGCCTAGCCGCAGAACAGGCGGCAATTGGCAAGCAGCGCAGCAATCTCTTGCTCACAGCGCCAGTTGCCGGCCTCGTAACTGCGCGCGACGCAGAACCTGGCACCACTCTAGTGGCGGGACAAAGCGTGGTGCAAATGATCGACCCCGCCAGCATCTGGGTTAAAACACGAATCGACCAGGCGCGTTCCGGCGGACTGCAAACGGGCTTGTCCGCCAGCGTGCTATTGCGTTCACACCCACACCAGCCTTTTAGCGGAACCATCACGCGTATTGAGCCCAACAGCGACAGCATCACCGAAGAGCGTTTGGCAAACGTGACTTTCAAGCAAATTCCAAAGACAATCACGCTCGGCGAGCTGGCTGAAATCACGATTGCACTTCCGGTCACTGCCGCAGCTCTGACGATTCCGAATGCAGCACTGCGCAAAATCGGCGGCGTGGATGGCGTATGGCAATTACGCGACGGACAACTCAAGTTCCAGCCGGTTCGTATTGGGCAGCGCGCACTGGATGGCACCGTGCAAATATTGTCCGGACTGGCAAAAGGCGACCAGTTGATCGTGCATAGCGAGCGCGAACTGCATCAAGGCGACAAGGTCCGCATCGTTGATTCGCTCGCAAAGGGCGCCAAATGATCAGTCTGGCCGGCCGCGACATCCTGCATTCGTGGGCCAAATATGTGTATACCGGGATTGGATTGGGTTTGCTGATCGGCGTGACGCTCTCCATGGCCGGAATCTACCGCGGCATGGTGGACGATGCGCAAGTGCTATTGAAAAACAGCGGCGCCGATATCTGGATAGTGCAAAAGGACACGCTGGGCCCGTATGCGGAACCCTCCAGCCTGCGCGATGACATTTATCGCACGATTGCAGGCTTGCCCGGTGTTGCGCAGGCCGCCAACGTCACCTACCTGACCATGCAAGTGCAACAGACGGGACAAAATGCGCATGATGTGCGCGATGTGCGGGTGATGGCAGTCGGCTTCGAGCCCGATCAACCGGGGCAACCGCTATATCTGAGCCAGGGCCGGTTCATTACGCGCAGCCATTATGAAACCATCGCCGATATTAAAACCGGCTTCAAGCTCGGCGACCGCATCAAGATTCGGCGCCACGAATATACGGTGGTCGGGCTGACCCGACGCATGGTTTCGTCGGGCGGCGATCCGATGCTGTTCATTCCGCTGAAAGATGCGCAGGAAGCGCAATTCATGAAAGACAATGACGCCATTCTGAACGAACGCGCGCGCAGCGCCGCCAATCCGGCGTTCAACCGGCCCGGTGTGCCGGGTTTACTTGATGCAGTCCAAGGCTTGCAGACAACCAGCCATAGCGTCAATGCCATTCTGGTGCGCGTCCAAGACGGCTGGAGTCCGGCTGAAGTAGCAGAGAATATCCAGCGCTGGAAGCATCTGCAGGCCTATACCCTGCCCCAGATGGAAGAAATTCTGGTGGCTAAACTGATCGCTACGTCAGCTAAACAGATTGGCTTGTTCCTGGTCATTCTGTCCGTGGTCAGCGCCGCCATCGTGTCTTTCATCATTTACACCATGACATTGGGCAAGATTCGCGAACTCGCAGTGCTCAAGCTTATTGGCACCACCAATAGCACCATCGCCGGCATGATTTTGCAAGAGTCGCTGGGCTTGGGCGTGATCGGCTTCGTCATCGGCAAGATCGTAGCCACCTTGTGGGCACCCTACTTTCCCAAGTACGTTTTACTCTTGACATCAGACACCATTTTGGGTTTTTTTGGTGTGATGGCAGTGTGTGCATTGGCCAGCATCATGGCGATTCGCGCTGCGCTCAAGGTCGATCCTGCAACTGCGATCGGAGGATGAAATTGGATAATCAAATACGCACTCCGGCAATCGAATTACGCGGGCTACGCAAACGCTACGGCGAAGGCGATGCCGCTTTTGAAGCATTAAAAGGCGTCGACATGACCGTATATCCCGGCGAAGTTGTGGGGCTGATCGGCCCCAGCGGATCGGGCAAGAGCACCCTGCTCAAATGTCTGGGCGCAGTGATCGAGCCGACCGGCGGCACTATGTCGCTCAACGGAAAATTGATCTTTGATCAGAAACGATGGCTAATCAAGGACTTGCGCGCGCTGCGGCGCGACAGCATCGGTTTTGTATTCCAGGCGCCCTACCTGATTCCGTTTCTCGATGTCACCGACAACGTAGCCTTGTTGCCGATGCTAGCAGGCAAACCCAATAGCTTCGCTCGTGCCAGAGCGCTGGAACTGCTGCAGGCGCTGGACGTTGCACACCGGATCAAAGCCAACACATCCGAACTTTCCGGCGGCGAGCAACAACGCGTAGCAATTGCCCGCGCACTAGCCAACCGCCCGCCAGTCATTCTGGCGGATGAACCGACCGCACCGCTCGATAGCGAACGCGCAGTCGGCGTCATGCGTATTCTCAATGACATGGCGCAGAAATATCAAACCGCCATCGTGGTCGTCACGCATGACGAAAAAATCATTCCCATTTTCAAGCGGATTTATCACATACGGGATGGCAAGACGTATGAAGAAGCAGGCGAAGGACGGGATTTTTGAATTTTAGTGCGCTGATTTTCATGAAAACTAAAGGATCAAGATTACTGAATTTTGCAAGGAATTAAGCCAATTAAAAAGCCCACACTGTGCAGGCTTTTCTTGGGTTCTGAGAGTAATTTTACTGATTGAAAATACCTGTTTTTTGGGTTATCTCAGACTCACTCATTGAATACCGCTTCACGACGCTTTGCAGATCATACAAGACAACTAATTCTTTTTTCTTGCCGCTTGCACTTCCACCGAGTAGACCAACAAATGGAATATAGCTTACAGCGTCAGCAGATACCTTACTAAACTCATAATTCCAAACTTCCAAGCCGCCATCGGTAAAGCTCGTTTTAAATGGAGAGCCGAACATTGTACGCACCTCTGATTTTGTGGTCTCCCCCTCAACAATCTTTTTCGACATTGAGCTTTCCGACTCAGCGCGAAGGGTTTCGTTGCCTACGCTCGCACAGCCGGTGAGGAGACCAAACAATGCTGCTGCCATCCATAATTTTTTCATAACATGTCCTAGTGGAAAAATTCAGAATAACTCAAGTAGTATCCATATGGCAATAAATAAGTGATTTTATGGCAATCGAAAAAACATAATGACTAGATCGAGAGCAACTAATAGCACTCAGGTTTGAATTTACGAGCCGTATAGTGCTTGGTAAAAAAACCAAAAATTTACTTGGTCACTTCGTCCATATAAAAACGCCTCACTTAAATCGGCACGCAATGCGCAAACAAATTATACAAATTTATATATCGTTTTTTTATAATATGTTTTAAAATAAAACGTATTAAATTTGATAGTCAGGTTAAAGAAGAACATGAGCACATCTATTCTTAACATTGAACAAATGCGTGAAGCTGCCGGGCAAGCCACGGCGATGCTGCGGGTGCTGGCAAATGAAGATCGCCTGCTGCTGCTGTGTCAACTGACACAGGGCGAAGCATGTGTGAGTGAGCTTGAAGAGTTGCTAGGTATTCGCCAGCCGACGCTATCGCAGCAATTAAGCGTGTTGCGCAATGAAAGCATTGTTTCAACTCGGCGCGAGGGCAAAAAGATCTTTTATAAGCTTGAAGAAGGACGTGCGCTGACTTTGCTCAACACGCTGTACGGGTTGTATTGCCCGATGGGGTGAAGCGGTTCGCTTCAAGCCGTGAATTTCAGATACTAGATTAGGTATCTTTACTTATTGCAATTTTTATATGCGGAAAACTAGTGTTATTTAGAAATAACATTGGAGTATCAAAGAAACAAAGCAAAGCAGCGGGTTTTCGCTGTTCCGTAAGTCATTTTATTTTTACAACAACCAGGAGTTTGCAATGAAACATAACGTCGGTGGTATCGATCGCGGTATTCGCATCATCGCTGGTCTGGTCATTTTGAGTTTGTACTTTGTGCTGGATGAAAACACACGCTTGTGGGCGCTGATCGGCTTCGTTCCGTTGTTGACCGGTTTGATCGGATGGTGCCCGGCGTATCTGCCGTTTGGCATCCGTACCTGCAAGATGCGGAGAGATTAATGAATAATCGCTGCAAGCAATTCCCCAGGCAGATCGCGTCGGCAACCCAGACTTGGGGCACGGTTGCAGCGATGCTTTTTTTAGGCACACTATTCTGGTCTCAGTCATTTGCAGCTGCTGCGCAACCGGTTGCTGCACAGCCGGTGGCCACAGCTGCTTCTTATTATGATGTCGCCTATCGTCAGGTCCCGCAGACGATCAGTGCAGAAGGCTTAGTCGAAGCAGTGCGCCAATCGACGGTCGCAGCGCAAATTTCCGGCCAGATTGTAGAACTCAGAGTCAGTGCCGGCGATAGCGTCAAGGCCGGACAGATTCTGGCACGCATCGACCAACGCGCCGCACAGCAAGCGCTGTCGGGCAGCCAGAGCCAGGTCGCAGAAGCACAGGCAAGCTTGAGCAATGCTACGCGCAGTTATGAGCGCAGCAAAAAACTGTTTGCCCAAAAATTCATCAGTCAGGCCGGACTCGATCAGGCCCAGGCTGATTACAACGTGGCGCAAGCCCGGGTTTCTGCGTTGCAGGCTGGCGCAGGTCAGGCGTCTACCGCCAAAACATTCACCGTACTTACTGCGCCCTATGCCGGGGTGGTCGCCTCGACACCGGTTGAAGTGGGCGACATGGCGACACCGGGTTTGCCGCTGGTGACGCTATTCGATCCGGCAGCGATGCGGGTAACTGCGACGCTGTCGCAATCCAGCCTGCGCGCCGTCAATCTGCAGATGCCGGCCCGGGTCGAGTTCCCAGCCCTGAAACAATCGGTCACTTCAAAGCAAATCACGCTGATTCCATTAGCAGACAGCCGCACCCACACCGCCAAGCTGCGGCTCGAATTGGGTCCAGTAACGGGATTACTGCCCGGGCAGTTTGCGCGCGCGTATTTTGTCACCGGCATGATGCGCAAATTGGTCGTACCGGAGCAGGCGGTGCTGCACAGAAGCGAAGTAACTGCGGTGTATGTACTCGATAACAATCAAGGTAAAGGTCAAGGTCAAGGTCAGCCGCAATTGCGACAGATTCGCGTTGGCGAAACGTCAGCCAACGGCTTTATCGAAGTATTGGCGGGGTTACGGGAAGGCGAACGCATTGCCCAAGATCCCATCAAGGCCGGCTTGATTTCAAGTGCCGGTGCAACAGCAAGATAATAAAAAGCATGTTTTAAAACTGCATTTCACAACCCCGATATATAAAAATTTGGAGGAGACTATGGCTCACATTGTTATTTTAGGTGCCGGTTTGGGCGGCATGCCGATGGCTTATGAAATGAAGCCGCTAATGGGTTCAGGCGACCGGATCACGGTCGTATCGAATACCAATACCTTTCAGTTTGTACCATCCAACCCTTGGGTTGCCGTCAACTGGCGCAAACCGGATGAGGTTGAATTCGAAGTCGCAACGTATCTGGAGCGTCATGGCATCGCGTTTGACGGGCGCGGTGCAAAACGACTGCACCCGGAAAAGAACCAGATCGAATTGGGCGATGGAGCCATGCTGGATTACGACTATCTGGTCATTGCCACCGGCCCGAAACTGGCCTTTGACGAAATTGAAGGATTTGGGCCGGACGGCTTCACGCAGTCAATTTGCAAAACGGGCCATGCCAGCGCGGCAGGCGACGTTTGGAATAAATTTGTCGAGAAACCCGGCCCGATCGTGGTCGGCGCGGTACAAGGCGCATCCTGCTTCGGCCCTGCTTACGAATATGCTTTCGTGATGGAAACCGATCTACGCCGGCGCAAAATCCGCGATCAAGTTCCGATGACGTATGTTACTTCCGAGCCGTATATCGGCCATCTGGGGCTGGGCGGCGTGGGTGATTCGAAGTCCATGCTGGAATCAGCCATGCGGGAACGCCACATCAAGTGGATTTGCAACGCCAAGGTTACCCGAATCGAAGACGGCAAAATGCTGGTGGACGAGCATGATGAAAATGGCGCAGTCAAAAAACAACATGAATTGCCATTTTCGTACTCGATGATGCTGCCGGCATTCAAGGGCATTGATGCGGTATTCGGCATCGAAGGCTTGACCAACCCGCGTGGTTTCATCCTGATCGATGCGTATCAGCGCAACCCCAAGTACACCAACATTTATGCGGTAGGCGTGTGCGTGGCCATTCCGCCAGTGGAAGCCACGCCGGTGCCAACTGGTACGCCGAAAACCGGCTTCATGATCGAATCCATGGTGACGGCAACTGCCCACAATATCCAATCCGCGCTTGCGGGTCGGGCGCCAACTGCCAAAGCGACTTGGAACACGATCTGCCTGGCGGACTTTGGCGATAACGGCATTGCTTTTGTGGCGATGCCGCAAATCCCGCCACGCAACGTCAACTGGTTTTCCAAAGGTAAATGGGTGCATCTGGCCAAAATTGCCTTTGAAAAATATTTCATTCGGAAAATGAAAAATGGTACGTCCGAACCGATCTATGAAAAATATGTAATGAAGGCGATTGGCATCGCAAAACTCAAGGATAAATAAATGAGCGTCAAAATGGGTATTGCTGGTCGCCTTGCGAATTTTTTTCTGCACTCGCAACTGACGCCGCTGATTGCGTTGGTGGCGTTGCTGCTCGGCCTGTTCGCGGTGCTGGTCACGCCCCGCGAAGAGGAGCCGCAAATCAATGTGACGATGGCCAATGTGCTGATCCCGTTTCCCGGGGCCTCAGCCAAAGACGTCGAAGCGTTGGTGGCGACGCCTGCCGAGCAGGTAATTTCGCAAATTCAGGGTCTGGAGCATGTATTTTCCGTTTCCAAACCCGGCATGGCGATCATCACTGCCCAGTTCAAGGTCGGCATCCCGCGCACCGAAGCACTGGTGCGCTTGTACGACACCATCCACTCGAATCGCGACTGGCTGCCGCGTGAACTCAACGTCGGCGAACCGCTGGTTAAACCGATGGGTATTGACGATGTTCCGGTGCTGTCACTGACGCTCTGGACCAAGGATGGCGAGCGTGGCGCGTATGCACTTGAGCGCGTGGCGCACGCAATGGAAGCCGAATTGAAACGGGTGCCGGGCACACGTGCCGTCACTACCATTGGCGGCCCGGGTCGCGTGGTGCAAGTGCTGCTCGATATCGACCGGCTCAATGCCTACCATCTGGCAGTGGGCGATATCCGGCAAGCGCTGCTGGGCGTCAATGCCGCATTGCCATCCGGTCAGCTGATCGCCGACAACGCTACACTGGAAGTCCAGACCGGCAATTTTCTGGACAACGCCAAGGAAGTCGGCGCATTGATCGTCGGTGTCAGTAGCGGCAACCCGGTCTCGCTGTCGGATGTAGCGCAGATTGTCGATGGACCGGCGCAAGCGTCGAAATACGTTTGGTTTGGCGTGGGTAAAGCAACTGCCACGGATACGAATAAAGCCGGCAGCGAATTTCCTGCGGTAACGATTACGATTACCAAAAAACCGGGTGAAAACGCGGTGCAGGTAGCGCAGCAAGTGGTTCAGCGCGTGGCTGAATTGCGCAATACCGTGATCCCGGCCGGCGTTGAGGTCAGCGTCACGCGCAACTACGGCGAAACCGCCAACGACAAGGCGATGAAGCTGATTCAGAAGCTGATTTTCGCTACCTCTGCGGTAGTGGTATTGGTATTTTTTGCGCTGGGCATGCGCGAAGCGGCGATCGTCGGCATCGCCGTCGTCCTGACTCTGGCAGCAACCTTATTCGCCTCCTGGGCCTGGGGTTTTACGCTGAATCGGGTATCGCTGTTTGCGCTGATTTTCTCCATCGGGATTCTGGTCGATGATGCGATTGTGGTGGTCGAAAATATCCACCGGCACCGTCAACTCCATCCGGATAAGTCGTTGGCCGAGATTATTCCGACTGCAGTCGATGAAGTCGGCGGCCCGACCATCCTCGCCACGTTTACCGTGATTGCCGCGTTGCTGCCGATGGCTTTCGTCACCGGCCTGATGGGGCCGTACATGAGCCCGATTCCGATCAATGCCAGCATGGGCATGCTGATTTCGCTGGCAATTGCATTCACCGTCACACCTTGGCTGGCGAACCGAATTTCTCACCAGCAAGCTGCTGTCGCGCATACCTCCAATACCGACAGCAAGCTGCAACGCTGGTTCAGCGCCTTGTTGCTGCCGTTTCTGGCATCCAAAAAAGCGCCGCGCAACCGGCGCCTGTTATGGGCGGGCGTGTTGCTGGCGATCCTGGTTTCGGTCAGCCTGGCTGCTGTGCAGCTGGTGGTGCTGAAGATGCTGCCGTTCGATAACAAATCAGAATTTCAGGTAGTCATCGACATGCCAGCCGGCACACCGGTCGAAAACACGGCCGCCGTGCTGCACGAAATGGGCGCGTACTTGACCACAGTGGCTGAAGTCACCGACTTGCAGGCATACGCCGGCACTGCTGCGCCGATCAATTTCAACGGACTGGTGCGGCAATATTATTTGCGCCAGTCGCCTGAATTCGGCGATCTGCAAGTCAACCTGGTCGACAAGCATGAGCGCGACCGCAAGAGTCACGAAATCGCTGGCGCGATGCGCGCCCCGCTGGAGCAAATCGCCGCCCGCCACGGTGCCAAAGTAAAGGTAGTCGAAGTGCCGCCCGGCCCGCCTGTGATGTCGCCGCTGGTGGCAGAAATCTACGGCCCGGACGAAGCCGGCCGCCATGCGCTGGCCAAACAAGTGCGGCAGGCGTTCGGTCAGACTGCCGACATTATCGGCATCGACGATTCGATCGAAGACAACGCGCCCAAAGTCGTGTTGCGGGTAGATCAGCGCAAGGCAGCACTGCTGGGTATCGCTGCCGCCGACGTGGTGCAAACGGTGCGGGTCGGTCTGGATGGCGAAGACATCACCTCGCTGCACGACGGGCAATCCAAATACAGCGTGCCAGTGCGGCTGAACCTGCCGCCGGAAAAACAGGCCCGGCTGGCCACCCTCCTGACGATGACGGTGAAGTCCGCCAACGGCGACAACGTGCCGCTGTCGGAACTGGTCCAGGTGCAGCCGACCACGCGCGAAAAAACGATTTACCACAAGGATATGCTGCCGGTGACGTACGTGATGGGCGACATGGCCGGCAAGCTCGACAGCCCGTTGTACGGCATGTTTGCAGTACGCAGCAAGCTCGATAATCTGACTGCGGCACAAGGTGCGCCGCTGGGCGAATACTTCATCAAGCAACCGTCCGACCCGTATCGCCAGTTTTCTCTGAAATGGGATGGCGAGTGGCAGATCACCTATGAAACATTCCGCGACATGGGTCTGGCCTATGCAGTCGGTCTGGTGCTGGTATACATCCTGGTGGTGGCGCAGTTCGGCTCGTATCTGACGCCGCTGATCATCATGGCACCGATTCCGTTGACGATTATCGGCGTGATGCCGGGTCATGCACTGCTCGGCGCGCAATACACGGCGACATCGATGATCGGCATGATCGCGCTGGCCGGGATCATCGTGCGCAACTCGATTTTGCTGGTCGACTTCATCAATCTGCAGGTGGCGCAAGGTGTTGCGTTTGTGGACGCCATCGTCAATGCGACTGCCGCGCGCGCCAAGCCGATCGTCCTGACCGGCCTGGCCGCCATCATCGGCGCACTGTTCATCCTGGATGACCCGATTTTCAACGGTCTGGCAATTTCGCTGATTTTCGGGATTTTTGTTTCCACCTTGTTGACGCTGGTGGTGATTCCGGTGCTGTATTACGCAGCCAACCGGAAGAAGTTTTCATAACACGTATTTTTGAGGAGTTTTTATAATGGATACCAACCGCATGGTGCGCATTATCGCCGGAATTTTTATCCTGATTTCATTGGCTCTCGGCGTGCCGGAGAGCCCGCTTTTCGTCAGCAAATATTTTTTATGGTTCACGGTATTTGTCGGCGCCAACCTGCTGCAAAGCGGATTCACCCAGTTCTGCCCGCTGGAAATTTTCCTGAAAAAACTCGGCGTGCGGCAAGGGTAAGCCACAAGACAGCTTACACAGCCGGCTTGTACTCATATAGGTATGAAATATAACAATGCTATATCCGCATGATTATATTGCCACTTCAAAAATACCCTTGCTATTTAGTGCGGTCAAGCCGGCAAGCGCTTGACTTTGACTGCAGCAGCACACTGCTTGCCATTTTTCTGGTTTAACTCCAATGGAGACTGTAATGCGCAACACTTTTCTCGCGGCACTGCTTGCCGCTGCCTTTTTGGCGCCGGGCGCGTATGCGGCTGATCTTCAGCAAGTCTATAACGATGCACTTGTCAATGATCCGCAATACGCCAGCGCCCGCGCTGCATTGGCTGCCGGGCAGGAAAAGCTGCCGCAAGGTCGGGCCGGCCTGCTGCCTACGCTAGGTTTGTCGGGCAGTAACACAAGAAATGAAATCGACAATGGCGCCAACTTTACAGCCAGCAATTATGCGTTGACGCTAGCGCAGCCACTTTTCCGCTGGGAAAACTTGCAACAATATGAGCAAAGCAAACTATTGGTAGCGGCGTCCGAGGCGCAATTTTCCCAAACCCGCCAAGACTTGATCGTGCGGGTCGCACAAGCGTATTTCGACATCTTGGGCGCGCAAGACACGCTGGCTTTAATACGTGCACAAAAAGTCGCGATCAGCGAACAACTGGCGTCGGCCAAACAGAATTTCGAGGTCGGCACCGCGACCATTACCGACACGCACGAAGCGCAGGCCCGTTTTGACTTGGTGCAGGCGCAAGAATTTGCCGCCGATAACGATCTGGCGATCAAGCGCGCAGCACTGGAGCAGATTATCGGCAAGCCACCCGCACAACTGGCAACGTTGCGCCCCGGCCTTACCTTGAGCATGCCAACTCCAGCTCAGATCGAACCGTGGCTCGATAGTGCACAGTTGCAGAATTACGGCGTAATCGGACAGCAGCTTGCGCTGGAAATCGCCCGGCGCGATATTTCCCGCAACCGCGCCGGCCATTACCCGACGCTAGATCTGGTGGCCAGCCGCAGCCACACTAAGCAACCGAGCAGCGCATTCGACGGTGCAATTGTCGCCACCAACAGCAACGCGATTGGCGTGCAATGGAACATTCCGCTATTCGCCGGATTCGCTATCACCAGCAAAGTACGCGAAGCTATCGCGCTGGAAGACAAATCACGCAATGACCTGGAAACCGTGCGCCGCAATGCGATGCAAAGCGTGCGGCAATCGTATCTGGGGGTGAACAGCGGTCTGGCGCAAGTCAGGGCGCTGGAGGCGGCGGAAATTTCCAGCCAGTCGGCACTGGACTCGAACAAACTCGGCTATCAGGTCGGCGTGCGTGTAAATATCGACATTCTGAACGCGCAACAGCAACTGTTCTCCACCCGCAGGGATCTGTCCAAAGCGCGTTACGACACCATCATCAACGGCCTGAGACTGAAATCCGCAGCCGGCACGCTGACGGAACAAGATGTACTGCAGGTCAATGGCTTACTGCAGTAATAGCGTCGCTTCAGCCTGAATTTAATGCTGGACGTATGTAAGTAAGTCTGCGTAACCAATTTCACAATATCAAGTACACTTCTGGTAAATAACGATCAAGAAAGATACAGTGGCACAAAAGTTAATATTGCCGTTGACGGCGGAAGAATTGTTAGCCTTGGAAGACGTGGCCCGACATCACAAGTTTGGCGACTATCGTTTCAAGGCACGA
>JBGSTZ010000003.1:0-7319 GCA_041736255.1 Burkholderiaceae bacterium
TCTTCCTTTTGATTTAGCCACCCACATACGAGACTGATTCTCCTAACTTTTGATCGAGTCAGAAGAATCCGCCTGACCGTAGCGCTCGGTCAAACCTAGTGAGTCTCCCCGGCAAAGCCGGGGGATTACCTTATTTATTTAAATCCATGAATGAAATTCTGGATGCAAATGAATGTTCTACTTGACATTAGAAGACAAAAAACCCGCGTTCTCACAGGGAGAAGAGCGGGTTATTGGACTTGCTTGTACTTCTTTGGACTTCTTAATACATGTTCTTGGTGCCGGAGCCGGAACCGCTAAAACCTCTCAAACCCGCATGAATGCTAGCTTTTGTTATTTTAGATTTCGATTATGGATGCAAATATGGATGAATAAATAATTGCTTGGTTGCTTTTGATCTACTCCTATCCAAAGCCCCAAAACCCACGAATAGTCGATTGATGATATTTTTCTATCAAATTCAAATAATCAATAGTTTTCTGTGTTTTTGGAGCGTGAAAGAAACCCTATTTTTTAGTGGGAGGCAAAGAGGGGAATGGATGCTTTCATGCCCTCACTTTGGGGAAGTATTGCGGGATTACCATCCTTGTGTTGATCCTCCGATAGTAGCCGCTCCCATGTGAATGCTCATGGCCGGTCTGCTCAGTCGCATAAGGCCATAGCGGATAGCATCTGCTCCATGGTCAGGCCCGGTTGAATCCAGATCTTCCACGCGCTTTTGATCCCGTGCCAGGTAGGGCAAGGTATCCCATGCATACGTACAGCCACGGCTGATATACAGGCCCGGCTTGTCCAGCTTGCCAGCATCTGCCAGCATTCGGCGCATAAACTGCCAGCCTGCAATGCGTGATCCTTTCTTTGCCGGTGAGAATTGAACGCCAGCACGCGCAAACTCATCTGCAATCGTGCCCGATGCATAACCAGACTTGGCAAAGCAAGCGTCATCAGCGACACCACGCGGCCTGATTGCCCACTTGCGACACATATCAACGATTGATTCCCCGGTCATTGCTGCCGTCCATCCCAGCCCTTTATTCAGGTTGTCACGGTCTACGGCTGCAAGTTCATCAACCAGAACCACGGAACCACGCGGATAAAACTTGCCCTCGTGATAATCGCCCGGTGATTGCGCCATGATGTAGGTCGCCGATGGTGCGCTAGATCCGAAGTCATGCGCCAGCCAGGTATCCCAGCCCTCGGGCAAGTTGCGCCAATGGTCTACGGCGTTTCGGCCTTCATCCAGCACGGCCGCAAAATATGCCCCACGATTAACCGCCCAGTCTCCAGTAAGCCAGGCGCGCAACAATTCTGGATCTGACGGGCAGGCGCTTTCCAATTGATCCCGATATTGATCTCGGTCTATGAATTGATTGCCGTCGAATGTGCTTGGTGCATATACCCAGTTGCGTTTCGACTTCACTTCTTTGAATGGCTTCCACGGCCCAGCCTGAAACACGTATCGTTTGGCGATCCAGTGATGCCCAGGCCCGCCCGGATTCGCTGCGACAACCACGCGGATGGGAATATCTTTCGCCCCTCGCAAGTTGGAACGCATGATGTCCAGCAGATCCGGTTGCGCATACTGTCCAGCTTCGTCAATCAATAGCAATGTAAAGCTGCGCCCCTGGTACTTCGCATAATCGCCATGTGATTCCAACTGGCCCAGCTCCAAATAACCGCCGTTCGGTAGCCGCCAAATATGCTCGGTGCCGTTGTAGCGCGCTTCGGTGCCGTAAATCATGCCGAACAGTTCGCGGCTGACTAGCTCAAAGTCTCGCAGCCCGGCATAAGTTTTTCTCAGATACAGCACGCGGGATCGTTCGCCGTACTGCTCACAGTGACGCAATGCCAGCAGCGCCAGTGCAAACGACTTGCCGCCGCCACGACCGCCGCCAGCGAACACGTCCAACTCTTCAGGCAGTGAGAGTAAATGCTCTTGAAACGGGTTAAGTTCGAGTGCTTGTTGTGTCATTTTCTACCGTCATAAAGGATTCGAGTGGCTGTGCGGCCGGGATATTGAACGTAATGCTCACGCGGTTGGCTTGGCCCTCTTGCTGGCCCTCGACGTAACCGTGGCGCGCTTTAAGCAAAAACATGGCTGCAATGAGTGCGCCTTTGTCTGCGCCGCCGGTGGCTGCGGTGTACAGGACGTTATGCAGTGTTTGCCGTTCGATTTCACGGCCGAACGTGAATGCTTCTTTCAGCGCGGGATCTTCGTCTAGCCATCTATCCAGAATCGCCGGATTGCAGCCCAGCGCGGCCGCTACGCCGACTTTAGATGCGCCTGTTGCACATGCTTGCCGAATCACTTGCGCGGCGTCTGGTGGTGCCAGCTTGCGCGGTCGGCCTGCAATAAGTTTGTCCTCGATGGGTGTAACGCGGCCTATTGTTTTTGGTCTGGTGGTTGCCATAGCAAAACCGGGCATTTAAGCCCGGCCCTCTCAGTTAGATTTTCGATACCAGAAAAGCCAGCGGTACGGCCTTGCGCTCGTTGACGCGATCCCAGTTAGCGGGGAGCGCCAACTCTGCAAGCGTCGGTGATGCGCCCGCAACGGTGATTTCTTTCCATGAAAATCCAAGTGGATGCAGTGCCACGTTGACGCGACTATGCAGCGTTTGTTGCCCGCCGCCGTTACCGGCACTTGGTGCATTTTCAATTTCGGTGCCGGATGCGATACGCGGCTCGGTGACGCCGTAACCGATGGCGCCAGGCCCGAACAAAACAGTTGTGTAAGTGCCGCCGACTAAGGGAAGTCCATCATCGACCACAATTGCCAGCCCACGGAAAGTTTTGATTAAACCGCCTTGGCTATCCGGTATGGTGGCGATCAGATCCGCTTTCAGCGCGAAGCGGTACACATCCGAATGCATACCAATGGCGGTCAACCCTTCCATGCCATCGCCCAGCGTGCCTGCACAGTCGATAACTGCCGATGCAGAAAACTTTGCAGCGGTACTAGTCAGCGCGCTAATGTCGAGCGTCATATCGCCTGCATCATTGGTCACGTTGTCGGCCTGGATGCCGGTCAAGGTGGCGATCAAGCGGCGCTGCAATTGGCGATCCCAGTACGCCACGGTGCGCGCCTGGATCAGCGCGAGCGCGTTATCGCCGCTCAGTTCACTAGCCAGATTCATTGCGGCCCAGCTTGAATGCAATGCTGATTTGCGGATGATCTGCCGGCCGGTGCCAACCTTGCGCGGGGTGGCAAGTACGTTCGGGTCGTCGCTCACCACGTTGGCTTCGTCGTTTGCCAGATCCAGCCAATGCGGTACGGTGAAACTGTCGGCCCCTGCTTGGAGCTGGTCAATCATTGCAGCGTTTTTAACCGCCACGCCGGATTGATACAGCGCGGAACGCTCCATCGTGTTTTGAACAACGTAAGCGGTAAAGACTTCGGGAATAATTAAATCGGAAATTTGAGTAGTAGCCACGGTGGGCCTTTCAAAAACAGAGTGTGTGTTTTCGCTGGCAGTCGTGGACTATTTGCGGTGGCGCGTAACGCCTGAGATGGGGTGCCATCATCCGAGCGCGGCCCGAATGACGACTGGTACATTTTAACGAATTGACAAATTAACGCAAGCCAAAGCCCGGCTCGGGTGTTGCGGGTGCCGGTGCGCGTGCGGCCGGTGGTGTTGCTTGTGCACGGTAGGAGCCGCCATTTGATCCCACTGCGCCGCAGCCTTGGGCTTTGAACATTAATGCTTTCGGCCCGTCTGGATTGCCTTCAAATCCCCATAGCATCCATTGCATAATGGATTCTTGATTAAGCTCCACAAGATGCTCAGTGGTGCGGCCCTGTCTGTCTGTCTCAGTCCAGGCGAGCGGCTGGCCTTGCTTGTCGAACAGGTGGGGATTGTGTTCAGCGTCCAGCTTCACATCGAACAGATCATTAAGCGTTTTCGTCATCAATCCCGTGTGCGGCGATAACGTGGCAACAATGCGCGCCAGTGGATCAGTCACACGAATGGTATGCAGTTGCGCTGCCGTGGCTTCGTTGGCGCTCTGTGCCGTTCCAAGTGCTTCCTGTGCGACTTGTAGCGCGGCTTTTGTCTCGGTCAACTCCTGGAGAAGCTGCCGGTTTTTTTTCAGCAGTGCGTCTGGATTTTTTACTTCAATTTGCTCGGTGTTTTCGATAGTCATTTGCTGCCTTTCGGTTGTTGGTTTGTTTGCTGCGCTAAATTTTTTGGTTAATGCTGGCTTCGTTTGAATAGCTCCATGACATCAACGAACGCGGCTTCGTCTCGGTGCGGTGGGTTATCGACAACCCACTGAGCCGCCGCCGTTATCGCCTCCTGGAACTGAAACCCACGCGCCGTAATCAAGCGCCATGCAATGTTATTGACGCGTCGCAGTTCTTCCACTGGATAACCGGCCTCAATCTCTTGCTCGACCAGATCAAAGCAGAATTGCGCCAGTGTTTCAGCATTTTCTGCGGATAGGTGTTTTTGCGGTGTTCCGGGTGTTCCGGGTGTTCCGCAAATAGCTAAACCCACGTATTCATTGGGCTTGTGGGGTGGTGGCACACTGGAACAACAAGTTTTCTCTGCGGTGTTCCGGGGTGTTCCCGGTGTTCCTGCCTGTTGAAGCGGAACACCTGGAACACCTTGGCTTTTAGCGGTGTTCCGGGACGGTGTTCCAGCCAACCCCACGTATTCATTGGGCTTGCTTGGTAGCGGAACACCTGGAACACCGAGAACACCAATATTTAGCATGTTCCTGTTTTTTGGTATGAACGCATCTAGCCACATATCACGCCTCCCACATTTTTGACGTGAACAAATAAAAGCGCGCTTTGTTCATGCCGGGTAGTTTTCTGACTTGGGAAGCCTTCCCGTCTGCGCCTTGCTCGATCCATCCGGCATCAATCAAAACCTTGGTGACAATCTTCATGTCGAACCCGGCACAAACATCGCGCCTGTATGCCTCGCTCATCACAAAATATTCTTGTCCGTCCGTCGTCGCGGTGCGGAACCCGGCCCGGTTAATGGTAACTCTGCCTGATCCGTCAGTAGTATCAGAAAACCGTGATTCACCATGCGATTCAAAAAACGCTTTTACGCTTGCCAAAATAGCGGTGCGCTCCTGGTTTCCGCCGCCGCCGCGACTATCAAGCCACGATTTAAAACACGTTGCCGCTGCCGTTACTGCATCGCCTTGCTGCCATCCTGTAATACCTGCTCCGGTAGCGTATTCGCCTGCAATGGCAATAAGTGCGAACCTATTGCAGACACGCGCTGCCTGCCCGCCTGCATCGCTTGGCAGGTTATCGACTGTAAAGGCATTTATCGCCTGTTTTAGATCCGCTGGTAAGGTTTTTAGATGGCTGGTGATATGTTCCAGAAAGGCGATTGCAGGCGCGCCGTAATACGTCTTTGTGGCTTCCTTGATGGCCTCCGAAAAATTAGCGCCGCCCTCGATGCCGTGCAAATCTTCAAACAAGCCATAACCGGCCCCGGCATCAGCCGCAATGTCGATCATGCGCACCTCTTGGCCTGCCTTGGCAATTTTGCCGCCGTCTAGCATGTGCTGCGCTAGTCCAATCTCTCCCGAGCTGATAATCATCAAGTGCCAGGTCTTGCGCGCCCGAGTTTCGCCGGTGCGTCCGGCTCTACCTTTTCCCGTGCCGTTGCCGATCATGTACACGATGCTACCGATCTCTTTCGGGTCAACCTCTGCCATTTCATCCAGAATAAGCGCGGCGTCGTTGTGGAGCGCGCAAGTGCCCTCTAGCGCGTTGCCGGTGGCCCTCCAACTTTGTTTGAATGCAGGCCCGCCATAAACTGAAGCCGCAACCAATTGCGCGGTGCTCTTGCCGGTGGAACTGCTACCGACAAAATGCAGCCCGCCCGATTCTTGGCCCGCGTGATGCAAAATCATGCCTGCGAATGCAGCAGACGCCGCGAACATCAAACGACTGTTTCCAGTGCAAAGATTAGCAACGTTGTCGCGCCAGTCCTCCGGCTTACCGGCCTGCACATATTGGCAAGCCGTCTTGCTTTCCGACTGATACAAAATGACTTCATTGCTCTTGCCAATGGTGCGGTCTGGCATGACAAACACGCCATCAACCCAGCCGGTTTGCTGAACGCATCGCGCCCGCTCTTTTGGTGCGCTGGCACTGAGATATTCCAAAAGTTTATTTTTTGCCGTTAGGCTGGGTGATATAACAAGCCCCAGGCGCGACAACTCCCGCCGCATGTCTGCGCCGTCGCTTGCCAGCATTTCCATTGGAATAGCCCATTCGTGCCGGATACCATCAGCATCATGGAATTCAATCACGCGACCCCAGTCCACGGATGAATGATTGCGGCTCATTGCCGTGACGCGCAACGGTGCACAAACTTTCATTGGTGTGCCGGGCTTTTCGTCCGTACCATCGGGAGTAAAAAATACACCTTCATTAGAAAGGGAGAAGCCATAGGGCAGGCCGCTTTTTAACTGCTCTGCTTTTTTTTCTTCTTTGCGCTCCTTGGCTGCCTTGGCTAATGTCGCAATGTCAGTGTCATGAACAGCATCAGGAACGACATCATCAACGACATCAGGAACGACTACAGGCGAATTTATCACAGCATCAATGCAGATCCGCACGGACTCCTTTCCGAGCATTACCGCCATGTCGTTGAAGTCTTTTTTGTCCTCTGGTCTATCTGGTCCAAAATCAGGCAAAGCGAGAATTCCGCCGACTTCCTCCGCTGCCTTTTTTGCATGTAAATCAGGTGCACCGGTTTTTTTGTCCAGGTCTGCCAGCACAACTATTAATGCAGCCGGATAGAGCGAACGCATAGCATGTGCGACTTTTGGGATATTGTGATTCGCCAGCGCCGCAATACCAATGTGTGCGCTATTTTCAGCAGTAGATAACACTGTTGCGACACCTTCGCCAATCAACAGAACAAGCCCTTTACCGTCGCCGCTGGGGAGTTTTTGCGCCGCCCAGTATCCGCCCGATTTCGTGCCGCCTGCAATGCCATGTTTTCGGCCGTCGCCGTCGATTAACTCGCACGTACTCATAAGCATGTTGAATTTGACTGGCGCAACAAGCAAGGGGCCTATCAGCAGTTCATCATCCTGTTTTGGCACATATCCCAATATTTGAATTGCTTTTTCGGCGTCAATCTCTCTGAGCGTTGAAACTGCATCAACCTGCTTGCGTGCCAGGTATGGATTTAAATTATTTACTGATGTTACGCAGGCCTCAGTATAAATTGTTAATCTGTTGAAATGAAAAAAGCTGAACTTGAGTTGTACACGGATTATTTGATAAGTACATTTGGACGGGCGACAGCGACAGGGTTGTCTGCGATGGTTGATGGGGACA
>JBGSTZ010000023.1:0-16928 GCA_041736255.1 Burkholderiaceae bacterium
GCATGGCGGGCGTGCCGGTCTCGGCGGCTTCGCGTTCGAGTTGCACGCGCAGCGCAGGGTCGGCGGCCGGCAGGTCATCGAGTCCATCCATCAGCGCCTTGAAATACATCATGGTGCCGCCAACCAGCAACGGCAGTTTGCCGCGAGCGTGGATTTCTGCGCTGAGTCGCAGTGCATCCTTGCAGAATTGCGCCGCAGAATAAGCGTCCAGCGGGTCGATGATGTCGATCAGGTGGTGCGGCGCAGCGGCTAATTCAGCTGCGCTGGGCTTGGCGGTGCCGATATCCATGCCGCGATAGACCAGGGCGGAATCGACCGAGATGATTTCGGATGGTATACGGCGTGCGATTTCCAGCGCCATCGCGGTTTTGCCGGAGGCAGTCGGGCCCATGATGGCGACCGCTAATGGTTTCTTTTGTTGTGTCATTAGGCGACCTTGATGCTGAGTTTTGGAATCATAAGACGCACTGAAGCAAAGATCAGCACGCCTATTGAACCGGAAATAATCGCTAACGGATACAGCGTGCCGTTGTAGGTGACGCCGACCAAGGTGCTGATCACGAACGCGACCACCATGAAAAGCGCGCCGGCCAGACCGGCAGCGGTCCCGGCCTGCAGTGGAAACGGGGTGACCGAGCCCGATTGCGCCAGCGGCGAATTGATGCCATGCGCCAGCATGGTCAGGAACATGGCCCCGACTACCACGGCCCAGTGCGCGTATCCGGTCATAACGACAGTCAGAAACAGCACGCCGGCTGCCAGCGCGATTCCGGCCCCGATGCGCAAGGTTTGCACTGGCCCGATCCGTTGCAACAGGTAGCGGCAAACCAGGGTGCCTGCCATATAACCGGAAATGCTAAAAGCATAGCAATAGCCGAACCATACTGTCGGCACCTGCAGCACGTTAATCAGGATCAGGGAGGAACCCGAAATGAACGCGAAAATAGATCCGTAAGACAGTGCGCCAGGCAATGCATATATCCAGAATTCGCGCGCGCCGAGCACATGTCTGTAGTTGGTCAGCAGGCCGGATAGTTCCAGCGCACGCGAATTCTTGTTGGTATTGGTTTCTGGCAGGCGGAAAAAGACTACTGCGATTAGCGCAATGGACAAGGTTGCATGCAGGACAAAGGCTGCGCGCCAGCCGAAAGCGACTTGCAAATACGATCCCATGATCGGCCCCAGTAAAGGCGTCAGCGATAACCAAGTGCTGGCTTTGGCGATCACGCGCGCGCCGTCTTCTGGCGCATAGGCATCGCGCACGATAGTGCGCCCAATGATGACGGCCGAACTGCAGCCCAGCGCTTGCAGGAAACGGGCGGCAATCAGCAAATTGATCGTCTGCGCCAGTGCGCACAGCAGGCTGGCGACAGCATATAGTGCCAAGCCGTACAGCAGCACCGGGCGCCGGCCGAAACGGTCGGACAGAGGGCCGATCACCAACTGCGCAGCGCCGAAACCGATCACAAATATCGATAAGGTCAATTGCACATTCGCGGCCGGCGCGTTGAAATAAGTGGCCAGGCCCGGCAGCGATGCCAGGTAGATGTCAGTCGATAGCGGCTGCATCATTAATAATGCAGTGATTAAAACCAGCAAGGGCGCATTGGCATAGGGAGAGAGAGGGCGGATCGCTGCATGCATTGGTGGCTTATTGTCCGCGTAAAAAGAGTTTGTCGAGGTCGGCCAGCGCCAACTGCACCCAAGTCGGGCGGCCGTGGTTGCACTGGTCTGCCCGTTCAGTGGCTTCCATCTGGCGCAGCAATGCATTCATTTCCGGCACGGTTAATGATCGGTTGGCGCGCACTGCGGTATGGCAAGCCAGCGTGCCGAGCAGCGCATTGCGGCGCTCGATCAGCACCCGCGAGCCGCCGAATTCGCGGATGTCGCGCAGCACATCGCGCGCCAGTGTTTGCGCATCGGCGTTTTTCAGCAACGCCGGCACCGCGCGCACTGCCAGCGTGGTAGGCGATACCGCGCTGATATCGAAGCCGAGCGATTCCAGGATAGTGCGGCTTTCTTCGGCGGTGCCGACTTCCACTGCATCGGCGTAAAAGGTGACGGGGATCAGCAGCGCCTGCACCTGCATCGCATCCGCGTCCAGCGCGTTTTTGAGTTGCTCGTACAGGATGCGTTCGTGCGCGGCGTGCATGTCCACCAACACTAGCCCTTTGTTGTTT
This sequence comes from Burkholderiaceae bacterium, assembly GCA_041736255.1. Taxonomy (GTDB): domain Bacteria; phylum Pseudomonadota; class Gammaproteobacteria; order Burkholderiales; family Burkholderiaceae_D; genus AVCC01. Next base: position 2,181 of record JBGSTZ010000023.1, read on the forward strand.
TGGGCCAGGATGAAAACCCCGTGCAACTGCGCCAGCGCATAGCCGAGCGGATGTTCATGTGCGTCGGCTTCGTCCGGCAAGGGCGGCATTGGTTGCGGGATGGTGGCCGATGGCAACGGTTCCGGCGCGGCGGCGAACAGCGCGCCGTAACTGGCGGTCGATTGCGCGACACCGAAGCCGGAATTTGGCCGATGAAATTGTGGCGCGGCAGTGTTAGTGCTTGCGTCAGCATCAGAGCGCAACTGGGCGCCGAAGCTGGTTTGCTGCTGCTCACGCATCCACGGCATGGCGTTTGACGGCGATGCCAGCGGTGCCGGCGCGGTGCCGAATGCGGTGGCCGAGGTTTGCGCCAGCGCACGTTGCACGACGTGGAACACGAACTGGTGCACGGCGCGGCTATCGCGAAAGCGCACTTCGATCTTCGATGGATGGACATTCACATCGACCAGCGCCGGATTCAATTCTAGCGCCAGCACGTAGGATGGGAAGCGGTCGCCGTGTAGCACGTCTTGATAAGCGGCGCGTACTGCGTGCGTGAGCAGTTTGTCGCGCACGAAACGGCCATTGACGTAGAAATATTGTGCGTCGGCGCGGGCCTTGGCGGCAGTCGGCAGGCCGGCAAAACCGTGCAGACGCAAGCCGGTTGCCGGGTCGCCAGCGGATTCGTCCAGCGCCAGCCGGGCGGTGGCGAAGTTGTCGCCCAAGATATGCGCGCTGCGTTGCGCCACATCGGCCGCGTTCCAATGGTCGACGGTTTTGCCATTGTGCGATAGCGAAAAAGACACGTCTGGCCGTGCCAGCGCGATGCGGCGCACCACTTCGGCGCAATGGCCGAATTCGGTCTGATCAGTCTTCAGAAATTTGCGCCGGGCCGGCGTATTGAAATACAAGTCTTGCACATCAATAGTCGTGCCGGGCGCACCCGAAGCGGGCGCTGTGCTGCCGGCCGATGTGCCGGAAATTTCCCAGGCGTGGGCGGCATCCAAGGTGCGCGAAGTCAGCGTCAGTTGCGCTACCGAAGCGATCGACGCCAGCGCTTCGCCCCGAAAGCCCAGCGTGGCTACGTTTTCCAGATCGTGCAGCGAGGTAATTTTGGAAGTCGCATGACGCGCCAGCGCCAGCGGCATTTGCTCCGGTGCAATGCCGCGTCCATTGTCAGTGATGGCGATGCGCTTGACGCCGCCTTGCTCCAGCCGCACGGTGATGTGCGTGGCGCCGGCGTCGAGGGCGTTTTCAAGCAACTCTTTTACTACGGCGGACGGTCGTTCCACTACTTCGCCGGCAGCGATTTGGGAGATCAATTGGTCGGATAATGCCTGGATTGGGCGATGTGGGTCAAGAGGAGCATTCATTGGTCAGATTATAGCTGGGTGTGCTGGTATCATTCTGCAGCCCCAATCGAGGGGTTAGTTATCCTTAGGAGAAGTATGGAATTCATGCAATTTTTCGACATGATCTTGCATGTCGACAAGACGCTCGGTCATTTGCTGGAAAACTATGGCACCTGGGTGTATGCGGTGCTGTTCATGATTGTATTTGCTGAAACCGGTCTGGTGGTATTTCCGTTTTTGCCAGGCGACACGCTGCTGTTCATTGGCGGCGCTTTCTGCGCTACCGGCGCGATGGATGTCTGGCTGTTGGTCAGCATATTGCTGGTCGCAGCGGTGGGCGGCAATACGCTCAATTACTGGATCGGCTCCAAGATTGGACAGAAAGTATTCACGCACGATTACAAGTGGATCGACAAGAAAGCATTGCACAGGACGCACGTTTTTTTTGAAAAACACGGCGGCAAGACCATCATCCTGTGCCGTTTCGTGCCGATTGTGCGTACCTTCGCACCATTTGTGGCCGGTGTGTCGAAGATGACATTCAGTAAATTTCAGCTATTTAATGTGACTGGCGCGCTGCTGTGGGTGGGCGGATTGGTTGCCGCCGGCTATTTTTTCGGCAATATCCCTATCATTCGAGATCACCTGAACACCATCGTGCTGATCGGTGTAGGCGCTGCAGTGGTGCCGTTGATGCTGGGTGGGTTGTGGAAGTTTTATCGAAAAGTAACGGGTAAGTCAGCGGATGGCGTGAATCCAGTCAAAAAATAGTGCACCAAAAAAATTGCGTATTGTGCGGAGAATTGGTTATTTTTTACGAAACTTTATAAACCAGGCCATGTCTGATTTTGCTCACAGTCCTCACTTATAAGGAGTCTTTATGAAAAACCCTTTTATGAGCATGTTTCTGAGTGGCGCAAACAGAGTTGCCAATACAGCAAGAGGGCATGCGACCGCCGCAGTGAAGCGGGAAGCGGCAAAAAACACAAGTCAAATGACCAAAGCCTGGACTGACGCGATGCTGTCGCCTGTTGCTGCGCCACGGAAGAAGAAAAGGGCGCGGAAAACAAAATGACATCATTCTTGGGATGCCATTATCAGTATGTGTTTGGGGTTTTGTAGATTTTCTTTTCACCATCATGCATTTTTCACGCTGATACAGAAGTCGTAGGTGCGAATTCATTCGCATTAACTCGCATGAAATCACGAAACATGCGAATAAATTCGCACCAACAAGAAAATTCCATTCCAATATGTGGGGGTATAGCCAAAAACATGCCAATTACCGAATATAGGTATGCGGTAATAAAAAATACATGATTCAGTATGTTATCCCGTAAGAATCTGTCTGCAAAACCCGTTCACAGCGTCGTCTTGCGCAACCGTAGCGCGTTGGCGATCACCGATACCGAGCTGAAGCTCATTGCGGCGCTGGCGATCATCGGGCTGAGCACGAGTCCGAACCACGGAAACAGCGCTCCGGCGGCAATCGGCACGCCGACAAAGTTGTAGATGAAAGCGAAGAACAGGTTTTGCCGGATGTTCTTCATGGTGTGCTGACTCAATAATCGGGCCTTGGCGATGCCGCGCAAGTCACCCTTGACCAGCACCACATGCGCGCTGTTCATCGCGACATCGGTTCCGGTGCCCATCGCGATGCCGACATCGGCCAGCGCCAACGCCGGTGCATCGTTGACGCCGTCGCCGGCCATGGCGACGATGCGGCCTTGCTTTTTCAATTCTTCAATCAGCTTGAATTTATCTTGCGGCAATACTTCCGCCTTGACTTCATCCAGTCCAAGCTGGCGGCCAACCGCCTGTGCGGTGGCAGCGTTGTCGCCGGTCAGCATGATGATGCGCAAGCCCGAGGCGCGCAGCAAATGCAGTGCTTCTGCAGTGCTGGCCTTGATCGGGTCGGCCACGCTAATCAGGCCGGCAAGTTTGTTTGCGCTGGCAATGAACATCACGGTTTGACCTTCTGCACCTAAGGCCTGCGCTTTATCGCGCAGCGGGCCGGTATCAATTCCTGTGTCGTCCATCAGGCGCTGATTGCCGAGCGAAATCAGCGCGTCATTGACGTGGCCTTGCACGCCTTTGCCGGTGACGGAATCGAACTGCTCGACTTCTGGCAGCGACGTGTTCTGCTCCTGTGCATAGTCGACAATTGCTTGCGCCAGAGGATGTTCGCTGCGTTTTTCCAGCGCGCCAGCCAGTGCCAGCACGTCGGCCTGGTTGAAACCGTCGGCAGCGATCACGTTTTGCACTTTCGGCTTGCCTTCGGTCAGAGTGCCGGTTTTATCGACCACCAGCGTGTCGACTTTTTCCAGCCGTTCCAGCGCTTCCGCATTCTTGATCAGGATGCCTTCACCGGCGCCGCGACCGATGCCGACCATGATCGAAATCGGCGTCGCCAGCCCGAGCGCACAAGGGCAGGCAATGATCAGCACCGATACCGCAGCGACCAGTCCGTACGCCATTGCCGGCGCCGGGCCGAGCCAAGTCCACAACAAAAAGCTGAGTACCGACGAGGCCATCACCGCTGGCACGAACCAGCCGGAAACCCGGTCGGCCAGTTTCTGGATCGGTGCGCGCGAGCGGCTGGCCTGATTCACCATTTGGACGATTTGCGACAGCAGCGTGTCGGCGCCGACTTTCTGCGCCTGCAGCAGGAAAGTGCCGGTTTGATTGACGGTGCCGGCGCTGGCCTGGCTGCCGACCGTCTTGGTGACCGCCATCGGTTCGCCGGTGATCATCGATTCATCGACATTCGAGCGACCGTCAGTCACCGTGCCATCGACCGGCACTTTGTCGCCCGGCTTGACGCGCAGGATGTCACCGGTCTGGACTTGGTCCAGATGGACTTCTTCCTCGCTGCCATCGGGTTTCACCCGCAGTGCGGTATTCGGTGCCAGCGCCAGCAGTGCGCGCACCGCGCCATTGGTGCGCGAACGGGCGCGCAACTCCAGCACCTGGCCCAGGAGCACCAGCGTAATGATGACCGCCGAGGCTTCAAAATACAGCGGCGCCATGCCGTTCATCTTGAACGCTTCTGGTAAGGCTTCTGGAAACAGCAGTGCTATCACGCTAAACAGAAACGCGGCCGAAGTGCCTAAGGCAATCAAGCTGAACATGTTCAGATTCCAGCTGCGAAACGAGTCAAACCCGCGCTGGAATAGTGGCCAACCGGCCCACAATACTACCGGCGTGGCCAGCACCGCCTGCAGCCAGCCGAACGCGTTCATGCCGATCCGGTGTCCGATATTCGCGCCGGGGATCATGTCGCCCATCGTCATCAGTAGTAATGGCAGCGATAGCGCGGCGCTGATTTTCAGGCGGCGCGTCATGTCGTCGAGTTCGCTGGTGTCCTCTTCCATGCTGGCTTCCATCGGTTCCAGCGCCATGCCGCATTTGGGGCAAGTCCCGGGGCCGACTTGCTGCACCTCCGGATGCATCGGACAGGTGTAGATCGCATCTGCGGCTGCCGGTGTTGTTCTCGGTTTGGCCGGTGTCATCGGTTTGGGTGGATGCGCCAGAATCCCCTCTGGGTCGGCCTTGAACTTGGCGACGCAGGAAGTGCTGCAGAAATAATAAGTGACGCCGTTGAACGTCGCCGATTTGTCCGGATTGGCCGCAGCCTTCATGCCGCACACCGGGTCGGTGTAGGGTTTGTCGATGGCTGGGGCGGGCATTGTCGGTACAAGCGGTCCTGCCGGCACGGTTCCCGTCACCGTAATTTTCAGTAACTTGGCCGGTTTCACATACGCCAGCGGATCGGCGTTGAATTTGGCGAGACAAGACGTGCTGCAGAAATAGTAGGTCTTGCCCTGATAAATCGCTTTTTTAGCCGGATCGGCGGCTACTGCCATGCCGCAGACCGGATCGGTGTATTGCTGCTTAGTATTTTGGATTGGGGCAGGTTGTTCGTTGTTTTGCGAATGGCAAGCGCAACCTTGGTGTACCGCCGGGTCTTGCGCGGGATCTTGGCGCTGATTCATTGTTGTTCCTGGTCTTTTTGTGGTGCCGGGTTAGGATTCTGGATCACAATTTCGTAGGATGGGTTTCACCCATCCTACGAAATTGCGAAATTGCGAAACGCACAAAATCCGTCAAGTCATCCGGTTCTTCGACAGCGGCGGATTTTTGGCAAAATATTTCTTGATGCCATTCATGATCGCGTCGGCCATTTTATCCTGATAACCGTTATCGCTCAGCTTGGCTTCTTCTTCAGGGTTTGAAATGAAAGCAGTTTCGATCAGCACCGATGGAATGTCGGGGGCTTTCAGCACTGCAAAACCGGCTTGCTCGACAGAACCTTTGTGCAGCCGGTTGATGCCGCCGATTTCGCCCAGAATCGCTTTGCCCAGCTTCATGCTGTCATTGATTTGCGCAGTAGTGGACAGGTCGAGCAGCACTCTTGCCAGCTGAACATCGTGGTTCTTGATGTTGACGCCACCGATCAGATCGGCGGCGTTTTCCTTATTGGCCAGCCAGCGCGCAGAGGTCGAAGACGCGCCTTTTTCCGATAGCGCGAACACGGACGAGCCGCGCGCAGTCGGCAGCACAAAGGCGTCGGCATGGATCGACATGAACAAATCGGCCTGTACCCGGCGCGCCTTTTGTACCCGCACATGCAGCGGCACGAAATAATCGCCGTCGCGGGTCAGCATCACGCGCATATTTGGTTGTTGTTCGATCTTCGCTTTCAGGCGCTTGGCTATCGCCAGTACGATATTTTTTTCGTAACTACCACCGCGACCCACTGCACCGGGGTCTTCGCCACCGTGGCCGGGATCGATTGCGATGGTGATCATGCGCGTCATGGCTGGCGCATTGCTGCGGCGCTCCGGTTCCGGCTCGGTTTTGGCAAGCGGCGGTTCAGGATTGATCTGCGGCAGTGTTTCGATGGTTGCCGTCGGGTAGTCGAAAGGACGGTCGGCCGGCCGCTCGCCAGATTCGATCAGGGCGGCGATCGGGTCGTATTCGCGGGTCGGGTACAGATCGAACACCAGCCGGTATTTGTATTCGCCTACCGGCGCCAGGGTAAATACCTGCGGCCTGATTTCCGCTTTCAAATCGAACACCAGTCGCACTACGTTAGGACGGTTTTGTCCGACTCTTACCTGGCTTATGAAAGGATCGTTGGATTGAATCTTGGCGATCAGTTCTTTCAGGGTCGGATTGAGTTCGAGGCCTTCGATATCGATTACCAGGCGATTTGGGTCTTGCACCAGGAAATGGCTGGCTTTCAGATCGCTGTCGTTTTCCAGCGTGACGCGGGTATATTCGTCCGACGGCCAGACCCGCACTGCGACGATTTGTGCGGCAAACGAAAGCCCCGGCGCGATCAGCGATAGTAGTAGTGTGCTGCCGGCTTTAAGGACGGTGCGGCGGGTTGCCGCTTTGTTGTTTGGATTCATAAATTGGGGGCGAAGTGCAGGCGGCCGAGGCATTGTGAACCTTTGTCTGACAAGGCCTGTAATTCTACATCACGCCCCAGACCTGTCACAGTCACATTCAGAGATATGCGGATATCGGGCGGCGGCAGCACGGTATCGGCTTTTTCCGGCCATTCGACGATGCAGATGTTCCGCTCGTTAAAATCTTCGCGAAACCCGGCTTCGAGGAATTCTTCCGCAGACTGCATCCGGTACAAGTCAAAATGGATCAAATCAAGCGCTTCGCCGTCGATCTCGATGGTATAAGGTTCTGCCAGCGTGTAAGTCGGGCTTTTGACATGGCCGGTGTAACCGGCGGCATGTAAAAGCGCCCGGGTTAGCGCAGTTTTGCCGGCCCCAAGTTCGCCGTGCAAGTAAATAGTCAAGCCCGGAGCCAGCGCGCGCGCCAGTGCAGCGCCCAGCGCGATAGTGCCGGCTTCGTCATGTAGATGGATGTGAATGGGTTGAAATTGCTGCATCTCGTAAAATGGTTTCTCTAATTTGATTAATTTTGATTAATTTTGGCTTCAGCTGGTACATGCATATGACTGAGAATAACAATTTACTCGCACTGTCGCTGCGTATCAAGACGTGGGGACAAGAACTCGGGTTTTCCGAGGTGCGAATTACCGATATTGATCTGGCGCATGCCGAAGCCGGCTTGCAAGCCTGGCTCGACAAGGGCTTTCATGGCGAGATGGCATACATGGCCGCGCACGGCATGAAGCGCGCGCGGCCGGCAGAACTGGTGCCGGGCACCGTGCGCGTGATTACGTTGCGCATGCCGTATTTGCCCAATTTGACGCAGCCGACCTCCGGATGGCGCGAAAAAGAAACGGCGCGTCAGAGTCAGCCGGCGGCGGCGAATATCTCGATCTATGCGCGTGGACGCGATTATCACAAGGTATTGCGTGCCCGTTTGCAGCAGTTGGCGGACCGCATCAAAACAGAAGTGGGCGAATTCGGCTATCGCGTATTTACCGATTCGGCGCCGGTGATGGAAGTGGAATTAGCGCAAAAATCCGGTCTCGGCTGGCGCGGCAAACATACGTTGTTGCTGAGTCGCGACGCCGGTTCGATGTTTTTTCTGGGCGAAATGTTTACCGACTTGCCGTTGCCGGTGGATGCGCCGGTCACGCCCCATTGCGGCGCCTGCAGCGCCTGTATCGACATTTGCCCGACGCAGGCAATAGTCGCGCCGTATCAGGTTGACGCCCGGCGCTGCATTTCTTATCTGACGATCGAGCTCAAGGGCAGCATTCCGGTGGAATTGCGCGCTTTGATCGGCAACCGTGTGTATGGTTGCGATGATTGCCAACTGGTGTGCCCGTGGAACAAATTTGCCCAGCAGGCTACGGTTCCCGATTTTGAAGTGCGTAATGGATTGGATGACGCGATGCTGGTCGATCTGTTCGGTTGGAGCGAAGAAGAATTCAATCACAAGCTGGAAGGCAGCCCGATCCGCCGCATCGGCCATGTATGCTGGCTGCGCAATCTGGCAGTGGGATTGGGCAATGCAGCAGGGTCCGATGCAGATGTTAGCGGCATGGTGGCGGCGCTGAAGACGCGGCTTGAGCATCCGTCAGAACTGGTGCGAGAACATGTGTTGTGGGCACTGGAACAGCATGGCGCGGTGTGACGGCAAACAATGCTCTATGCCATACAGTGAAAAATATCGTCGATTATCCTGATCGGAACGACATTTTTTGTGGGTGCGAATTTATTCGCACCAGCTCGCATGACAATCGTTAAAAATGCGAATAGATTCGCACCTACAGCGCTGCTGTCCCAATATGAAAAAACTTGATGTTGAGCTGCATGAATTATTAAAAAATCGTTAGATTATATTAATTTTTATGTAACGCAATAACGCGCTAGTCAATGTACCAGCGACAGCCAAATCGGCAGGCTCAGCACCGATAACACGGTTCCAGCCGAAATCAGGAATGCCACAAACGGCCCGTTGCCGCCCAAACGGCTGGCCAGCACATAGGCGCTCGATGCGGTCGGCAATGCACAAAACATCACCGCCATTTGCAGTTGCAGCGGAGGCAGGCGCAGCCAGGTTCCGAGCCCGAAAGCCAGCGCCGGCACCGCCAGCAATTTAACGCCGATGAAATACGCTGCGATCCTTTTCGATTCATGCAGGCCAGACAGCCGCAAACCGGCGCCCACAGCAATTAATCCGAGTGCAATAGAGGCATTGCCGAGCCGCGACAATGTCGCGCCCAGCACGTCCGGCAGCGCCACGCCGGCCAGATTGCACAGCGTCCCGGCGGCAGTCGCCAGCAGCAGCGGATTTTTTGCCAGCTCCCGCAGCAGGCCGCCATTCTTGTGCACCAGCGCATGCACTGCTGCCATATTGCACAGCGGCACTGCAAAACCGATGATCAGCGCCATCAGCGCGGTACCTTGGTCGCCCGCTAGCCGCGACGCCACCGCAAGCCCGATATACGAATTGAAACGGAAAGCAGTTTGCACGCCCGACTCGAAGATCATCGGTTTCACCGGGAACAAAGGCTTCGCCAGCCAGCCCAGCGCGATACCGCCGCTGCAGGCCGCCAGGCTGACTATCAAAAGATTGCCGGTGGCATGAAAATCAAACGGCGTACGCGCAGTGGAATAGAACAGCAACGCCGGAAACAGGATGAAATACACCAGTCTGTCTATGCCAGACCAGAAACCATCGTCCCAACGCATGAAACGCTTGAGCAGAAAACCGAGCAGGATCAGGGAAAAATCAGGAAACAGAATGGAGACTATCGACATGCGGCGATCATATCCTTATTGAGTAAGCGCAACACTCTGCGCAGGCTTACTACATACCCGATCGCGTCCGCCTTGTTTGGCCAGGTACATGCGCTGGTCAGCCAGTTCGACCAATGCTTTCCAGTCCGTGGTCAGATCGGCGCTGCGCTCGGCAATGCCGACGCTGGCGGTCAGCGGCGTGCTTTCAGGACGGGTGCCGAAACCAATGCTGCGCAGCCGTAACAGTGCTGCTTGCGCCTGCGTCAGATCGGTGTTGGGCATGATCAGCAAAAATTCCTCGCCGCCCCAGCGCGCCAGCATGTCGCCACCGCGCAGATTGTTGCTGACGATAGCGGTCATGTCGAGCAGCGCCTTGTCGCCCGCTTCGTGACCGAAGCTATCGTTGATGCCCTTGAAATGATCCAGATCGATGAAAGCTACCGACAGCGCCGTCTTGCTACGGCTGGCTATGGTGTACTGCAGCTCCAGCACTTCCTCGCCGCTGGAACGCGAAAAAACGCCGGTCAGCGGATCGCGGATGGCTTGGCGCACCAGCGCAATCATGAATGCCAGTTGGCTCATGCCGGCCAAAGTTGCCACTCCGGTGATCAGCACCAGCAACCAGAAAGCGCCGGCAAAAGAAGGCCAGTCCAGCGTGGCCCAGCGCAGCGAGCCAGCGATGCCCTGGGCTATCAGGATCGGGCTGGCAATCACCAGGTTTTCCAGCAGAGTGAGCGGAAAGATTGCTAGTCCAGCCAACAGCACGAACGGCAAAAAGGCATAACCGGCACCGATTGCAGCTGAAATGCCGTCCAGCTGATAGTGACCGAGCAGCGTGTAGGAGGCGACATAAAAAGCGGTCGGGATGGCAAACAGCAACGCCATCGCCCGATAGGCATCGAGCAGTTCGCCGCTAGGCCGGTAATACACAAGCAGGCTGGCGAAGGCAGCACATGCCAGCAGTCGCATCAATGCCAGGTTGAGCCACAGCGGAAAGGGGAAAACCACCAGATCGACCACGCTCCAGAGCGGCGTCAGTACCGCGAACAGGAATGCAAACAGTCGCACCCGGTTCACGATCATGGTGGCCCGGCGTCGCGCCAATAAGCTCAGATGCGGGCGAGGTGACGCCAGCCAGCTTAGTTCGGACTGCTTCAGTTCTCCCGGCATCAGACCGGTCAGTCGTTGCCAGATGAAGTCTGTAATGCGTTGCATGATCATTTTGATAGCCTCGTTTGGTTGCTAATATGCAATTTATTGAAAGATGATATCAGATTCGCATTGATGTAGCTTTCAAGAATTGGCATACATTTCACTATCATTCTCACGATTTGTATGCAAACGATGGTCCATCGCTGGCATTAGGCTGTCTATTGCTGGGATGATTTGTTTGCAAACTGCAAATGATGCAAATTGGCATAGACGCCATTAAGTTTCAGCAAATCCTGATGCGATCCGATTTCTGCGATTCGTCCATTGTCCAGCACGACAATCCGGTCGGCGCGTTCTATCGTCGACAACCGGTGCGCGATCACCAGCGTGGTGCGGCCTTGCATCAAGTGATCCAGCGCCGCCTGCACCGCGCGCTCGGACTCCGAATCGAGCGCGGATGTCGCTTCATCCAGAATCAGGATCGGCGCATCCTTGTAGATCGCCCGTGCAATCGCCAGACGCTGGCGCTGGCCGCCGGACAGGCGCGAGCCGTTGTCGCCGATGAATGTTTCCAGCCCTTGCGGCAAGCCGGCAAGCACGTCATCCAGATATGCCGCCTTGGCCGCGGCTTCGATGCGATGGCGATCCGGTGCTGCGTCGCCATACGCAATATTGGCAGCAACCGAATCGTCGAACAGCACCACGTCCTGGCTCACCATCGCGATCTGGGCCCGCAGGCTGCTTAATACAATTTGTTCGGTCGGCTCGTCATCCAGGCGGATTTCGCCGCTGTCGACGGAGTAAAAATCCGGCACTAGGTTGACCAGTGTCGATTTTCCGCCGCCCGACATGCCGACGAAGGCAATGGTTTCACCCGGCATCACGGTTAAATTGATACCGGACAGCGCCGGTTGATTTTGGCCGGGATAAGAAAACCCGACATCAATGAAATCAAGCTTGCCCGAAGCACGTCCCGGTAACGCCTTGCCGGTACTACGTTCTGACGGTGCATCGATCACAGCGAACACGGACTCGGCTGCCGACAGGCCGCGTTGCAGCGGACCGTTGAGTTCGGCCAAACGCTTCAATGGCGTCAGCAGCATCAGCATTGCCGTGACAAACGCAACAAAGCCGCCTACCGTGGACTGCCCTTGGCCGGACTGAACCAGCGCGATCATGATCACGATTGCCAGCGCGCAGGACGCGATGATCTGGGTAATCGGTACCGTCGCTGCAAAGGTGCTGGCCATGCGCATTGAATACCTTCGCAATTTTGTCGCGCGCGCATCGAAACGGTCGCCCTCGTATTGATGTCCGCCAAAAATCTTGATGACTTGCTGGGCGCGAGCGGTTTCCTCAATCACCTGCGTCAATTCGGCATTGATCTCCAGGTATTCACGGGTCAGTTTTCGCAGCCGCTTTCCGGTCAGGCGCACCACAAACGCAATTAATGGCAACAACACCAGCGCAATCAGCGTCAAGCGCCAATTGGTATACAGCAAATACCCAAGCAAACCGGCCACCGTCAACGTGTCCCGAATCAGCGAAGTCAGTACGTTCTTGATCATGTCAATGATTTGCTGCACTTCGAACATCATTGCATTGATGACCCTGCCGACCGAGTTTTTCGCATAAAAGTCGAGCGGCACATTCAGCATCCGGTTAAACATCAGTTGCCGCAAATGGTTAAGCAGTCGGGTGGAAACCCAGGTCATCATGTAGGTGGTGGTGAATGTCGATATGCCGCGCACGACAAAAATCCCGATGATGCCGGCCGGCACCATCCAGAGCTGAAAAGAGGGTTTTCCTGAGAAGCCGTTATCGAGCAAAGCTTTCATCATCGCGGCAAGTGACGGCTCGGTGGCAGCGGTCAGCATCATGCCAAGAAAAGCCAGTCCCAGGCGTTTCCTGTAAGGCCGCAGCATCAGGAAAAGCCGTTTTAAATTCGGTGGTAAGGTCATTTTTAAGTTCGCTTTATCATTCATGCATCCAGTGCAAGCTGATTCAAGTTCAGCCCATGGGTGCGGATAGGCAGCCGGGATTATGCTGCCGTTTATAAATTTGCCGGGGCGAATTCGGTGTTAGCGTAAAAGCCGCGTGTTGCCTCACTTAGCCCCTCACTTTGCCCCTTATTTCGCCCATTTCTCGCAGGCGGAAGGGGTCGAGTGAGGCAGAGGAGGGCGCCGTCAGGCCTGCGTCTGTTCAATCGTATTCGATCGCAACCTGGCCGATCCCAAATTGCATTTCGAGTGCATGCTGCAAGCCGTCGGACGGCGCTACTTTCCAGGCATCCGATAGCTGCAGTTCGCACTCGGCATCCGGGAGGTGATAGCGCAAGCCGATCGGCAAGCCGCCATCCCCGAGATAGGGTGCAATCGATTCACGCAGTTGCCGGGTGTCGACCGGCTTCATGACATCGAGCGCCACGCTGCGCGCGAACTTCTGGCGTGCCGCTACGATATCCATCACATTCTCGGCCGTAATCCGCAATCCGCCCGAAAAACGATCTTCCGACACTTTGCCTTGTACTGCCAGGAACTCATCTTCCTTGAACAGCGCTTTGTTGGCATCGTAGATTTCGCTGTACACCGTCACGTCCACCGTCGCGCTTCTGTCATCGAGGGTGACGATGATCATTTTGCCGCGCTGGGTCATCTGGGTGCGTAGGGCCGAGATCACGCCGGCCATCAGCCTCGGGTCGCGCGACGGTTCCAGGCTGGACAGTTTGGCGCGAGCGAACTGGCGCGCTTCGGTCGCGTAGGCGTCGAACATGTGGCCTGATAAACAAAAGCCGAGCGCGGCTTTTTCTTCGGTCAGCTTCTGTTTTTCGCTCCAGGGTGCAACCTTGACATATTCGGGCGGCGCCACCAGATCGCTGTCGTCGCCGCCGAACAGGCTGGATTGATTGATGGATGCCAGCGCTTGTCCGGCCGCTTCCATCGCGCGTCCGACCGAGGCCAGCAAAATAGCGCGATTGACCTTGAAACAGTCGAACGCGCCGGCGCGAATCAGGGACTCGATGGTGCGGCGGTTGATCTGGCGCTTATCAACCCGCAGACAGAAATCGAACAGATCGACAAACGGCGCTTCTTTGCGCGCTGCGACAATCGCTTCGATTGCGTTCTGGCCTGAGCCTTTCACTGCGCCCAGGCCGTAGCGGATATAAGCGGCTTTTTTGCCGGCTTCGCGTTCCGGCGTGAAGCGGTAATCGGACAGGTTGATATCGGGGGGCAACAGCGTCAGGTTGCAGATATCGAGCGCATCCACAACCAGAATCTTGATCTTGTCGGTGTCGTCCATCGCCAGCGACAAGTTGGCTGCCATGAAAGCGGCAGGGTGGTGCGCTTTCAGATACGCGGTGTGATACGACAGCAAGGCGTAGGCGGCGGCGTGCGATTTGTTGAAACCGTAGCCGGCAAATTTTTCCATCAAGTCGAAAATCTCGTCGGCCTTGGCTTCGGTCAAGCCATCCTTGGCCGCACCGTCGCGGAAAATTTGGCGATGTTCCGCCATTTCCTCGGCCTTCTTTTTACCCATTGCACGTCGTAGCAGATCGGCGCCGCCGAGCGAATAGCCGCCGACCACCTGCGCCATCTGCATCACTTGCTCCTGATACACCATGATGCCGTAGGTTTCCGACAGGATGCCTTCGGTGCGCGGATCGGGATAATCGAAACGTTCGCCGTGCTTGCGCTTGCAGAAGTCCGGGATCAGGTCCATTGGACCCGGCCGGTACAGCGCCACCAGCGCGATGATGTCCTCGAAGCGATTGACCGGCGCCTGCTTCAGCAGCTAGCGCATGCCGCGCGACTCGAACTGGAACACGGCGGTGGTGTTGACCTTGCGGAAGATGTTGAAGGCCGCCTGGTCGTCGAGCGGCAACCGTTCGAGGTCCACCTCGGCTGCAGGGTCCAGCATGCGCACGTAGCGCACCGCCCAATCGAGGATCGTCAGTGTGGTGAGGCCGAGGAAGTCGAATTTGACGAGCCCAACGGCCTCTACGTCGTCCTTGTCGAACTGCGACAGGATGGCGTCGGCATTGGGTTGCACATACAACGGGCAGAAATCGGTGAGCTTGCCGG
>JBGSTZ010000029.1:0-2923 GCA_041736255.1 Burkholderiaceae bacterium
CCTGATGTGAGCGTTTTTAACGGGCTGCTGGGTGCATTTGCCGATTCATTGCCCGATGGCTGGGGGATGCTGCTGATGGATCGTTTTTTCCAGCGAGCGCTCGGTCTGGACAGGCGCAGCGTCTCACCACTGGATCGTCTGGCCTACATGGGTAGCCGCAGCATGGGTGCGCTGGAGTACGTACCTGTGTTGGAGGCGACGGATGTGGATCTGCCCTTTGATCTGCCCGAGCTTTATCAGGCGGCCCTTGAGGTCTATGACGGCAATACTGAGGTGATCCTCGATGCTCTACGTTTGGCTGGCGGATCGCCTGCCGGTGCGCGGCCCAAGGTGGTCGTCGCCTTATCCCGTGACAAGCAGCGCTGCGCTTCGCCATTTAAGACGTTGGCCGAGGGCCATGAACATTGGTTGGTGAAGTTTCGCAGTCAGGCCGAGCACCGCGATACCGGTGCCATCGAGTACGCCTACGCGCAGATGGCTGCCAGGGCTGGCGTTGAAATGGCCGAGTCGGCGCTCCTGACCGTCGAGACAGTACAGGGGGTGGAGCGGTTCTTCGCGGCCAAGCGTTTCGATCGCAAAGGTGAGCGCAAGGTTCACATGATGACGGCGGGCGGCATCTTGTATGCCGATCACCGCATGCCCTCTCTGGACTATGGCGACCTACTACGTGCCACTTGGGCTATTACCCAGCATGCCGGTGAGGTTGAGAAGATGGCCCGGTTAATGGTTTTTAACGCGCTCGCGCATAACCACGACGACCATTCAAAAAATTTCGCCTTTTTGTGTGAGCGGGGACAGTGGCGGTTGGCGCCAGCCTATGACCTGACTTTTTCCCAGGTGCAGGGCATGGCCGATGAGCACACGACTTCTTTTGCGGGCTCTGGTTTGCCGTCACGCAAGTCGCTGAGCAAGGTTTGTGAGCCGTTCAGTTTCCTGAATGTGGATCAGTATATTGAGCAGGCGTTTGAAGCGCTGTCCGGTTGGGATCGTCTATGTGTGGATATGAACGTCGAGCGACAGCAGGCCAGCATGGTGTCGCATGCATTGGCGGCGATTAACAAGAGGCTCTAGAAACGCCACTCCTAGGCGAGCCAGGCAACTCCTCTTTTACTCAACCGTCAGGCCCAGCGGCAATAAATCATCGATTCGACTGTTCGGCCAGGCCCCCTCCATCGGCAACGGTGCCGCATGTGCCTCGCAGCCAATCCCCGATAGAGTTACTCGATAACGCTCTGTACCGAAGTGCCCATACTGAACACTCAATGGGTAAAACTTCTTTGTTTGATCGCCGCAGTTAGCTGAAAAGGTGCGCCCGGAACGACAGGCGCGCCAGATCATTGCTGTCTATCAGTAGCGTGCTTGTTCGCGCACTTCAACAGCAGGACGATTAGCGCCAACATTTGCGCCAACAGCGGCAGCGATAGCGCTCAGGAGCAGGATGATGAATGTCCACCAGGCAGCGGCAGCAATGGCTGCTGCGGCAGTGTCGCCCCACTCCCGCGCTTTCTGCTTAGCCTCTTCCTGCAACTTGCTCAACTCTTCCTGCGCGGTTTGATAGGCTTTTTCGTAGGCGTCTGCCCAGTTTTGTACGGCTTTCCGCGCTTCCTGCTCGCTCATATCTGTGCGAGACACCAACAAATTGATTAGTGACTCGCGATCCGCAGCGCTCATCTTCTCGCCCATCACGCTTTGAACCCGGTCAAATATCTCTTGAATCGCGTCATTGGCGGCTTGCGGATCTCTGGCAACGCGTTCGGCCTGATTCGCAACCACATCGCCGATCTGCTCGGCATCCTGCTCAATCTGGCCGGGCTGCATCGCGGGTGCCCCGGCCTGCCGCGTCAACTGGAACCAACGCTTTGACGCGAAAAACATGGCGCTACATCTATAGGCTCTCGGCGCATATCGACGTCAAACGCCATATCGCGAACAAGTAGAAAATTAGTAGCCGAATCCAGTGTAGAAGTTCAGCTTTTCTTACTGGAATCACGCGTTAACGGACAGGACACCACGCTTTGGCCAAGAGGGGGCAACAGGGCCAAGCCGGTCTGGGAATGTGAACATAGTGGGGAAAGTAGTGGGGAAAGGGGGCCGAACTGACCAATCGAGAAGCTGTGGCCAAATGGCCTTGATTGGCCCGTAAACAAAAAAGGCCCGCGAGTAAAAAGCCAAATTCGGCCATTCAGCTCGCGGGCATAAGGCTCGGTATGATTATTCAGGCGTTGCATTCCCAGACCTTCGCTGTGGGCAGATTGCGCCAGAGTCAGCATTTCGAACCGTCCGACTGGGCATGGCAGCAGACGTTGCCCGAATCATCCAACACCACATGACAACGCAACGCCAAAGCCTCCCGCAGGCGTTCTCTTGCCCGTCGGATTCTGGCCTTGGTAGCGGGCAACGAGAGCCCTCGCGCCTGCGCATAGGCCTCTTGGGACATGGACTCCAGATCACAGGCCCAGAGTATGTCGCGGTCGCTTTCCGCCAGGTCTTGCAGGGTTGCGTTGATGCAGGCATCCAGTTTATCCACCGGAGCCCGCTCAGGCGCGTGGTCATCCGGCAGATTATCCGGCACCGGCACCCAGTGCTTGCGAAGGCGATGACTGTCGATTAGCGCGTTACGTGCGACCCGGAAAAGCCAAGCCTTGGGGTTCTGCAAGTCACAAAAATTTCTGCCCTCGCGCATGGCTTTAAAGAACACGTCTTGCAGGACATCGTCGGCCATCGACGGCTCTTTCATTTGGCTGATAAGGAATCCGCGAAGCTCCACTTGGTGATCGTGCCAAGCCTGTAATACACACTCGAATGCCATTCGCTCAGATCACCTCAAGGGCCAGGTTCAGGGCCAAAATTTCGGGCTCGAACAGCCCTTTTACCGTCCTGACCGGACTGCACAACACTCCATCCCGCTTGGCCATCTTTTTTC
>JBGSTZ010000028.1:0-8909 GCA_041736255.1 Burkholderiaceae bacterium
GCGGCAGCGTGCCGCACCCCGGCGAAATTTCGCTGGCGCATTGCGGCGCCCTGCCGCACGAGGATTTGCTCAGGCAAGCCGACGGCGAACCATCAAGCGCCGTACATGCCCGCGTCGAGCGCGCCTTTACGCTGCAACTGAACCGGCAGGGCAAAGGCAACCACGCGCTCTCCACCGGCGACATCGACACTTACTGCAAACCCGATGCGGCCGCCGAACAACTGCTGCGCGCCGCCATGATCCGCCTGAACTGGTCAGCCCGTGCCTATCACCGGGTCCTGAAAGTAGCGCGCACCATCGCCGACCTCGGCAGCGCATGCCCAATCACCATAGGGGCACGGCATGCCGTGCCCCTATGGCATCTTGAGCTTAAATCGATGGATGCATTATTGTCGAAATTTGGTGGCTTCAAGATATAGCAGGCGGAGATTCGGCGGTGAGCACTGCGGCGGCAGTCAGCACCCCCAGCAAAACAAGTGATTCTAGACGGAGAATGAAAACCAGCCGATGTATGGCTCCCGGCGACGCTTTCCCCTGCGCATCGGTCGAATTTGGCGAATTTGCTAATTCGACTAATGCGGGAAAGCCGATAAATTGGTTAATTGCGCCCAGGCCGACTGCGACAGCGACCAGGCACAACTTGATGCTGAGCGCGTTTCCGTAGGAGTTTCCAAGCAGCTTATCTAAACTTCCGAGCCCACGGTATGCGTTATACGCGCCGGTTGTCACGATGCCGGCCAACGCTATGGTTGCTGCACGCGATAGCGCATTCAGGAATCTGGCTACAGTATGTATTTGCGTTTTTTGAAAAACAAGAACGCACGGCAATACCAGCCATCCGGAAACCATGACGGCACCGACCCATAAGCCAATTAGAAGCAAGTGCAGCCATTCCACCCACACATCCAATCCGAACTGTCCACTGATGGCCGCATGACTCACGCTGACGCGCGTGAATGCAAAAACCAAAAGAAACGTGGCGACCAAACCGTCGTAGACGCGCCGGTCATGCAATCTGTGGTGCGCAAAGTGCGCGCAACCGAGGCCCAGCAGCGTGACCAATCCGCACAGTCCGGTACGTCCATAATGGGTCAGGGTCAGCATGGTCCAGAATGCGCCACGCGCATCCCATAGAGTGGCGCCGCTCATTACTGCCGCTTCCGCCCAGAGCGTGCAAAAACTGCTGAGGATGCATATTCCTGTTGCCGTAAGCACGGAGTAATAAAGCCGGTGCAGCGCTGTGTCGCGCCAGTTTCCAGCGCAATTTCCCAACCAGATGCGCGCAAAAAAAGCGCCCGTCATCCAGGCCAGACTCGCATTCAAGAGTACCGTGGAAGTCTCTTGATATAACGCTACAGTGCTCATTTACTTAGTCGTGAAGGTGAACTCGCCTTGTCTGCGGTGACCGTCTTGTCCAACTACCGCCCAATGCACGCCATAGGTGCCTGGCTTTAAACTCGGCAGCGCAAGTTTTAGTACGGACGGCTTGACCGGGTCCAGTTGCGATTTGGCGGCGCCGATGTTTTTGCCGGCGCTATCGGTAATCTTCGCCGAACTGAAAGCAGCTTCGAGCTTTTCGTTGAATTGCAGGGCAATTTCCTTCGGAGCTATTTCCAGCACGGCTCCCGCAGCCGGGCTGGAAGTTTGTAGTTTTGCATGGGCCCAGGCGCCTGCGCTGACAAAACTCATTCCCGCAAGAACCGCAATGCAAAAAAGCCGGTGTAATTGTGTCATGGCATTTCCTCTTTGGTTTCTTATGTTTAAAAAATGGACTGCCGCCATCATTTACCGCTCGGCCGATTGTTCGCTGACCATATAATTTCGATGGATAGCTTGGTCGGGAATTGCTTTTTTTCGCAAAATCCCATCATGCTTCAGGCTGGAAATAATTCTGGAAATGGTTTCCTTCGTGAGATCGGTTATTTCCGAGATGTCCTGTCCTTTCGGTAATGTAAAGCAGAGGTCATCGTTGTCATCGCGCTGCACCAGCATTGTGATCAGTCGCATCACCCGATCTATTGCGAGCCCGGACCGTAAAGCAACAACATCCGCGGTCCGGCGTTCTGCTGCGGCCAGAATGTGCAAAAGAGAATCCTTCGACGCATTCGATGAACCTTCCGGCCAAGGCGCCAGCTCACAATCGGAAAGCGCAATGGCCTCAAATTCATAGCGTCCCATTAATAATGTCTCGGCACCGATCACATCGCCTTCTACCGCCAGGTTTGCGAACAGTATCTTGCCATCGTTAGCGATTCGATTGAGCCGCACCGATCCCCTGATGACGCGCCATGATATTCCTGGTGCTCGGGCGCAATATAGTTGCTCGCCCTGATGAAAAGATTTTGTCCGGCATGCGTCAAGGTGCTGCCGGCAGCGCTTCCGATTTGCCGAGGGATGAAAGGGCGATGTTGTCGGCTGCATTTGGATATTAGGCATATGCGTTCTCCGGCGATTTGTGTCGTGAAACCGATACGGATGGCGCTGCACTGAAACGTCGCATCCATTGGAATATTTTTTTCATGTCAATCCACATTTTCTGATCATGTCGTCGGGCATATTTCCAGCGTGCATCGAACAAAATGTCCGGTGCACGCCGGAAATACGTCCGATACGGTGCCTGGACATTTTGTCTTGATGCTTTGATTGCGCCCCTTAGAACTTGACGTTCAGAGCTGTGTAGATCGAGCGGCCCATGCCTGGAACAGGTGTTCCATAACGAACACCTGTTCCCATGGTGCTTCCCTGGCCGACATATGCGCCGCCCAAAGGAAGGTTGTAGAACTTGTTCAAGGCGTTATCGACGCCGATATCAAGCCGAACTTGCTTCCATTCGTAGCTGGTGCGTAGATTAAGCAAGCTGTATCCGGCGGTTTTAACTTCATTCCGTGCTCCCTGGACACGGGTCTTGGCATCGACAAACTGGCCTTCGATGGTATTAGTCCAGTTACCGATGCGTTGCACCACAGCCAGTTTTACGTTCAGCGGCATGATGTTGTAAAGATTCTCGTCCGTCGTCAGATTCTTGCCATCGACGTAATTCAACACACCGGTGGCAGTGAAGCTGCCGTAACTACTATTTTTAGCCAAAGGGATGTAACCGGACACATCGACGCCATACAGGCGCGCCGTTTGATTGGATAGGCTGAGATTGACAAACCCGTCGTTTCGCGTTGCGCATGTGGGGCAGGCGATGGCATCAATATAGTTATCAACATGCGTGTAAAACGGCGAAACCTTCAGTTCCCATGCTTCTTGGGCAGCATCGTGCCAGCTACCCGTGACACTTAGCGTGTGCGCTACTTCCGGCTTTAGGTCTGGATTGCCAACATAGCCGTTGCCATCGCCGAACCAGTTGTTCATGTTCAGCACCATGGTGCTTTTGGTTGACCAGGTGTAGCGCTCATACAGATTAGGAGAGCGGGTTTTCATGGCATAGCCTGCTTCGAAGGTTCGGTTGGCGTCAGGTGTATAGCGAGCCAATGCTGTCAAATCAACATTATTGTCGGTGCGTTGGCGATCAAGGCCATTGAAGGCCGCAGCCGTAGCACTGTATGCCCCAGTTGTTATGGAGTTATAGCCTTGCACCGTTCCAGTATCCATTTTTACCGTAGCGCTGCGTACCCCAAACTGGGTCAGCCATTGCGGGCTCCAAAGTGCTTCCCATTCTGCAAAAACATCGAAGCGGTCGCGCTGGCCATCGTTGATATTCCAGAATGTGTTTGGTGACATTCCGCCAGTACCGGAGGCTTCCCACCAATCACTTAAACGATAACGTTGATATTCGCCGCCCAACTTGAGCGTATCGCGCTCCGAAAGGACGATATCTGCCTTGACCACTGCGCCAGTATTTCTCCCCTCGGTTTCCATCGGCATGCCGGGGGCGGTCATATAAGTAAATTGTTTGTCATCAAGAAAATTCATCTTGTGCTGGGTGTTCTCGTTATAAACACGCGCTTCCAGCGTGCCCCACTGATATTGGCCGGTATAACGCAAATTGACCTGTTCGCTGTCATTGCCGGTCATGTCCATGCGCTGATTCGGGAAACCTTGGTAGGGAATATGTTGCAGACCAAGTTTCAATTCAAGCACATGGTTTTCGTGGCGCAGCGCGACTGCAACCGCCTGGTTTTCCGATTTGTAGCTTGAAGAACCTACTTCATCCCCTGCCAACCAGCCTCTGCCGGTTGCCGCCAAGCCTGCTGGCTTGAAGTCTTTCGCCGCCGTATAGTTGCCCGCTTCAGTCGTGGAGCCGGTATACATCACGCTCAGATTTTCGTTTGCCATCGTGGCCGAAACATTGGCACCTTTGGCATTGCCATTGCTGCGATAAAAAGTACCAGCCTGGCCTTTGAGCAGCATGCCTTCGCCTGCTTGAGCAAATTCTGGAGCGACAGAATTGACCTGAATCGTGCCGGCAATGCTGTCGCCGCCCGCACTGACCGGGGTGATGCCGGCAAATACTTTGATGCTGCCGACATTGGTCGGGTCGATGTAGGACAGTGGCGAATTCATGTGGTTTGCACAGGCCGAAATAAGGTCCATGCCGTCCACCTTGATGCGTATCCGGTCGTCGGCCATGCCGTGGATCGCCGGCAGGCTGGAGACGCCGCCGGCGCCATACAGGCTGAGGCCGGGAATGTTTTTCAGAAGATTTGCGGTATCGCTGCTGGCGGCGCGCATCGGCGCAAGAATCGCAGCGTCGAGGCTGGAATTATTCGGCTCTACACTTTTGATTGCCGGCGCATTGACGATGACAGCAGGCAACACCTGCACCGACTCTGATGGCGGCGTGTTCTGAGCGATGGCGGTTTGCCACATTACCGGCAAGGCAAGGGCGACTAGTGGGGTGATGATAAATTTTTGCATATTGCATCCTTTTGAGACATGACAAGGCGCTACTTTTTCGCCAGTCATCTGGCGGAAAAATCAGCGGTGTTTAAGGTCACTCAGGAAACAACAGGCGGTGCGCGCGAATGCGCTACGGTCCAGGAAAACAGGGGTTGCGGGGATTGGTAATACAGCGGCGGCATCAGGCCATGTTTTGTGGATGCCGCAAAATGGATTGCGCCAGTCGGAAGCAGGGCAAAGGTGCCCGCATGCGTCAGACAAAACGGACAGTGACCGGAGGCAGCAAGATTTTTTTCCGGATCGCCGCCCGAACTCAACGAATTCAGAGTTGCGTCGGAGGTTTTTTCTGCCGGTACGGTGAACAGTTGCATGCCATTTGCAGTGCAGACCTCCATCAGCAAAGAGGGCGTGCCTGATGGCGCTGTCATCGCGAACATGGCGTATGAAATGGATGGTGCAAGCGCATTGAGCAGGATCGCAAAACATGCGATCCATATCGTCAGTCGTCTCGATTTGAACAAATTCACCATGGCGGCATTATAGCCATACTTTGTATTGCCGTAACGCCATTTAGAGCCCCAATTCAGTACAGACCGCGCTGCCAAAGTGGTGCATCATGTAAAGTTTTCGTCTGCGCATTGATTATGTTGATTGGTGTTTTGTGCGCTCTGGGCGCTGGCCTGATGTGGGGTCTGGTTTTTTTAACGCCGATAGTGCTGCCGGATTATCCGGGCATCGTGCTGTCGTTCGGGCGCTATATTGCGTTTGGCTTAATTGCATTGGTGCCGGCCTGGCTCGGCCGCAAGCAGATTGCGGCGCTGTCGCGGGCCGATTGGGTGGTGGCATTCCGTCTTGGGCTGGTGGGCAATCTGCTGTATTACGCGACGCTGGCCAGCGCGATCCAGTTGGCCGGCGCGCCGTTGCCAACTTTGTTGATTGGCACTTTGCCGGTGGTGATTACGCTGGTTTCGAATTATGCGCCGGGCCAGGGCCAAGGCCATAACTCGGATGCGGTGGCCTGGCATCGGCTGCTGCCGGCGCTGGTAGTGATTGCCACCGGTTTGCTGCTGGTGAATGCCAGCGAGTTGCAGCAACTCGACGGCAGCCACACGCTGACGCAATATTTGCAGGGTTGCGCGCTGGCGTTGCTGGCGCTGGCTTGCTGGACCTGGTATCCGATCAATAATGCGCGCTTCATGAAAGCCCATCCGCAGGTTCGATCTTCCACTTGGGCCACCGCCCAAGGTCTGGTAATGTTGCCGATAGTGCTGCCCGGGTTTGTTTTGTATGGCGTGATGGCGCACGTCAGCGGCGGCAGTTACGCGTTCCCGCTGGGGCCGCGTCCAGCGTTGTTCATTGGCATGATGCTGCTGATCGGCTTGTGCGCTTCATGGCTGGGCACCATGCTGTGGAATCATGCCAGCCAGCGTTTGCCGACCTCGCTGGCCGGCCAGTTAATCGTGTTTGAGACGCTGTCGGCGCTGGCGTATGCCTTCCTCTGGCGCGGTGAAATGCCATCGGCACAAGTGCTGGCCGGCATCGCGCTGCTGATCGTTGGGGTAATATTGGCGATCCGGACTTTTCGCAGGCCTGCTTGAATTGCCACCCTAAATTGATGACTACGTTCCCGTTTCCCACTTTCCTCTTGCGCATGATGCTGCCGCTATCGATGGCTGTTTTATTCCTGCTGAGCGCTTGCAGCCCGAGCCTGAACTGGCGTCAGGTGGAAGGTGTCGATGCGCCGTTTGTGGTGCTGATGCCGGCCAAACCCAGCACGCTGTCGCGCCCGATTGATCTCGACGGCTTGCCGGTCACGATGTCGATGACCGCGGCTAAAGTTGATGGCGTCACTTTCGCGGTCGGCGTTATTGTCTTGCCGGACGCGGCACTGGCGCCGAAAGCGCTGCAGGCGATGAAACTGGCGCTGGTGCGTAATATCAACGGCAACATCGAGAGCGAGCAGATTGGCGACAGCAACAATTTCGATATCGTCGCCACTGGCAGCATCGGCCGCAGCAAGGAATTGGCCAAACTGCTGGCGCATTTCGCTACCCGCGACCGGCGTGTTTATCAAGCTATCATCGTCGGCTCCGCCAGCGCGATGGATGCGATCGGCGCCGATGCTGCCGAATCTTTTTTCACTTCTTTTAAGCTGCACTGACATGACTTTCGCGACCTGGATCACCTTCTTTTTTGCCGCCTGCATCATCGCCGTTTCGCCCGGTTCCGGCGCGGTGCTGTCGATGTCGCACGGCTTGTCGTACGGCGTTAAAAAGACCAGCGCCACCATTCTCGGCCTGCAAACCGGCCTGTTGCTGATCCTACTGATTGCCGGCGCCGGCGTCGGCTCGATCTTGCTGGCGTCCGAAGTCGCCTTCAATTTGGTCAAGACCGTCGGCGCCTTATATCTGGTGTATCTGGGCGTGAGCCAATGGCGCGCCAAAGTTGTGGCGCGTCCAGAGGCAAAGGAAGCGACGCTGCCAGACCTGCAGCACAATGCAATGCCGAGTTTGCGCAAGCGCTTTCTGACCGGATTTTTTACCAACGCGACCAACCCGAAAGGCATCATCTTCATGGTGGCCGTGCTGCCGCAGTTCATCAGCCACAATGCGCTGCTGCTGCCGCAATTGCTGATTTTGGGCGTCACCATGTGCGCGATTGATCTGACGGTGATGCATAGTTATGCCTTTGCGGCTTCCGGGATGCAGCGGTTTTTCCGCGACCCGCGCATGGTCCGGCGGCAAAACCGCTTCTTCGGCGGCGTGCTGGTGGCGGTCGGCGCCGCGCTGTTTTTCGTCAAGCGCACCCCGTCTGCATAACATCAACTATTTAATCTGGAACACCATGACACTACGCATCATCGCCAGCGGCGGCACTTTCGACAAGCATTACGACGCCATTTCCGGCCAGCCTGGTTTCGACGACAGCCATCTGCTGGCGGCGCTCCAACGCAGCCGCATCACGCAGCCGCCCGGCGTTTTTAAGGCAGGTTGAGCGCATGCCTCAGATGAAATATTTGAACGGTTATTCGGAAGATATCAAAACCCAGGTGCGCACGCTGCTGGAACAGGATCGGCTGGGCACGATTCTGCTGAAAAAATACGGCAAGCTGCACGACGTGCGCACCGACCGTGCTCTGTACGATTACGTGATGGCGCTCAAAAACGATTTTCTACGCAATGCCGCGCCATTGTCCAAGGTCGCGTTCGACAGCCAGATCAAAGTCATGCAGCATGCGCTGGGCTTGCATACCGCGATCTCGCGGGTGCAGGGCGGCAAGCTCAAGGCCAAACGCGAAATCCGGATTGCTTCGCTGTTTCGGGAAGTGCCGCTGGAATTCCTGAAGATGATCACCGTGCATGAACTGGCGCACCTGAAGGAAACCCAGCACGACAAAGCCTTTTACAAACTATGCACGCACATGGAGCCGGATTACCACCAGTACGAATTCGACCTGCGCTTGTACTTGACGCAAGTCGATGTACACGGCAAGCTGCCGTGGCCAGGCAACATTGCCAGTGCCAATTCTGCGGCAGAGAAAAACTAAGCTTACCCATTCACCCCGGATCAACCCTATGCAACCACTCAATACCGCCCCGATTCCCTGGTACGACATCGCCAGCATGGTTTTTCTAGCCTGCCTGTGCCTGTACTTCGCTCTTGCCGCCAGCAGTTTTTCTGTCAAGGCACGGCAGAGATTGCCTTCGTTCGTCTTCAATCGCAACGTCTGTTTTTTCCTGACCATATCCTTTTTGTTGATGGCTTTCGCCAGATTGCTGGGCTGGTTTTAAGAGCCGTTGTACTGGTTGCCGCCTGCAGCACGCGCTCCTCGTGCGGCAGGCTGCGGTTTTGATCGTCTGGTCGAGGACATTGCCTGCAAAACTGTCGTGATACTGGACAATGCATCGATGCATCGTGGTGACGGACGCTTACAATCATGTAACGGAGTAACCATGAAAATCGCCTCGACCAACCCACTCTCGCTGCAAGCTTACCGCGCCAGCATCCTGTATTTCACCGCCGACCCGGCTTTCGAGGCCGACTCCACCCAGTGGCATGAA
>JBGSTZ010000063.1:0-8009 GCA_041736255.1 Burkholderiaceae bacterium
CTTGGCCAGTGCTGTTGCAGCCATGCCTTGAATGCGAACACGGTGAGCCCATCGACTCCTGCCGCGCCCTTGTTCCGCATGACCCGCTCATACGCTCGCCACAGGTTGTGACGTTCGACCACGGCGTCCACTGCCGCAGTCCTTCCGCTTTCGTTTGCCCATCCGCCGCCGTGCCAACCTCGGCACCCAGCCCGGTCATTGACGAAATCCGTTCGTCTCTCTCCGTGCTGGGCGCAGTTGCCTGCCTTGTTGCGTCGTCGATTTGCATCGAGGTCGAATGTCCTCATCGCGTTGTTCAATGTTCAGGTCTTCGGTCATGGCTCTCGTCGGCTCACCGCCTTTGTCCTCGACCTACTATGCCCTCGGCTGACTTCTGCATGCGCATCCCGACACCTTGCGATGCCGGTAGCATGAGGCACACATGCAGATCTCCCCGGGTATTGCGCACACACCTTCACGCTTATGCCTGTCAGATCTACGTCGTAGCTTTCTGTACAAGTATTGGGCTTTGATGATAATTGACATCTCACCCGGCTACGCCGCCTCATATCCGCTTGCCTGTAGTCAGGCCAGCGCTTTGCCTTCGGCTTTCTCCAGTTTCGCAGTCGCCCGCGACACCCTTGCCGTTCAGCTAACGCTTCCCCTTGTCGGGTGAGTAGAGGACTTTCACCTCCAAGTAAGTGCGCCCTGCCGGGCGCACAATAAAAAAACCCCGCAACTTGCGTATGCGGGGTTTTGGGGGGAATTATGCAGTTTATTTGGATGGCGCAGCTACAGCCGGGGCGCTCGACACCTTCTTATCTGCCTTGACAGCTGCTAGTGCTTTGGCAGGTGTATTCGGTTTGTTCTTGCCGTTGATGGTGAGACCTGCGTCTGACAGTTTGGTGGAATTTTTATCGCCGATACCCTTGACCCGTTTCTCAAAATCCGGCCAATCCTTGAAGTCGCCGCCATTCTTGCGCTCGTCTAGAATGGTCTTGGACTTGGCTGGCCCAATACCTTTAATGCCATCCAATGCTACCTGATCTGCCTTGTTGACGTCGACTTGCGCGAATGCAAAGCCCATCGTTAGGATTAAACCGACTACGCCCAGCAATAATTTCTTAAACATTTCATTCCTTTTAGTAGGCTAATTATCATTAAAAAAGTCGAAATAGTGCTGGCGAAATGTACTCACAAGCAACCTTTCAAACTATACAACAAATTGCTTGCTATATAGCAAATAAATTTTTCCTGTAATGGGTTTTAATCCCTTAACTCATCCATCGAGACCGTGGCTGTACCCAGCTTACCTACCACGATGCCGCCGGCGCGATTGGCGTAAGACACCGCTTGCTCCAGCGGTAGTCCAGCGCCCAACATCACAGCCAACGTGGCGATTACGGTGTCACCCGCACCAGAGACATCAAACACTTCACGCGCCATCGTTGGCACATGCCACACGCCCTGCGCCGAATACAGCGTCATGCCTTCTTCAGAACGGGTTAGTAACAAGGCCTCCAGTTGCAGCTTTGTACGCAGTTGCTGTGCTTTGGCAGTCAGCTCTGCTTCGCTGCTCCAGGAGCCGACGATGACACGGAACTCTGCCTTGTTGGGTGTCAATATTGAAGCACCTGCATAACAACTGAAGTCTTCTCCTTTCGGGTCAACCAGCACCGTTTTACCCGCCTGCCGAGCCAGGCGAATCATGGCGGCCACATTGACCAACCCGCCCTTGGCATAATCGGACAACACCACTACATCGTAATCTGCGAGCAGCGCACCAAACTGTGCCAGTTTGTTGCGCAATGCGTCATCAGCAGGTGCCTTCTCGAAATCGATGCGCAGCAATTGTTGCTGACGGCCGATGACGCGCAATTTGATGATGGTCGAAGTCGCAGCATCGCGCTGCAGGAAGTTGCGAATAGCGGCGTCATGCAGCAGGCGCGCAATCGCGTCGCCTGCTTCATCCTGCCCCACCACGCCCAATAAACCTGCGTGCGCTCCCAAAGCGGATACATTGCGCGCAACATTGGCCGCGCCGCCCAGGCGCTCTTCGCTTTTTGCCACATGTACCACCGGCACCGGCGCTTCCGGCGATATCCGGTTGACGTCGCCAAACCAGTAACGGTCCAGCATCACATCGCCCACCACCAAAATTCGTGTCGTATCCAGTATCGGTAATTTCATCAGATATATTCCGGCAAACCCCGGTTTTCAGACCCAGGCCTAAATGGCATCGACTGCGCTGCAGTAGATACCATTCATTAAGATACCGCAAATACTGCGGCGCTAAGATGTGCAGATTTCAAGCGCATTCAACTATAAGGCTAATTCATTACGCTAAGTTCTTCGGTACGGCGCGGCGGATACGTTTCCCATCGGTTGCAGCCCGGGCATTGCCAATAGAATTGGCGCGCCTTGAAGCCACAATGGCTGCACTGATAACGTGCCAGCTTTTGTGCATAGCTATGCACCAGATGTTTGACCATGGATAACTCTGGCTGGATCTCCGGCCGGGCATCCATTAAACGCGCATCGAGCAACTTGTCGAGTCCGAGCAAGGTAGGCGTGCGACGTAATTCATCGCTGGCTAACTGCTTGGCGGCCTCCACGCCATGAAATTCGACTTCTGCCTTGAAAACCACTTCGAGCAAGTCGATAGACGGCGCTTCAGCAAGATAAAGTTTCAATAAATTAATGCCTTCTTCGGCTCGACCGACACTGCGATAACCGTCCATCAGACGCTGCGCTGCCAATGCCACATGCGGCACGCTCTGTTGCTCGACCCGGCGCCAGGCCAACAATGCACCTTCAAGGTCGCCTTTGGCATGTGCCACATCGCCGATCAGCAAAGTGGCGCGCACACTTTTGCGGTCGGCTGCCAGGGCTTTTTCCAGCAAGGCCAGCGCGGCATCTGGATGGGTATGCACCAATGCGTCTTGTGCCATTTCACAGTAAAACTGGGCAATTTCTTTTTGTCGTCCACCTGCGCCCGATTGCTGCAAACCCTGCGCCGCTTCAATCGCGCGCGGCCATTCTTTTTCGCGCTGAAAGATTTCCAGCAAGGCGCGCTGCGCTTGCGCGCCGTAAGGCGTTTCCAGCAGTTGATCGAAAGTTTCTTCGGCCCGATCCAGCAAGCCTGCTTTCAGGTAATCCTGGCCCAGTTCAAACAATGCCTGCAAGCGATGTTCCTGCGGCAAATCCGGACGCGCGAGCAAATTCTGGTGCATGCGAATCGCTCTTTCAGTTTCACCGCGTCGGCGAAACAGGCTGCCAAGTGCGAAATGCAGCTCCACAGTTTCCGGATCGAGTTTGACAACTTCAATGAAAGCATCGATTGCTTTATCCGGTTGCTCATTGAGCAGAAAATTCAAGCCTTTAAAATAACCGCGAGGCAAGCTGCGGGACTCCGATAACAATTGTTTGATATCCACGCGCGCGGCGATCCAGCCCAGTCCGAAAAAAATCGGCATCCCAAGCAGCCACCAAACTTCAAATTCCATGTAGGTTCAATCTTGTCATAACGTTTTCCGTTTCACCTCAATTGTGAACGCGAAGGCGTAACACAGACAATCCACAAACAATACATAAACACTTAAGCAGAGTACTTGGTGCGGCATAATGAAATCAACTGTGCAACACACCGTCAGGTTGCGGCGACTGGCTACGCGACAGATCGCGCGCCACATTCTCTTTTTCCATTTTGGCGATAACTTTCTTGTGCCGGTTCAATTCACGACGCTGGCGCAATACCGTGGACATCATTGCCAGCACACCAAAAATAGCACCACTGACGAAAAAAGCCAGCAGCATCAATACCAAAGGCGCCCGCATTTCATAACCCAAAAAGAATTGCAACGCGACTTCCTGCGTATTCTTGAGGGCGAATCCAAAAAAAACAATAAACAGCAGACCTGCAATTATTCTAAAAATAAGTTTCATTGCACGGTTCTCCAAAACAGTGCTGGCTGCACGGGAATCGCGCAGCCAGCAAGAGCATGCGAAATTGTACGTGAAAAAAAACGGCATCCGTAGATGCCGTTTCGATTTATCTGTAAATGACTCAGTCTTCTTTGATGGGTTGCCCCACCATCGCATCTACGCATTCGCGCAATTGCTTGCCCGGCTTGAAATGCGGCACCCGTTTTTCGGGCACCATCACCTGCTCGCCGGACTTTGGATTGCGCCCGATGCGCGGTGGCCGGCTATTCAGCGCAAAGCTGCCGAATCCCCGTATCTCGATGCGCTGACCGGTAGCCATGGCACCGGTCATTGCATCAAGAATAGTCTTGACCGCGTAATCCGCATCTTTAGCAACCAGTTGCGGATAACACTCGGCCAAACGGGCAATCAGCTCCGACTTTGTCATTTACCGGTCAACAATCAGTTCTTATTATCGAACTTGGCCTTCAACAACGCGCCCAGGCTGGTAGTGCCGGATGCTGCATTGTTGTCGGTTGCTGCCATCTTCTGCAGAGCATCGTGTGTTTCGACATTGTCTTTTGCCTTGATCGACAATTGAATGCCACGCGCTTTGCGGTCGATGTTCAACACCATTGCTTCAACGGTATCGCCCACTTTCAGATGGGTACCAGCATCTTCAACGCGGTCACGTGAGAGCTCGGAAGCGCGCAGATAGCCTTCGACTTCTTCAGACAACTGGATCACTGCGCCCTTAGGCTCGACCGACTTGACAGTACCTGTTACCAGGGAACCCTTGTCGTTCATTGCAGCGTAGTTGTTGAATGGATCTCCTTCGAGTTGCTTGACGCCCAAAGAAACGCGCTCGCGCTCAACGTCGATTGCCAATACGATGGCTTCCAACTCGTCGCCTTTCTTGAAGCGGCGTACTGCTTCTTCGCCGGTTTCAGTCCATGACAAGTCGGACAAATGCACCAGACCGTCGATGTTGCCAGCCAAGCCGATGAAGACACCGAAATCAGTGATCGATTTGATAGCGCCACGGACTTTATCGCCCTTCTTGTGAGTGATTGCGAAATCATCCCAAGGATTGGACTTGCATTGCTTCATACCGAGGCTGATGCGGCGACGCTCTTCGTCAATTTCCAGCACCATGACTTCAACTTCATCGCCCAATTGGACAACTTTGTTTGGCGCCACGTTCTTGTTAGTCCAGTCCATTTCGGATACATGGACCAAACCTTCGATACCTTGTTCGACTTCAACGAATGCGCCGTAGTCAGTCAGATTGGTGACTTTACCGAACAGACGCGTGCTTTGTGGATAGCGACGTGACAAGCCAGTCCATGGATCGTCGCCCAATTGCTTGACGCCCAGCGAAACACGGTTCTTTTCTTTGTCGTATTTCAGAATTTTGGCAGTGATTTCCTGACCCACTGTCAATACTTCGGATGGGTGACGCACACGACGCCATGCCAAGTCTGTGATGTGCAACAAGCCATCGATGCCGCCCAGATCCACGAATGCGCCATAGTCGGTGATGTTCTTGACCACGCCGTTGACGATAGCGCCTTCTTGCAGCGTTTCCATCAGCTTTTGGCGCTCTTCGCCCATCGACGCTTCGATTACCGCACGGCGTGACAACACAACGTTGTTACGCTTGCGATCGAGCTTGATGACCTTGAATTCGAGCGTTTTGCCTTCGAATGGAGTGGTGTCCTTGACCGGACGTGTATCGACCAGCGAACCCGGCAGGAAAGCACGGATGCCGTTAGTCAGAACAGTCAAACCGCCCTTAACCTTGCCATTAACCGTACCAATAACGATTTCACCGGATTCCATCGCTTTTTCAAGCGCCAGCCACGAGGCCAGACGCTTAGCCTTGTCGCGCGACAGGATGGTGTCGCCAAAGCCGTTTTCGAGGGATTCGATCGCAACTGAAACGAAGTCACCAACCTGGACTTCGAGTTCGCCTTGATCGTTTTTGAATTCTTCAACAGGGATGAAGGCTTCGGATTTCAGGCCGGCGTTGACGATGACGAAATTATGGTCAAGGCGCACGACTTCAGCAGAAATCACTTCACCGGAACGCATGTCCTGACGGGACAGCGATTCCTCAAACAGGGCGGCAAAACTTTCCATTCCTGTTGATTCGGTTGCAATGGTTGCCATTCCAGTAGATTCGATGGCGGTAGAAGCAGTAGTCATAGGTTTTTTACATGTTAACCAGCAGGGGACGCGATAGGCGACTTAAACTGGGTTAGGTTTATCAAAGCTGCATAGAATGAGAATTTAATTCATGTGCAGCAGCAACGGCACTACAAAATTACAAAAATCTGGTGCTAATCAGATGTTAAACATGTGTTTGCGCATACCAGCGCAGCACTTGCGACACCGCCTGATCCGCGTTCATGTTGGAAGCATCAAGCATATACGCATCTTCGGCAGGTTTTAACGGAGCAGTGGTGCGCTGTACATCCCGCGCATCGCGTTCAGCCAAATCCCGCGAGAGATCGATAATACTAGCAGAAAAACCTTTGTCAATCAATTGCTTATACCGTCTTTGTGCGCGCACCTCAACGCTGGCGGTCAGAAATACTTTTAATGATGCATCCGGGAAAATGACGGTGCCCATGTCACGCCCATCCCCAACCAATCCGGGAGCCTGCCGAAATCCCAGTTGCAGGCCGATCAGCGCCTGCCGTACTGCAGGCAGGGCGGCAATTTTTGACGCGGCATTGCCGACCTCCTCGGCCCGGATTGCATCAGTAACATCCACACTCGACAGCAACATGCGCTCGCCGCTGAAGCTGCACGGCAGCACTGCTGCCAGCGCGGCCATGCGATTCTGATCCGACAGCGGCGTGTTGCTACGCATCGCAGACAATGCGGTGAGCCGGTACAACGCGCCCGAATCCAGATAATGCCAGCCGAGTTGTTGCGCGACACGCTGCGCAACAGTGCCTTTGCCGGAGGCGGTGGGGCCGTCGATGGCGATCACGGGAATACGGGGCTGACTCATTGCGATTCCTGATATTTGTGGAGTATATGTAAAAATGGTGCTATTACCGCTTATAAAAATTACATTGTTAAAAATACTGGCTATTAACTATATATATCTGAGAAAAACTGCCGCGTCAAAACAAGTCATTACGCGCAATACCGGCAAAGGTTTCAAAATAATCGGGAAAGGTTTTGGCCACGCATTTAGGGTTGTTGATGCGCATCGCGGCGCCATTACGAGCAGCGCCACCCAGCGTCGCCAGCGAAAAACACATCGCCATCCGATGATCGTCGTAGGTATCAATGGTGGCAGCACGAATCTGCGCCGGCGGCGTTACCCGCAAATAATCCGCGCCCTCTTCCACCAGCGCGCCAACCTTGCGCAACTCGGTCGCCATCGCCGCGATGCGGTCGGTTTCCTTTACGCGCCAGCTGCCGATATTACGCAGCATGCTAGGCCCGTCGGCGTACAGCGCCGCGACTGCGATGGTCATCGCGGCGTCTGGTATGTGGTTGAAATCTGCATCAATCGCCTTTAATACGCCATTCGACTGCGCTTCGATCCAGTTCTCGCCCATGGTGATAGTCGCGCCCATTTGTTGCAGCGCTTCGACGAAGCGCACGTCGCCCTGGATGCTGGCGCTGCCGACGCCTTCGACCCGTACCGGGCCGCCGGCAATCGCGCCCGCCGCCAGAAAATACGAGGCTGACGAGGCATCGCCTTCGACCTGAATCACGCCCGGACTTTGGTAATGTTGCCCGGGGGCGATCACAAACGATTGCCAGCCGTCGCGCTCGACAGTCACGCCAAAGCGGCGCATCAGGTTCAAAGTGATTTCGATATACGGCCGGGAAATCAGTTCGCCGATGACGTCGATAGTGAGTGCATGCTCACGCGCGATGAACGGCGACGCCATCAGTAATGCAGTCAGGAACTGGCTCGAAACATTGCCGCGTACGCGCATGTGCCCGGCAACGATATGGCCGCGCTGGATGTGCAGCGGCGGGAAGCCGGCCACGCCGGTGTAGGCGATTTGCGCGCCAATCGCATTCAAGGCATCGACCAGATCGCCGATCGGGCGCTCGTGCATGCGCGCCACGCC
>JBGSTZ010000088.1:0-36552 GCA_041736255.1 Burkholderiaceae bacterium
CTATGCCGCGTGGCGCATGCTGCGGCGTCCCGCGCTGGCAGAACAGCCCCCGGCAGTGGTGCCATGCCATCTCGACAAGGCAGTGCAACGCCTGACCTGGACCCGTCCCTGCGCCCGCGCCTTGGCGGGCACCGGCCTAATTTCCGGTCTGTTAAGCGGATTGCTCGGTGTGGGCGGCGGTTTCGTCATCATCCCGGCGCTGACACGATACTCCGATCTGGATATCCGCAGCGTCCAGGCTACGTCGCTGGCGGTGATTGCGCTGGTTTCCTTGAGCGGAGTCTCTGCTGCGGCCTTGCACGGCGCAGTGCCCTGGGGCGTGGCGCTGCCGTTCGCCACCGGCGCCATGCTGGCCTTGCTGATGGGGCGGTTGGTCGCCAGCAAGCTGCATCCCGCACATCTGCAGCAAGCGTTTGCCTGGTTCACATTGGCGATTGCAGGATTGATGCTGGCAAGGGCTTTTGGCCTGGCAGTGAGTTGATCGGTGAACTGATATGCAGTTGAATCGGTAATTAAAACGGGGCAGCGCCGTTCCGCTGCGAGTGATATGTCCCTCGGCTTTAAACTACCTGAACCGGCGGCCATATTCGTTTTTACGGTAAAAAAACCATGCAAAAACACCTCATTCTCTCCGCATTAATCGCATTGACGACACTTCCCGCACTTCCAGCACTGGCGGACGATCTGGGTAAGTACACGGAAGAAAGTCGCGCTGTCGTCATGCCTTTTGCAAAGGCGCTAATGGCAGCAAACATGAAAGCCATAAAGGAAGACGGCCATGAATCCGCGATCAAGGTGTGCAAGGATATTGCGCCCGCGATGGCCGGTGACATCTCGCGTCAAAACGGCTGGAAACTGACGCGCGTCAGCCTCAAGGTGCGCAACCCGCTGCTCGGCACGCCGGATGAATGGGAGCAAAAAACCTTGATGCAATATCAAGAGCGCATAGCCAAGGGTGAAAAGCCGGAAATGCTGGAAACCGCTGAGATCGTGACTGAACCCAGCGGCCAATATTTTCGTTATATGAAGCCTATCGTGATGCAGCAAGGTTGTGTTGCTTGCCACGGCACGGTGGATAAAATCTCGGAAGGCGTGCGGGCGCGCCTTGGTGCAGATTATCCGCACGACAAGGCAATCGGCTACTTGCCCGGGCAGTTGCGCGGCGGCGTAAGCATCAAGCGCGCCATTAACTAATCATAATCACGGTATCACGCAGCACAAAGTCCAGCGCTTACCTGCCGAACCGGGCGCACTCGCCCAGCTTGGCAGGTATATCGGACAAACCGGCTTGTGGCTGGATTCGCATTGATGCGCATATTTTGAAGCTTATACAAAATATGTGAAAAATTGCACAGAAACGATAATACCTTACCTATTTTTACTCATGTTTCCAGCCTTGCATCCATCGTGATTTTTGCCTTAAACAGCTTGGATACAGGACAACCGGTCTTGGCCTTGTTTGCAATCTCCTCGAACTTCGCCTGATCCGCACCGGGGATTCTTGCCACCACAGTGAGATGACTGGCCGTGATCTCGAAGCCGTCACCCACCTTCTCGAGAGTCACGTCAGCATGGGTCTCGATCTTTTCCGGCGTCAAGCCAGACTCTCCGAGCATCAATGACAGTGCCATCGAAAAACAACCGGCATGCGCGGCTCCGATCAACTCTTCCGGATTCGTGCCCTTGCCGTCTTCAAACCTTGCCTTGAAACCATAAGGCGCTTCGTTGAGCACCCCGGTTTCGGTGGAAATCGTGCCACCGCCATCCTTGATGCCGCCTTTCCAGACTGCCCATGCTTTCTTGATCATGATAGCTCCTTGTATTTGTGGGAAAAGGTCGATGCGATTTGCATGACCCGCCGGTGAGACAGACAATGTGGCGGGAAATTGCAGGAATTTCAGGAAAACTCGGGAATAGGCAGAAAATCGCAAACTGTCTGTGGAAGCATGATCCGGGCTGCGCAAGGAAACCAGTGAACACCCGCAGGCGCGCACGCAGATTTCCCCAGAGCAAGGCCAGTCAAAATCATGTTGAGATGTAGGTGCGAATTTGTTCGCATCAGTTCGCATGTAATCGTGCGAATGAATTACACCTACAAGCCCATCGCAACCAGTCGTCTTGTGCCGTTTTTCATTACCCTTACCCCCGGTGCGCATGAATCACCGCTTCGGAAATGCTGGCCGGTACCTCGGCGTAATGCCTGAACTCCATGCTGAAGGTGGCGCGGCCTTGGGTCAGCGAGCGCAGCGCGGTCGCATAGCCGAACATCTCGGTCAGCGGCACTTCGGCGCGGATCGATTTGCCGCTGCCGCCCGGGATGTCGTCCATGCCCTGGATCATGCCCCGTCGCGCCGACAGGTCGCCGATCACATCGCCGGTTTTTTCTTCCGGTGTCTCGACTTCGACTGCCATCATCGGCTCCAGCAGTACCGGGCTGGCCTTACGGCAGCCGTCCTTGAATGCGATCGAGGCTGCCACCCGGTACGCATTTTCGTTCGAGTCGACGTCATGCGAAGAGCCGAAGAATAGCGTCACCTTCACATCCACCACCGGGTAGCCGGCCAGCACGCCCGAAGGCAGCGTTTCCAGGATGCCCTTCTCCACCGCCGGAATGAATTCGCGCGGCACGCTGCCGCCTTTGACTGCATCGACGAATTCGAATCCCTTGCCGTGGGGCTGCGGCTCGATTTTCAGTACCACATGGCCGTACTGACCGCGCCCACCGGACTGCTTGATGAACTTGCCCTCGCTGGATTCGCAGACTTTGCGAATGGTTTCACGAAATGCTACCTGCGGCTTGCCGACTGTGGCGGCCACACCGAACTCGCGCCGCATCCGCTCGACCAGCACCTCCAGATGCAATTCGCCCATGCCGGAAATAATCGTCTGGCCGGATTCCTCGTCGGTGCGGACCCGAAACGACGGGTCTTCCTGCGCCAGGCGGCTCAGCGCGACGCCCATTTTTTCCTGGTCCGCATGCGTTTTGGGTTCGACCGCCTGGGAAATCACCGGCTCCGGGAACACCATGCGCTCCAGCGTAATGACGCCGGCCGGATCACACAGGGTGTCGCCGGTGGTGACATCTTTCAGGCCGACCGCTGCCGCGATGTCGCCCGCATAGACTTCGCTAATTTCGGTGCGATGGTTGGCGTGCATCTGCAGCACCCGGCCCACCCTTTCCTTCTTGCCCTTGAGCGGGATGAAGACGCTGTCACCGGAGTGCATCACGCCGGAATAGACGCGGAAATAGGTCAGATGGCCGACGAACGGGTCGGTCATGATCTTGAAAGCCAGCGCCGCAAATTTTTCATCGTCGCTGGCGCGGCGTTGAATCACCTGATCGCGTTCGTCGTGGCCGGCTACCGGCGGGATGTCGCTGGGCGCCGGCAGGAAGTCGATCACCGCATCCAGCAGCGCCTGCACGCCGCGATTCTTGAAGGCGCTGCCGCACAGCATCGGCACGATTTCGCCGGCGAGGGTGCGGGCGCGCAAGCCCGCCTTGATTTCCGCTTCGGTCAGCGCCACGCCGTCCAGGTATTTTTGCAGCA
Source organism: Burkholderiaceae bacterium (assembly GCA_041736255.1). Classification (GTDB taxonomy): domain Bacteria; phylum Pseudomonadota; class Gammaproteobacteria; order Burkholderiales; family Burkholderiaceae_D; genus AVCC01. Next base: position 3,549 of record JBGSTZ010000088.1, read on the forward strand.
ATTCCTCGCTGGCTTCAGCCGCAGCTTCCAGCATCTGGGCCTGCCATTGACTGGCGCTGGCCTGCAGTTCGGGCGGAATTGCGCGGTATTCGAATTTCACGCCTTGCGAGGCATCGTCCCAGATGATGGCCTGCATCCTGATCAGGTCGATCACCCCATGGAAATTGTCTTCGGCACCAACCGGTATCTGCAGCGGCACTGGGTTGGCTTTCAGGCGCTCGCGGATTTGCCGCTCGACACGGAAGAAATCGGCCCCGACCCGATCCATCTTGTTGACGAAAGCCAAGCGCGGCACCTGATATTTATTGGCCTGGCGCCACACGGTTTCGGATTGCGGCTGAACCCCGCCGACTGCGTCGTACACCATGCAGGCGCCATCCAACACCCGCATCGAGCGTTCGACTTCGATCGTGAAATCGACGTGACCCGGGGTGTCGATGATGTTGATCCGGTGCGTCGGGTAATTGCCGGCCATGCCTTTCCAGAAGCAGGTGGTGGCAGCCGAAGTGATGGTAATGCCGCGCTCCTGCTCCTGCTCCATCCAGTCCATCGCGGCCGAACCTTCGTGGACTTCACCCAGTTTATGACTGACGCCGGTGTAAAACAGGATGCGCTCAGTAATGGTGGTCTTGCCGGCGTCGATATGGGCGCAGATGCCGATATTGCGATAACGCTCGATGGGGGTTTTGCGAGTCACGATAATTTCCTTTTTGGAAAATATGTCTTACGCTGGCAAGGTACGCGGGCACCGGCTGCCATGCCGGAATGCCATAGAGAATTTATATTGCCGAAGTCAGCATCTGTCAATTCGATTGCTCAACTGTTCGTGCAATATTGTTGAGGTCGTGGCTGGATTATGGGTTTGCACACACATTCATATACGTCGCTTGTTAGCGACTGCACGACGCGTAAACAAAAAAATGCCCGCGTACCTTGCGGCGCGGGCTAAATCCAATCTTTTTACGGAGTTGGAGGAGACAGGCAAACTATATCGCAATGCAGCATATAGCCATAATTTATTATTCGAATATGCATTATTCACAAATCAAATAATAAGACATGACATGGATATTTTTTCAGGCTTATACGCAACCTTGAGCGCAGCAATGTTTTATCGTATTTTCATAATATTCAAGCCAATATGGATCATATCCTGCAATAAACTGGCCATATTGGCGTTTTTTTCAAGTGTTAAGCGGAACACATCTCAAGTTATACGCCACACTGCAACCGGCATAGGCTTTAGCAATGATGATGAAAGTAACGATCATTGCGCATAATTGCTGCAAAGCAGCAAAAATAATATCCGTTTTCAATCTTGCGTTATTTCAACCACGGCTTCAACCAGTCCAGCCCGGCTGAAGTGCCGGCGCGCGGCCGGTACTCGCAACCGATCCAGCCTTGATAGCCGAGGCTGTCGATCAAATCAAACAAGTAAGGATAATTAATCTCGCCAATATCCGGCTCGTGCCGCTCGGGCACGCCGGCGATCTGGATATGGCCGATACCGCCATAACCGGATGTTTGGCGCGCCATGTCGCGTGTGAGCTTGACGGCCAGGTCGCCTTCCACAATCTGGCAGTGATAAATGTCGAATTGCACCTGCAAGTTGTCCGCTGCCACCTCGGCGCAAATCGATTGCGCCACATCCTGCCGGTTCAGGAAAAAACCCGGAATGTCGCGGGTGTTGATCGGCTCGATCACGACGGTCACGCCTTGCGCCGCCGCCAAGTGCGCTGTATACGACAGATTCGCCAAGTACACCGCGCGATGGCGGGCTTTGTCTTGTTGTGGTCGGATCCAACCGGCCATCACATGCAATTTTCTGTTGCCCAGCACAGACGCATATTCCAGCGCAGTGTCGATCGAACGTTTGAAATCATCCTCGCGGCCCGGCAGCGATGCCAGGCCACGCTCGCCGCCCTTCCAGTCCCCGGGGGGCGCATTGAACAAAGCTTGCACCAGCCCGTTATCGGCCAGCAATTGACGCAGAGTTTCGGCGGGATAGTCGTATGGAAACAGAAATTCCACCGCCTTGAACCCATCCTGCGCCGCTGCTGCAAAGCGATCGACGAAAGCATGTTCGGTGTACATCATGGAAAGATTGGCGGCAAAGCGGGGCATGGGATTCCTTTAATTTTGCATATCCCTGCATGATAACGACCTGCCACATCCCGGGCAAACCTGAACGCAAGCTGAACCAGCGTTTCACTACAGGTTCAGGCGTCACCAGGCAAAATGCTTGCACTTGTTACAGATATGCGCGCTCCGCCACTTTGCAGCGGACAGCGCCTCAACTTTCAGGCTCAAACCATGAAAAAATTTCTTACCGGCCTTTTGGCCATCGTCACCCTCGCTTGGGGCTGGGATATTCTCTCCAGCACCGGCCCATCCGGCGGCTCCCTGCTATGGACCGTGCGCCAGGAAGGCTTGTATCTGACCGGCCTGTTATCTATTGCGCTGATGTCGCTATCCATGATTCTGGCCACTCGGCCCGCATGGCTGGAACGGCCGCTGGGCGGTATGGATCGCGTGTATCGGCTGCACAAATGGTCGGGTATTCTCGCCGTCGGTTTTGCCGCAGCGCATTGGCTAGTCGAGATGTCGGACGATGTAATCAAGGCACTGATCGGCCGTGCAGGCCGCTTGCCGAAAGAGCATTACACCGGGTTGTACGACACCCTGCGTGAACTCGCCGAAGATATGGGTGAATGGGCCCTCTACATTGTGCTGGCGATGCTGTTGCTCACACTCTGGAAACGTTTCCCGTATAAATTCTGGCGCCATTTGCACCGGATCATGCCTGCCATTTATCTGGTACTCGCCTTCCACGCCGCGATGCTGTCGCCTCTCGACTATTGGCTGCAACCCGTCGGCGCATTTTTGGCGCTATTGCTCACAGCGGGTGCGATTTCCAGCGTACTTTCACTGACCGGACGCATCGGAGAACGTCGATTGGTGAGCGGGACAATTGTTTCCGTCAGTAGCAGCGATGCCGGCATCACCGAAGTGCGTTGCCACCTCGACGCCGGCTGGAAAGGCCACCGCCCCGGTCAGTTTGCCTTCGTCACCTTTGACCCCAGCGAAGGCGCACATCCGTTCACCATTGCCAGCGCAAACCGCAGCGACCGCAACCTCAGCTTCCAGATCAAGGGACTGGGCGATTACACCTGCGGCCTGGCGCAGCGTCTCAAAGCAGGACAAGCAATCAAGGTCGAAGGACCATACGGACGTTTTGACCTGTCGCGCCGCAACCCGCGGGCACAGCAAATATGGATAGCCGCCGGCATCGGCATTACACCCTTCCTCGCCTGGCTCGAATCTTTGCAAGGCAAGCCCGACAAAGCGCCGGTGGCCGATTTGCACTACTGCACCCGTGACCGCGACACCGACAATCTGGTTCCGAAACTAGAATCGCTGTGCGCCACCCTGCCCAGCGTGCGTTTGCACGTACACGGCTCCCGCCAAGGCGAGGTGCTGACGACCGAAAGCCTGAGCGCGATGCAAGGCAGCGCCAAACGCACGGAAGTCTGGTTCTGCGGCCCGCAGGGACTAGCCGACACCCTAAAAACGGGTTTGCAAAACACGCTCAGAGGCCACCTGCGCTTTCACCAGGAAGCCTTCGAGATGCGCTAATGTGCGGTGAAGCAGCAGGGTGACGCCTACCCTGCTGCCGAATGTTGGGCTTCGCTGCGCTCAGCGCCAACCTACGATCCACAATCCCATGATGTCAATGCTTGTGTTGATGATGCGAATCCGGGAAGTGGGCATGCGTATGCGCGATCGCGTCGTGCCGATGCGGATGACTGTGACTGGTGCCGGGTGCGACGAAGTGATCATGGTCATGCAGATGGTGCGCGTCGTGGCGGTGCGGATGGTCGTGCTCGATTGCTTCATGCGTATGCCGGTGCGCGTGACGCTCGGTCAGATGCAGCCAGATTCCCACCGCCATGCAGGCGCCGGCAAGCAGCAATGGCAGCGTTATCGGCTCTCCCATTAACACGGCAAGCAAAGCACCGAAGAATGGTGCAACCGAGAAATACGCTCCAGTGCGCGCTGTACCCAGATGGCGCAGCCCCACCACAAACAGCGCCAGGCTGATGCCGTATGCCAGAAAACCTACCAGCAGCGCTTGCCCAATAATCAGCGGCGACGGCAATGCGGCGCCCTGCATCAAAGCCAGCACCAGATTGACGCTGCCGGACACCAAACCCTTGACTGATGCGATCCACGACGCATCCGTAAGCGACACCTTGCGCGTCAAATTATTGTCGATGCCCCAGGCGAAACAAGCGCCAAGAATAGCCAGCGCAGGCATCATTCCAGCGAAACTGAAATCGTCCGGCCAACTGAGAATGGCCGCGCCCAGCAGGATGGCAAGCATGCCGAGCGCGATGCGGCGGTCGAAATTTTCCCTGAACGCAAACCACGCCAGCAGCGCCGTAAACACACCTTCGGCATTCAGCAGCAGCGATGCACCCGAGGCCGGCATTCCGGTCAGGCCGATCATCAACAACACCGGCCCGATGATACCGCCAGAAACAATGGCGCCGGCAAACCAGACCCGTTCATTGGCGGCAAGATGCACCGCCGGCGCACGGATCAGTAACCGATACAGCGCGAGGCCGATGCCGGAACCCAGATACAACAAGCCGGCCAGCATCCACGGAGTAACGCCTTCCAGCAGCGACTTCGCCAGCGGCGTTCCCGCACCAAACAACAAAGCTGCCACCAATGCAGCCACGACACCCGGTTGCAATAATCTTTTTTTCCAGCGCATTTTGACCCTTTGCTTAGTCACAGTACAGAATATTGGGCTTCATTGTTACAGATCAAAATCGCACAATTTCTTTGTGTAAATATTTACTTACCGGATTGAACGAGGTTTTTTCACTGCAATGCCGCATCAGATGCTCACATATTCCCAATCCCACCATCCCTGACGGTAACAACCTGCATTAGCATCTGCGCCAGCCAGCATTCAACGGTTTTTCGGTTGAAATTTACTGTAATTATCCATAGAAATGCCAACATCCATGATGTCATCATCAATACCTGTCTATTGCGCTGCAAGGTCTAGAATATCTGCCGCAATCCGCCACGGATTTCCTAACGTCTGTTTGCGCCGGCGCAGGGGGCTCCATTGAACGCATCGCCCATGTCATCCGATGTCACGACCACATTGGTTGCAGAAGTCATTGTCGCAAAACAAAAAATCGGCACAATACAACAATTATTATCCAAAGCCACTGTAGCAATTCTGGCCATGGACGTCCAAGGGATCATCACGGAATCCAAGCCCAGCGTCTGCCGGATGTTCGGTTACAGTGAGAAAGAACTGCTCGGTCAGTCTGTCCATGTGCTGCTGCCACCCGATTTCCGTCAACGCTATGCCGCATTATTAAAACGGTTTGTCGATGGCGAAGAAACTGAACGCCGCATCTCTGGGCGTAATGAAGTAACTGGATATCGTAAGGATGGCAGTTCATTTCCGCTTGAGGCCTCGATTACCAAGTTCCAAAATAATCACGAATGGATACTGATTGTTACCCTGCGTGATATCACCGAACGCAAGAAAGTGGAAGAAGAACTGACATGGCGGGCCACCCATGACGCCCTTACACTGCTACCCAATCGCGCGTTGATCCGCGAAAAAATCATCACTGCATTGCAGCGTTCGCGACGCAATAAATCAAGCGTGGCATTGTTGTTCGTGGACATCGACTGGTTCAAGACGATCAACGACACCCACGGCCATGAAGCCGGCGACAGGCTGCTCAAGACGGTGGCAAGCCGGTTGCTAGATCAAGTGCGACCAGGCGACACCGTGGCGCGACTAGCTGGCGACGAGTTTGTCGTCCTGTGCAATCAAGTCGAACAACCGGCCGCTATGTCGGTCTTGGCGGAAAGGATTAATAATGCACTGCGCCAGCCATTCGATTTCGCAGGCATGCCGTTGTTTGTGACGGCTAGCGTAGGCATTGCTATCGGCAATGGCAGCACGCACTGCGCTGACGACATGCTGCATTACGCCGATACCGCGATGTATGCGGTGAAAGAAAAGGGCCGTGATGGCTGGCAGTTTTTCAGCGAAAGTCTTCACGAGCAGGCAAAACAACGCATGGTCATTACTAATGGCCTGCGCATGGCCATTGAACGGGGCGAGTTGTCATGCCGGTTCCAACCTATCGTTGCGGCAGAAAGTGGCCATATCGTCGGCGCGGAATTGCTGCTGCGCTGGAATCCGCCCGAGGGCGAGGTATCTCCGGATGTTTTCATCCCGATTGCAGAAATAACCGGTGCCATCGTGCCCATCGGCAGCTGGGTATTTCGCCAAGGGTGTCAGGCCGAAGCTGACTGGCGCCATCGCTGGGGTCGAAATGCGCCTTACGTCTCGGTGAATGTTTCGGCGCGGCAGTTGAATGAAGAATCACTGGCCGACGATTTTGCCATTATCCTGCGCGCAACCGGGGCAGACCCGAAGCGCTTGGTGCTGGAAATAACGGAAACCTCGCTGATGGCGGATGTCGAAATCAGCCTGCGTATATTGCGTCGTTTGACCTATCTTGGACTGCGGGTGGCAGTAGATGATTTCGGGACGGGATATTCATCCTTGGCACAGTTGACGCGCCTGCCGGTCGATGTGCTGAAAATTGACCGGACTTTCATTGGCGGCCTCGACAAGAGCCCCGAGAACCGCACCGTTATTCGCGCAGTAATCGGACTAGGCCGTGCGCTCGGACTGAAACTGGTAGCGGAAGGGGTCGAGAACAGTGCCCAGCAAATCGAACTCTGCGCCTATGGCTGCGACTTTATCCAGGGCTACCATTTTCACCGCCCACTGGAGGAAAAAGCATTTATCGAAACCGTAGAGCGTGAATCCATAAATGACTCTCCAAGCGCTGTGGCCCCCCTCCACTTCCTGATCTACGTTAGTCAAGCACTGGAGCCGATGGCATCCCAAGCTCTCGATATCCTGCTAAAACAGTCACTGGCAGCCAATCGTTCGGCGGGAATCACCGGCTGTCTGCTTTATCAGGATGGCTACTTCATGCAAATGCTGGAAGGCAAACGTGAGCTCTTGTTCGCACTGCTGGACAAGATCAAGGGCGACCCTCGCCACCACGAAGTGCAACTGGTTATTGAAGGTCCGGCCAGGCACCGCGTTTTCGTAGACTGGAACATGGCGCTACGCGATCTCACGCCCAGGCCGGATGAACCTGAATTCAAGGACTGGCAACAACGAACTATTAGTTTTTTTGAACTCGCTGAAGATGCTCGAACCTGCTACACCTATATCACTGCCAGCAGGAATGCTGGCAGTACCTACGGATAATCAAAGTGCAACATTTCTGTATGGTTGAAAGTGTGTCGATGATGGACTACATTTAATGTGTAGGTAACTGGTGTTACGCAGAACATAAGCATTTGTCCACGAAAGACACGAAAAGCACGAAAAGCACGCCAGAATGCAAACACCATTCTTTCGACTGCGGTAGAGATGTTTTTTCGTGTTTTTCGTGTGTTCCGTGGACTGAAATTTCTGTATCTCTGTTTTCTTGGCTATGGGGGCAATCATGAAACGGGTTGTTGCAGGTGCATCGATTATGCTGTCGATTTTGATCGCGCAGGGAGTGCGTGCTGCTGATTTGAAAACCGACCCGCAACACAAAAAAACCGGAAATAGCCAAGGCATCGAGAACAGTCACCAGATCACGATCCGGGTCGCCGACGGCGATTGGGGCGATGCAAAACCGGAGGAAATTGAAACTTTGCTTTATGCGGTCGCCGATAAACTACTCCGGCATTTTCCGCAACGCCAACTTAATCCGGTCGTCGTATCACCCACCAACCGCGGCCCTATCGTGTTGTTTCAAAAGGGACCAGAAAACGAATACCAGGTGCATTTGGCAGCCAAGGGCAAAAAATATTGGGACGAGTTCATTTATGAGTTTTCTCACGAGCTGTTTCATATACTGGCCAATTACGAGAATCACGCGCCGCCTAAAATTACGTCACACCTGTGGTTCGAGGAAGCACTCTGCGAGGCTGTCTCGTTATATACCCTGAAGCAACTGGCTGCGACTTGGCAGCAGTCGCCGCCACGTGCCGAATGGGCTGCATACGCACCCGTTTTACAGAAGTTTACGGGGCGCGTGGAAAATGACCCGCGTCGCCAGTTGCCTCTTGGCACCTCCCTGGCGCAATGGTTCCAGGAAAATGGGCCACTACTGCTTGAAAATCCTTATTTGCGCGGTAAAAACGAATTGGTTGCCAATCTGTTCTTGCCTATCCTCGAACATACGCAGGACTGGCAGGCAGTAGGCTTCCTGAATCCCGATGCGCCCCAGAAACAGGAAACGAAAATTGGTTTTTATACCTACCTTGCCGAATGGCATAACAGGACTCCGCCGGAACACCAGGAATTCACTCGGCTCGCCATGCGCATGTTTCATTTTGACGCGCCTGAATTAGGGCAGAAAAAGCTGACTAGGAATGGAATGCAAGCCTTGGTATTAGTGCAACCTGACGCTGTGAAATCCCAGCAAACCCCGGTGTTTCCAGGTATTTAATAATGCTTTAATACAGTACTAATTTAATACGAAATAAACCTTGAATTGTAAATTTTTTGATCTAAAATTTTAGTGACATTGCTTCATGCAATAGCTTAAAAATCCTTTAACAAGAGTACTAAATTGCATTAATGCACATGTTTTTGATAGATCGAATGATGCTCCATGAAAAGTGCTTGCAACGAATTTGATCAGTTTCAAAATTGCAAGTTTTTGGGGGCGGCTTATTTAATGTGAAATGTGCCCACGCACATCATTATGAAGCCGTCAGAGTAATTATAATTTTTTACTGGTTGGAGGCTAATATGAAAACCAGATCATTGATTGCCGCTGTGGTTGCGGTATCTGCATTTGCAACTGTTGGTTCAACTTTTGCAGATGTACCTTCTGAAGGACCAAGCGCTAACTCTACCAAATCCCGAGCAGAAGTACGCGCTGAGTTGGAGCAAGCCCGTAAAGAGGGATTGTTGATGCATGGTGGCGACCGCGATACCCTGAATGAATGGACAGGCGCTCATGGTGTAGCTGGATCGCGTTATTCCGCTTCTCCGAGCCGTACTCGCGAAGAAGTAAGAGCGGAAGCTATAGAGCATAATAAAACTTTTAAATCAGGTAATGACGACATGTATGGTAGGTGACGGCGTATCTTTGGAGATATGAAGCAGTGATAATTGCAAAGGATGCTGAATAACTGTAATCCTGCAATACGTTTTCAATGTAACAATTAAACTCCCGCGAGATGGATAAGTTCCAGTCATCGACCGGGAGTTTTTCGGTTAATGGCTTTGCCATTCGGTATTGAATGAGGAGATTGAAATGACACGCAAATATATTGATTGCCGTGAATATCCGAGTGATATGCATTGCACGGTAGCGCTGTGTGCTGACAGCGACAAAGAGTTGCTGGAAGCTGCGGTACAACATGCTGTGGCTATTCACCAGCATCAGGACACACCTGAGTTGCGCACACAGTTGCAACAATTGTTCAAGGAAGGCACGCCGCCTATTGAGGCTGCGCGGGGGCAAGGGCAAGCTGCCTGATCAAATCCTCCTTCCTCTCTTTGCCGAAGAGAAGCATCTACACGCTGGGCTGGCGACTATAAACCGCGAGTGGAACAAAACAGTGGATTACCGGGTGTGTAAATGCTTATGTTGCCAAAGGAAAGACGAGCGAATCAGAAGGCGGATTAGCGTTTAATTTGTTGATCCGGCAGCACTACATTTACATCCAGCACTTCCAAATCACCTTTGCGGTCGAGCGAAATCATGATGTCTTCCGCATTCACTTGGGTATATTTGGAGATGACTTCGATCAACTCCTTGTGTAGCGCAGGCAGAAAGTCGTAGCCATCGCGGCCGCTGCGTTCGCGGGCAATAATGATTTGCAACCGCTCCTTCGCGGCAGAAGCGCTTTTAGGCTTGTCCTTGAACAAGAATGAGAGTAGTGCCATGTTACTTGCCTCCGAATATGCGTTTGAATATTCCCGGCTTTGCGTAGGTCGTGAAACGTAGCGGTACATCGTCGCCCAGAAAACGCGATACCAGGTCTTCATAGGCTTCTGAGACGTCGCTGCCCTTGAGATGAATCGCCGGATTGCCTTGGTTCGATGCATGCAGCACCGCTTCCGATTCCGGGATAATCCCAACCAATGGGATGCGCAGGATTTCCTGCACATCCGAGTACGACAGCATTTCGCCAGCTTCAACCCGCTTGGGCGAATAACGCGTGATCAGCAAATGTTCTTTGACCGGTTGCTCGCCATTTAATGCGCGGCGCGATTTAGCTTGGATAATGCCTAAAATCCGGTCGGAATCGCGTACCGACGATACCTCAGGATTGGTCACCACAATCGCTTCATCAGCAAAAGTCAGCGCCATCAATGCACCGTGCTCGATACCCGCAGGGGAATCGCAGATGATGAAATCAAAACCCATTTTTACCAAATCCTGCAGCACTTTTTCGACGCCCTCTTCCGACAGCGCCTCCTTGTCACGCGTTTGCGACGCCGGCAGGATGAACAGGTTGTCACAATGTTTATCCTTGATCAGTGCCTGACTCAGCGTGGCTTCCGCTTTGATGACATTAATCAAGTCATACACCACACGCCGCTCGCAACCCATGATCAGATCCAGATTACGCAAGCCGACGTCGAAATCCAGCACGGCGGTCTTGTGACCACGCAGGGCCAGACCAGTAGAAAAACTCGCGCTGGAGGTGGTTTTGCCAACACCGCCTTTACCGGATGTCACAACAATAATTTTTGCCACAAAAAAACTCCTTCAGAATGCGAAATAGTATATGCGAGTAAATTCAGCTCAGGAACGCGGCGCAGGATTGAGCGAAACAATTTCGATCCGGTCACCAATCAGACGAACTTGGGCAGGCTGCGGAGTAATGCCCGGAGGAAACCCCTCTTCAAAAGTACGATACATGCCGGCGATCGACACCAATTCCGGCTCCATCACCATGGCGAAAATCCTGGCATCTCCATTGCCGCTAGCACCCGCCAATGCGCGTCCGCGCAACGGCGCATAGATATGGATGCTGCCATCGGCGATCACTTCAGCGCCGTTATTGACCGCTGCGGTGATGATCAGATCACCGCGCGCATAAATGCGCTGTCCGGCGCGCACTGGCATATCGATAATCATCGCTGCAGCAACTGCAACTACGGCTGGTGCGACTGACGCCTCCTGCGAAATTATAGTGTGTGGCGCAACCGCACTTTCTTCACGCGGCTTGGCCACCTCATCAATACTCAAGCCAAATGCCTTGATCCTGGCATGCAATTCGGCCGGAGCATTGCGTACCGCCATCGGATTAAGCTGATGTGATTTAAGTAAGCCGATCAGGGCAGCCCAATCCATCGCCGCACCAATCAGATCGAGCGTGCCGACGTCAATCACGGCAAATTCATCATCAAAAAAATCCGGCGCACCGCCGGTCATTTCGAGCAGTGCCGCTTGCAACACGGGCAACTCAGCAACATGCAGGATGACGGAGACAGCAACCACAGTGGATATTTTGATTTCAATCGACTTATTGGTTTTACTATTTTGCATAAAAACGATAAATTTTATTATTATTCAAGCAACGAATTCCCATGAAATTTAGGTCATGAGGGTTTATCACAATATACAAGGGATTCGATACTTGATTAAATATCAAATAAGAAACTTGCCTAAGCGCTGGGTTTGACGACAATATAGCGATGAAACCTCGCTTTGAATAGATAGAAAAGGTAATAGCAACCAATCCACCGGCTTATAAGACCTAACATACAAACCGTATTTATACAGTGCTTTGATGCAATAACATACTCCCATACATACCTAACTTTTAGCGCAAATATTTATTGATAAATATCAACATACTCCTTAATTCACATCTGCATGGAGAGCAAACATAGTGCGAAATTGTACGCCGGCTATACAGCGATCAGAACTGAGCTTGCGCTCGAATGAAAATCGCGAATTTTATACGCAAGATAATGACTGACTGTTCCAAGATATTCTCTGGATATCACACGAACTACATATTTGGAAATCCATTCAACCGGACCTTTCGTTTGCAGATTATTGAATTGTTCGCAATTGGTGCAGAATTTTTCCAATTGGGCATACTCATCGAGTATCGCCGCTGCTACTGCTTTCAGCTTGCCGATTTCTTGCATCACATTCCTGTCAAACGATTGCTTTGATTCGAGTATATATAACGCCCTTTCCAGATAAGCTTGCGCCATCCGGGCTGACGAATAGAACCCATAATCATTCATCGATATCGCTGCAAGGCGATGCATTCCTTCGGTGATGAAAGTGGCGATTTCGTCATAATCTTCTGGCATTGGATGCTGCATACCCAACCCTCCGCTACATAATTTTGTCAACGGCGATAAGTTTGTGCGCTATTTTTACCCATTCATTACCCATTTGCACAAAAAATTTAGACTGAAAATTATCGAATTAGTTTTAGCGGATTAGCTTAACGCTGCATTGCATCCCACACTTTCTGCAGCCGCTTGGCCGATACCGGCATCGGCGTGCGCAGTTCCTGCGCATAGAGCGAAACCCGTAACTCTTCCAACAGCCAGCGGAATTCAGTCATTTTCGGATCGTCGCGCCGGTCTTTCAGCGCGCGCTGCCACGGCGTCGCAACCGCAGCCCATTCCGCCATCAGCTTGGCGTCGCGGATCGGATCGGCACGCAATTTGTCGAGTCGGACGTTAATTGCCTTAAGGTAACGTGGAAAATGTGCCAGTTGCGTGTAGGCGTTGTCGGCCAGAAAACGTTTGCCGATCAGCGCTTGCAATTGCACCTGCAGGTCGGCTGCCGCTGCCGCGTGGGCTTTGATGCCTTGCAGCTTCTTCGGTAAACCGTGAAATTCGGTCAATATCTGACCGATCAGCCGTGCGATTTCGTTGGCCAGCAAGCCCAAGCGGGACTTGCCTTCATCCCGGCGTTTGTCGAATGCGGCCGCATCGGTTGGCAACGGTTCCTGCAGGCAGGCGATATCGAGCGCGGTATGGATGATCTGGTCGCGCAATTCTTCCTGGGTGCCGAGCACCATGAATTGCATGCCCATTTGCTGCATGCCAGGGATATTTTTCTCCAGATACTTGACCTGTTCTTTCAACTGCAAAGCGAACAAGCGACGCAGACCAATGCGATGGGTGCGCTGCGCCACGGCAGGGTCATCAAACACTTCCAGCGTGCAATGGGTTTTCTGATCCACCAGCGCCGGAAAGCCGATCAACGTTTGCTTGCCCTGCTGCACTTCCAACAGCTCCGGCAGTGCGCCGAACGACCAACTGGTCAAAATTTCTTGCTGGGGCGCATTGCTGGCTTTGCCGGCTGGTGTGGCAACGACGGCGACTGGGTTATTGCCACGATTATTAGTGATGTTAGTTACATTGCTGATGTGTGTTGCGCCATCGCCGGATGCAGTCACCGCTTGCACTGCCAGCTTCTGAAAACTTTCCCGTGCCTGTCCGCCGAATTCGGCGCGCAAGGCGGCCAGATTGCGGCCCATTTCCAGCTGCCTGCCATGCTCGTCGATGACCTTGATATTCATGGTGTGATGGGTCGGCAGGGTTTCCTGTTTAAAATCAGTGGTCAAAGGCACCAGCCCGACTTGCTCGCGGATGTCAGCGATCAGCGCATCAAGCAGATTGCCTTTGCCGAATTCGGCCCGCTCGCAAAAGCCTGCAGCAAAGCTCGGTATCGGCACGCAATGACGGCGCAATTTTTGCGGCAAGGATTTCAGCAGCAGATGAACTTTTTCCTTTAGCATGCCGGGCACTAGCCATTCGCAGCGGTCGGCACTGACTTGATTCAGCGCATACAGCGGCACGGCCAGAGTGACGCCGTCGCGCGGGGTGCCGGGCTCGAAATGATAGGTCAGCAGCATGTCGACGCCGGCCACCGTCATCTTTTTCGGGAACAAGTCGGTGGTGATGCCGGCCGCCTCGTGCCGCATCAGGTCATCTTTATTCAGATACAACAGCTTTGGGTTCTGGGCGGTGGCCTCCTTGTGCCACTTTTCGAAACTGATGCCGTTGCACACATCCGCCGGAATGATCTGGTCGTAGAAGGCGGCGATCAGCGCTTCATCGACTAACACATCGACCCGGCGCGACTTGTGTTCCAAATTCTCAATTTCTCGCACCAGCTTGTGATTGAAAGCGAAAAACGGCGCACGGGTGTCGAATTCGCCGCCGACCAAAGCATCACGGATGAAGATTTCGCGCGCTTCCACCGGATTGATCAGCGCGTAATTGATGCGGCGCTGGCTGTAGACCACCAGCCCGTACAAAGTGGCGCGCTCGGACGCCGAGACTTGCGCACTGCGCTTTTCCCAGCGCGGCTCGCCCCAGGATTTCTTCAGCAGATGGCTGCCGACACGCTCCAGCCATTCGGGCTGGAGCTGGGCGATGCAGCGCGCATACAGCCGCGTGGTATCGACCAGCTCGGCCGCCATCACCCAGCGCCCCGGTTTTTTGAGCAGGCTGGAACCGGGCCAGATGAAAAACTTGATGCCACGCGCACCGAGGAAGTGCGGTTCGTCTTCCGCCTTGAAACCGACATTGCCGAGTAAGCCGGTCAGCAACGCACTGTGCAAATTCTCATAAGTGGCCGGCGCTTCATTGAGTCGCCAACCCTGCTCGCGCACGATGGTCAGCAATTGCGTGTGAACATCGCGCCATTCGCGTAGCCGCATTTGCGATAGAAAGTTAGCGCGGCAATTATCTTGCAACTGGCGGTTGGTTTTCTTGTGTTCAATCGCGTCTTCGAACCATTTCCAGATTTTCAGATAACTCTGGAATTCCGATTTCTCGTCTGCAAATTTCTTGTGTGCAGCATCCGCTGCAGCTTGCGCTTCCATCGGCCGATCGCGCGGGTCTTGCACCGACAGGGCCGAGGCGATAATCAACACTTCGGACAGGCAGACATTTTCCAGCGCAGCCAAAATCATGCGCCCGACACGCGGATCAAGCGGCAATTTTGCCAGCTTATTACCTAACGGCGTCAGGGCGTTGGTGTCATCAACTGCACCCAACTCTTGCAGCAATTGATAACCGTCGGCAATCGCCCGCCCCGGCGGCGGCTCGATAAAGGGAAAGGTTTCGACATCGGCCAAATGCAAGGATTTCATGCGCAAAATGACCGCTGCCAGCGACGAGCGCAAGATTTCCGGCTCGGTGAACTTCGGCCGCAGTAAATAATCCTGCTCTTCATACAGACGAATGCACACGCCGGCGGCAACCCGGCCGCAACGCCCGGCGCGCTGGTTGGCCGCCGATTGCGCAATCGGTTCGATCTGCAATTGCTCGACTTTATTGCGATAGCTGTATCGCTTCACCCGAGCCAAACCCGCATCGACCACGTAGCGAATACCAGGCACGGTTAGCGAAGTTTCGGCCACGTTGGTGGCTAATACGATTCGGCGTCCATTCGACGTCTTGAAGACGCGCTCCTGTTCCTGCGCCGACAGACGGGCGAACAAGGGCAAAATTTCCACATGTTGCGGATGGTGCTTGCGCAGCGCTTCGGCGGTATCGCGGATTTCGCGCTCGCCGGGCAAGAACACCAACACGTCGCCAGAACCGATACGGCACAGTTCATCGACTGCATCGGTAATCGCTACCATCAGATCGCGATCTTTATCCTTGGCGTCGGCTTGCACCGGGCGATAACGCAGCTCAACCGGATACAAGCGGCCCGAAACTTCGATCACAGGCGCAGGTTTTTCTTCAGTCCCGAAATGGCGCGCAAAACGATTGGCGTCGATGGTGGCGGAAGTGATGATCACTTTTAAATCCGGCCGCCGCGGCAACAATTGCTTCAAATAACCCAGCAGAAAATCGATGTTCAGGCTGCGTTCGTGCGCCTCGTCGATGATGATGGTGTCGTATTGTTTCAGCAGCGGATCGGTCTGCGTTTCGGCCAGCAAGATGCCGTCCGTCATCAACTTGACGTATGCGCCTTTGGTCAGCGTGTCTGAAAATCGCACCTTGTAGCCGACGTGTTCGCCCAAGGGTGAGCCGATTTCCTGCGCGATGCGCTTGGCAGTGGAAGACGCTGCAATCCGGCGCGGCTGGGTGTGGCCGATTAAACCCAGTTGACCTCGGCCCAGTTCCAGGCAGATTTTCGGTAATTGCGTGGTCTTGCCGGAGCCGGTTTCGCCACAAACGATGATGACCTGATGTGCCTGCAATGCCGCTGCAATATCGGCACGCATGCCGGACACGGGCAATTCTTCTGGGAACGTAATCGGTGGCAGCGGATTGCGAAAGGGGATTACGGCAGGCTTTGATTGCTTTGGTTGCGAACGACGAGGATTTAACATTGATTTTAAGAGACACAGGCACGAAATAGAGCATGCCGAATTATAATGCGCCCATGGAAAATTCACTTCAATTCGTCCAGTGGCTACGTTCTGTCGCTCCCTACATCCACGCATTTCGCGGCAAGACCTTTGTAATCGCCTTCCCCGGCGAGCTGGTCACGGCGGGCGCGCTGCCGGTGCTGGCGCAGGATTTGTCGCTATTGCATGCGCTCGGCATCAGGATCGTGATCGTGCATGGCTCGCGCCCGCAAGTGGCAGAACAGCTGGCGCTGCGCAATGTCGAGGGATTTTTTCACAATGGCATCCGCATCACCGACATCGCTGCGCTGGAATGCGCGAAAGAAGCCGCGGGCGAATTGCGGCTCGACATCGAAGCCGCGTTTAGCCAGGGTTTGCCGAATACGCCGATGGCGCATGCGGCGATCACCATCATTTCCGGCAATTTCGTCACGGCACGCCCGCTCGGCATCGTCGATGGCATAGACCTGCAACTGACCGGGCAAACCCGCAAAATTGCGCACGAAACCATTGATCAGATTCTCCATGCCGGCAGTCTGGTGCTGTTGTCACCGCTGGGTTTTTCGCCCACGGGTGAAGCGTTTAATCTGACCATGGAAGATGTCGCGGTTGCCGCCGCCACTGCGCTGCGGGCCGAAAAACTGATCTTCATTACCGAAACACCGATGATGCTGGACGGCGCCGGGATCGAAATACGGGAACTGTCCTCGGCCCAGGCCGATGCGGTGCTTAACGCAGGATATCTGCATGAAGATACCGCGTTTTATTTAAAGAACTGCGTCAAAGCCTCCCGAAGCGGCATTCCGCGTATCCATATTGTGCCGTTCCAGATGGACGGCTCGGCCCTGCTGGAATTATTTACCCATGACGGCGTGGGCACAATGATCAGTTACGAAAACCTGGAAAGCTTGCGCGAAGCGACCATCGAAGATGTCGGCGGCATCCTGAAACTGATCGAGCCGCTGGAAGCCGATGGCACCTTGGTCAAACGCGGGCGCGAATTGCTCGAACGCGAAATCGATAATTTCTCGGTCATCGAGCACGATGGCGTGATTTTCGGCTGCGCAGCGCTGTATCCGTTCGTTTCCGAAAAAATGGCGGAAATGGCGTGCTTAACGGTAAACCCGGATGTGCAGGCACAGGGCGACGGCGAGCGACTGCTTAAGCATATGGAAAAACGCGCACGCCTTGCCGGCTTCACCAAAATGTTTGTACTCACCACGCGCACCGCGCACTGGTTCCTGAAACGCGGCTTTATCCGGGCCACCGTCGACGCCCTGCCAAAAGACCGGCAGCACATGTATAACTGGCAGCGCAAATCGCTGGTTTTGATTAAAAATCTTTAAAGAACGACCCCCAAGGAGAACACAATGACACGCATGATTCACTGCATTAAATTGAACAAGGAAGCTGAAGGACTGGATTTCCCACCGTATCCGGGCGAACTCGGCAAAAAAATTTACGAAAACGTATCGAAGGAATCCTGGGCCGCCTGGCTCAAGCACCAAACTATGCTCGTCAACGAAAACCGCCTGAACCTGGCCGATCTGCGGGCCCGCAAATATTTGGCCACGCAGATGGAAAAATATTTCTTTGGCGAAGGTGCCGATGCGGCAACGGGATATACGCCACCGACAGAATAAAACAGCTTTGGTAAGTTGAGCTAACGCCTTATCAGCCCAACATCGCAGCCCAACATTGTTCGCACAATGTTGGGCTGCTGTTTTTATGCGCGGGAGTTTGTTGACAGATCGCTCTGCTTACGCCAACAAATCTGCAATCGACAAACTGCTGTAATCCGCGACTTCCCAGTTGCGGCCAGCATTCAGATTGCAATGAAATTCGGCCTTGCGTTTCTGCTCCATTTTTTCCAGCAGTGCGAAACCGACATTTTCCAGCGGGTAAAACTCGACTGGCCAGCCATGCTCGCACGCCTTGGCCAGAGCCAGATGCACCGCCCGATATTTGCCTTTGCCAAACGTGGCTTTACGCGGCTTTACTTCAAAAATTTTCTTGACGTCTTTGACGTATTCCTGCAATCCCTTTGCGCCTTGCTTGGTTTGCCCGAGATAGCTGTATTGCGTCCCGGTATCGTCTACCACGCGAATAAGAAAAAGTAATATTTTCCCCTCTGCCAAAGGGATATTGCGGGAATTGGTCCAGCTTATTGCGGTTGGGTCTAGTGGCACGGTGTTGCATCCTGATAAAAAAGATGGGCGGGTTCTTGGCCCCAATGAAATAACTAAAGTTTGATGTTGCAAACAAAAAATCAGTCCACGAAAGACACGAAAAAACTCTCCGCCGTAGTTGAAAAGAAAGTGTGTGCATTCTTCGTGCTTTTCGTGTCCTTCGTGGACCAGGCTTTTTATGTCTTACCTATACTCCATCAAAAAATTAATTTCTTGACGCCTTCTGGGCTACCCAACAAGCACACATTTGCGCCTTGTCTGGCGAACAGGCCGACCGTTACCACGCCGACGATGTTATTGATGATGGCTTCCAGCTCGACCGGGTTCAGTATCTGCATACCGACCATGTCGATGATCACGTTGCCATTATCGGTAACCAGCGGCACGCCATCTTTCAGCCGCAGGCGCGGCTCGCCGCCAAGCGTGGCCAGCTTGCGCGCCACCACCGCTTGCGCCATCGGGATCACTTCGACCGGCAGCGGGAAATTTCCCAGCACATCGACCAGCTTGGAGCCGTCAGCGATGCAGATGAACTTGTCGGCCACCGAAGCGACAATTTTCTCGCGCGTCAGCGCTGCGCCGCCGCCCTTGATCATGGCGCCGAACGGCGTGATTTCGTCGGCGCCGTCGATATATACCGGCATTGATGCAACTTGATTCAGGTCCAGCACGGCGATGCCGTGCGCGCGCAGACGCTCGGCGGTGGCTTCAGAAGACGCCACCGCGCCCTTGATTTTATCCTTGATTTTTGCCAGCTCGTCGATGAAGAAATTGGCGGTGGAGCCAGTGCCGACTCCGACGATTTCACCTTCGACCACGTATTCAATTGCGGCCCGCGCCACTGCCTGCTTCAGTTCATCTTGCGTCATCGGGGTTGCCATATCAGTTTCTTTCAGTTGGAATGCACGTATTTTAGCGGATCGCACCACCGTGCGGCGCAACGATACAGCTACAATAAGCCGATCGACTTATCGCACAACCTCACTCGGGCGCATTCACCATGAATCAACTGGAACAACTCAAGCAATACACCACCGTGGTCGCCGATACTGGCGATTTTCAGAGCATCAAGGCATTCACGCCGCGCGACGCCACCACCAATCCGTCGCTGATCCTGAAAGCGGTGCAAAAGGAAGAATACCGGCATCTGCTGGAACAGGCAGTGCAGCAACATCGCAGCGAATCGACTGCCGACATCATCGACCGTTTGCTAGTTGCGTTCGGGCTGGAGATTTTGAAGATCATTCCTGGTCGCGTTTCCACCGAAACCGATGCCCGCTTGTCGTTCGACACCGCCGGCTCGATAGCAAAAGGACGTGCGCTGATTGCGCTGTACGAAGCGGCCGGGATCGGGCGCGAACGCATCCTGATCAAGATCGCGTCGACCTGGGAAGGCATCCGCGCCGCCGAAGTGCTGGAGCAGGACGGCATCCGCTGCAACATGACGCTGCTGTTCGCATTGCCGCAAGCTGTTGCCTGCGCCGACGCCGGCGCGCAACTGATCTCGCCTTTCGTCGGCCGCATTTATGACTGGTACAAAAAATCGACCGGACAGGAATATAGCGGCGAGAATGACCCCGGCGTGCAATCGGTCAAGCGCATATATACCTATTACCGCAAGTTCGGCCACGCCACCGAAATCATGGGTGCGAGCTTTCGCAATACCGGACAGATTCTTGCGCTGGCTGGTTGCGATTTGCTCACCATCAGCCCCGAATTGCTGCAAAAACTGACTGACAGCGAGGCCCCAATCAGCCGCGTATTGAATCCGGAAGATGCCAAAAGCGCCAAAATCGAAAAACTGGCGCTGGATCAAAATACCTTCCGCAGCATGCTCAACGACGATGCGATGGCGACCGAAAAATTGGCCGAAGGCATCCGCCAGTTCTGTGCCGATTCGGTCAAGCTGGAACAGATGATTGAAGCCTTGCGCTAGATTTTTCACCCACACGCCACAGTGACTCAGGTAGCGCGGCGGTCCAGCATGGCGCGGGCGATGGTGCCGGCGTCGACGTATTCGAGTTCGCCGCCGACCGGCACGCCGCGCGCCAGACGGCTGACTTTCAGGCCGCGCGCTTTCAGCATTTCGCTGATGTAGTGCGCGGTGGCTTCGCCCTCGTTGGTGAAGTTAGTGGCCAGCACGATTTCGGTCACATTGCCATCCGTGGCGCGGGTCAACAGTTTTTCCAGGTGAATGTCTTTCGGGCCGATGCCGTCCAGCGGCGACAACCGCCCCATCAACACGAAATAACGCCCTTTGAAAGTCAGCGTCTGTTCGATCATTAACTGATCGGCAGGTGTCTCGACCACGCACAGCAGCGTCTTGTCGCGCGCTTCATCCAGGCACATTTCGCACACCGGGCATTCGGTAAAGGTATTGCACAAACTGCAGTGATGGATGCTTTCTACCGCCTGAAACAGCGCCCGGGCCAACATTGCTGCACCGTCGCGGTCATGCTGCAATAAGTGATAAGCCATGCGCTGCGCCGATTTTGGCCCGATGCCGGGCAAACGGCGCAGCGCTTCGGTCAGCAAACTCAGGCTGGAAAGTGCTTTCACAGAGTCCGCGTCTTAAACAATGATGGCGACCACAACTGCAAGAATAATTGCTGCATCAGAACGGCAATTGGAAGCCGGGAGGCATCTGCATGCCGGCGGTCAGTCCGCTCATTTTTTCGGCTGATGTGGATTCGGCCTTGCGCGCCGCATCGTTGAACGCAGCTGCCACCAAATCTTCCAGCATGTCTTTGTCGTCAGCCAGCAGCGATGGGTCGATGGTGACGCGTTTGACGTCAAACTTGCAGGTCATCACTACTTTCACCAGTCCGGCGCCAGATTGGCCTTCGACTTCGATCGAAGCCAGTTGGTCCTGTGCTTTTTTCATGTTGTCTTGCATCGCCTGCGCTTGTTTCATCAAGCCTGCCAATTGGTTCTTCATCATGCTTATTCTCCTTGCGTTTTTAATAAAAGGGGTTTGATTGAGCCCGGCACAATCGTCGCACCGAATTCGCGCATTAAAGTTTGCACGAAAGGATCGTTCTGAATTGTTACTTCCGCTTCGCGCTGGCGTTGCGCTTGTGCAGCTTTGGCTTGGGCGCTGGCGGTATGCACCACCGCGCCGATTTCAGTTGTAATACGCAACGGCTGACCGAAATGAGCATTCAAGGTGGTGGTCAGTTTATCGACACTACCGGAAGACAGCAGGGTTGCCATTGGCACCCGAAAATGCAACACAGCACCGTCGCCATCGCTTGCCGCCTTACCCAATTCGCTTTGCAAGGCCAGTTGCTGCACCACGCCGCGAATCGGCAAAGCCGCTGCCAACTGTGGCCAATTACCGTCCCAGCCCAAACTTGGCAATGGATGGAATTCCAGCATCGGTGCCGGCGCAGGTTCTGGTAGATGCTTCACAGTCGGTTGCGGTATAAATGTTCTTACGGCAACGGCGGGAGATACTAGTTGCGCGAACGATTCAGTTTTTTTTTGAGCCGCCGCGTCAGGAAAGCCGGATGCGGATGATGTCGAAGGTGGAGATGGCGATGCTGCGGACCATGCTTCGTCCTCGTCCCACGGTGGTGGCGCATTGTTGCTATTGCTGTTGCTATTACTGGCAGGCGCGCTGGGCCTGGATCGGGTTGCGGCTGATGTGGATTTGCTGCCTGCGCGTGCTGCATTCAAGGCTGCCATTGCTGGATTAATGCCGGTTTTTACTGGAGCCTGTGCCGCAGCAGAACGGGCGGCTGGACTCGCTGCTGCCGGGATATTTATGCCTGTTGCCGTTCGGGGCGCCGGTTGTCGCGCAACCGCCGGTGTTGCTGATGTTTCTGCTGTCGCCTGCGCGCCGCCAATGCTGGGGCGAAACGCTAGCATGCGCAACAGCGTCATCGAAAATCCAGCGTATTCATCCGGCGCCAGCCCCAGTTCATTGCGGCCATGCACAGCAATCTGGTAAAAAAGTTGAATTTCCTCGGCATCGAACAGGGCTGCCAAACGCAGTACATCTTCGCGCTCCGGCAAATCCTGCGGCAACGCTTGCGGCACGGTTTGCGCCAGCGCAACGCGATGCAACAAAGTACCCAAATCTTGCAGTGCGGCGTTATACGACAGGCTGCGCGCAGCCATTTCATCGGCGACTGCCAGCAGTCCGGCACCATCTTCGGCTGCCAACGCATCGAGCAAGCGAATCAGGAACGATTGATCGAGTGCGCCCAGCATGCCCTGCACTGCTTCCAGCGTAATTTTGCCGGCAGCGTAGGCGATCGCCTGATCGGTCAGCGACAGGCCGTCGCGCATCGAGCCTTGCGCGCCCTGCGCCAGCAGACGCAAGGCCGGCAGCTCGAATTCGATGTCTTCTTGCCTCAGAATATTTTCCAGATGACTGACGATGCTGCCCGGCGGCATTTGCTTGAGGTTGAATTGCAGGCAGCGCGACAATACCGTGACCGGAATTTTCTGCGGATCGGTGGTAGCGAGGATGAACTTGACGTGATCGGGCGGCTCTTCCAGCGTCTTCAGCATCGAGTTGAAGGCGGTATTGGTGAGCATGTGGACTTCATCGATCATGTAGACTTTGAAGCGCGCATTGGACGGCGCGTACACCGCCTGCTCCAGCAACTGCGCCATTTCGTCAACGCCGCGATTGGAGGCGGCGTCCATCTCGATGTAATCGATGAAGCGCCCGGCGTCGATGGCGGTGCAGGCTTCGCACACGCCGCAGGGCTGGGCGGTGATATCGCCATTGCCATCGGCACCGATGCAATTAAGCGACTTGGCCAGAATTCGCGACAGCGTGGTTTTGCCGACGCCGCGGGTGCCGGTAAACAGATACGCGTGATGCAAGCGCTTTTGTTCCAGCGCATGCGTCAATGCGCGCACTACGTGTTCTTGCCCGACGAGGGTTTCGAAGTTTTTGGGGCGGTATTTGCGGGCGAGGACTTGATATGACATGGCGTGATTTTAACCTATGCAGCAGCAAACAATTCAAGCGCCGCGGCAGGCTGAAATTTTAATCAGTAGCGCAGGCCTCTGTGCCTGCGCCGGGCCGCAGGCACAGAGGCCTGCACACCTCAAGCGCTCAAACGGTGCGCCTAGCGTCATCCGGCATAAGCTCCGACGCGATCTGCAGCGGACCGTTACCGCTGAAGCGGTCGAGGAACAGGTAGATTACCGGTGTGATGAAGAGCGTAATCGCCTGCGAAAAGATCAAGCCGCCGACAATTGCCAAGCCCAGCGGCTGACGCAATTCTGCCCCCGCGCCCAGCCCGAACGCAATCGGCAATGCGCCCATCAGAGCCGCCAGCGTGGTCATCATGATCGGCCGGAAACGCAGCAGGCAGGCGGTGCGGATCGCATCAAATGGCGTCATGCGCTGCTCGCGCTGCGCTGCCAGCGCGAAATCGATCATCATGATGGCGTTTTTCTTGACGATGCCGATCAGCATCAGGATGCCGATGGTGGCAATCAAGGTCAGCTCGAAGCCGAATATCCGCAGGGTGAGCAAAGCGCCAATCGCAGCCGAAGGCAAACCGGCCAGAATCGTCAGCGGATGGATATAACTCTCGTACAGCACGCCGAGCAGGATGTAAATCACAATCACCGCCAGCAGCAATAGTGCGACTTGACTTCCCTGCGATGACTGGAATGCGGCGGCGTCGCCAGCATAGGAAGTGATTACGCTGGCCGGCATGCTTAACGCAGACTTGAACTGATCGATTTTCCTGCTGGCGTCGCCCAAGGGCACATCGGCCGCCAGATTAAACGAAATTGTGATGGCCTGCAATTGCCCCTGATGATTTACCTCCACCGGTCCGACTGTGCGGCGCACGCTGGCGATGCTCATTAATGGCACCAGAGTGCCATTTTTGCTGCGCACGTGGATTTTACGTAAATCCGTTTCGTCCTGAGTGCCACTATCGGCATCCTGCAAGATCACCTGGTAGCTGTTGCTACTGGTAAAAATGGTCGAAACCTGGCGATCACCATAGGCACTGTAAAGCGCGGTGCGGATATCATCAACTTGCACTCCGGCGGTGTTGGCACGGTCGCGGTCGATATCGAGCTGCGCCTGCAAACCTTTCAACTGTGAATCACTGGTGACATCGCGGAAAATTGGATCACCCCGCATTTTGGTTTGCAACTGCTCCGCCCAATCGTTGAGTTCGTCGGCGCGCACGCTTTGCAGCACGTATTGATAGCGGCTTTTGCTGGATCTGCCGCCCAGCCGCAGATTCTGCACCGGGCTCAAATACACCGACAGCCCGGGAATACTGTTGGACTTGCGCCGCAGTTGCTCCAGTACCACATCCATATTCTGACGTTGCGACTTTGGTTTGAGTTCGATGAACATGGCGCCGCTGTTGCCGCCCCTGGTACGGGCCGTGACGCTCTGCACGTTCGGATCGTTCCTTACGATCGCCGCCGCCTGCTGAACTAGCGCTGCCATCGCCGGATAAGCGATATCCTGCGGCCCCTCGATCGAAGCGCTGATCTGGCCGATGTCTTCGCTCGGAAAAAAACCTTTCGGGATCTCGATGAACAACACCGCAGTCAAGACAAAGGTGGACAGCGCCACCAGCAATACCGTCTTGCTATGGATCAGGCACCAATCCAGCCCGCGCGTATAGCCCCGGACCACTGCCTGAAAGCCTTTTTCAAAGTTGCGACTGAGCCAATGATCGTTTTCATGCGAGTCGCGGCGCAGGAAACGGCTGCACAGCATCGGCACCAGCGTCAGCGAAACCACGGCCGACACCAGCACCGCCAGCGACACAACCACCGCAAATTCATGGAACATCTGACCGATCACGCCCGGCATGAAAAAAATCGGAATGAATACCGCCACCAGCGACAGCGAGATCGAGATAATCGTAAACACCATCTCGCGCGAGCCTTTCAGGGCTGCCGGCAGCGGCTCCATGCCCTGCTCGACGTAACGCACGATATTTTCCAGCATCACGATTGCATCATCGACCACCAGGCCGACGGCGATGGTGATGCCCAGCAGCGAAATATTGTTCAGGCTGTAGCCGAGCCAGTACATCAGGCCGAAACAGCCGATCAGCGAAATCGGCAGCGCCAGCACCGGAATCATGGTGGCAGACAAGCGCTTGAGGAACAGGAAAATTACCATCACGACCAGGAAAATGGTCAGCAATAAAGTGAATTTCACGTCGTGAATCGCTTCTCTGACCGAGGTCGCACGGTCGTTCATAATTTGCACATCAATCGACGTCGGCATCTGCGACTGGAATTGCGGCAAGGTCGCTTTCACCGCATCCACCACCGCCACAGTATTCGCATTCGGCTGACGATATATCCCAAGCACGATGGCCGGCTGTCCATTCGACCAGCTGCCGTTTTTGGTCGACTCAACACTGTCGATGACATTGGCAACGTCCTTGAGCCTTACCGTCGCGCCATCCTTGCTACTGATGACCAGGTCGGCAAATGCTGCTGCATTGCGCAACTGCGCATTCGCTTGCAAGGTCAGGCTTTGGCGTGCGCCGTCCAGCACGCCCACCGGACTATTCGCATTGGCCGCACGCAAGACGGTAGCGAGTTCATCCATCGTTATATTGCGCGCCGCCAATTGATCCGATTTGACCTGCACCCGCACCGCGTAACGCCGCTGGCCAAAAACCGACACCTGCGCCACACCGTTGATGGTCGACAGCGACGGAGAAATCAAGTTTTCCGCATAATCATTCAGGTCCGCCAGTGAAATCGACGGCGATGTCAGCGATAGCAGCAGCACAGCGGAATCAGCAGGATTGACCTTGCGATACGAAGGCAAAGACGTCATTTCCGCCGGCAAGCTGCGCTGCGCACGCAACAAGGCTGCCTGCACATCGACGGCAGCGGCATCAATGTCCCGATCTGGCGTAAATTCCAGCGTGATCGAAGTGCTGCCCAGGGTGTTACTGGAACTGATAGTCGCTAAACCGGCGATGGTGGAAAATTGTTTCTCCAGCGGCGTCGCAACCGACGACGCCATGATCTCGGGGCTGGCTCCCGATAAGGAAGCGCTGACATTGATGATCGGCGTGTTGTAACTGGGTAATGCGGCAATCGGCAATTTGTTGTAGGCGAACAAGCCGACCACGACCAGAGCCACCGACAGCAAAACTGTCATGATCGGCCTGCGAATACATAACTCTGAAATATTCACGATGAATTTTTCTGTTGTGGCTTATGTTGCGGCTTGGCAGGGTCCGTAGCGGCTGGGCTTGCTGGCTGAACTTCCTTGACTGCCACACCGGGACGCAAGTTTTGTGCGCCTTCTTGCACCACGCGCTGGCCGGCTTCCAAGCCGGATACAGCAGCCTGTCCATTTTCGATAGTCACAATGCCGACCGTACGCGCTTGCACGGTATTGTCAGGCTGCACCACATACACGAACTGTTCAGCAGGTCCGGTAATGACTGCCTGCGCCGGCACCACCACCGCCGCCGGCAAGGTGCGCGAAATCAGGCTGACATTCACGAATGCACCCGGCCAGAGACGCTTTTGCGGATTGGCGAACTGCGCCTTCATCAGTATCGTGCCGGTAGCTGCATCTGCGGCATTATCGACAAAAGACAACTTGCCTTCGATGGTTTGCGCGTTTGGCAATCGCACCAGCACCGGTGCATCGAGCTTGGGATACGTTGCGATAATATTGGCTAACTCACGCTCCGGGACCGAAAAACTGACCGCAATCGGATCAAGTTGTGCGATGGTCAGCATCGGCACGGCACTCGGCTGTGCCAAGCTTCCTACGTGCACATTGATAGCGCCAATCCGGCCGCTAATGCTGGCAGTAATCTTGTTATAACCCAGTGCGATATTGCTGGCTTCAATGCTGGCCTGATCGGCGCGTATCACGCTGCGCGCCGCATCAACCCGGCTGCGTGCGGTATCGACCACTGCCTGCGAGACGAAATTTTTCGCCAGCAAATCCAGGTTACGCTTGAGCGCGCTTTCTGCGTCGGCCAGATCGGCACGGTCTTTTGCCAGTTGCGCCTGCGCCACGGCAACAGCGGACGCATCACCACGCCCATCAAGGGTAAACAACAACTGGCCGGTGCGCACTTCCTGCCCTTCACGCACATGAATCGCGCGCACCACATTCTGAATTTGCGGCCGCACATCGACTGTATTGATGGCTACGACATTGCCATTGAGATTGATCGTGATAGGGATCGATTTCTGTTCGGCCACCACAGTCTTCACGTTCTGCGCCATATCTCGCACGTTAGACGCTACTGGTTTTTTATTGAAAACTATGACGTAATAGGCGACTCCCGCGCCCAGCACGATGATAGCGGCAGTAATCAGGACATACTTGGAAGTCAAGCGCATAGGGAATAGTCGAAATGATGTGTTATGAGGCAACTGTGATAGTACTTACTTAAAGTATTTACGGTCAACCGATGGAATGTATCGGAATGTATGCCGTCAACTATACCCAAACCCAGGCAAACACATTGTGAATGTCTACCGCCAAGTTCCGCATTTGCAAGCGCGCGCTGGAAGGCATGGAAATCTACAGCAGTGGCTAGATTGAAAGCGTGTCATTAATGCGCTATACCAGCGTAAAACTGATTGAAAATACTGAAGATATTGAGGATATTGAGGATATTGAAAAAACGGGGGAGATTTGAAGAAAAACAAAGGCGAGCCTGATCTGCGGCACTTGCAGGTAATGGCCGTGGCTGCTTCGTTCCCGACCTGACCAGGTTAGCCATGCCACAATGCGCAGGGGCCCGCCGGGAATGATTATAACCGACTTATGCGCACTTGCAGCATGGCGTTTTCAGATGCGTTTTAAATGCCTAACTCCTGCCAGATGGCATCAATATGTGACTTGACATCCGGCGTCATTTGGATCGGAGTACCCCACTCGCGGTTAGTCTCACCGGGCCATTTATTGGTGGCGTCGATTCCCATTTTGGAACCCAAACCGCTGACTGGCGACGCGAAATCCAGATAATCGATCGGCGTATTATCGACCAGCGTGGTGTCGCGCAAAGGATCAACCCGCGTAGTAATAGCCCAGATCACCTCTTTCCAGTCGCGGATATTCACATCCTCGTCCACTACCACGATGAACTTGGTATACATGAACTGACGCAGGAAGCTCCAGACCCCGAACATCACGCGCTTGGCATGACCGGCATAAGCTTTCTTGATTTGCACTATCGCCATCCGATAGCTGCAGCCTTCGGGCGGCAAATAAAAATCGATGATTTCGCCAAACTGCTTTTGCAGCAGCGGAATAAACACTTCGTTCAACGCCACCCCCAGCACTGCCGGTTCGTCCGGCGGCTTGCCGGTATAGGTCGAGTGGTAAATCGGATCGCGCCGCATCGTGATACGGTCAATCGTAAACACCGGAAACGAATCCTGTTCGTTGTAATAACCGGTATGATCGCCAAACGGCCCTTCCAGCGCGTGTTCATAACCGCTTGGATGCGACGCATCCGGATAAATATGCCCTTCCAGAACGATCTCAGCCCTGGCCGGCACCCGCAATTCGCTGCCGATGGCTTTCACCAGCTCGGTGCGGCTACCGCGCAACAAACCGGCGAACTGGTATTCCGACAAACTATCCGGCACCGGTGTGACAGCGCCCAGTATGGTAGCCGGGTCGGCGCCGAGCGCCACTGCAATCGGATACGGCTGGCCCTTGCTAACAATCGCATGCTCGCGAAAATCCAGTGCGCCGCCGCGATGCGCGAGCCAGCGCATGATTACCTTGTTGCGGCTGATCACCTGCTGGCGGTAAATGCCGAGATTCTGGCGCTTCTTGTTTGGTCCTTTGGTAATCACCAGACCCCAGGTAATCAGGGGCGCCACATCGCCCGGCCAGCAATACTGAATCGGCAACCGGGCCAAATCGACATCATTGCCCTCCCACACGATGTCGTGGCAAGGCGCGCCGCGCAACTCCTTTGGCGACATGTCCCAGACCGCCTTGACCAGCGAACCCAGGCCCAGAATATCCTTGAAGCCCTTGGGCGGTTCCGGCTCTTTCAAGCTTGCCAATACGTGGCCTATTTTGCGCAACTGGCTGACATCATCGGCTCCCATACCCAGCGCAACACGGCGTGGCGTACCGAACAGATTCCCCAGCACCGGCATACTGTGCCCGACAGGATGTTCGAATAAAAGTGCCGGCCCACCGGCCCGCAAAGTGCGATCACACACCTCAGTCATCTCCAAATACGGCGAAATTGGCGTCGAAATACGCTTTAACTCGTCAATTTGTTGCAATTTAGAAATAAAATCCCGCAAATCTGAATATTTCATTTTTTTACAGTGTTTTCAAAAGTGATCTCATTGTCTGAGAAAGTACTGCCAAGTAGTTGATTTAATTGGCTTATGCTGCATAGCAGCATAATTTTAAGACTTAAAAGTAATAGAAATTATGTTTTCAAGTATTGACTTGATATATTCACGCTTTTACAATGCGCCAACTTGATGAGAAAGCTTTATTTACTAGCATAAAAAACTTTCTTAAAAAAATTATTTTAGTTATGCGGGGGTCGGGACCCCATTTGACATATTAAAAAATGATTTCAAAAGGCTTCTGCCTTATTCCCGACAAATAGTTGTTTGCCACTGCCTGTTGAAATACAGCGCAGCCAGCTACAGCAAACAACTCCGGCGTATGTCGTGTGCATCATGCAACGACATGCGATGTTTCTGATTCACGATACACAACAAGACTCTCGCTATTTTGTGCAGCTGATGCGCTTTTAACGAGATTCTGTGCGCGACGTGACAGCTCAGGAGAGTGCATGTTTAACCAGTTTACCAGGGCAATTTACAGTTACGCCCAAAAAACGGCAGGCCAATCTGCCTTATGGGCAGATTTTGCCCGCGAAGCGGCTAAAAATTATGTCGTTACCGCACACCACACCTTATTAATTTTAGGCATGTTCGCGATTGGCTTGCTCAGCTTGATATTCGTCAAACCGGAAATGGCCGACCATATCAGAAAGATTTCCCCGTTTTCTGAAAAATATGCCGCTATTGATGTTAATGCTGAACCTGAGGGTAAAGCTGCGGTCATCATTAATACCGCTGCAGCAGATTCTGCCACGCAGATTAGTACTGCCCAACAAAAAACAGCCAAAGTCAGCAAGCCGCAGCAAGTTAGCGGCACCACTTCGACAGAGCAAAAATGGGTTACCTACTGGCTTTCCAAGCGTTACCGGGTTGCGGGTGACGCCATTCATAAGTTGGTACTGACTTCATATCAGGTAGCGCACGATCTTAAGCTGGACCCATTGCTGATTCTTTCCGTGATTGCGATTGAATCGCGTTTCAATCCGCTCTCAGAAAGCCCGGTTGGCGCGCAAGGCCTGATGCAGGTGATGTCAAAAATTCATCATGCCAAATTCCAGAAACTTGGCGGCATCTCAGCGGCCTTGAATCCAGTGGCAAATATTAAAGTCGGTTCACGCATTCTGAAAGAATATATGGTCCAGGGCGGTTCGGTCGAAGCCGGCCTTAAAAAATATGTCGGCGCAGCCAATTTCACTACCGATTTCGGTTACGGTCACAAAGTTCTTTCCGAATACAGCTACCTGCAGGAAGTTGCGACCGGGAAGAAAGTATCCTTTTACGTAACCACTAAATCAAGACCACGTGCACAGCCAAAAATTGTTAAAACCACGGAACCTGAGGAACTACCGTCGACCGCAACGGAAGATTCACCAAAAAACGATAACAACCTAGAAGACGCATCTGATCTGGTTGCCATTTTGTAGAAAGCAATTACAGAGAGCAATCAACACAACAAAAAAGAGCCCGACATCGAGGCTCTTTTTTGTTGTGGTAAATATTGTTTATATTAAATAAAAAAGACGTAGTATATTAAAAAAACACGATATTTCCGCAATATATCTAAGCCATTATTAAAATACAAGCTTCAGTATATTATTTTCTACCGGCAAGGAATGCATCCAGACGACGCACCGCTTCCTGTAAATTTTCCATAGAAGTGGCATATGACAGACGGATATAGTTGCGCGCCGTATGCGCGCCAAAATCCAGTCCGGGCACCAGCACCACGCCGGTCTGGTTCAGCATATCAATTGTCAACTGATCGGCGTCGTCAGTCAGAGCAGAACAATCCGCATACACATAAAACGCCCCATCGGGCGTCACTGGCACGACAAAACCTAATCTGCGCAAGGCCGGCACAATATAGTCGCGGCGGCGTTTGAACTCGGCTTTGCGTTTTTCGTAAATCGCCAACGATTCCGGCGTAAAGCAAGCCAGCGCCGCATGTTGCGCGATGGTGGAGGCGCAGATAAACAGGTTTTGCGCCAGCTTCTCAATCGGCGGCACCAGCGTTTCGGGCACCACCATCCAGCCCAAGCGCCAACCGGTCATGTTGAAATACTTGGAAAAACTGTTAATCACGATCACATCATCGCCCAGCGACAATGCAGAAAACGGCGCGGCATCGTAGCTCAAGCCCTGATAAATCTCGTCCACGATGGTAAAGCCGCCCTTGCTGCGCACGGTGGCGACAATTTTCTGCAATTCATTCGGCGCAATCGAGGTCCCGGTCGGGTTCGATGGCGAAGCCAGCAACACGCCGCTGGTAGCGTCGCTCCAGTGTTTTTGCACCATGGCATCAGAGAGCTGGAAACGCTCCGCCGGGCCGCTCGGTATCATCACCGGGCACCCCTCGAAAGCGGCCACAAAATGACGGTTACAAGGATAGGATGGATCCGGCATCAGGACTTCCGCCCCCTTCTCCACCAGCGCGGCACACGCCAACAACAACGCCGCCGACGCGCCAGCGGTGATGATGATGCGTGCCGGCGCCACCTCCAGCCCATGCACGCGGCGATAATGATCTGATATCGCGAGCCGTAGTTCCGGCAGGCCGGTAGCTGCCGTATATTGCATCCGGCCGTCCTGCATGGCCCGCGTGGCAGCTTCGACTACTGCCGGCGGCGCAGTGAAATCCGGCTCGCCGATGCCCATGTGGATAATGTTGCGCCCTTCCCGCTCCAGTGCTGCTGCCATTTTGGCGATTTCCATCACATGGAATGGCGCGATGTGTTGCAAACGGGAAGCGATGCTAAATGATGACATGAATATACTTTCCAAATGAAAAACCGCCATAGTGATAGGTAATCGGCACTTTGGCACCGAAAATCCCATCACGACATGGCGGTTTTTATGTTTCTTTTAGGAATGTAGTAGTGCAGGCACGGAGGCCTACACTACTTTGCACTAAATTAAGTTACCCCCGGCAAAGCCGGGGGTTTATTTTTGTTAGCCCCTCAAAGGGGCAAAAACGTGAAGCGCCTGAAGGCGCTGGCTCATATACCTAACTTGAGCTGATCGTAATGCGCGTCTTCTTTGTCTTGATT
>JBGSTZ010000145.1:0-10092 GCA_041736255.1 Burkholderiaceae bacterium
GGCGCCGACCGCTTCCACCACGCCGGCGCCCTCCATGCCGAGACCACCCGGCAGCGGTTGCGGATACAGGCCGCTGCGGAAGTACACGTCGATGAAATTCAGGCCGCAGGCAACATTGCGCACCCGCGCCTCGCCAGGGCCGGGCGCGCCGATGTCAACTTCGACGTATTCCATCACT
Organism: Burkholderiaceae bacterium; assembly: GCA_041736255.1. Classification (GTDB taxonomy): domain Bacteria; phylum Pseudomonadota; class Gammaproteobacteria; order Burkholderiales; family Burkholderiaceae_D; genus AVCC01. The sequence continues at coordinate 179 of JBGSTZ010000145.1, forward strand.
TCCGGGCCGCCTGTTTTAACGATGCGAATTGCTTTTGACATATTTTTTCCTTCCGTTTATGAAGCCAAAGGGTAATTTTATTTGCATGATCAGATGGTTACGCACTGCCGTAGGATGGGTGAAACCCATCTTGCAAATTCAATACGCGATGGGTTTCACCCATCCTACGATACTTTCATGGACCCTGTTTTACATGCGCAACATCAGGAATGTCGCAGGTCGCCATCAGCGTTAGCCGATGGAAACACCAGTCGAAACGTCGTCGTTGCGTCTGCCACGCTTTCCACTTCAGCCCGCCCGCCATGCAGCATCATGATGGATTGCACGATAGCCAACCCCAATCCGGTCGACGACGCCGAATCGCTGCGGGCATCGTCAACGCGATAAAAACGGTCAAATAACAAGGGAAGGTGGTCGGGCTGGATGCCGATTCCCGGGTTGGTCACCATGATAGCGATTCCGTCTTGCACGTGTTGTGTGGCGAGGCGGATCACGCCTCCCTCGGGCGTGTAGCGGATCGCATTTGCCACCAGATTGTTGACCGCACGTCGAAACAGGATCGGATCAGCCGCCACTGTGCCGCGTGCGTCAATTGTCAGCTGCACCTGTGCATCCTCCGCAACGCCTTCAAAATAATCAGCGATGCGCTGCAACTCGTTGCAAGCGTCCAAACGTTGTTTGTGCAGCATGAAGTTGGCATGATCGGCGCGTGCCAGAAACAGCATGTTTTCGACCATGCGCGCCAGCCGTTCATACTCCTCCACATTCGAGGCCAGCAAAGTCTGGTACTCATCAATCGCGCGTGGCTGCGATAGCGCTACTTGCGTTTGCACCATCAGATTATTGATGGGCGTGCGCAAATCGTGGGCCATATCCGCGGAAAATTGCGACAAGCGCTGAAAGCTGCGATGCAGCCGGTCCAGCATGTCGTTGAATGCCAGCACCAGCGTTTGCAATTCCTTCGGCGCGGCAGCAACGTCGAGTCGCATGTCCAGGCGTTGCGCAGTGATCGATTGCGCCTGCCTGGCAATCGCACGTATCGGGTGCAAGCCTTGCCGCACCATGATGTAGCCTGATATTGCCGCTAACAGAGCACCGAAAAAAACGGCAGCAAACACTTCGTTACGATATTCTCCAAGCAATGCCATCCGGTCCGAATCGGTACGCGCCACCATGATTTGAACTTGCTCCTGCGTATTATTGAGTGCGCCCCATGCCGAGACCGTGCGCGCTGAAAGCTCCGGCGTCAGGTCCCATCGCCCCAATGATGCCTGGCTGGGCATCTGATCGACCGGGGTAACGGGCAAAGTCGACAAGGCGCCGTGGTCGGCATGATTTTGCAAAAGAATGTTGCCATCAGCAGATTTCAAAATAATGATCAATCCATCGTAACCGGCAACGGTATTGAGAAAACGATGTGGATTGTCCTGGATTTCCTGGGTGGAAGGTGTTTCCAGTAAAAGATGCCGGATCATACCAACTGTCCCCACTAATTGGACGTCATCGTGGGCTTCAAGTTGATCCGAAAGCGATTGATACAGATAAGTGCCGACTCCGGCAAACGTCAGCGCCGCGATCAGTGCAAACAGCAGCCCCAATCGGGTGGTGAGCGAAGTTGGCGAAGAAGGTGCACCAGACAACAGTTTCATTCCCGCGCTTCCAGTACATATCCCATACCGCGCAGCGTGTGTATCAGTTTGCGCGGATAGTCTTCATCGATCTTGACCCGCAGACGGCGCACGGCGACATCGACCACATTGGTATCGCTGTCAAAGTTCATGTCCCATACCTGGGAAGCAATCAGGGAGCGCGACAGCACTTCGCCCTGGCGTTGGGCCAGCAGATGCAAGAGCGCGAACTCCTTCGGCGTCAAATCGATCCGTTCGCCGCCACGCGTGACGCGCCGTTTCAATACGTCGATTTCCAGATCGGCAATTTCCAGGTGTTCCGATTCGCGGACCGGGCCGCGCCGCAGCAAGGTGCGAATCCGCGCCACTAATTCGGCAAAGGCAAACGGCTTGACCAGGTAATCATCGGCGCCCAATTCCAGACCTTTGATCCGATCCTGGACATCGTCGCGCGCAGTCAGGAACAGCACCGGCGTTTGTTGCGTTTGCTGTGCCTTGCGCAACTCCCGCAACACCTGCCAGCCATCCATACCCGGCAGCATCACATCGAGCACGATCAGATCAAAGGCATCTGCGGTAGCTAATTGCAAACCATCCGGGCCGGTGCGCGCCAAGTCCACCACAAACCCGGACTCAGTGAGCCCTTTGCGGAGATAGTCGCCCGCCTTTGGTTCATCTTCCACCACTAAAATACGCATGAAAAAACCTTATATTAGAAAATAGTCATATCTGGTTATTGCTATTGCTATTGCTATTGCTATTGCTATTGCTATTGCGTATCCATTCTCGCTGATACCGGATTGCGCGTGGATTACAAAACTGTAACCTCGTTGTCAGGTTCTTGTTTACTTCCCTTTCTTATACTTCCCTCCATCGATACGCACCGTACCGATCGCTCTAGCAGCGTTTTGGAACAGCCAGTTAAAAGGAAGCAAAGATGTTGAGCCTGAAAAAGAAAACCGTTTCGATGTTGACCGTAGGTATGTTGTTTGCTGCCATGTCAGTGAGCGCACAAGCAGATCAAAGCGATAATTGGGGCGCTAAGGTGCCTCTTTCGGCATCGAGCAGCCCCATGCAGAATACAGTGGATTTGTATGGCCAAGCAATTCCAGTTGAAGCTGCAACACGCCAGATTACTTTAACGCCCAACACCAAATGGATCAATGTGAAGCATGGAGAATCGGTTAATTTTGTGACGCAGGGAAAATCGTTTGCCTGGAATTTCTACACCTTGCATAGCGATGCCAATTTCGATTTGGCGACGATTGCGCCGAACGGCATCAACGCGCAACAAATTCATATCTATGTGGCAAAGAACGCGGATGAAATTGGGCGATAGAAAAATGCGTATCATTAGGGGCCTTGCAGCAATCATCGTTTAAGAATTAATTCTTGAGTAAGATTGGCCGGCAGGGTCACTTTCCTACATGTGCTGTTGGCGAGTGCAAATGTGCAAGCGTCAGCAAGCTGCTTTCCAGCCTCGTAATATCAGTAATTTTCTGAAACGGTGCGCCTTGAATGCATGAATCACCGTACTTGACAACAGACATTGTCTCCGCCTACTATCCGCCAACAGAAAATTAAGCATTTAATTTAATGAAATTGTTCCGCCCATCCCGCTTCGTCGCCGCGCTCATCACGTTGTTCAGCATGCTGTTCATGCAGCTTGCTGTGGCGGGATATGCGTGTCCTGAGCTCAAAATCGACCTCGGCAGCCAATCGGTCACGATGTCCGCCGATGCTGGTGGCGGCATGCCTGGGTGCGCGGATATGGATGCGGAACAGTCCAGCCTGTGTGATGCGCTCGATCAGTCGGTCAGCCAGTCTCTCGACCGGCCTGAGTTACCGCGGGTTCAACCATTCATCGCAGTGGCATTGCCGCTGGCATTCGATGGCATCCCGCCTGCCTACCGGCCGATTGCCGCATTGCCCGATTCCTTTCTTCTGACGCGAATCACCGCGCCACCGCTCTCCATCCGCAACTGCTGTTTCCGAATTTAACGCCCCAGATCGCTTAGTCCGTCAACGTCGCGCATGTTGTTCATGCGCTGACGATGTGTTCATTGCAATCTGGAGGCTTCATGTTATCCCCAGTGTTATCCCCGATGTTATCCCCGCGGTCCACGCGCTATCGTGTGCGCACTGCGCTTGTTCGGTTTCCCCAAAAAATCAGCCTCGCCTTAGTGATCGGCACGCTCGCGTTTTCCACGTTTTCCGCGCTTCCCACTATCGCTCGCGCTGCCGAAAATCCACTGACGCTGGCCGATGCCCAGCAGCTTGCCATCGAACGCTCGCATCAACTCGATGCGCAGGATTTTGCCATCACTGCTGCGCGCGAGATGTCAGTTGCCGCCGGTCAATTGCCCGATCCGGTACTCAATATTGGCGTTGCCAACCTGCCGATCAGCGGCCCTAACGGTTTTAGTTTGACCAACGAAGCCATGACGATGCGCCGGATTGGCCTGATGCAGAAAATCACGCGTGCCGACAAACGCCAGTTGCGCACTGACCGCTTCGAACGCGAAGCGGACAAGGCTTTCACTGAAAAAAACATGGCGACGGCTGCCATCGAACGCGATACCGCGCTGGCCTGGATCGACCGCTATTACGCGGAAGCGATGGCGGCTGTGATTGCTGAGCAAGGCGAACAAGCCCGCCTGGAAATTGAATCGTCCGAAGGCGCCTATCGTGCCGGTCGCGGCAATCAGAGCAAAATATTCGCCGCCCGCAGCGCACTGGCGGCGTTCGATAACCGCAGCAGTGAAGCGCAGCGTCGCGTGCGCAATGCGAAGACCATGCTGGCACGCTGGATCGGCAGTGCCGCCGACATGCCGCTGGCCAAGTTGCCTGCGACCGATAGCATCGGCCTTGATCCGGCTACGCTCGATACCCGGTTGGCACAACTACCGGAAGTTGCGGTTTTCAACATGAAGGAGGAAATCGCGGCGACCCAAGCGAAGCTCGCACAAGCCGACAAAAAATCCGACTGGAGCGTGGAACTGGCATTTCAGCAGCGCGGCCCCTCTTACGCCAACATGGTGTCATTTGGGGTCTCGATTCCGTTGCAGTGGGACCAAAAAAACCGGCAGGATCGTGAACTGTCTGCAAAATTGGCACTGGTCGGACAAGCCAGGGCCGAGCGCGATGAAATGCTGCGCAATACCGTCGCCAAGACCCGCAACATGATCAACGATTGGGAAAACAACCGCGAGCGCCATGCCCGCTTTGAGCGCGAATTGATCCCGCTAGCGAACGCTCGCACGGACGCTACGCTGGCTGGCTATCGTGGCGGCAAAGCCAGTCTGGCCGAAGTGCTGTTGGCACGCAGCAATGAAATCGACGTGCGCATCCAGGCCCTGCAACTGGAAACAGACACCGACCGTCTGTGGGCGCAAATCAATTTCCTTTTCCCCACAGAGGGGGATGCTGCGCACGCGGCGTTCAATACGACCCAGGATATGAAATGAAAAACAAGAAAATGATCTTCGTCGCTGCTGCAGTCATTGCCATCAGCGCAACCAGTTACGGCATGTATTTGTTCGGCAAGAATCAAGGCATGAAAATGACCGTCCCGATAGCGAGCGCAAGCCAGCCATCAGGAGAAAATGGTCAAAATGCTGACAAAAAAGTGTTGTATTGGCACGACCCGATGGTTCCGGCGCAAAAATTCGACAAGCCCGGCAAATCACCGTTCATGGACATGCCGCTGGTGCCGGTGTATGCGGACGCGGGAGGTGATGATGGTGATGAGGGCACGGTCAACATCAGCCCGCGCGTGCAACAGAATTTGGGCATCCGCACTGCCGAAGTCACCAAGGGCAAACTGGCATCGGTGGTGGTCGCGGTGGGCAGTGTCGCCTATAACGAGCGCGATGTGGCGCTGGTGCAGGCCCGCAGCAATGGCTTCGTCGAAAGGCTGTATGTGCGGGCGCCGCTCGACCCGGTGAAGAAGGGCCAGGCGCTGGCTGAACTGTATGTGCCGGAATGGGTGGCAGCACAAGAAGAATATCTGTCGGTCAAGCGCATGCAGGGTAGCGGCGTGGGCGACTCATTAGCGTTATTAAGGAGCGGAGCGCGCCAACGCATGCGTCTGGTGGGCATGAGCGAAGCGCAGATTCTCCTGGTGGAAACCAGCGGAACGCTGCACCCTCGCCTCACCATCACGGCGCCGATTGGCGGCGTCATTTCCGAGCTCAATGTACGAGACGGCATGACCGTGATGACCGGCGCACCGTTATTCCGTATCAATGGGCTAGGCACCATCTGGATAAATGCCGCCGTGCCGGAAAACCTTGCCGCGCAGGTGCGCCCTGGCAATGCGGTCGAAGCAACCACGCCATCCTTGCCCGGTACCGTATTCAAGGGCAAAGTCAGTGCGATCCTGCCGGAAGTGAATGCCGCCACGCGCACGCTGAAAGCACGGGTCGAACTGGCCAATCCATCCGGCCAACTGTTGCCGGGCATGTTTGCCACACTCAACTTTAACTCCGCACCTAGCGCGGATGTCTTGCTGGTGCCAACCGAAGCCGTGATTAAGACCGGTACCCGCAGCGTCGTGATGACAGCGCTTGGCGACGGCAAATTTATCCCGGTCGATGTTGTAATCGGGACCGAAACCAATGGCCAGACGGAGATCCGCAAAGGATTGGAAGAGGGGCAAAAAGTGGTCGTGTCCGGCCAGTTCCTGATCGATTCCGAAGCCAGTCTGAGAGGCACTACAACCCGCATGAGCGGGATGGCGGCCCCGGACAGCAACCAGGATGCAGGTCCGACCCATCGCGCCGAAGGCCGGGTAGAGAGAATAGAGCAGGACGAAATCACGATTTCGCACGGCCCGATCCCGAGCCTGGAATGGGGCGCGATGACCATGGGCTTTAATGTGCCGGCGAGCGGCCTGCCCAAAAACGTCGCAGTCGGTGACAACGTCGTGTTCGAGATCCGCCCGATCCAGGATGGCATGTTCGAAATCGCCTCGATTGCTCCGAAACCTGCCGCTCCGGCGATGGATAAGGAAATGAAGATGCCTGCAGGTGCGGCCAAATGATAGCCAAACTGATCCGCTGGTCGATTGCGAACCGCTTTCTGGTGCTGCTGGCAACGCTGATGGTCACCGCTTGGGGCATCTGGTCGCTGGCGCGCACCCCGCTTGACGCAATTCCGGACCTGTCCGATGTGCAAGTCATCGTCCGCACCAGCTATCCGGGACAGGCGCCGCAGATTGTCGAGAACCAGGTCACCTATCCACTGACGACCACCATGCTGTCGGTACCGGGTGCAAAAACGGTGCGCGGCTACTCGTTTTTCGGCGATTCCTACGTCTACATTTTGTTCGAGGATGGCACCGATCCGTATTGGGCGCGCTCACGCGTGCTCGAATATCTGAGTCAAGTGCAATCGCGCCTGCCGCCGCAAGCCAAAACCGCGCTCGGGCCGGACGCAACCGGGGTCGGCTGGATCTACGAATATGCACTGGTGGATAAGAGCGGCAAGATGGACCTGTCGCAGTTGCGGTCCTTGCAGGACTGGTTTCTGAAATACGAACTGAAATCGGTGCCGAATGTTTCGGAAGTCGCGAGCATCGGCGGCATGGTGCGCCAATACCAGATCGTGCTCGATCCGGACAAAATGCGCGCCTACAACATCACGCACGGCAAAGTGGTTGCTGCGGTACAGAAGGCCAATCAGGAAATCGGCGGCGGCTTGCTGGAACTGGGTGAAGCTGAATACATGGTGCGCGCTTCCGGTTATCTGCAGTCGCTGGACGATTTCCGCAAAATTCCATTATCGACCACCGATGCCGGCGTGTCGGTACGATTGGGCGACGTCGCGCGAATTCAGGTCGGGCCGGAAATGCGACGCGGCATTGCCGAACTGAATGGCGAGGGAGAAGTCGCCGGCGGCGTGATCATCATGCGCTATGGCAAGAATGCGCTGGAAACCATAGCGGCAGTAAAAGTCAAGCTGGAAAAGCTGAAGGCAGGCCTGCCGCCAGGAGTTGAAATCATCCCGACCTATGACCGCTCCAGCCTGATCAAGCGCGCGATATCGAATCTGAAAGAAAAACTGATCGAGGAATTCGTTGTGGTGGCTATCGTCTGCGCGATCTTCCTGTTTCACTTGCGCTCGGCGCTGGTCGCCATCATCACCTTGCCGATAGGCATCATGATCGCGTTCATCGTCATGTATTACCAAGGAGTGAATGCGAATATCCTGTCGCTGGGCGGGATTGCGATTGCCGTCGGCGCCATGGTCGATGCGGCGGTGGTGATGATCGAGAATGCCCACAAGCATATCGAGGCATGGAACCATGCCCATCCCGGCAAGAAACTGCAAGGAGACGACCATTGGCGGGTGATCGGCGACGCGGCGGCCGAAGTCGGACCGGCGCTGTTCTTTTCGCTGCTGATCATCGTGCTGTCGTTCATTCCGGTGTTCACGCTGGAAGCACAGGAAGGCCGGCTGTTTTCTCCGCTCGCGTTTACCAAGACCTATGCGATGGCAGCGGCAGCCGGCCTGGCGGTGACGCTGATTCCGGTACTGATGGGCTATCTGATTCGCGGTCGCATTCCTGACGAACAAAAGAACCCGCTCAACCGCGGTCTGATCGCGCTGTACCGTCCGTTGCTCGAAAACGTGTTGCGCTTTCCAAAGGCAACAATAGTGCTTGCGGTGCTGGTTGCGGCCGTGACGATGTGGCCGATGTCGCAACTCGGCGGGGAATTCATGCCGCCGATCGACGAAGGCGACTTGCTGTACATGCCGTCGGCGCTGCCCGGCCTGTCAGTGGGCAAGGTATCGCAGTTACTGCAACAGACCGACCGGCTGATCAAAACTGTGCCGGAAGTGGAAAGCGTGTTCGGCAAGGCGGGACGCGCCGACAGTGCCACCGATCCGGCGCCGCTGACGATGCTGGAAACCACGATCCAGTTCAAGCCGCGCGACCAATGGCGCGCCGGCATGACGCCGGAGAAGCTGGTCGAAGAACTGGACCGGATCGTCCAGGTGCCTGGGCTGTCCAACATCTGGGTGCCGCCGATTCGCAACCGGATCGACATGCTGGCGACGGGCATCAAGAGTCCGGTCGGCGTCAAGGTCGCCGGTGCCAGCCTGAAAGAGATTGACCGCATCACTGCCGAGATTGAGCGGGTCGTCAAACAAGTACCCGGCGTCACGTCGGCGCTGGCCGAACGCCTCAATGGCGGACGCTATATCGATGTAGACATTGACCGCGATGCTGCCGCACGTTATGGAATGAATATCGCCGACGTACAAAGCATCGTATCGGCAGCGATCGGCGGTCAAAACGTCGGCGAGACGGTCGAGGGTTTGCAGCGCTTCCCGATCAACGTGCGCTATCCGCGCGAGGTGCGCGACTCGGTGGAAAAACTGCGTCAGTTGTCGGTGCTAACCGAGCGCGGTGCGCAAATCCGCCTGGGTGACGTGGCAGCAATTAGCATCAACGATGGCCCGCCGATGCTGAAAAGCGAAAATGCGCGCCTGACCGGCTACGTGTATGTCGATATCCGCGGTCGCGCGCTGAGTTCCGCGGTGCGCGACATGCAGCAGGCAGTCGTCAAGGAAGTGGAGTTGCCAGCCGGTTACTCGATTTCGTGGTCGGGTCAGTTCGAGTATATGGAGCGCGCCTCTGCCAAGCTAAAGGTCGTGGTACCGGCAACCTTGTTCATCATCTTTGTGCTTCTGTATCTGACTTTCAAGCGCTTCGATGAAGCCGCACTGATCATGGCGACGCTACCGTTCGCGCTGGCCGGCGGCATCTGGTTGCTGTGGCTGCTCGGTCACAACCTGTCGGTCGCCAGCGGCGTCGGCTTCATTGCGCTGGCCGGCGTGTCGGCCGAATTCGGCGTGATCATGCTGCTGTATCTGAAGCAGGCGTGGGAGGCTCGCATTGGCAGCGGCCAGACCAGCGAGGCCGATCTGCTCGACGCAATCCGCGAAGGTGCGGTGCTGCGGGTGCGGCCGAAAGCGATGACGGTGGCCGTCATCATCGCCGGTCTGGTGCCGATCATGTTCGGCACCGGCACCGGATCGGAAGTCATGCAACGCATCGCCGCACCGATGGTGGGCGGCATGATCACCGCGCCGCTACTGTCGATGTTCGTGGTTCCGGCCGTGTATCTGCTGTTGCGCCGGCGTCGGATTCGTGCGGAAAGGATTGCATCGCCGACCGAAAATCAATCCTATGAAGCTGTTTCGCACGATAAAAAAGTGTTTTCAACTGCATCTTAAACAACCAAGGAAATCATCATGAAACTTAGCACAACCCTG
>JBGSTZ010000162.1:0-6261 GCA_041736255.1 Burkholderiaceae bacterium
GAAATCAAGACAAAGAAGACGCGCATTACGATCAGCTCAAGTTAGGTATATGAGCCAGCGCCTTCAGGCGCTTCACGTTTTTGCCCCTTTGAGGGGCTAACAAAAATAAACCCCCGGCTTTGCCGGGGGTAACTTAATTCCCCTGAAAACGCATCCTAATGGGCGGTGTGCCCGGTAAAAATTCTGGCACGGCAATTGCTAAATAAAAGATAAGCGCCAACGATGGCGACTGTGTTGACCCGGCCAACGGCGGTCGGTTCTGCCAAGACAAAGGTGTCTCTTCGCATGATGGTTTTCATGACGGACGGGCACCTTTTTTATTTGTTCAAAACAGTTGGAGTCAAACCATGTTTAACGATAAGAACCATCTCAGCGCAACCGAACACACAGCAGTCGACGGCAAACGCCGCAGCCTCATCAAAACCGCAAGTCTCGCAGCAGGAGCAAGCATGCTTGGATTATCCACAGGCGGGGTCTGGGCCGCAGGCTCGGACAAGCCGGAAAAGGTAGAAGTCAAGGTCGGCTTCATTCCGCTGACCGATTGCGCCTCAGTAGTGATGGCATCGGTACTCGGCTTCGACAAGAAATACGGGATCAAGATCGTGCCCAGCAAGGAATCTTCCTGGGCCGGTGTGCGCGACAAGCTGGTCAACGGCGAACTGGACGCCGCACATGTGCTGTATGGCCTGATCTATGGCGTGCAAATGGGGATAGGCAGCCCGAAAAAAGACATGGCGGTGCTGATGTCGCTCAACAACAACGGCCAGGCGATAACGCTGTCGAAGAAAAATGCCGACAAGGGCGCGGTCGATGGCCCCAGCCTGGCCAAATTGATGAAATCCGAGAAGCGCGACTACACTTTCGCCCAGACTTTTCCGACCGGCACCCACGCGATGTGGCTGTATTACTGGCTCGCTGCCAGCGGCATCGATCCGTTCAAGGATGCACGCGTCATTGTGGTGCCGCCACCGCAGATGGTAGCTAACATGCGGGTCGGCAATATGGACGGTTTCTGCGTCGGCGAGCCATGGAACCATCGCGCGATCATGGACGGCGTCGGCATTACCGCGATCACGACCCAGGATATCTGGAAAGACCATCCGGAAAAAGTGCTTGGCACCAGCGACGACTTCGTCAAGAAATATCCGAACACCGCACGCGCTTTGGTCGCCGCGGTGCTTGAGGCCGGGCGCTGGATCGACGCGTCGCTTGCCAACAAGAACAAGATGGCAGAAACCATCGCCGCCAAATCGTATGTGAACACCTCGGTCGATGCGATTAACCAGCGCATCTTGGGCCGCTACCAAAACGGTCTCGGCAAGAGCTGGGACGATCCGAATCACATGAAGTTCTTCAACGATGGCGCAGCGAATTTTCCTTACCTGTCCGACGGCATGTGGTTTATGACGCAGCACAAACGCTGGGGTTTGCTGAAAGACGATCCGGATTACCTCGGCGTGGCCAAGGCGGTCAACAAGATTGATCTCTACAAGGATGCTGCCGCGATGGCAAAGGTCGCAGTACCGAAAGATGTAATGCGCACCAGCAAGCTGATGGACGGCACCGTCTGGGATGGCAAGAATCCAAAAGCCTATGCCGCTTCTTTCAAAATCAAGGCATAAGCCGGACGAGTTGGAATACACGGTAGGTTGGCGCTGAGCGCAGTGAAGCCCAACATTCTGCGCCCGATGCTGGGCTGCGATGTTGATCTGATTGCGCGTTAGCTCAACCACCAAAATGGTAAGAATTACCTGATTAAAGATTAAGGAGTAATCATGATTGCAGTAATAGATTCCACTCCAGACAAACTGGCAGCCACGGCCACCGCGGCCGCACAATCGCAGAAAGCGATTGTTTCCAGTTCCAGTACCGTGAAGACGGCCCGCAGAAAACTGTCGTTGCGGCCATTCTTTATGGCAATCGTGCCGCCGTTGATCGGCGTCGCTTTGCTGGTGCTGATCTGGCAATTCATCTCCATCAAGAACAGCGCCATCCCGTCGCCGCTGGTGACTTTCAATGAGGCCGTCGTGCTGTTCTCGGACCCGTTCTACGATAACGGCCCGAATGATCAGGGCCTCGGCTGGAACGTGTATGCGTCGCTCAAGCGGGTGGCGGTCGGCTTCGGACTTGCCGCAGCAATCGGCATCCCGCTGGGCTTCATGATCGGCCGCTTCACTTTTCTGTCGCGCATGTTCGGTCCCATCATCAGCCTGCTGAAACCGGTGTCGCCTTTGGCCTGGTTGCCAATTGGTTTATTGGTGTTCAAGGCGGCCGATCCGGCTGCGATCTGGTCGATTCTGATCTGCTCAATCTGGCCGATGATCATCAACACCGCCATCGGCGTGCAGCGCGTGCCGCAGGATTACATGAACGTGGCGCGGGTGTTGAATCTGTCGGAATGGAAAATCCTGACCAAAATATTGTTTCCTTCGGTGTTGCCGCACATGCTCACCGGCGTGCGGCTGGCCATCGGCACCGCCTGGCTGGTCATCGTCGCGGCAGAAATGCTGACCGGCGGCGTCGGCATCGGATTCTGGATCTGGGACGAGTGGAATAACCTGAACGTGGCGCACATCATCATCGCGATTGTCGTCATCGGCGTGGTCGGATTGATTCTGGAGCAGGCGCTGGTCGCAGTCGCAAAAGCATTCACTTATGAGGATAGCGGCAACTGATCGCTGTAAAGAAAAATAAGGAAAAATAAGGAAAAAATCATGGAAAACGAAAACAAGTTTATCGACGTGCAACAGGCAGAAATGGTATTTCACACCAAAAAAGGGGATTTCCACGCCTTGCGTGACATTAACCTGAGCATCAAAAAAGGCGAGTTCGTCACGCTGATCGGCCATTCCGGCTGCGGTAAATCGACTCTGCTGAACCTGCTGGCGGGCTTGACCACGGCCACCGGCGGCGTGCTTTTGTGCGGCAACCGTGAAATCGCCGGCCCGTCGCCGGAGCGCGGTGTGGTGTTCCAGAACCATTCTCTGCTGCCGTGGCTGACCTGCTTCGAGAACGTCCATCTGGCGGTGGAGCGGGTGTTCGGCGCCGCCGAATCGAAAGCCAAACTCAAGGAACGTACCAAGGCGGCGCTGGAAATGGTCGGCCTGACCCACGCTGAAACCAAGCGTCCGAACGAGATATCCGGCGGCATGAAGCAGCGCGTCGGCATCGCCCGCGCCTTGTCAATGGAGCCGAAAGTGTTGCTTCTGGATGAACCGTTCGGTGCTCTGGATGCGCTGACCCGCGCTCATCTGCAGGATGAACTGCTGAAGATCGTGGCTCAGACGCGCTCGACGGTGGTGATGGTTACGCATGACGTGGATGAAGCGGTATTGCTCTCGGACCGCATCGTGATGATGACCAACGGCCCTGCCGCGACCATCGGTGAAATCCTGACCGTGCAACTGGCACGTCCGCGTGAGCGTGTTGCACTGGCACAAGACGCTCTATATAGCGAATATCGGACCTCGGTACTGGAGTTTTTGTATCACCGCCAAGCGCATCCGGCGGAGAAAGAGGTGGCTTAATCGTGGAGAGATACTCTTAAAACTTATGCAATCCCAGAAACGAAACGGTGGTCGGAAAAGCGTAGGTCGGAAAAGCGTAGCGCCTTCCGACGTTGCGTCTGATTGTCGGAAGGCGCTACGCTTTTCCGACCTACAGAAAATCTACGCGACCTATCATCCCAGTCGTAGAACAACAGCAGGCGCGTTGCAGAATTTAGCGCACCATAATCAAATACAGCATCAATATATTCAAAATAATCGCAGCAATCGCGAGCGTGCGCCAGACCGAAACCGGGTCGCGGGTCGCCAGCGGCGGGATGCCAGCGGTGGCCAGCGGACGCGTTGCACCGCGTTCCAGTGCTAACAGAAATTCTTCCGCAGTCTCGAAACGGCTGCCGGTATCTTTCGCCAATGCTTTCAGCAATACGTTTTCCAGCCACAAGGGAATATCAGGCCGGTAACGGCTGGGCGGTATCGGTGTGCCGAAGCGCGGGTGCTGGAACGGTTCGATCTCGCCAAAAGGGTAATGCCGGGTCAGCAGGGTATACAGCGTCACGCCGACCGCATACACATCGGTCTGGCGCGACGCCGGCGCATTGTCGAACTGTTCTGGCGCCAGGAAGGATGGAGTGCCGGCTTGCGGCGCCGGACTGTCTTGTTCGGCCTCGAATCCGGATTGCGCCACGCCCAGGTCCAGCACGCGCAATTCGCCATCATCGCCCAGATGCACATTGGCCGGCTTGATGTCGCGATGGATGATGCTGCGCCGGTGCAGCGCGCCGATCGCGCGCACCAGTTGCTCGCCGTGGCGGACCGCTTCCGGCACCGTGAAGTGGACGCCGGCGTCCAGCTGTTGCTGCAGGTTGCTGCCGGCATGCCAAGTGCACAGGTAATACAGCGCGCTTTTGCGTTGCGGGGTGATGACTTGCGGGAAAAAGCGTGCGACCACCCGTTTTGCCAGCCATTCCTCGTGCGCGAAAGCCGAGCGCTCCTGGTCGTCATCGGCATAGTCTGGCTGCAGCGTCTTCAGCACCAGCTTGCGCTGCGTGGCCGGATCGAGCACGCGATACAGCAGCGTCGCCCGTGACGCATGGATCAGCTCTTCGATTAGGTAGCCGTCGATGCTCTGGCCCACTTTCAGCCTGGGCGGCAGCGGCAAGTCGCGCGACAGCGAGACCGCATCGCGCAGGTTTTCCTGCGGCAGCGCATCGACGCGCAATATCAAAGCGCTCAGATTATCCTGCGAGCCGGCTGCCAGCGCGGCATCCAGCAGCGCCTGGCTGGCGTGTTCGATGCTACTTTGCCCATGTGCCGCTTCGGACAGCAGCGCAGTCAGGTCGTATTCGGTCATTGAGGCCCAGACGCCGTCGGACGCCAGCAGGAACACGTCGCGCTCTTTCAGTTCGCCCATGCCGTGGTCGATGGCGAGCCGGGAATCGAGGCCGATTGCACGCGTTAGCACATGCTGCATCTCCGGCCGGTCCCAGACATGGTCGGTGGTCAGGCAGGACAGCACGCCACCGCGCAGCAGGTACAGCCGGGTATCGCCGACATGGGCGAAATAGTAAAAGCGGCCGCGCAGCACGATCGAAGTCAGCGTGGTTGCCATGCCGGCCAGTTCCTTGCGGATCGAACCCTGTTGCTGCACCCAGCCGTTGGTGGCCTTGATCACGCGCTCCAGCGCCTGCGTCACCGGCCAGGTATCGGGAGTCGCGTAATAATCGGCCAGCAAGCCGCGCACCGCGTATTCCGAGGCTTCGCGCCCGCCTTCATTGCCGGACACGCCGTCGGCGATGGCGGCCAGCATGCCTTTGGTCGACAGTTCCGGCTCGTTGGGCGTGACCATGCCGAGGAAATCCTCATTGCGTTCCCGTTTTCCGGCGGAAGTCGCATGACTGGCGGCGATGATCAATGGCATGGTGTGCAATCTTAGTATTAAATCTTAGTTTTAAATTTTGGCTGCTGTCATCGCCGCGCTGCCCCAAGTGGTGCGCCAGCGGCCTTTGACCATCGACAAGCCGAGCAGGGCGACGATCGCCAACCCCGCAAAGACGGATAGGCCCAGCTGATAGCTGCCCGTCAATTGCTTCGAATAACCGAGGCTGGAAGCCAGATAGAAACCGCCGATGCCGCCGGCCATGCCGACCAGGCCGGTCATCACGCCGATTTCCTTGCGAAAGCGTTGCGGCACCAATTGGAATACCGCGCCGTTGCCGGTGCCCAGCGCCAGCATTGCCAGTGTGAATACGATGACGGCCGCGACCGCAGACGGCAGGCCGAAGCTGGCGATCAACAAGAAAATTGCAGCTAGCACATACATGATCGACAAGGCCTTGATGCCGCCAATCCGGTCGGCCAGACGACCGCCCATCGGCCGCACCAGCGAGCCGGCGAACACGCAAGCGGCGGTGAAATAGCCAGCGGCTACCGGCGACAGGCCGTACTGGCTGTTGAAATAAATCGCAAGCGACGATGCCAGGCCGGAGAAGCCGCCGAAAGTGACGCTGTAAAAGAACATGAACCACCATGCATCCTTGTCTTTCAGGATATGCAGATACTCGACCAGCGATTTCGCTGGGGGTGCGGATGGCGCATCCTTGGCATAGATCATATACACCGCCAATGCCACGCCGAGCGGGATCAGGCACAGGCCGAACACGTTTTGCCAGCCGAAGGCGATTGCCAGCGACGGCGCAAACAGCGCGGCGAATGCGGTGCCCGAGTTGCCGGCGCCGGCGATGCCGAGCGCGGTGCC
>JBGSTZ010000004.1:0-1692 GCA_041736255.1 Burkholderiaceae bacterium
TGCAGATTTGGTCGCGGCAAAGAACATCCGTGAGCGCGGGTTAAACCTGCTCAAAGGGCCGGATATGGCCCAGATCGCCTGTGCAGTGAATGGTGCAGTAAGGCCATCAGCAGCAGGAACCCGCCGAAGCGATCATGCAGCCAACGCTGCCTGACGCCGTAGGAATCCCCGTCCTTCTTTCTCTCAAGAGAAGCGCCCGCCAGGGCGAGGGCGGGGAGGATGTCAACTTCTCCATATCTTTGCCCCGCTTCTGGGCGGCCTTCAGGTCTCTCTTGAACTGACCAGAATAGACTGGGGTTCGCATCAAATGCCCAGGTCTTTGAACAGTTCTTCAGCGTTTTCAGATCGATGCAAGTCCTCGCCGCGTTCGCTTTTGGCTAGGGTTTCAGCGGTCAACCGATTAGGCACCCGCATTTCAAACGGAAGCCCTTGCTCACTCACCACTTTGGTCAGTCCGATACGCACAAAATCAGACAGGGTAAGCCCCATAGTCGCCAGTATTGCGGTGGCTTCTGCCTTCAAACGCTCATCAATTCGCGCGCGCACAACTTCAGTCGTTGCCATGGTTTTTCTCCTGCCGGTTGACACTGCTGAAAACAACGTAGCCCAACTGTGCTACACACTCAAGGCTATAGATCATCCAGCGCAACCTTCGCGCGCTAGGGAGCTGCCAGTATATGAGGGTCAGAGTCGATTTTCTTCGGCCTGCCCCTCGGCAGTGGCGCCGCACAACGGGCTGTCATTGCCTGATTACAAATAAATCCATCCCCTTTTTGACTTTTTGCCAGAAGACGTTTGCCGACCCTATACAAAACTTTGTATTATTTGGCGCATGAAACAAAACCATAAGCCCATTCAGTTTTGTGGCAGCGCTCTGAGCGACCTGCGCACCTTTCCAGAAGACGCCCGTCGAGAGGCGGGTCACCAACTGGATCAGATTCAGCAAGGCCGCGATCCGGACGATTGGAAGCCAATGGCAAGCATCGGCGCCGGTGTTCGTGAAATACGCATTCGTGAAGCTTCTGGTGCTTTTCGAGTGGTTTATGTCGCGAAGTTCGAAGCGGCCATTTTCGTGCTGCACTGCTTCCAGAAGAAAACCCAGACAACCAGCCACGCAGACGTTGCGCTGGCCACCCAACGACTGAAGGACTTGGTAAAGGAGTTAGGCCCATGAGCCAACGTTTTGAAAGCGTCTGGGATGCCATTGAGGACACCCCAGCTCAAGCCGAAAACATGAAGGTACGTTCCGCGTTGATGATCGCCTTGAAAGAGCACATTGAGGCTGAAGGCTTGTCGCAAGCGAACGCCGCTAAGCTGTTCGGCGTCACTCAGCCGCGCATTTCTGATCTGCTGCGCGGCAAGATCACGCTGTTCAGCATCGACACACTGATCAACATGCTGACCGCCGCCGGACTGCATGTTGAGCTGAAAATCGCTTAAGTGGCCTAAGCGCCAGTTGCCAATCATCCAGCGCAACCTTCGCGCGCTAGGGAGCTGCCAGGAGTTCGCGAACCATGACAATCAACGCTTCATCTTTCTCGGTCATCAGCACCGGGCGAAATGGCAAATGGTCGCGCTCGGCAACCACTTGATCAACTTCCTAGTTAGCAATATGGCGGGACTAGGCTGAAATATAACGCCATGCAGCAGCAGTCGCTGTTAACCCTCGGCCGGTTTGCGCTTCGTCCTGGC
>JBGSTZ010000057.1:0-10285 GCA_041736255.1 Burkholderiaceae bacterium
ATGAAACCGGCCGCAAGGCGGCAGACCATCTGAAAACCAACATGAAAATTATGCTTGACTCGATCTTCCCCAAATGGAACTCCACGATCTCACCGCAGGCAGGTTCATGAGTTCGGGAAGTTATTTCGTACACGTTCCTAACGTGGCGGTCCCGGGGAGGGCGATACAGTCATTTCTTTTGATTGCCGCTATGCACAAAGACCAAGGAGCGCAACCATGCCCGTACAGCATCCCCATCCCGATGACGCAGGCAACGCCGTCATAGTGCAGCATCCATTATTGCCAACGCCGGTTACGGCCTTTGACGATCCGTTGCGCCTTGCCACCGTAATACCTGCGGGCCCCACTCCCGCTGTGCTCAACGGCATTCCATTGACCTCCTGGCGTGCAGTGCCGACTGAATCGGCCGCATGGGCTGCGGTATCGGGCCAAATGGAGCTAAAGGAACCTCCTTTTGTTGCCCACCCTGGCACCCAACCTGCAGCGGGCGTCGTCATTCTTGAGCCGGATGGTCGCGTGTGGCTGGTGGCGCCCAGCAATGGTTTCGCGGGTTACAAAGCGACCTTTCCAAAAGGACACGTCGATTCTGCCATGGCGATGCAGGCCACCGCGATCCGGGAAGCGTATGAGGAGACCGGGTTGCAAGTCGAAATCGTTGATTTCTTGGGCGATTTTAACCGGACACTGACCAGAACGCGCTACTACCTGGCCCGGCGTGTCGGGGGAACTCCAGCCGACATGGGCTGGGAAAGCCAGGCAGTGCATCTGGTGCCGATGGCGCAACTTTTGAAAATGCTCAACCAACCTCGCGACCATGCCATCGTGGCCCTGCTGCTCTCGAAACTGGCTGATAAGGAGAATTGATGATTTTCTAACGGGTAGAATTGCCCCGTGCTCAGGTCACTGCTGCTATTACCAGCCAAATACAAGGCATCGAGTACGATAATTTCAGGGATTTCGTTTGAGACGCGTATCTTCCACAATGTATATTTACACGTTTGACAAATGATCGCGTCTCTGCAGGAGTTGGCGCCGTATTGTCGCGAAAAGTGAGGGCGATGTGATGAAATACCCGTTTCAGGGCCAATTAATAGTTTCATGGGGTGACTTGAGAAAATTTGTTGGCGCCGTGGTGGAGCATGAAGCGCACACAACCGAGGAAAAAAATGCTGCTAGGAAGCGGGTTTGGTCTCGTATAGCGGAGGGCAAGAAAAAGGGTGAACTCCCCAGCAACTTGTCTGGAATTGATCCGCGCATTTTCTTTACTTGGGCGGTCAAGAAAAAAAATGGCAGCTATTACTTGAAGTAGAAGGCCTTCCCTATAACTCTCTGCACACTTCCAGTGTCGTTTGTTCCAATCTGGCTCGCTCGGGTAGTATGCGCATTTTGGTAGAGACACGGGAAGATTCAGTGGCGGTTTTGCAAAAAATGTATGAAACCGCCGAAAATGCCCGGCTTGCACTGAGCATTGAAATCCGAAATCTGGGCCTGCGCCTGGACGAATGTGAAAGCGAGTTATACGAATTGCGTAAAAAGGATAACGAACTTCGCGAACGAATGAGCACTTCCGGCAAAAAAGGGGGCCGAGGAAATACAAAATGATGACAGAAATGGGGAAAGCCTAGCTTTGCCGGTTTCTGTTCCCATACTGAGGGGCCATGACTAACAACGCTCAAGGAGCGATTTCATGGCTCAAGAAGTTTCCACAATGGCTGAAAATGCCGCCACCACAACGCAGGAAGCTACTACCCTGCGCTTTCCCGAAGTCCAATATGGTGTCAAATGGTGCCGAGGTTTGGGCGCGAAATTGACGGATGACTTGCCGAACGTGATGTGGCACGCAGGATCAGCAACGTGTAAATATAGCTATTCTTCTCTGGTGCTTCCAGTCCGAACTGAAGCCATTGCTGCGGTCTGTCGGATTTTTAGAGTAACCGGATTGGACGTGTCACTCGATACCCGTGCCCAAACAATGGGTGATCTCGTCAAAGTCTCCAGTGTCGCAAAATTTGCACAGCCCCAGCCATTCAACGTTTGCGGCACTGATCGTGCCGAAGGTATCGCAATCGCCGAGCAAGTCCTGGCAAAATTCCGAGCACAGAGTTCCCCCGTTATTCATATCAAAATATTAGCCAAGGTACTGGCTGATCTCGTTAATGCCAATGTTAACTGGACGAATCTGGAAGCCATCCAGCGACGGATTCGTGGATTTTCTGAAACTGTCGGCCCTGTTCTGGGGCAGATGAAGCTAGTAAAGATGGTTTTGGCAAGCACATACAAGCCCCATTGCGTCAATGCGATGAACACACTCGACTTTCTAGAGGGCCACAAGGCGGCGGTATCAGTATTAGATCGCCTTGCTGATGTTACGTCATCGCAAAAACAGATTGATGTTCTTGCCGATGCTATTGGTGACTTGATCGACTTTCCTCTGAATGGACAAAATGTCGAAAACACCCTGTTTCGATTGCAAGGCTTTGCGACGATAGTGGCCGATAAGTTGGCTGACAGGGTTCTGTCGACACAAATTTTAGACCCCGATGTCACAAAGCATGATGCCTCCAGCAAGGCATCAATGGACTATCCAGTAGCGGAGAAAGCCATGTCAGGAAAATTTCACGACCAGCTCCCGATCACCCCTGAAATATGGGAGAGCCGCTGCATGAATCGGACCGAGATGGCGCAGAACATTGCCAGACTTAATGGCAAGCCGGCAAAGAAAAGCAGGCGCATTTATTGTGTACATCCCTAATCGCGTTGCTGAAAGGGGGTGCCCAATGAGTACCATCCTTGATGCCGGCATCCACATCGACAGTGAATTACAGGCTTGGATCGCTCCCCTGTCTGCTGACGAATATGCACAGCTTGAGGCCGGCATCATTGATGACGGGTGTCGTGATCCGCTGGTCATTTGGAGCCATTATTTGCTGGACGGTCATAACCGTTACGAAATCTGCACTCGGCACAACATCGGATTTAAGACAGTAGAAAAATCCGGTCTTAAAACGAAGAATGATGCGCGAATCTGGATGATCCAGAACCAGCTGGCGAGGCGCAATGTGACCGATTACGCCCGTGCTGCGCTAGCTTTGAAATTGAAACCACTGATAGCAGAACGGTCAGCATCCCGCATGCGGGCGGGTAAAGCCGACCCTGTGCAGATTTCTGTCCAGGGTACGGGAAGGACCCGTGATGAAATCGCAAAAGCCGCTGGAGTGTCGCACGACACCGTGCGCAAAGTCGAGTTGATCGAGGAAAGTGCCGCTCCAGAAGTCAAATCTGCTGTGCATACCGGTGCAATCTCCATCCATGCAGCGGCACAGATTGCGACCCTCCCGAGGGATACGCAAGCGCAGATAGCTGCAGGCGGTATCGCTGACATCAAACAGGCTGCGGCCGAAATCCGGACTGCAAAGCCCAAGGTATACGAACGCACCAGCGAGTTGGAGTCGTTGCGAGAGCAGCTGGCAGAGTCCCGCCAGGCAGCTGCATTTCTGGCCGAAGAGTTGGCGGCTTACCGGGCCATCGAGTCTGGTGAACATCTGGAGGAAATCAAACGGCTGCAGGAGGAAAATCGCATCCTCAAAAGCCAACGCAACGATTACACCGGGCAGACCTTGCAGCTCAAAAAGCAGCTGAGGCTGTTGCAACGTCAGACGGGAGGTTTCCATGTCTGAAGAAATCAACCTGCGCCCGTATCAACTCGCATCCATCGTAGCGCGGCAAGATACGAACCACCGATCACAAACGCTGACGGTGTCATCCAGGCCGGGCACTGGCGCTTCACTTTGGCGGATTTGCTTCGGAAGCTGGTAGCACATGGCTAAACCGAAATCGAAGCAATCATATGCGGGTGGTTTCCTGCTGTTGCCGGCAGCGCTGCTGAATTGCCCCAAGTTTCGGGCGTTATCATCGAGCGGCGTGAAGCTGTTAATCGACATCGGCAGCCAGTACAACGGCAAAAACAACGGCGATCTGTGCGCCGCATGGAAAATTATGCACCCGAAGGGATGGAAAAGTGAGGCCACCCTGAACAAGGCTAAAAAAGAACTGCTGGCGGCAGGTTTCATTGCGCTGACACGAGTGGGGCGATTACCCAATCTGTGTGGTCTGTACGGCATCACCTGGCAGCCGCTGAATCCAAGCCCAAAATTGGACGTCGGGCCGAACGGTTTTCCGGTTGGCGCATGGGCGGAACTGCCGCCTGCAAAGTCCAGGAAAAACGCGATGACCACTACAGAAACTGTAGTCGCAAGACCCCGCATAGCTACAGAAACTGTAGTCGAAGAACATGCGTAGCTACAGAAACTGAAGCTATTCGGGGCGAAATGGCCGTTCTATTACTTCAGAAACTGTAATCCTTTATAGAAGTTACCAATGTACCCAGCGATAGGCAGCAATCAGCGGGGCAATTTACCTTGATGCAAGGAAGCAGACATGGTCATCACTCGGCCATACGGGCAATATTTTTAATGCACTGCGTGGACCTGTCTCAATACTTAGCGCCCTTTATTCGGACGGTGATAAGTATGATTCGCCAGTCACCGCATTGCATAAGGAATTGCCTGCGGTGTTCAAGCCCTTTGAGCGCATCCTGCTGGGTACGCATGTGCCGAAAGGGGAGATGGAGAAATAGCCGGCGATCTTTGTTTTATGCGTGCAAATTCAAGCAAAACATAGGCGCCATAGTGGTTCCATTCAATCAGAAGGATGGTGTTATGAACGACATCGTAACTAAGGGCGCGAACGGCCATCTGGTTACAACGCCGCTGTTAATCTCGGCCGGTATGGAAGTAACGCATGAGGCAGTTATCAAGCTGGTACGCACGCATTGGGTATCCCTACAGCAGTTCGGAAGGGTCGGATTTGAAATCGGAGTCGGAACCTTTGAAAGGGGGCCATGTCGTTCGCCAAACCAAAAGAGGCAGATTCAACTACAAAATTTGCAGGCGACATTCGGTACAAAAACACACGGTCCCGGCAATCGCCCTCGACAAGGGTATCTTCCGTCTGTCGAACAACACGCTGCGTGCCACGTGCTTCATTCAGGCAATTTCAACGGTATGGACTTGAATCCCGACCCTGAGGTTTTGTCTGATCGCGCCAAAGATTGCAGAAAGGTTATCCATGCCGGGGTTGCCTTTTTCCGACAACATACGGTGCAGGCTCTTGCTTGGCTTGGCTGTCGCGGTGGCCAATGCCTCAAAACCGACCGTAGCATTTACCAGGTCGCGCAAAATCAGACGCGCTGTATCTGGCTCGCCATTGAGAAATAAGCTTGCGGCTTCGTCAAGCAGCGCCTTGGCGAACGCTGGATCGCGTTGGACGCGCAGGGCGACGGTATGCTTGAAATCGCGTGTCAGTGCCATGTTGGTTACCTCTTGCCTTTCGTCGTTTTCACGACAGGAGTGTTTTTGGGTGAAATCGTCTTGTGCTGGAGAGTGGCTGCCTTTTTGCGTTCCTTGTATTCCGCATAAAGCGCTTTGGCGCGGTCAATGTCCGCTTGTTGCCGCTTTTTTGTGCCACCACCAAAAAGGACAATGAGCGTTTCACCATCTTGCGCCAAGTAAATCCGCAATCCTGGCCCCCAGTCGATAACGTACTCGCCAATACCATCGAACCACTTCACATTCGAAGTGTTCCCCATCTCCATCCGCAGCGTTGCTGTTGCAACTTTCGCAGCGGCCTGTGCTTCGAGGCTGTCGAACCAGCTTTTGTACGGAGTCGATTGGTCTTCTCGAATGTATTCTTCGACTTTGATTTTCATATTTTATATGGTAACACATAAGTTACCAATTGATTATAGGCCGCAAATTGGAGGGCGCTGTGCCCATGAACCAATCCCGCTTCGCCCTGATCAGTCCTGGCGACACCGCTTGGTATCACTGTGTTTTGCGCTGTGTGCGGAGAAGACTGTTTGACCGGCAAGAACTTCGAACACCGGCTACAAGCTGGGCATTTCGACTTTTTATCCCCTTCGCGGGCTTTTTGCAGTAGCCCGCCATCAATCCATACCTCCATCGGTTTGCCTCTTTTTTATGTCCCTGCTTCGTTTTGTTGAAAAGTCAACACGAACGCCATGGCTTATCGGCAAAAATAGCATCTGTATCCGTCCCGCCAAACCATGCTTGCCGATACCAATTGCCGGATGCCGCCGGCCTTGGTTGACGACTTGGGTGACGATATCCATTCCGTCACCCATGTATTGGGCGCATGGGTGTCGTGACGCCACTATGGATTCTGTTCAATTAACAGGATTCCAATCAATGGCACATGCAAAAATTCAGGACGAAATGTGGGCGATCGCTCGCGCACGCTGGGAAGGCGAGCCTTGTTGCTCTTATTCCGACCTTGCTGATTTTCTTGGCATTACAAAGCAAAGTGTTGGTAAGCGCGCCACCCGCGACCACTGGCAAAAGAAAGTGAACCTGGCCGCCCTCGTGGACAAAGCGCACGCCGTAGCCGACCGTCAAATCGCCCAGAACGCAGCGGCCCCAGCAAAACGCAAGGGTGCGGTTGACGATCGCTTGCACCTTGGGGAATGGGCTACGCCTGGATCGCCTGCTGCGGCTGTCGTCTCTGGGCCAGTTCCCGAGGCAAGGAATGTGACCCCGGAAATACGCGCTCAGGCCGTAGAAGATGTCGCTGTAAATGCGCGAGCGCACATCCTGGCCCGGCATCGCACCGAATGGCCAGCGGCGCGCAACCAAATCTATAAATCCCTGAAATCAGGCAATACCGAAGGCGCCAAGCTTGCCAAGTTGGTCTCAGAGACGTTCAAATTAATCCAGGATGGCGAGCGCAAAGCCTGGGGCCTGGACGCCTGTGATACGCCGCCTGGTCAGGTCAAGATCGTGATCGAGCGCACCGAGGGAGTGCGTGTCGTCCGGTAGCTTGAAACAGATGCCGGCCTCGTAACCTCCTTAATCAATGTATTTCCCAAAGTTGGAGTTGAAGCATGAATACCCCAAAAATCACTGCATTGTTATCCATCGCGCAACTGGCGATCGAACTGCATAACGCGAAAAACACAGCAAAAAGCGCCCAGCATGACTATCACGAGAAACTCGATGCATTCGAGCGCGACGTTCGCACCTTGCCTCACGAAAGAGTGGATAAATTGGATCCCAACAACGCTGATTTTATTGATTTCACCATGATGGAGTACCACGCACGTAGGAAAGCCCGATGCGTTGCCTACAACATCAAGCGCTGGCTGGATACCGCCTGCCGGAAGTCGCATTCACTTTAGTTTGCCAAGCTGAAACTGAAATAATGGACAGTGACGGTGGAGTGGGATTACACCCGCTTCGCCGTTTTGCGTTTCAGTACGTGCTTTTTGGCTTGGATGTCTGCTTAATCTGGAAATTGTTGATTTGTTTGATTTGTTTGATCTATTTGCATTTGCATTCTATAATGGCTCTGTACATTCTCATTGAGGAGCCGTCATGCCGAATCTTTCACATTCCAGCAAAGCCAAGCCACAGCGAAGCCAAAAGGCTCCCAGCCTGGTGCATGCAGGCCATCTTTCCGCAGGGGCAAAATTGCTTACTGAGGCGGTGACCTCATTCGTAATATCACCTGCCACAGTGCCTCGCAGTGGCGTTCGGAAAACAAGCAGCTTTGTGAAAGCATACGCGTCGCTCGTCAATGCCGTGCCGAAAGAGAGCAGGCTGGCCCTGTTGCGGCAAATGGCCGAGGATATTGAAGCAATTGTGGAGTCGGAAGCGAAAGTGGAGCCGGTTATTAACCAGAGTACCGCTGGCACGGCCCCAATGACCACTGACGACTTCATGGCCTCGTTGCGCCAGCAAGAAAAAGAGCAGCGGGAAAAGGACATCGCTACCCACCAGCTTGTGCCTGGCTCGGAGATGAGGGTGCGGCTGGGTGTCTCTCCGCAGGCCTTGAGCGCAGCGCTCAAGGCAAAGCGGATATTTGTCATGCAGGGACCTTCCGGTGGCTATTATTACCCAGCTTTTTTTGCCGATACCCAGTACGATCGTCCTGTTTTGGAGAAAGTCTGCAAGGCACTGGGGAATTTGCCAGCAGCCAGTAAATGGGATTTTTTTACAACACCCAAAATTTCTCTTGGAAACAAGACCCCATTAGATGCTCTGGCCAAAGGTAATCTAGCCCCAGTTCTGGTTGCGGCTGCCGGGTTCCTGGAAGAATGAGCGTGCCGACAATGCCCATTCGCGTTACCACCAAACCGCTTACAACACCGACGCTCTCGACAGTCTCCATTGATCCGGCCCGACTTCTGCGGGTATCGAGCCACGATACCGGCGAGCCTTATTTTGGCCAGACAGGCCGAAATCGATTTGATGACCCCACCCCAGATCCTGCCGTGCGGTACGGCACCTGTTATTTTGGGCGTCGCTGGCAGTGGCACTCGCCGAGACGCTGTTGCATGACAGAACGCCGGTGCGGGGATTCTTCGTGGTCGGACTTGCCGTCATCCGCAACCGCTTCGTCATTCAATTTCAGGGGAGCCCCTTAGTCTTGGCCGATTTGACAGGTGCCGGGCTGCGGCGACTGACGCATTAAAAAAAGAAATCCGCTGCTGCACGATATATTTGTGCCGGCCGTTGTGGCCCTCGCAGGAACTCTCCCGCCACGGCAACCAACGCAGGATGATCCTTGATCTGGCGCCGGAATGCCCCTCTATCGTACAAACGCCCCACAATCGCTTCACAAGCACGTTGCAAATCCGTCAATGTGAATTTGTCTGCCAGCAAATGCAAAGGCAGTACTCCTCTCTCTACTTTGTCACGCAACTGTCGCAGCGCCTTTGCCAGTAATTGCGCGTGATCGAATGCCAGCCGACATCCCGGGTTCTCCGGGTCGCACCAAGCAATCGCTTCGGTTCTCTCACCAGCGACGACAGGTAGCTGGTCGCTGGGCAACAGGGCGTAAAACACGGTACTCACCGACCATCCTCTCGGATCGCGCTGCGGACCACTGAAAGTGGCGACCTGCGCAAGGTGGCGCACATCAACGCACGTCTTTGATGCCAAGGCACGCCGGGCGGTGTCATCCAGGCTGTAGTCCTCATCAGGCCTGAGAATGCCGCCGGGCAGGGCCCACTCCCCCAAGGAAGGCGCCTCGGCACGCTGGACTAAGAGGACCCGCAGCCGGCGCTCGATCAAAGTAAACAGGGCAACATCGGCAGTTACCAGTGGAAACAGCAAACTCATTCGCGTACCTTATTTATTTATTGTCACTAAGCATTTTACTTAGTGTTATATTATCACTAAGATTAAATGCAGGATTAAATGCAAGGCAAAAACCAGTGACCTGGTCGCATCAGCGAAGCAGGAAGGCATTGGCATAGGGCTGCCAAAATGATGTCAACGAAACGAATCCAGGGAGATAACGAAATGACAGAACAAAAGCAACAACAGCAACAATTACGCAACCGTTCTCTTGGCTGCATCCTGGGCGGTGCGGTGGGTGATGCACTGGGTGCGCCCGTTGAATTCACATCACGTACTGAAATAATCAGGCGCTTTGGCGTACATGGCATCCGTGACTTTGCCCTCGCCTATGGCCGCATGGGTGCGATTACCGACGATACGCAGATGACGTTATTTACCGCGGAAGGCTGCCTGCGCGCTTTAACGTGTGAACATTCCAGCAACAGTGATGATTCTGTTGCTGTGATGCGGCGTGCTTACCTGCGCTGGCTCAACACGCAAGGTGTCAAGGGCGATACCCAAGTCGCGCGCAGCGGCTGGTTAATGGAACAAGAAGCCCTCTACAGTCGACGCGCTCCTGGCAATACATGTCTGTCTGCTTTGCAGCACGTGGGGGGCGAAAAAAATAATAGCAAAGGGTGTGGTGGCATCATGCGTGTGGCACCGTGCGGCATCATCCATGCCGGCGATCCAGGCAATGCATTCCAGCGCGGGCTGAGGGCTGCCAAGCTGACCCACGGGCACCCGACCGGTTACCTCGCCGCTGCGGTTTTTGCGGCCATCATTGCCGAACTCATGGTCGGCAAGCCTCTGCTTGATGCCATCGATGTCTCCCGAGCGATTCTGGTGCAGTTGCCTGACCATGAAGAAACGCGCGCTGCACTCGATGCTGCAGTCCATCGGGCAGCAACGAACGAGCGGCCGGAAACGGCGATACCTGCTCTCGGTCCCCCTGTGCCAGACTAGTTGTCGCCTCTAAATAATTGTATGTGGGTTGCCGCGTTGCGGCGATTTACGATATCTTTTAATCAAAATTGATAAGGCAAGCGAAGCGCGTCAGAGGTATTTGATTGACCGCGTTCAGCATT
>JBGSTZ010000068.1:0-22106 GCA_041736255.1 Burkholderiaceae bacterium
GGATCACCAGAACACTCCAATTGATATGTGGCGTCAAGAGGGCCAAATCCTGCTTACGTACGGCTCAGCCGATAGCAGGCCGCAACATATCTTTGGCCGCAACATATTACGGGATATGTGATCAATCACATATTCCGTTCAGCGAATCGATCTTTAAGACGATGAAGTATCGGCCCGCCTATCCGCAGCGCCCATTCGAGAACCTGTTGGCTGCACGGCAGTGGGTCGGCACGTTCGTGCATTGGTATAACGAAGAACACCGTCACAGCGCCATCGGTTTCGTGACGCCGGCACAGCGGCACGCGGGCCTGGACATTGCGTTGCTAAGCCGTCGTATCGAGGTCTACGAAGCAGCCAAAGCCAGGCGCCCGGAGCGCTGGAGTGGCGCTACCCGAAACTGGCAGCCGGTCCTCGTTGTGCATTTGAATCCGGAAAAACCCACCACTGAAGTGGTCATGAAACAGGAGAAAAATCGAGAGCTAAAAAAAGCAGCATGAATGCAACACTCAGGCGACAACTAGCTTGAAATTTACCGTATCCGCTTCCTGTTCGTCAGGCCAGCGCTTTGCCTTCGGCTTCCTCCAGTTTCGCAGTCGCCCGCGACACCCTTGCCGTTCAGCTAACTCTTCCCCTTGTCGGGTGAGTAGAGGACTTTCACCTCCAAGTAAGTGCGCCCTGCCGGGAGCACAATAAAAAAGAGAGATTAAAAATCTCTCCTTTTTTCACAGCAAGCGCTGAATTTTAACCCGCAAAGGATTCATGTGCGCTCAAGGACGAGCTTTCAAATCTGCCTGCAATCGCTCATATTTTTCTTGCAACTGCTCCTGGGTCTCGCGCCGTTCCGGGTTGAACGGGATGCAATTCACCGGACAGACTTGCTGACATTGCGGTTCCTTGTAATGTCCGACGCATTCGGTACATTTATCAGGATCGATCTCGTAAATTTCCGGCCCCATGTAAATCGCTTCGTTTGGGCACTCGGGCTCGCACACGTCGCAGTTGATACAGTCATCCGTTATCATTAAAGCCATAACACACCTCTTTTACCGCTGGAATTCGTGACTTGCGCCGCAGCGGTCTGCAACGCAGACTAAAGCAATTAAACATCTCAAACGCCATCAGACTCTGGCTTTTGTTCTATCAATTTGGATTGCAGCCACTTCTCGACTGAAGGGAAAACGAACTTGGAAACATCGCCACCCAAAATCGCAATTTCGCGCACGATGGTGCCGGAAATGAACATGTATTGGTCGGATGGCGTCAGGAACATGGTTTCGACATCCGGCAGCAGGTAGCGATTCATGCCGGCCATCTGGAATTCGTATTCAAAATCGGACACTGCGCGCAAACCACGCACGATGACGCGCGCATCGTGGCGGCGCACAAAATCTTTCAGCAGTCCGGAAAAACTCTCGACCTGCACATTCGGATAATGGCCCAGCACTTCGTTGGCTATCGATAACCGCTCGTCCAGTGAAAAAAACGGACTTTTGTTTTTACTGTCGGCGACCCCGACAATCAATTTACTGAACAAGCTCGATGCACGTCGCACCAGATCTTCGTGACCGCGGGTGAGCGGATCGAATGTTCCCGGATATACAGCAATAACCATCGACTTTCCTTCGAAATATCAAGCAAATTAAAGGCGCATTATGCCTCATAAAACATGCCAAACAGGACTTGCCTTGCGCCTAATTCTTGCGCTGCAGCAAATGATAGAACACTATTCCTGCCTCTCCTTGCCGGATTACCTGCCACGGGGCCAGCCATTCAGGCGAGTTATCTTGCGTCAGCGCGACTTCGGATTCGGCATAAATGATACCGTTTTCGGACAATACGTGTAGGCACAGCGGCAAAATCCGCGCCAGCCAATCTTGCGCATAAGGCGGATCGAGGAAAATCAGGTCAAAACGCTGAGTGCTATCCGGCGTGCTGCCGGCAAGCTTGTGCGCCACTGAAAACGCATCGCCCCGCAAGATACTGACTTGCGCTGCCTGCAGCTTGTCCTTGGTAGCCAGCAGTTGTTGCACCGCCGGCGTATGTTCTTCCACCATCAAGACGCTCGCCGCGCCGCGACTGGCCGCCTCGAAACCGAGCGCTCCAGTGCCGGCAAACAGGTCCAGGCAATGCTGCCGGCTCCAGTTGCCATCGAGCAGAAAATTGAGCCAATTGAATACCGTTTCACGCACCCGGTCCGGAGTCGGGCGCAAACCCACAGCCTCCAGCACCATGAGTGGCGTGCGCTTCCACTGGCCGCCGATGATGCGCACCTGTTGCGCCGGGCCGCTGCGAGGCCGTCCGGGCGCAGTCTGTTTGGTCTTGCCGGAATATTTTATCTGTAGCTGCATGTATAGTGAATTTTATGGGTATATGAATAAACACTGCACTTACCGCATTATCTAATTGAAATAAAATAAATACGGCATTGCGTATAATTTCAGTCGATTGGTTTTGCACTATTTTGCTGATCCACGCCAACCACTACCGTGACCAGTTTATCGTGCGCAACTTTGCGTGCGAATGCGGCCCGGATGTCGGCTACGGTGACTTTGGCAACATTGGCAGTCCAGGTATCGAGGTAATCCAGCGGCAACTGGTAATAACCGATGGCGGCGATATTGTCGAGAATCTTGCGATTATTGTCGATACGCAAGGCAAAACCGCCGACCAGGTTATCCTTGGCCGCTTTCAGTTCAACCTGACTAGGACCGTCTTTCAGGAATGTTGCCAGTGTGCTGCGCACCACTTTAAGTGCCTCATCAGCCTGTGCCTTACTAGTTTGCAAGCCGATCTGGAACGGCCCGGGCTGCGCCATCGGTTGAAAGTAACTATAAATGCTGTACGACAAACCGCGCTTTTCGCGCACTTCGCGGGTCAGTCGCGAGACGAAGCCACCACCGCCCAGAACGTAATTGCCGACTATCAACGCGAAGTAATCCGGATCACTGCGCTGCAACGCTGGCGCGCCGATCAGGATATGCGCCTGCGAGGCTGGATGCGGGATGTGCAATTCTTCTGCGTGGGTTGGCGGCACGTCCGGCATGGCCGGCAGCGCAGCAGTGCTACGCGGCAAGCGTTGCGTCAATTGCTGCGCAATTGCATCCGCTTCAGGACGCGTTATATCACCGATCAGCGCGATCACTGCGCGGTCGGCGACGTAATGGCTGCGATGAAATTCCAGCACATCGGCGCGACTGATTGCGGTGACCGAATCGACCTCGGCTTCCTGTCCATACGGATGGTCGCCATATAAGCTCTTCCAGAACGCCTTGTTGGCAATCGCTTCCGGCTTGGTCAACTGCTCCTTCAGATGGGCGATGGTGCGCGCCTTGTCGCGTGCCAGGATGTCTTCCGGAAAACTCGGCTGCGCCAGCAAGCGCGCCAGCAGCATCAGCGAAGCATCGCGCTCGGCCGGTTCAGACAAGGTACGCAAACTTGCACCCGCGCGTTCGGCGCTGGCGCTGCTGCCACGTTGGGCTGCGGTATCGGCGAAAGCGTCAGACATCTGCGCTTCGGACAACGCTGGCTCATCGGCTACTGCCAGTACGCCGCGCGCCAGCATGCCGTTGGTAAATTCAGCCAAACCGGCTTTGCCAGCA
The DNA here is from genome assembly GCA_041736255.1 of Burkholderiaceae bacterium. GTDB lineage: Bacteria > Pseudomonadota > Gammaproteobacteria > Burkholderiales > Burkholderiaceae_D > AVCC01. Next base: position 3,600 of record JBGSTZ010000068.1, read on the forward strand.
GGATCGCGGCGCGCACCGGCATCGAACTCGACGCTGACATCGAGCATTGGAATCGTGTGGTTTTCGACAAACAGCACACGGGCGCCATTTTCCAGCGTCCAGTTCTGGATTTTCAGCGCAGCGTTGGCAGGAGCGGTGCCAATCACCAGGCAAATGACGATCCCTATCGTGGATAAAATGCGTTTCATATTTTTCTCAAATTTTGTGCGGATTGGGTGATGCGCGGCAAGCGGCTTCTTAATGCCGCAGCCCCTTCACTTCGGGTGCGGTAGGCGGTTTTTCAGACAGCGGCAGCGGCTCCAGTGTCGCCACCGTCAACGTATCGTCACCGAAATAGCGTTGTGCCACGGATTGCACCTGTTGCGAGGTGACTGCGCGCAGTTTTTCGATAATGCGGTCGATCTGCTTATGCGATACGCCAGTCATTTCCATCACGCCGATTTCCATCGCCTGACCGAATACCGAATCGCGCTTGTAGACCTGGCCGGCAATCAGTTGCGTCTTGACCCGCTTGAGTTCCTCTTCGGGCACGCCTTCGCGGGCAATGCGCTCGACTTCGGCGCGCAAGCGCGCTTCCAGTTGTACGGTGGTAGTGCCTGCGCTCGGCGTGCCTTCCAGCGTAAACAGTACCGGGCCGCGCGCGTTGCTGGAATAGCTGGCGCCGACTGAGTTGGCGACCTTGTCGGCACGCACCAGTTGCGCATTGAGTCGCGCATTGTCGTAGCCGTCGAGCACTGCCGACAGCACATCGAGCGCATGCACATCGTCATCTTTTTCGACATCACGCAAAGTTGGCACCTTGAAAGCCAACACCACAAAAGGATTTTCGGCTGGCGCCTTGACGGTCACGCGTTTGATGCCGTGCTGTAGCGGTTCTTGTTGCGGTTTACGTACCGGCAATACCTTGGCTGGAATTTTGCCAAAATACTTCTCGGCCAGTCTCACCACATTGGCTGCATCGACGTCGCCCGCAACCACCAGCGTTGCGTTATTCGGCGCATACCAGCTCTCGTGCCAGGCTTTGGCATCCTGCACCGTCATATGCTGCAAATCGTCCATCCAGCCGACGATCGGACGCCGGTACGGATGTGCAATGAAAGCGGCTGCGTCCAGAGCTTCGTTCACCAGCGCCATCGGTTGATCCTCGGTGCGCAGGCGACGCTCTTCCATCACCACCCGGATTTCTTGGGCAAACTCTTTTTTGTCGAACACCAGATTAGCCATCCGGTCGGCTTCCAGAGCCATCACCGCTTCCAGCTTCGATTGCCCGATTTGCTGGAAATACGCGGTGAAATCTTTGCTGGTGAAAGCGTTTTCGCGCCCGCCCAGCGCCGCTACCTTGGCGCTGAATTCGCCCGGCTTAAGGGTTTTGGTGCCTTTGAACATCATGTGTTCCAACGCATGTGCAACACCGGTGGTGCCATTGAGCTCATCCATCGCGCCAATTTTGTACCACACCATCTGCGCCGCTGTCGGGGCACGATGATCTTCCTTGACGATGATCTTCATACCGTTTTTCAGCATGAATTCCTGCGCCGGTTGCGCCAGTGCAAAAATTGGCGCCAGAGCCAGCAGTCCGGTTGTAATGAGAAGTCGAAATTTCATAGTGTCTGCCTGTTAGAATGCGATTGATTGTATCTCCTTGCATGTTCCATCGTACAGATCCCCTATTCCCATGTTTAGTTTCTTCAAAAAAAAACCAAAACCAGAGGCCGCCATACCCGAGTTGCCGCCGGAAGCTGAAATCCCGGAGCAGGCATTGCCGCCACCGGCTGCGGTGCCAGCAATAGTGCCAGAAGTCACGCCAACTACTGCGCCGGAAGCCAAACGCACCTGGCTGGCCCGCCTGAAATCCGGCCTATCGAAAACGTCCAATAATCTGACCATGTTGTTCGTCGGTGCCAAAATCGACGACGATTTGTACGAAGAACTGGAAGCGGCGTTGCTGATGGCTGATGCCGGCATGGAAGCGACATTATTCCTGCTGAATGCCCTGAAAAAGAAAGTCAAGACCGAAAAACTGACGGAGGCCGCGCAAATGAAGACTGCTTTGCGGGCGCTCTTGATCGAAATGCTGACGCCGCTGCAAAAACCGTTCGAACTTGGCCGCCATCAGCCGCTGGTGATGATGATCGCCGGCGTCAACGGGGCCGGCAAAACCACCACCATCGGCAAGCTGGCCAAGCATTTGCAGACCCACGGCCAGTCGGTATTACTAGCCGCCGGCGACACTTTCCGCGCCGCCGCACGCGAGCAACTGACAGTCTGGGGTGAACGCAACAATGTTAGCGTGATTTCACAAGAATCCGGCGACCCGGCCGCAATCGCCTTTGACGCAGTGCAATCGGCGCGTGCGCGCAACATCAATGTCGTAATGATCGATACCGCCGGACGACTGCCGACGCAGTTGCACCTGATGGAAGAACTGAAGAAAATCAAGCGCGTGATCGCCAAAGGATGCGAGGGCGCGCCGCACGAAATCTTGCTGGTGATTGACGGCAACACCGGCCAGAACGCGCTGACCCAGGTCAAAGCTTTCGACGATGCATTGGGCCTGACCGGCCTGGTGGTGACCAAGTTGGACGGCACCGCCAAAGGCGGGATCATCGCGGCGGTGGCAAGAAGCCGCCCGATCCCGATCTATTTCATCGGCGTGGGCGAAAAGATCGAAGACTTGCAGCCGTTCGATGCGTGCGAATTCGTCGATGCGATATTCGATTGATGATTGCCAAAACCCAACCAATCATCAGGCCAATAATGGGGCCAATCAGTAAGTCCGAATTACACCCAAGCAACCACTGCGCACAACCATGATCGCGTTCCAGCACGTTTCCAAACGCTATGCGCACGATGTCACGGCGCTGAGTGACATTACCTTCAGCGTCACCAAAGGCGAACTGGTATTTCTCGCCGGGCCGTCCGGTGCCGGCAAATCCACCCTGCTCAAACTGCTGGCAGCGATAGAACGCCCGAGCAGCGGCCAGGTCACGCTCAACGGCCAAGATATCGGCAAGCTCAGACGCGCCGGGCTGCCTTATCTGCGCCGCAATATCGGCTTGATTTTTCAGCAACAACGGCTGCTGCAAGACCGTCATGTACTTGCCAACGTGATGCTGCCATTGATCGTCACTGGCGCAACCTCGGCAGAAGCCGAGAAGCGTGCACTAGCGGCGCTGGACAAGGTCGGATTGTTGGAACGTGCCAAATCGGAGCCGCAAGCATTGTCCGGCGGCGAACAACAACGAGTAGCGATCGCACGCGCCATCGTCAACCGGCCGCAACTGATTCTGGCCGATGAGCCCACCGCCAATCTTGACCGCGAAAGCGCCAACAAGGTGCTCGAAGCGCTCAACGCGTTTCATGGCGCTGGCGTGACCTGCCTGATTTCGACCCACGATGAACAATTTCTCGATAGCGCCACCCGCGTGATTTACCTGCGCCAAGGTCAACTCATTGAGACTTGGCGCAAGGAAACAGCATGAAAATCTGGCTGCGGGAACATCGCTTCGCCTTGACTGATGCGCTGCGCAAACTCATGAGGACGCCTGGTAGTTTCGCGTTTAACGTGCTGGTAGTGGCGATTGCATTAGCCTTGCCGATCGCCGGTCTTACCCTGTTTGAAAACATCCGCCCGGTCACGCAGCAACTGGCGGTGGAACCCGAGATCAGTCTTTTTCTGGCTGCCGGCACGCCCGCCGAGCAGGCGCGCGCACTGGAATCCAACATCCGCAGCACGCTGCCGGCGGCCAGCAAAAAATCCCGCATAGAATTCGTCCCACGCGACCAAGCGCTCGATGCACTCAAAGAAAAAACCGGATTGGCCAATGCGCTGGAAACGTTGGGTCAGAATCCATTACCGGACGCCTACATCATCCGGCTGTCAAATACCGACGCTGATGCTGTCGATGCGCTGGCCGAACGCCTGAAAGCATTGCCGGAAGTCGAGACGGTGCAGGTTGATTCGGACTGGGTCAAGCGGTTGGCGGCGATGCTGCAAATAATGCGGCTGGCCCTGTTGCTGTTGGCGGTGACGCTGGGTGTGGTGGTGATGGCAGTCGTGTTCAATACAGTGCGCTTGCAGGTATTGACGCAGCGCGAAGAAATTGCGGTATCGCGCCTGCTCGGCGCCACCGATGCTTTCATTCATCGGCCGTTTTACTATGCCGGCGCGCTGCTCGGCCTATGCGCTGGCGCGGTGGCGCTGGTCGCGGTGGGATTGGCGCTGCAACCGCTCAACACAGCGATTGCAGAATTTGCCCGTCTATACGCGTCGGAGTTCCACCTTACCGTGCTGAGTCTGCCCACCACGCTGGCGCTGCTGGCGATCAGCATCGTACTGGGACTCTTGGGTGCCGCACTATCGGTACGCAGGCATTTAGCCCAACTTCCTTAGCGCATTTAAAATTACTGGTTAATGTATTTTTTAAGACGCTGCATATAATTGCGAATAAGCCTATGAAAATGACATACTCCGTATTTTTACGACTTATATTAATTTATTAATAACCTTATTTACACAAACTATCTTGATACCTCTCAATTAATAGAACTAATTCGTCCTTATACTTTCCAATCTTGGAGTTATCTGTTTGACTGCCAAAAAATATTAAGGCTTCATGCAAGCAAAATGCAACTTAGCACTCTCTAGTAGAGAGTGCTAAGATACCAATTAAACTTGTTTGACATGCTGTCTGGCAATCTCACCATTAGTAATGTAAGGAGAAAAATGAAAGCACCATCCACTCAGTCTCAGTCTGTCGTGCCAGCGTTGGTTGCCAATAGCAATAATGCACTCGCGCTGGGATTTTCGGGTAGCTTGGGCAATATCGATGCTTACATCTCGGCAGTCAATCGCCTGCCCATGTTGAGCCATGAAGAAGAAAAGTCACTGGCACGCCGCTTGCGCGACCAAAACGATTTAGCTGCAGCGCAGGATATGGTGTTATCGCACTTGCGCTTGGTCGTATCCATTGCGCGCGGTTATTTGGGCTATGGCCTGCCGCACGCCGACCTGATTCAGGAAGGCAATATCGGCTTGATGAAAGCGGTCAAACGCTTCGATCCCGACCAAGGCGTGCGCCTGGTGTCGTATGCGATGCATTGGATCAAGGCCGAGATGCACGAGTACATCCTGAAAAACTGGCGTCTAGTCAAGATTGCTACCACCAAGGCGCAACGCAAGCTGTTTTTCAATCTGCGCAGCCACAAAGAAGGCTTGGGCACGATGACGCCAAAGCAAATCGATGCGTTAGCCGAGATTTTGAACGTCAAACGCGAAGAAGTCATTGAAATGGAAACGCGTCTGACCGGCCGCGATATTGCGCTTGAGCCACAGACTGACGATGACGAGGACAAGTTTGCACCGATTGCTTATTTGTCTTCGGAAACCACCGAGCCTACCAAGGTGCTGGAAGCGCAACAAACCGACCGCCTGCAATCCGAAGGACTGCAAACGGCGCTGGGTACGCTGGATCCGCGTTCACGCCGTATTGTTGAAGCGCGCTGGCTTGCCAATGACGATGGCTCTGGCGCCACCTTGCATACGTTGGCTAATGAGTTCGGTGTTTCTGCCGAGCGCATACGTCAGATTGAAGCGGTCGCACTGAAAAAGATGAAAGGTGCGCTGGTGGCGTATATCTGATCGCTGGTTCCGGCTTTAAAACTCTGGTTTCAGTGTTAAAAAAAAGCGCTCTTCGGAGCGCTTTTTGCATTCGACAATTATTTCAGCAACAGCTTCAAGTCGCTGGCAATCGGTGCCGCACCTTGCCCGTGCCGCACGAACAGACGCATTCTGCCCTGCGGATCGAACACGTAACTGCCGGCAGTGTGATCCATCGTGTAGTTGCCCGGCTCCTTGCCTGGCACTTTTTGATAAAAAATACGAAAGTCCTTGGCTATTTTTTCGGTGGCAGCCTTGTCGCCAAACATGCCCAGGAAACGTGGATCAAAAGCCGGCACATATTGCGCCAGCAATGCTTGGGTGTCGCGCTCCGGGTCAATCGTCACAAACAACACTTGCACCCGATCCGACAATGGACCCAACTCCTGCATGACACTCGCCATTTCTGCCATGGTGGTCGGGCAGACATCGGGACACTGGGTATAACCGAAGAAAATTACGACGGCTTTGCCCTTGAAATCGGCCAGAGTGCGCGCCTTGCCATGATGGTCGGTCAACGCGAAATCCTTGGCGTAATCGATGCCGGTGATATCAGTATTCTGGAAAGCAATCTTGTCAGGAGATACCAAACTTTGCAAGCTTTCCGACAACGGCTTGTCGCCGCAGGCAGTCAGTGCAAGAACCGCTGCCGCAATCAGCGTGCGTGATAGGGAAAGTACAGGAAATAGGCGCATAAATTTAAAGTAAAAAATAGTGATCGACCAACAGAGCCGCAAATAACAGTGAAAGATAAATAATCGAATAAGCGAATGTCTTACGCGCCAGCAGATCATTGTAATGGCGATAAATCTGCCACGCATACCACAGAAAAATAGCACCCAAAATCAGTGCGCTAAACAAATAAATCAAGCCACTCATACGCACTGCATAAGGCAACGTGGTGGTAGCGACCAGCACGATTGTATACAACCAGACATGAAATCCGGTGAATTCCAAGCCATGTGTAATCGGCAGCATGGGCAATCCAGACTTGGCATAATCATCGCGCCGGTACATCGCCAGCGCCCAGAAATGCGGCGGCGTCCAGACGAAAATAATCAGCACCAACAACCATGCCTGCATCGGCACATCATTGGCTATCGCAGCCCAACCGAGAGCCGGCGGCATCGCACCGGACAATCCGCCGATAACGATGTTTTGCGGCGTTGCCGGCTTCAAAATGATGGTGTAAATCACCGCATAGCCGACGAAAGTGGCGAATGTCAGCCACATCGTCAACGGATTGACCAGACTGTATAGAACCAACATCCCAACGCCGCCCAGAATGCCCGAAAAAACCAGCGTTTGCGGCACCGTGATGGCACCGAGTGCCGTCGGGCGACGCGCAGTGCGCGCCATGCGCGAATCGATTTCACGCTCCACCAGGCAATTGACTGCAAATGCCGCACTCGCCAGCAACCAGATGCCGACAGTCGCAGCAATGACAACTTTCCAATCGGGCAAATCCGGGGTCGCCAGAAACATCCCGATCACGGCGCAAAACACAGCCAGTTGCGTAACACGCGGCTTGGTCAGCGCCAGATATTGCGTGAAACGATTTTGAGAAGCGATAAGGGTTGTCATGAGTTTTAATTTAAAAGGATGATGACCGCATATGCGCCAAATCCACAAATTCGGCTAGATTCGGGAGGAGATAGTTGCCTTGTAGTTTAGCATCACTAGCAATAGCACGAGTAGCGCGGCGCCGCCGTTATGCAGCACGGCAATAACCAGTGGCCAGCTCAGGAATATGGTCGAGATTCCCGTGATGAATTGCACGCTAATGATGATCAGTAACCAGCGTCCAGTCTGGCGCAAGGCGGGAATCTGTAGCGCCTTATATCCAACCCAGGCAATGCAGCCGATGACGACGAACGCAAAATTGCGGTGTACCCAGTGAATCGCAGTCAGGGCAGAAAACGGCAGGTAATCGCCGGCAGCAGTCTTGCCAAGGTGGCGCCACAGCGTGAAGCCATGTTCAAAGTCCATCAGCGGTATCACCAAGCCATCGCACAACGGAAAATCCGTGCACGCAAGCGCAGCATAATTGGTGCTGACCCAGCCGCCCAAAGCGATCTGGCAGAACAGCAACACCAGCGCAACGGTTGTTGGCAAACGCAGCGTCTCTGCACGTGGGTCCAGTGCGGTCGGCGCGCTTTGGCGCGCTGCCAGCCAAGTCAACAATGCCAGTAACATCATGCCGAGCAAAAGATGGATGGTCACAATCACCGGTTGCAATTTCAAGGTCACTGTCCAGGCGCCAAACGCGCCCTGCAGACACACAAAAAACAGCAGCCAGGTCGGCAAACCCGGGCGAAATGCGTTCGCCGAATTGCGTGCGGAGCGCAGCCACAAACGCCAGGCAATCACCATCAACGCAATGATCAGCACCCCGACACCCATCGCCAGATAACGATGGATCATCTCAATCCAGGCTTTCATTACGGTCACCGGGCCATCTGGCATTAAAATCTGCGCGGCATGAATATCGGCATGCGCCAGAAACGGATTAGCTTCGCCATAACAGCCTGGCCAATCAGGACATCCCAAGCCAGAGTCGGTCAGGCGCGTAAAGGCACCGAACATGATCAGATCGAAAGTTAGAAAAACGCTCACCCAGGCCAGCTTGCGATATTTATGCGCGTCAAGCGAGACCCAAACCAACGTCAGCGGCAGCAGCGACACCAGCAGCCCCATAAGCGCAAGTTGCATCAACATAATCTGGGATCATCCAATGGCCGAGGCTTTCAATAGCTTGATCAGGTCTTTCTTGATCTGGTTCGGATCTGCATCTTTTGGATAACGCATCATCAGATTGCCCCGCGGATCGATCAGGTAGATGTGATCGGATGCAACCGTACCTGGTTCTGCCGGCAGCCAGGATTCCAAGACGTTCGATGACACCCGTAAATGGCGCATGCCGTCGTATTGCCGCAGCAACATAGTTTCGAGCGGCTTGTCGTCGGTAATGAGCCAGATGCGTTCGATGCGATCCATCTCCTTGCCTTGGGCCAGCCGCAACTGGCGCATATCGTTAAGCTTCTTTTCGCAAGGAGCCTGACAATCGGCATCATTAACTTGTACCATCAGCCACTTGCCCTGAAACGCCTGCAACGAAAGCGGGGAGCCGTCGAGCGCGGTACTGGCGAGTTCGGGCATCGGATAATTTCTCGGATCCAGCAAAGTGCCGTAGTTGGTGCGCCCGGATGGCTTGACAACGTAATACATAAAATAAGATGCGATCAAGGGCGCAGCACAGACCGCCAGCACCAAGAATAATTTTCCGCGACCAGCACGCTGTTGTTTATTTTTTTCCACGTCGAAATCCTGTCACCACAAAAAATATAAATGCCACCGCGGTTAGCGCGAACCACTGAAACGCATAACCCCGATGCTTGTCTATACCGATGGACGGCAACGGCCAATCCCGTATTAAGCCATCCGGCAGTGCGCTGGTCTGCTCCAGCAGAAAAGGCTGCATCTGCAAGCCACTGGCTTGCGCAAAGCCGGCGACATCCAGATTCTGCAAGATGGCGCCTGGACGCAGCGCATCCTGCTGCCCGAACTGCAATAATTTGCCCGGATTGCGCCGGGCCAAACCCTGCACTGTAATTATGCCCGCAGGTGTCGGTATTGCCGGCAACCTGGTGCGCTCGGCCGGATTGCGTGGCACCCAACCGCGTGCAACCAATACGTGCATGTTGGAACCATCAATCCTGAACGGCATCAAGACATACAAACCGGCGGCACCTTGGTATGGTCGGTTGTCCAGATAGACCGGCCAATCCGGCAAGAATTCTCCCTTGACGCGCACCGTGCGGTATTCGACATCGTCTTTTGCTAGCGGCCGCGCATCCATCGCAAGCTGTGGCGCGGCCGCACGTTGCGCCAACGCTAATGCAATCGCAGTCTTTTCTGTCGCGCGTCGGGTTTGCCACTGCCCGGCCGCAATCCCAATCGCCATGACCAGCAAGGTCGCTATGAACGGAATCAGCCTGAAGCGAAATACACTAAGCATTACAATGTCACTTTCCCATATGCTGCGTTGCAGGCAATGCGCTGACCGTAATCGAAATCTACTTGCAAGTAACGCCCCATCATGAAAATAATCATCGCCATCGGTTTCATCCTGATTATTGCCAGCCTCGCATCTGCGCTGTTTTTCCTGATGAAAGACAAAGGCAAAAGCAACCGTACCGTCACGGCACTGGCGCTGCGGGTCGGATTTTCGATTGTGTTATTTGCGCTATTACTGATAGCGCATTATTTCGGACTGATACAACCCACCGGGCTACGCTAAATTTCCTATCACCCTTATTTTCCGTAAAAAAACCGCACCGAAGTGCGGCTTTTTTATTGCGGTTGAAGACTTTATAGCCAGTAGATCACTACATACAGTCCCAGCCAGACCACATCCACAAAATGCCAATACCAAGCGGCGCCTTCAAAGGCGAAATGCTGCTGCGGCGTAAAGTGTCCTTTCAGAACGCGGTACAAGATAACCGACAGCATGATCGCGCCTATCGTGACGTGGAAGCCATGAAAGCCAGTAAGCAAAAAGAAGGTCGAGCCATAAATACCTGAAGTCAGCTTCAGGTTCAGTTCGCTGTAAGCATGCATATATTCATAGACCTGGAAGCCCATGAAGGTGGCTCCCAGTAATATTGTCGCAAACAACCACAAGGCAGTCTTAGCGCGTGCGCCGGCACGCAGCGCATGGTGCGCAATCGTCAATGTCACACCGGATGTCAACAGCAGGGCAGTGTTGATGGTCGGAATCGGAAATGGCCCCATGGTCTGGAACGGCTCAACCGTACCGGCAGGGCCGGCATTGCCCCATTGGGCACTAAAATCCGGCCATAAAAGTTTGTGATCCAGGTCCCCGAGCCAAGGCATGGTAATGCTGCGCGCATAGAAAAGCGCCCCGAAAAATGCCGCGAAAAACATCACTTCAGAAAAGATGAACCAGCTCATGCTCCAACGAAATGAAGTATCAATGCGCTGGCTGTACAAGCCCCCTTCAGACTCTGCGATAGAGTCGCCAAACCAGCGGTACAAGACGGCAATAAGCATCAATATGCCTGCAATATTGGCATACGGGCCCCAAGCCAAACCATTCACCCAAGCTGCGGCGCCGAACATCATTATTAATAGCGATACGCTGGCAAACGCAGGCCATTTTGAAGGCCCTGGAATGAAATAATACGGGGCGCTGGAATGCCCTTTAGCGTGTTGAGTACTCATTGACATCTCCCGATACGAATATATTTTTATATTGTTATTGTGCGACGACCACCTTAACGATAATCAGCAGAATCGTAATAAAAATCGCGAATCCGATGACAGCGGCGATAATCACATGCACAGGATTAAGTTGCGCATCTTGTTCGTAACCACTTTTTTTGCGTATTCCCAAAAACGACCATAAGACCGCTTTCATGGTAGCCAGAAACGATGACTTGCGCGGTTTTTCCTGTTTTGCGTCCTGCATCAACGTCCTCTTAAATCGATTTTTGTAACTTGCCACCAACCTCAAAAAAAGTATAAGACAAAGTAATTGTCTTCACGTTTATGGGCAGTGCCGGGTCAATATAAAATACCACAGGCATTTGTTTTGCTTCATTAGGTTTCAATGTTTGTTGCTGAAAGCAAAAGCACTCCACTTTCTTGAAATGTGCCTGCGCCTGTTGCGGCGCATAGCTTGGAATCGCCTGTGCATCAATGCTGCGAGGCTGAGTATTGACGACTTCATAAATGACTTGCGCCATTTCGCCCGGATGCACTTGCAAACTACTGACAGTCGGCCGAAAACGCCACGGACCTTGCGCATTGGCATCGAATTCCACTGTAATGGTCCTGGTTTTATCCACTTGCGTATTGCCGACAGCACCCTGCAGACCGATCTCTTGCGCGGTCAAAATATTAATGCCCGTTATTTCGCAAATTTTCTTGTAAAGCGGAATCAGCGCAAAACCGAAACCAAACATCAATCCAGCAACTACCAGCAACTTGCCCAGCATTTGCTTGTTCAAGTAGTTCCCAGGTTTCAATTCAGAATCGTTGCGCTTATCCATTTCAGCGGAACCAGATTTGCTTGACGAACACACCGAGAAAAAAGATCACAACTATAGAGGCAAGTATCAATGCCATTTTGAGATTATTCGGTTTTTTTGGCTGTGACATTGACTTCATCTGGCGGGCCTGTTCAGTCCGCCAACCTATATTTGTCGGCTTTAACTATTTAACGATGGGCGGTACTTCAAAAGTATGAAACGGAGCAGGACTAGGCACAGTCCATTCCAGACCTTCGGCACCTTCCCACGGCTTGTCTGCTGCTTTTTTACCACCTCGGATCGTAGGAATAACTATCGCAAACAGGAAGTACACCTGCATCAGGCCAAAACCGAGGCCGCCGATGGATGCGACCACGTTAAAGTCGGTAAATTGCGCCGGATAGTCTGCGTAACGACGCGGCATACCAGCCAAGCCCAGGAAGTGCATCGGGAAGAAAGTGACATTAAACAGGATCAACGAACCCCAGAAATGGATTTTTCCACGCAATTCGTTGTACATGAAACCAGTCCATTTCGGGCTCCAGTAATAGAAACCAGCGAACATGGCAAACAGCGAACCAGCCACCAGCACATAATGGAAATGCGCCACAACGTAATAGGTATCCTGCACTTGAATGTCGATCGGAGCAACCGCTAGAATCAGGCCGGTAAAGCCGCCCATTGAGAACACGAAGATAAATCCGACCGCAAACAGCATCGGAGTCTCAAAAGTCATCGAACCACGCCACATGGTCGCGACCCAGTTGAAAACCTTCACTGCCGTCGGCACTGCAACCAGCATGGTTGCGTACATGAAAAATAACTGGCCCGTGACTGGCATACCAGTGGTGAACATGTGATGCGCCCAGACAGTGAACGACAGGATCGCGATCGCTGCGGTCGCGTAGACCATCGACGCATAGCCGAATAGTGGTTTGCGGGCGAAAGTGGGAATGATGTGTGAAATGATCCCAAAGGCCGGCAAAATCATGATGTATACCTCGGGATGGCCGAAGAACCAGAAAATATGCAGAAACATTACCGGATCGCCACCGCCGGCCGCATTAAAGAATGAAGTGCCGAAATGGCGATCGGCCAGGTTCATTGTTATCGCGCCAGCCAGTACCGGCATCACCGCAATCAGCAGGTAAGCAGTGATCAACCAGGTCCAGCAGAACATCGGCATTTTCATCAGCGTCATGCCGGGCGCACGCATGTTCAGCACCGTGGTAATGATGTTGATCGATCCCATGATCGACGAGGCTCCCATCAGATGGACAGCAAAAATCGTCATGTCCATTCCAGGCCCCATTTGCGTCGATAACGGCGGATACATGGTCCAGCCGCCGGCGCTGGCACCACCCGGCACCAGAAAGGACGTGATTAGCAAAAGAGCCGCCGGCGGCATCAGCCAGAACGAAAAGTTGTTCATGCGCGCAAAAGCCATATCGGCAGCGCCGATTTGCAATGGAATCATCCAGTTGGCGAACCCCACGAAAGCTGGCATGATGGCGCCGAAAATCATGATCAGACCGTGCATGGTGGTCAGCTGGTTGAAAAATTCCGGCTGCATCAACTGCAAGCCGGGCTGGAATAATTCGGCCCGAATTCCCATCGCCAGCACCCCGCCCACCATCAGCATGGTGAGCGAAAAACACAGGTACAAAGTGCCGATATCCTTGTGATTGGTGGCATATAACCAGCGGCGCCAACCGTGAGGATGGTCGTGCGCGTGGTCGTGAGAATGGTCCGGTGCTTGGTCGATTGCTGTTGTGCTCATCGCGATATCCTAAAGATTCAGATTACTTGCGTATTATTATTTGCGTACTACTTGCGCGCAGCAAGGACTTCGGCTGGCTGAACGATGTTTTCCTGGGCCTTGTTGGACCAAGTATTACGCGTGTAAGTGATTGCCGCTGCAATGTCAGTATCAGAAAGCATCTTCCAGGCAGGCATCGCATTTTTGCCATTTAACACCAGTTTGATTTGATCGATTTTAGGCCCTGTCACCACCGCAGATCCATCTAGTGCTGGAAATGCCCCTGGAACGCCTTTGCCAGTTGTTTGATGGCAGGCAACGCAGTTGGCGGCATATACCTGGGCGCCGCGCTGTTTGAGCTCGTCCATGGTCCAGGTCTTGTTCGGATCATCCGCCTTGGCTGCCTGTTCTTTGATTTTGGCACCAGCCCACTGGGTATATTCGGCATCCGTTACGACCTTGACGACAATCGGCATGAATGCATGTTCTTTGCCGCACAATTCAGCGCACTGACCGCGGTAGGTGCCGGTTTTTTCCACCTTGAACCAAGTGTCGCGCACGAAACCCGGAATGGCATCTTGCCTAACACCGAATGAAGGAATCGCCCAGGAATGGATCACGTCGTTGGCAGTGAGGATAATGCGCACCTTCTTGTTGACCGGAACAACGACTTCGTTATCGACTTCGAGAAGGTAATTGTCGCTTTTTATTTTGGTCGTATCGACCACTTGCTCGCGTGGCGTGGACATGCTGGAGAGGAAAGAAACCCCCTGGCCTTCACCCTTGATGTAATCGTAGCCCCACTTCCACTGCATGCCGGTAGCCTTGATGGTGATGTCCGCATTGGAAGTATCTTTCATCGCCACCACCGTCTTGGTAGCGGGCAATGCCATGCCGATCACGATCAGAAAAGGCACTACGGTCCAAGCAATTTCTACTGTTGTACTTTCGTGGAAGCTGGCCGATTTGTGGCCCCTGGATTTGCGATGTTTGACAATCGAGTAGAACATCACTGCAAACACGGCAACGAAAATTACCAGGCAGATGTACAGCATCAAGGTATGCAGCGAATAAATCTCGCGTGCGATCTGCGTCGCCGGAGTCTGCAAATTCAGTTGCAACACTGCTGGACCGCCTTGACTATCGACTACGGCCCACGACGGCAATCCTGTTACCAGTAGCGCAGTACCGACCATCAACGTTTGAAGTCGTTTTGCATTATTCATTTTGTCCCCAACCACTCTAGATTAGAATTTTTATAATTATCTAGCCAGTGTGCGCTCTGACGCGCAGACAAATCATAGACTTTTGCCTTGCATCAAAAACGACATTACACCGACCTTTTATATCTGTAGAAGTATAAGTTGTAAAACGGAATATTTACAAGAGCTAATCCACTCCGGCCATGCGCCGGGCAATTTGATGAAAATAAGCGGCCTTGCGCAGCAACCGACTGTGACGGCGCAAGGCGACAATACTAAAAACCGCCTTATTTTTGGTTGGGATTGGGCGTTATCCGGATAATTGATTCCCCACTACTGATCGCTTTGGGCGCCGGTCTGAATGCGTGACCGTAAATAATTTCAAAAGTTAAAGGAATTTTGCCATCCGATTGGCGCAGTTGCTCCAGATGACCAGCAATTCTGGACCAGTCGCCTTTACCCAGCAGGCCGCGGCGGCGCGTGGAGAGCGGGTTACCGCCCAGCGCACGCACATCTGCCATCAATTTTTCTACGCTACTGTAAGTTACCGTAATGTGCTCCATGTCCATCACCGGAGTCGAAAATCCTGCTTCTACCAGCATATCGCCTAAATCATGCATGTCAACGAACGGCAACACATGCGGAGCGGCATCGATAGTGGCAAATGCGCTGCGCAACTCCTGGCACGTATCAGGACCGAAGCAGGAAAACATCAACAAGCCATCTTGCCGCAGCACCCGACGCCATTCGCGAAATACGGCGTCTGGTTGCGGGTGCCAGTGCAGAGCCAGATTCGACCAAACCAGATCGACTGCATTGTGCGTGAGCGGTAACTGGGCGAAATCGGAACACAGCAGGAATGCATCCAGCCCGGCACCCAGTTTAAATTTAGCCTTGCCGGGAAGATATTTTGCCAGCAAACGGTGCACCGAGGACAACGCAGCTTCCCACTGGCTTCTGGCTTCCAGCAGCATCGCCCCAGAGGCATCCACAGCCAATATCCCGGCATTGGCGTACTGTTTTTTCAGCGTCGCCAAATCGCCACCCGCACCGCAACCGGCGTCCAGCAGCCGTTGCGGATCGATTTTTACCAGTTCCAGGCGCTCGAACATTCTGGCCGACACTTCGCGCCGCAAGAATTCGGCATCGGCGACCCGCTGCGCTGAAGAAAACAAATGCCGCACGCGTGCCAAGTCTATTGGCGCGCTTAAACGGGGCTCGGAAGTTGGAGGTGTGGTCGTCACGGGAATATCGCTTCAGCAATGAGATAATCGGCTCAGTTTACACGTTTGAAGATCACACCGTCGCATGCATTCCCGAATCCAACACTGGTCTCATTTGTTGCGCAGCCGCATGTTGTTGCTGCTGCCGTCCTGTTGCGCGCTGTGCGGCGCTGCGGCAGAAGATGCGATTTGCAATGATTGTATGCAGCAATATGGCAGCCGGCACCAGCAACGTTGCCCGCAATGCGCTTCGCTACTGAGCAACAATGAAACATCGGCACAGGTCTGCGGCGTGTGTATCAAAAACAGTCCGGCGTTCGATGCCACCGTGGTTGCGGTAAATTACGCGGCGCCGCTGGATCAACTGGTGCTGGCGTTAAAATTTGGCAGCCGGCTGGAGTTAGCGCCGCTTTTTTCGGCAATGTTGCGTGACGCGATGCTGGAACAATCCCATTGCGCGCTGCCCACACTATTGACTGCGGTTCCGTTAAGCAGGGAAAGACTGGCTCAGCGCGGCTTTAATCAAGCACTGGAAATCGCCAAGCCGCTGTCACGCGCATTAGGAATCGCATTGTTTCCTGCTGCCGCATGCCGGCTGCGCGATACGCAGGCCCAGTCCACGCTGCGACCGCAAGAACGCAGTAAAAATATCCGTCAGGCATTCAGCGTGCCGGCGCACGCAATGGATCGCATCCAGGGCCAGCACATCGGCATTGTCGATGATGTAATCACTACCGGCGACACGCTGAATGAACTGGCCGCAACCCTGAAACGTTTCGGTGCAACACGCGTCACCAACCTGGTTTTTGCGCGCACGCCAGCGCATTAAAATCGCGCATCGCGCACCATTTTTCTGGAGAATAACTTGTTCCATGTCGTATTGGTTGAACCCGAAATCCCGCCCAACACCGGCAACATCATTCGCCTGTGCGCCAACAGCGGCGCCCAGTTACACTTGATCGAGCCGCTCGGCTTTACGCTTGACGATACAAAAATGCGCCGTGCGGGCCTCGATTATCACGACTATGCAAACATGCAGGTGCACCACGACTGGGCTGCTTTCCTGAGCGCCGCGCAGCCCGATCTGGAGCGCATGTTCGCGCTCACCACGCATGGCTCAACCCCGTTCGGCGCAGTCGACTTCAAACCCGGCGATTTTTTCGTGTTCGGCTCGGAAACGAAAGGACTCGACCCGCAGCTGCGCGAGTCTTTCCCGCTTAAGCAACGTATCCGCTTACCGATGCGCCCAAACAATCGCAGTCTGAATTTATCCAACACGGTCGCGGTAGTGGTCTATGAAGCGTGGCGGCAGAATGGTTTTGAAGGTGGTAATTGAAATACTACAAAGAAAAAATTACAGGGAATATATGCCAAAAAAGTGCATTTTCCGCAATACTTCAGTGCTGCTTTAAAAATACATTATCCCGTGCTTATCGTTATCGGGTTGTCACACACACTTACTAGCAGACAGTCAATCTGATTCTTTTACTGTTTCTGGGTAAGCCCAAGCCATTTTTTCGCGTGCCTTGCCCAGGTTGAATTGCCAGCGGACCGGGATGCCTTCCGCGTTTCTCTGCCCGCAGATCGCGTCAAGTTCCCTTTGCAGTGTCTTCTTGTCGCCAATCCTCTTTTTGAAGACCGTCCGTCCCAAGACAGCGAATTCCAGTTCAGCGATATGCAGCCACGACCCATGCTTCGGGGTGTACTTGATCTCAATCTTCCTGGCCAGTCGCCTGGCTTCCTCAGGGGGAAAAGACGTATAGAGCGCCCCCATGGTATGCGTGTTCAGGTTGTCGCACACCCGCGTGATCTTGTCGGCTGCGGGGAACATTCTGTCGATTTCCTTGCACACGGCTGCAAAATCGGGCTTCTTGCGATGCGCCATGACCATGCACTTGCGCAGTCCCGCCGCCGGCTGGCAAATCATCATCACCTCGACTACGCCGCATCTCTGATACTCGCAATCTTCGCGCCGGGGATGTCCTTTCGCCCGGGATAGGCTCTCGGCCCTCTTTCAACAGCTGGAACGGGCTTTCGTCGAAACACACGACGGGATTCGCCGCATCAAGCGGGAGCATGTAGGTGTCAATCACGTCCTCCATGCAGGCGACGAACTCCTCATCTATTTTGGCAATGCACCATTCTTGCTTTTGCCAGGGCTTGAGTGCGTTTTTTTAACAGCTGACGCACGCTTTCGTGGCTGTAAGAATCGGCGAAGCCAAGTTCCACAATCTTTGCTCCGAGCATGCGCAAGGTCCTCCAATGGCAGTGTCCGTCTGGAGCATCCGAGCAGGCGATGGCCGTAACCATCGCAGCCTGCTTCTCATCGAGCTTGGGCCTGGAACCAAGTCGGGGGAGCTCTCCGAGAGCGCACTCCAAACCGCTCTCTGCGTGCCGCTTACGGGTCTTCAAGACTGTCGGCAAGCTCACGTCCAGCGCCATGCAAACTTCCTGATGGGTCCGGCCCTGGTCGAGTTTGGACAAGATGCGCGCACGCGTCATCACGCGCGCACTGTGGGTTCCTTTGTGGATGATGGCAAAAAGATGGTCACGCTCCTCTTGGGAAAATTCGACTGTAGGTAAGTGCGTTCCTGGCATGGCGGTCTCCTGA
>JBGSTZ010000077.1:0-3992 GCA_041736255.1 Burkholderiaceae bacterium
TTTGTATGACAAAGACTCTGGTACTCTTTCATTTGATTCTCCTAACTTTTGATCGAGTCAGAAGAATCAGCCTGACCGTAGCGCTCGGTCAAACCTAGTGAGTCCCCCGGCAAAGCCGGGGGATTACCTTATTTATTTATAGCGCGCCTCGTTCTATCGATCTTCGGATCGAATATTTTATATCGCAACGTACTTGGGCGCCGTCAATACTGGAGTTCCAAGCCGGAATCGCAGAAAATTCCGTCAAGCTAACAAATCCGCTTAAAATCACCTCTGGGCGTCAATGTGCTTGACACGTCCAGGGATTGATGACAGCTAATCCAGCAGCTTCAAAAGGCGACGTGTCGCGCGTGGCTACCGCGAAACCATGCGTCGCCGCAATGGCAGCGATATAGCCGTCTGCCGGCGCAATGGCCTGCCCAGCGGCGCGAGCGCGGGCGCGCAGCGCTGCATAGGATTGCGATGCAGGGTCATCAAACGGCAGGATGCGGCCCGCGAACAACGGCAAGACGCGCTGCTCAAAACTGAAATGAAGCGTATCCCGGCGTTTGCCCCCTGGCAACGCAGCGATACCGAAGCGCAGTTCCGCAAGGCTGATTGTCGAGAGGTACAGCGTTTCGATGATCTGCGCGTCAATCCAAGCGAGTACATCCGTGTTGCCGACCGCTTTCAATGGCTCAGAAACGACGTTGGTATCGAGCAGGATCATTCAAAACTCATCGGCTCGGCTGGTGTCCTATCGCGTTCGATCTCAAGATCGACGCCGCCCACTTCGCGGCCAATTTCGGCTAGCAGGGTGCCGAGCTTAATCCGACCCTCGGGCCGAACAGCACATTCGAGGATCGCCCGGATTTCAGCCTCGGTACTGCGGCCATGCGTAGCGGCACGCACACGCAAGGCGCGGTGCGTTTCATCAGGCAAGTTGCGGACAGTGACGGATGCCATTGCTTTCACTTCTTAAATTTGAGATCAATGATTGCATCATAGTTCAACTGATATTGTTTGTATAGTGTCGGAAAACAGGTGTTTTACGACACGTTGTCAATAGTAAGAAAAACCGGTCTTACAAGCCCCTAAAAATATACGGAAAACATTGTCGCTATGCGCTACCATACGGAAACCTAACTTTAGTGGTTATTCGTTTATGTTGGTTGGCTACATGCGCGTTTCATCAGACTCGGATCGGCAAAGCACCGATCTGCAACGCGATGCTCTGCTGGCGGCGGGCATCGATGCCCGCCACTTGTTCGAAGATCATGCCTCTGGTGCCAAAGATGATCGGCCTGGCTTGGCCAAGGCATTGGAATTCGTGTGCCCGGATGACGTGCTCGTTGTCTGGAAGTTGGATCGACTGGGCCGTTCGCTGTCGCACTTGCTCTCCATCGTGACCACGTTGAAAGACAAGCAGGTCGCCTTTCGGTCGCTCACCGAAGGCATGGACACCACCACGCCATCGGGCGAACTGCTGTTCCATGTGTTCGGCGCACTGGCGCAGTACGAACGGGCCTTGGTCCAGGAGCGGGTCATTGCAGGTCTTGCCGCCGCCAAGCGGCGTGGCAGAGTCGGCGGCCGACCGGCGGCTATCGTTGGCGAGAAACGGGACGCCATCATTGCCGCACTGAACGGCGGCATGTCGAAGGCTGCCGTGTGCCGTAACTTTAGCGTCAAACGCACCACGTTGATTGAAACTTTGGCCCGTGTCGGATGGCCCGGTGCGCACGACACCGACACCTGAAAGTGAACGACATATGCGCGGCGACAGCAATGAGCGATTGACCATCCTCTCGGAGGTAGAGAAGACGGCGCTCTATGACATTCCCGATTTCGACGATTTCCAACGTGTTGAATTTTTTGCCATGACCGTGGCAGAACGTTCCTTGGCTTTGCAGCGCAGGGGCATCTTGAAACAGATCTATTGCCTGCTGCAAATTGGCTACTTCAAAGCCAAGCAGGCATTTTTTCAGTTCTCTCTGGACGACGTGCCGCCAGAGGACGTGGCGTTCCTGCTGCAACGATATTTTCCGGGAAAAACGTTCGCGATAGAGCCATTGAGCGCCAAGGAATATTACGCGCAGCGCAGGGAAATTGTCGCTTTGTGCCGCTATCGCCTGTGGACGGACAATGACCTACCGACATTGCGCGAGAAAGCGAAGCTGCTGGCCCGCACGGATGTGACGCCCACCTTTTTGCTGGCTGAATTGATGGTGTTTTTGATTAGCCAGCGCATCGTGCGGCCAGGCTACTCCACGCTGCAAACCATCATCAGGGAGGCGCTCGGTGCTGAGCGTGAACGCGTGGAGCACCTGGTCGAAGCGGCCTTGACCGATGCAGCACGCGATGCGTTGCAACAATTGCTGGTGCGAGAGAACACCTTGTCCGATTTGGCCGCGCTCAAACAGGATGCCAAAAGCTTTCGCTACCGCCAGATGGGTTTGGAACGTCAAAAGCGTCTCACGCTGGCGCCCTTGTATGCCATCGCCAAGGCGCTGCTGCCAAGCCTTGCCCTCTCGCAACTCAACATCGCCTACTACGCCAGCTTGGCCAACTTCTACACCATCTACGATTTACGCCGATTCAAGCCCGGCCAGACCAATCTCTATTTGCTGTGTTACGCCTGGCAGCGCTACCGGCAACTCACGGACAATTTGGTGGAAGCCTTTGCCTACCACACGCGGCAGCTCGAAGAAGGCACCAAGGCCGTTGCCAACCAGCAGGCAGCCCAAATACACAACGAACGACAGCAAGCAACGCCACGGGTGGGCGAGCTGCTTTTGTTGTATGTGGACGATACGCTCACCGATGTGACCCCTTTCGGCACGGTGCGCAATCGGGCATTTCGCATCATGCCGGAGGAGGCGCTGCGCTCGACCGGCAAGCTCCTGACTTCGACGCCAGTCAGCCAGATGGATTTGCGCTGGCAAGCGGTGGACAAGCAGAGCAGGCTTTGCACGAAAAATCTGCGCCCGCTGGCAATGGCCCTGGATTTCGCCAGCGACAGCGTCAGTGGCAAGGCCTGGCTGGCCGCGCTGCAATGGATGAAAGAGGTCTGGTCCCGCCAACAGCGACTTGCCAAGCAGCCGCTGGCTGCACGGTACCCACACGCTTGCGCGACTTTTTGCTGAGCGTTGGCGAAGATGGCAAGTCAGTCGGTTTGCGTGGCGATAGGTATGAATTTTGGGTTTACCGGCAACTGCGCAAGCGCCTCGACACGGGCGACATTTACCTCGATGACAGTGTGCGGCACCGGCGCTTTGCTGATGACTTGGTGTCCATGGAGGCCAAGGCGGACGCACTCAAGGCGCTGGACATACCTTGGTTACGCCAGCCAGTTGACGTGACACTCGATGCCCTGTTCGCCGAGCTGGATATGCAATGGCGGGCGCTCAATGACGAACTGCGCGACGGCAAACTCAAACACCTGGAGTTTGATCCTGATAAACAAACGCTGATCTGGCACCGCCCCAAGGCTGACAAGGACAAGCTGTTGCAACAGGGCTTCTACGCCAAGCTCCAGGCACGCGACATTGCCGATGTTTTTCGATTTATGAATGAGCAGTGCCACTTCCTGTCGGCGATGACGCCCTTGCAGCCACGCTACGCAAAAAAAATCGCCGATGAGGACAGCTTGATGGCGGTGATTATTGCGCAGGCCATGAACCATGGCAATTTCAGCATGGCCGAGACCTGTGACATCCCTTATCACGTCCTGGAAGCCACACATCAGCAACATCTGCGCCCGGCCACCCTGATCGGCGCGAATGACAAGATCAGCAATTTCATCGCCAGTCTGCCCATATTCCCGTACTACTCCATCGACATGGATGTGCTCTACGGCAGCGTTGATGGGCAGAAAATTAAGTTACCCCCGGCAAAGCCGGGGGTTTATTTTTGTTAGCCCCTCAAAGGGGCAAAAACGTGAAGCGCCTGAAGGCGCTGGCTCATATACCTAACTTGAGCTGATCGTAATGCGCGTCTTCTTTGTCTTGATTTCT
>JBGSTZ010000078.1:0-15750 GCA_041736255.1 Burkholderiaceae bacterium
GCTGGCGGCAGCCTTGCCGGCACCGACCACCAAAGTGCGGCCCGGAAAGGAAGGCGGCAACGGCAAAAATGGTGCAACAATGCCCAGTGGATCGGCGGCGGCAACTGCGGCGTGATAACTATCAATCAAGAGTTGGCGCGGGTGCATGGCATTGGCTTCGCTGAAGGGAAAACAGCCATTTTGCCAGTAATCCACATATCGCTGCAAATGCACAACCAACACAATCGCTGGACATCATTGGCAATCAAGCGAAGCTGACATTGCCTACACAAATACCGAAAAAATCGTCAAGTCGAACACGCGCTCCACCAGCCATACCGTCGCTACCAGCACGATCAGGCTGGAGCCGGCGGTAACAATGGCGCTGCGATAAAAACTTGTTTTTCGAATCGCATACGCCAGCGGCAAAAATACCGAGACAATCGCAATCTGGCCAATTTCCACCCCAAGATTAAAGCCGACCAAGGGCAGCAATAAGGCCGATTGCGGTAACCCTAAGTCAGTCAATACGTTGGCAAAACCGAAGCCGTGCAGCAGACCGAAAGCAAACGCCATCATCCAGCGTTTGCTCTGAAACAGCGGGAACAGATTGTTCAGCGCGGCCAATATGACCGAGGCAGCGATCGCGGATTCGACCCAGCGCGAGGGTAGCGTTATCAACTGGAAAGTTGCCAATGTCAGCGTGATCGAGTGCGCGAGCGTAAACGCAGTGACGATCTTCAGCACATCAATGAACGAGGCCTTGAAGCTATTGGAGGGAAGGCGCTGTCTGCCGACTATTATGAGTACGGCGGGCAACAGCAGCGACAGCAGAAACAAAATGTGATCGAAGCCTTTCCAGATGTGCCAAATACCGGTGACAACGTAGTCGCTAAATTGCGCCAGTGTGCTGGCCTCATGCAATACCAATGTCTGATGCGCGGTATCCGGCGAGAAAATCGCCGTCGATGCCTGCGCACCGGACTGCAGGTGCAATAAGCCCTTGTGCTGCGGATCGATATCAAATAACAAGCGGTAATCGACATCGAGTTTTTCGATTGGTGCGCTGCAGTTGGCGCTAAAACGCAGTACCGAATATGCGCCATCGCTGTGATTGTCGATCAGTTGCTGGCCGGGGGTGATCGGGCAATTTGAACCAGCATTGGCAAGAATCAAGCGTCCCAATGCATAAGCGGCGATGTCGCGATGACGTGCGCGAATTTCGCCCCAACTTAGTGCACCGTTGCCGTCCTGATCCAGACCGATGGCGAAGTCGAGATCACGCAGCGCGATATCCCATTGCCCTTCGATCTGGTTTTCGTTCACCGTCAGTGTCAGATAACTGTCGCTCGGTTTGTGGGCATAGGCGGCAACGCTCAACAATGCGGCCGCGGCCAGTATCAGGAATGTTAAAAGGCGTTTCATCTCAAGCGCCTACTGCAAATTTAGCTGCCAGCGCGTTGACCGCATGATCTTCGAGCCGGGTTTTTTTCAGCCAGTCCAGCACCGGCGCGGCCGCGGCCTTGTCATTCGCGGCGAGCGCGGCTTCGAGAAATACACGCACGTCGGCCGGCTCTTTTTGCACCGCCCAATTGCGCTGCGCCAGCTGCAATGCGAACGGCGCCCTACCCATCAGTTGTAATTCAAAACGCGCCTGTTCGCGCTGATGCACCGTGTCGCCACGCAACATGGCTGCGGCGAAGCGGGAATTCAGCACCGCGATCTGATCGGCAGCGGCGTCGCTGTCGGCCACCTGTAGCGCAAGCGCATAACGCAACAACAACGCATCGACACGCGTCTGGTCTTTTAGCAGCCGGATCACTTCGCCGGGGCGCTTTTGATCAAGCAAAAAATCCGCGTACGCGCCCAGCAGATAACTGTCGGCGTCGTCAACTGCGAGCGCGGTTTTAAAGTGTTCCTCAGCCGCCGGAAATTCGCCCAATCGTACTGCCATTTCGGCCAGCAAAGTGGTCACCCAGATCAGGATGCCGGGATCGACATCCGGTGCCCGCGCAAGCGCCGTTTTCAGGTGCGCATAACTCTGGCGTGCCTGACCATTCAGGCTGGCGACATTCGACAGGCACGTAATCGTGATCAGCGTCGGTGCCAGCGAGCGCAGTGCGTTACAACTTTGTGTGGCTCGCGCAAATTCGCCTGTAACTTGCAGCACAGTGGCGCGGGTGAGCCAAGCCTGCGCATTGTCCGGGTCGGCTTTCAAGACCGCATCCAGGTCGCGTAGCGCGGCCGGAAACTGATGCGTGCTTTGCAGCAGCGTGGCGCGCATCACACGTACTTCTGTCGGCGGATCGGCCTGGTCGTACCAGGGCGCCAGCGCAGCTTGCGCATACCCGAGATAACGCGGATCGCCTTCAACCCGCGACTGACTGATATAGCGCCGCGCCAGTGTCAGCGCCAGCGGCATATTGTCGGGCGCTGCTGCCAGGCGGCTGCGCAAGGTCCTGAATTCCTGTTGCGCCGGGTCGGTGCGGCGCGGTAAATGCTCGATCACTTCCGCGTCGCTCGCCGGAATCCGCGGCGCGCCCCATATCGCAGGTGAAACGCACGAAAACAGCACTGCAATTGCCAAGGTTTTGGAGTATGTCATATACGTTCACGTGGCACAAAAAGGGATGTTACCGATAACAGTGTCATCAAATTATGACAAACGACAGCGCCAAAAATTGTTTAAAAATAATCGTCTAAAAATCGCTTAAAAAATTGCGTATATCGATTCCGAAACCCAGCCGGAAGCGCCGGGCAAACGCTCGGCGCTCCCATCACTGCACCATCCTTAACTAAATCGAGGCGGGCTCGGTATTGTCCCGAGTGGTTGGCGTAATCGAATCAATTGACACTGGCTCAGTCGTATCGGATGTTGTCGCCACAATCGCTTTCACGGCAAGTATGAAGGCATCCTGTGAAGCGACTCCATTACGGTCGAATGGCCTGTCATCGTCGTCACCACCGCAACCGACTACCAGCATCGACAACACGAGGACCGAGCCGAGACCCAGCATAGATTTTTTAATGATCATGGCGGGCTCCTCAATTGTTGCCAGGCAGCGGCGTGTTCAGATACGGGAACGCAGCCTTGAACGTTGTCGCATCCTTGCGCACGCCATCCGTCAATGCCGCGCTGCCTGCGGGTGCATCGCCGGGTTTGCAGCCGACACCCAGCGTATCGGTAGCCCCGGTCAAGACACACAATGCACCCATTGCTACGCGTAACGACAAATCGACCACATCATCGCCAGGACGGCGGCCATTCGGGAATCCTGCGTTATCGCCTGCTGCCACTCCCAGCGAATTTTGCGAGGCTTGCGGCGTCACTGCGATCTCGGTATTGAGGCGCAGCATTTCACTGGCTTTTACATTTACCGGCTGATTGACGCCTTTGATACCGGTCAGGAATGCCGCCACCAAATCTGTGCGTGGGAAGTTGGTGGGAGCCGGTGCAGACGGGAACAACGATTGGATCAGAGCAGGCAGCGACGGATTGGTGACGTAACCTGCGAACTGCGTATCGCCACTCGGCTTGGATGCATTGAAACGGTCTTTGTCATCCATGCCGATCACGACTTCATTGACCAGCGGCATACCTAGTCGCGACACCTGCGCCCAAGGGCCGCCTTCTTTAACTGCGTTGTTGAGACCCGTTGACGGCGAGCGATCAATCAAACGTCCCTGACGAACGCTGGCTGTCGTAAAGCCGCCGATAATTTTTTCACTGGCAGTGGTCAGGCAAGCAGCAGGAACTTCGAGCGCTATGGAACTGACGTTCTTGATTTCGAGATCGTTCTTGTTGCCATCGATTTCTCCCCCCAATGGATTGAGGTTGATCAAGTCGAATATCTTGCCGACCGCGATCGAGAACGATTCTTTACGCTGGCCGACGAAGACCCGGCCATTGCCGCATCCTGGAATCGCCACGTCATAAATATGCTGGTTCGCGTAGGTTTCATATCCTGTAGCGCTGCCAAAGGATTTGTCGCCGATATTGTCGACAGGCTTGTCAAACTCCCTGGCCCCGCCGGTCGCATTGGTAACCGACCCGACGCTGCCGCCCCGGCGGTCGCCGCGCACAATATCGACGGTGTAAGTTTCGCGCACATTCAAGGTCGCCGGATTGATGCCGTCTATTGCGCCGGAGTTAATCAACGGAATCAGGGTTTGCTGGCCGCCGACAGGTAAAGCGGCGCGCTTTGACGTGTTCTTGAAACGGAAACGGAAGCTGATATTTTCCTTGTTGCCGCCGTCATTGACGACGTGGATTTCGTACAACGCATTGGGGTCGAACTGGTAAAAATTCGGGCCACCCTGCGGATCCTGAAACGGTATGTAATTCGCGATCAGAGTGACGTAATCCTGTCGGCCCGCCGCGTAGCTTCGAAACATATAAAAATCAGTGGCATCCACGCGCGGCTGGCCGCTGATAAACGGGGCTTCGCGATGGCTCGAAGCGACTGCCGGAAAAAAGGCTGCCGCACTGATTGCACCGATGGCGGCCGCCAAGATCTTTTTACTCAAGTATGTATGCATGACGCGATCCAATCATTAGAAATTGCAGGGAAAATGAGGCTCACATATCGCCTTGCTGATAATGACCGCAGGAAAACTGCTGCAAAAAATGGATGCGGCTTCAGCAAAGCAAATACCTTTGATTGGACCTGAAAAGGATTAGATCGTCGGGGCGCATGCTGGACATCGCTTGATTTGTATCAAATAATCTTTTGATACTGCGCCAGGAATGCACTCGGGCATACAAGATTAAGCCGATGTTTGAGGGGAACTCATGCAGCGGGAACAGCAGCGCAGCTATGAAGATTTTCAAAAAAATCCTGTGGCGCTCGGCATACCACTTGCCCAAGTTTTTCGCCTTGTACATCGCATGGCAGGCATTTTTTAGCGGAGTGTGGATAGCGGGTGCCGAACCAGGAGGTTCGGCACCCGCTTGATCCAAATCGACATACAAGATAGCCCACTCGGCTTTGTTACGTCGGTGCAGGGCCAGTTGCTGGCTACAACAATCTAGCCCAGTGCATCAATGTTGCTCGACGTTTCCGCGCCAAGCACCGCCAGTTGGTCCCCGGCTTTCAAGCAATGTTTTGAAACGCTGCAGGTTGCTTTTCGCCTGCATTCTTACTACCCCAAATGCATCGCCGACTTTTTCGCCGAAAGTTTGCGGGTCGTAATGCATATATAGGATGACTTTCGCTGCTGAATCTGAAATTTTATGAAAACTGACAACCCCGGCGTTGCTCACTCCACTTGTGCTGCGCCAGGCGATTCGTTGGTCGGGAACCTGCTCGGTAATCTCCGAGTCCCATTCCTTCATTTTCCCGGCGACATCGGCACGCCAATGTAAATGTTTGTCGTCCACTTGGCGTACCTCGCGCACGCCGTCCATAAACTTTGGAAATTCCTCGAACTGCGTCCATTGATTGTAAGCAGTGGAGACAGGTACATTTATGTCGATAGACTCTTCCAGCGATGCCTCCGTGCCCACGCTGCGCATTTTTTTCATCTGCTTGGACAAGAGAAACCCGCCCACAGCAAGCGCGGCGACTTTAACCATTCTGTTCATTTGACACCTCCGTTATGGATATCCACCCATCATTTTCCAGTTGTTAATGATGGAAAAATTACGCGGCTCTTGCGACACCTCACTAGACACTTCACTTCGCAGCGGCGTACGAATATGACAAGAAAAAAATTATTTGGTTCGATGCGCGCAGAGGATAAAAAGGTTTAAACCGATTTTTCTCATCATCAAGAATAACGCGCCAGCAGGCAGGGCAAAGCAAGGCTTACCAGCATGCAATTGGTTGCTACACGGCGAGAAAAATGAGGCTGATATATCAAAAAATTAGCAAAAAAGCCGCTGGCAGCGAATCGCTGCCAGCGGCTTTTTTGCTGATTGTTCGACAAATCAATGAATAATTTTCGACAAAAAATCCTGTGCGCGCTCGGAACGCTCGGTGTGAAAGAATTCATCCTTGGTGCAGTCTTCGACGATGCGGCCCTGATCCATGAAAATAACGCGATTGGCGACTCTTTTGGCGAAGCCCATTTCGTGCGTGACGACCATCATGGTCATGCCCTCCTCAGCCAGGCCGACCATCACGTCCAGCACTTCGTTGATCATTTCAGGATCAAGCGCCGAAGTCGGTTCGTCGAACAACATCGCGATCGGGTCCATCGATAATGCGCGCGCAATTGCTACCCGCTGCTGCTGGCCGCCCGAGAGTTGACCGGGGAATTTATCCTTTTGTTCGATCAGGCCGACCCGGTCCAGATATTTCAGACCGCGTTCACGCGCCTCGTCGGCGCTGCGTCCGAGCACCTTGATTTGACCGATGGTCAGGTTTTGGGTAATCGACATGTGTGGAAACAGCTCGAAACTCTGAAACACCATGCCGATATGCGAACGTAATTTGGACAAATTGGTCTTCGGGTCGCCGACCGAGACGCCGTTGACGATGATTTCGCCTTTCTGAATCGGCTCCAGTCCATTGACGGTTTTGATCAACGTCGATTTTCCCGAGCCGGATGGGCCGCACACGACGACTACATCGCCTTTTGCCACCGAGGTTGTGCAGTCGGCCAGCACCTGGAAATCGCCATACCACTTGCTGACGTTTTTAAGTTCAATCATCTTGTTTCTCCTAATTTCTGAATGGGTCGGACGATCACGTATCAACGGATGATCGCAACCTTGGTCTGCAGTTTTTTAACCAACAGGGACAAGCCGAAACTCATCACGAAATACACCACGGCGACAAACAAATACATCTCTACCAGGCGGCCGTCGCGCTGCGCAATTTTCGATGCCACGCTGACGAAGTCAGGCACCGAGCCTAATACATACACCAGCGATACGTCCTGAAACAGGATGATGGTTTGTGTGAGCAGAATCGGGATCATGTTGCGGAATGCCTGCGGCAAAACCACGTTGCCCATCATTTGCCAGTAATTCATGCCAATCGCATAGCCTGCTGCAACCTGGCCGCGTGGAATCGACTGAATCCCGGAGCGCATGATTTCGCAATAATAAGCAGCCTCAAACAGTACGAAAGTAATCAGCGCCGATGAAAATGCACCGACCGGAATCGGTTGGGCAGCACCGGTGATCCAGGCGCCGATGTAGGGCACCAGAAAGTAAAACCAGAAAATCACCAAAATCAATGGCACCGAGCGGATCAGATTGACGTAACTACCGGCAATAATCCCCAGCGTTTTGTTGTGCGACAAGCGCATCATTGCCAGCAAGGTGCCAAACAGAATGCCGCCCAACATCGCAAAAAAAGTCAGTGTCAGCGTGAATTTCATGCCGGTGGTAAACAGATACACCCAGGAACGCTGAATAACGTCAAAATCGAAATTTGCAAACATGATTATTTACCTCCTGCATTGCCGCTGGCGGCACTAAAGCCCGGAATCGCTGTTCTGCGTTCCATCCAGTGCGCCAAAAACAGTGCAAACCCCGACACCATGATGTAAATCAGGGTTGCTGCGGTAAGCGATTCGAAAGTCTGGAACGTGAATTCGCGCATCGAGTAAGCGGCGGCAGTCAGCTCCACTAAACCGATCGTCAACGCTACCGAACTGTTCTTGATGATCGCGGCAAATTCATTGGTCAGAGCAGGAATGATGATGCGAAACGACATCGGCAACAACACATAACGATAGGTTTGCGGCAGGGTTAATCCGAGCGCGGTTCCCGCCATTCTCTGGCCGCGCGGCAAGGCCTCGATACCAGTCGAAACCTGGATCGCGACCCGCGCCGCAGTAAAAAACCCGAGCGCCAGAAATGCCGTGATGAAGGATGCGTTCGGCAGCGCTTTGAGCCAGTTTCCCAGATTTTCCGGCACCAGTTCCGGCATCACGAAATACCACAGGAACATTTGCACGATCAGCGGAATATTGCGAAATAATTCAATGTAGGCGTTCGACAATAACACCAGCCACTTGTTAGGCATGGTGCGCACGGTGCCGATTATGGTGCCGAGGATGAGCGCCATAATCCAGGCGGTGACAGATGTGGCAATCGTCCATTGCAGACCGGCTAACAACGTATCCATATAAGTGTGTACGCCGTCAGGGGATTCCTGCCAGTAAATGTTCCAGTTCCAAGGGTAATGCATTTTTATATCTCCTCTTTGGTGGGAGTGGTGCCAGAATTATTGCGACGTCATCCGGGCTACAGGGCGCATGCCACAGCAGTTAAAACGAAAATGGGAGGCTTGCGCCCCCCTTGTTTTACACGTTCAAGTATCGAATTTATTTTTTCTTGGCTGATTGCTTTTGCGCTTCCGGCACCACTGCGTAAGCAGCAGGGTCAGGAGAATCGGTCGGGTTGGCAAATGCCACCTTCAGTTCCGGACTCATCGGCACATTCAGAGTGATGCCTTTTGGAGGAATCGGAGACTGAAACCATTTCGCATAGATTTTATTAATTTCGCCGGATTTGTAGAGGTTGCTCAATGCTGTATCAACCGCCTTCTTGAACTCAGGATCGTTACGGCGCTCGATAATGCCGTAGGGCTCTACCGATAACGCTTCAGTCGTGATGGAATAATCGTTTGGTGATTTGGAACTGGCTGCCAGCGAGTACAGCAAGATGTCATCCATCGAAAAGGCTACTGCGCGACCGGTTTCCACCATCAAAAATGCTTCGGCGTGATCTTTGGCGGCCAGAATATTCATGCCCAGATTACGTTCATTATTCAATACGGTGATTTGCTTGAGCATGGAGGTGCCGGAACTCGAAACGATAGTTTTGCCTTTCATGTCGGCAAGCGTCTTGATGTTGGAAGATTTTTTAGCCAGCAGACGATTCGAGGTAATGAACATGGTCGGAGCGAAAGCCACAACGCGCTGACGTTCCGCATTATTGGTCGCCGAATCGCAGGACAGATCAATGGTGCCGTTCGTGATCAACGGAATCCGGGTGGCAGAAGTGACTGGAACCATCTTCACATTGAGCGAGGTCATGCCGAGTTGCTTTTGAACTGCAGTAGCCGCCTTCATGCACAAGTCGATCGAATAGCCCTGATAGGACTGCTTGTCATCGAGATATGAAAACGGAATCGAAGAATCGCGCACACCCAAGGTGATGGTGCCGGTATCCTTGATTTTTTTGAGCGTGCCAGTGAGTTCTGCAGCTTGAACCGCGCCTGCGAACAGGCCGACGCCGATGAGGGCAACAACACATTTTTTCATTGTATGAATTTGCATGAATCTGACTCCTTGAAAATACTTCAGTGATATGGGTAACACACTTGGTTCTCAACATCTATGTGCCGATGACTCTATTAAATAACCCGATCAGGAAATTTTTTTCTCGTAACTGAAAAATTAATGCAGCTACCAATAGAGATGAAAACAATCGAATGATAAATGTCCAGTGCTGGATACGCAACATGCATTTATCATGCCCGCAACAGGGTGAAAAACGTATGCCGAATCAAAAACTTTGTATATAAGGATTACTACGTAGAAAGTTATCCCGCGCGATGCGCGGGATAACTCCGCCCGAAATACTCAACCGTTTCGGCTCTATTTGACTCTATTTACGGATACAAACCGCGCACTTCACGCGCCTGCAATACACGCGTGCATCCAACAATAAAGGCGGCGGTGCGCAGCGTGGTCTTGTGCTGTTCCGCCACTTGCCATATCGCTGCAAACGCTTCGCGCATGATGCGAGTCAGGCGCTGGTTGATTTCATCCTCGCTCCAGAAAAAGCTGGAAAAGTCCTGCACCCATTCAAAATAACTGACGGTCACGCCGCCCGCGTTGGCAAGCACGTCCGGCACGATCAGTACGCCTTTTTCTTTCAGAATGTCGTCGGCCCCCGGAGTGGTCGGGCCATTGGCACCTTCCAGAATGATTTTTGCACGAATCTGGTGCGCATTTGTGGCATTGATCTGCTGTTCCAGCGCGGCCGGTATCAGGATGTCGCAATCGATGCCCCAAAACTGCTCGCTCGTAAGCACGGCTTCAGCGGCAAAACCTTCGACGCTGCCATTCTCGGCCACATGCGCCAGCAACGCCGGCACATCCAGGCCAGCTTCGTCATAAACGGTGGCCACATGATCTTGCACCGCTACCACCTTGGCACCCGCTTCCGCGAACAATCGCGCCGCGATCCCGCCGACATTACCGAAACCCTGCACCGCAACCCGCGCGCCCTGGATTTCCATGCCGCGCTTGACTGCCGCCTCGCAACCGACCACATACACGCCACGCCCGGTCGCTTCGCGCCGTCCCAGACTGCCGCCGAGCGAAAGTGGCTTGCCGGTAACAACCCCGGTTGCGGTACCGCCCACGTTCAACGAGTAGGTGTCCATCATCCACGCCATGGTTTGCTCGTTGGTATTGACGTCCGGTGCCGGAATATCCTTTGTGGGGCCGATGATGATGCCTATTTCGCTGGTGTAGCGGCGCGTCATGCGCTGCAACTCGCCTTTGGAAAGGGCACGTGGATCGACTCGGATACCGCCCTTGGCGCCGCCGTAAGGCACGTTCACTGCCGCGTTTTTGACTGTCATCCAGGCCGACAAGGCCATCACTTCGGACAAGGTCACATCCTGATGGAAACGCACGCCGCCCTTGCCGGGGCCGCGCGACAGATTGTGCTGCACACGATATCCCTCGAAGTGCGCGATGGTGCCGTCATCGCGTTCGATCGGCACATCGACGATCAGGATGCGTTTGGGACGTTTCAGTGTTTCCACCCAACGGCTGAGAGGGCCGAGATAAGGAGTAACGCGATCAATTTGCTCGAGATACACGCCCCATGGACCCAAATTGTTATGGTCTAGATAGGAGGGAATATTGTGCTTGCTGGACATGGTGGGAAGCGCTCCTTGAAAGTTTTAACACCGGAAAATTTATACGACAATTATTATGCAAAACGACTTGCTGTAACCAAGTCGATATTGCATCGTAAGGGCGCGCTCCCTGCCAAGGCAAATGCTTTGTAAGCATGCAACTATGCATTTTTGACATAGTTTTAGAGAAAAATACCGGCACTTTTCTTCCGCGTCGCAACATATTTGCAGCCAGCACCAGATAAAATCAGCTCTGCTCACGCTTTAGTTTTAGGGGCATTTCCGCCTGGCTGCACTGCAACAAATGTTCCCACAGTCGCGCCACCAGCGACTTTCCGGGATGCAGTTCGGAGGGGTGCTCGCGGTATAAACGGATATCCATTTCAACCTCCCAATTGCCACTTCCACACCCACTGCCGCCATCGGCGCGCGCCAGGCGCTTGTTCTTCAACTCACGCGTCACCGCGGATTCCGGCAAAAACGCCACGCCGCGTCCTTCCAGCGCCATCATTTTCAAGCCTTCGGCCATATCGGTTTCATAGCATTTTTCCAGATGCAGGACGGTTTTGGTGCTGGTCAAAATCAAATCCACCATGCGGCCAAAATAGGCATTGTTGGTATACGACAGGAAAGGCAACGGCGCGCCGCTGCTGCCGGGCAGAAGAAATTTCGGCACTGCCAGCTTGTCACAGCGCGAATAAGCGCGTAACGATTCGCGTCCCAGCGTGATCATGTCATAGCGGCTCGGGTCGAGCTGTAGCGGCTGCAGCGGGTGGTGATAACAGAGCAGCAAATCGCACCCGCCTTCGACCAAGGTCATCACTGCATCATGCACATTGAGCGCAATCAGGCGCGTGCTGATCGGGCCGAAGCCGGATTCCAGCGCGGTCATCCACTTAGGCATATACGTCAGCGACAAGGTGTGCGGCACCGCGAAATCAATCGTGGTCAGCGCCGTCTTATGCTTGCCGCGCAATAATGCACGCGCATTATTGATCTGTCCCAGCACTTCCAGCGATTGCTCGTAAAACACGTCACCGGCGGGCGTCAGCCGGGTCGGGTACGAAGTGCGGTCGATCAGATCGGTGCCGAGCCACGATTCGAGCGATTGGATGCGGCGCGAAAATGCCGGCTGCGTGACATGACGCAACGCAGCGGAGCGGCTGAAACTGCCGGTTTCCGCTAGAGAAATGAAGTCTTCAAGCCACTTGGTATCCATGGTTTTCTAGATAATTGCCATCTGCTCGGGATCGGACGCACCCTGTGCCGGCGACGGTGAGTCCAACAATTCATCCTGGTGCGCCTGCTGGCGCTGCCACATTTGCGCATAAGCGCCGTTTGTCGCCAGCAATGCCGTGTGCGTGCCGCGCTCGATGATGCGGCCGTGGTCGAGTACCAGAATCTGCTGCGCGTCGGCGATGGTCGACAGCCGATGCGCAATCACCAGCGTGGTGCGGTTCTTGGCGATCTCTTTGAGTTGCGCCTGGATCGCTTGCTCGGATTTGGAGTCCAGCGCCGAGGTGGCTTCGTCGAAGACCAGAATTGCCGGGTCTTTCAGCACGGTGCGGGCAATCGCGACCCGCTGTTTTTCGCCGCCAGATAGCTTCAGGCCGCGCTCGCCAACTCTTGTAGCGTAACCGTCCGGCAAGCTTTCTATGAAGTCGTGGATATACGCCGCCCGGGCCGCGCTGATGATTTCTTCCTTGCTGGCGCCCGGCTTGCCGTAGGCGATGTTGTATTCGATCGTGTCATTGAACAGCACAGTATCCTGCGGCACGATGCCGATTGCAGCACGCAGTGAGCTTTGCGTGACATCGCGCAAATCCTGGCCGTCAATCGTGATGCTGCCAGCGTTCAGATCATAAAAACGAAACAGCAGCCGCGACAGCGTCGATTTACCCGATCCGCTATGACCGACCACCGCAGTCGTGGTGCCGGCAGGAATCGTGAAATCGACATCAAACAAAATCTGCCGGTTCGGCTCGTAGCTGAAATCGATATGCGAAAAGTGCAGCTCGGCGCCCTTGACTTGCAGCGGTTTGGCGTCGGCACTGTCGGCCACTTCGCGGTTCTGGTCCAGCAGCGCAAACAGCCGCTCCATGTCGGCCAGGCTTTGCTTGATTTCGCGATAAATCACGCCCAGGAAATTGAGCGGAATATACAACTGGATCATGAACGCATTGACCAGCACCAAGTCGCCCAGCGTCATGGTGCCGTCGATCACGCCCTGGGTTGCGCGCCACAGGATCAGCGAGACTGCAGTGGCGATGATGATCGACTGCCCGGTATTGAGCAGCGACAGCGAAGTCTGCGATTTCACCGCCGCCACCTCATAGTGCTGCAAACCCTCGTCATAGCGCCTGGCTTCGTAATCTTCGTTGCCGAAATACTTGACCGTTTCGTAATTAATCAGCGAATCCATCGCCCCGGTGCTGGCTTTCGATTCCAGATCGTTCATGGTGCGGCGAAAATGCGTGCGCCACTCGGTCACCACAACAGTAAATCCGACATAAGAAACCAGCGCCACCACCGTGATGACCGAAAACCAGATGTCGTAATGCAGCGCCAAATAACCGAGTACCAGCGCGATTTCGATTGCGGTCGGCAGGATGTTGAACAGCGTAAACGCCACCAACGTCGAGATGCCGCGCGTGCCGCGTTCAATATCGCGCGTCATGCCGCCGGTCTGCCGGTTCAGATGAAAGCGCAGCGACAACGCATGCAAATGCCGGAACACCCGCAACGCGATGGTGCGCACCGCTCGCTGCGTGACCTTGGCAAAAATGAATTCGCGCAATTCGGTAAATAGCGTGGTCGACATCCGCAGCACGCCGTACGCCACCAGTATCCCGAGCGGCAACACCAGCAGCGCGCGCGGATTGGCCGGACTCAATGTCAGGCTATCAATCAGCGCCTTTAGCACCAGCGGCACGCCGACATTGGCCAGTTTGGCGCCAATCAGAAACAGTAGCGCAAAAATTACCCGCCATTTGTAAACCCACAAATAGGGAAATAAAGTTTTTAGCGTGACCCAGTCATTGCGGGGGCCTTGCGATTCGGGAGGTGGTGAACTGGAGTGACGACGCATGGCACGAATGGCTCTTTTATGATTCAATCAGGGGTGATTTTGCGCGACTGTTGCGCAAAAATCTTATACGAAACAACAGCCCTGAATTGTAGCCCTTCCGAGAAAATCCATGATGCCGACACCAGCTAACAAAACCCCATCCATCGTCCACCAAGGCTTGCCTCCGGGACTAATGCCGACCTTGCGCGTGATGCCGATGCCATCGGATTCGAATATTCACGGCGACGTTTTCGGCGGCTGGATCATGGCCCAAGTCGATATCGCCGGCGCGATTCCCGCCGCCCGCCGTGCCAACGGCCGGGTCGCCACCATCGCGGTGAACTCGTTCCTGTTCAAGCATCCAGTGTTCGTCGGCGATCTGCTGTCGTTCTACGCCGAAGTGGTAAAAGTCGGCAACACCTCGATCACCGTCAACGTCGAAGTGTATGCGGAACGCAACCGGCTCGAAGCCGAAACGGTCAAGGTCACCGAAGCCACCCTGACCTACGTCGCCACCGGCGAAGACCGCAAACCGCGCCAGATTCCACCGCTGGAATCGCTGACAAGGTCTGTTGCAGACGCTGATATTTAAAACATACTACTTGTTGTATTTTTAAAGTCGCTTTGAATATATGCGGGAAAGCATAATTTTTTGGCCATACTCAACAGATAACATAAATGATCGTTTGCTCCGACGATTTTGATGTTAGAACTGCATGGATATGCGGTATAACATCTACGATGCCGAGTAGCAATTATTTGCGCGATGCGGCATAGCTCAATAGGCGGATTTTCTCGCCCAATTGAAGTTAGAACGCAGGCTGGCCCAGCACAATCAATGGATTGATGCATACAAAGGAGAATCAAATGGATTTCATTGATCAAATAAGATCAATAGCTACACGCATCATGAACACAAAAGACATGATTCAAACAGAAGAAGCAACCAAAAATGCGATGGTAATGCCATTTATCCAGGCCCTTGGGTATAACGTTTTTGATCCACTAGAAGTAACGCCCGAACTAATAGCCGACGTCGGAACAAAGAAAGGCGAAAAAGTTGATTATGCGATCCTGAGAGAAGGCAAGCCAATCATTTTATTTGAGTGCAAGAAATGTGGTGGCGACCTCAACATAAACCATGCCTCTCAGTTATTTCGTTATTTTCATGTCACCGAGGCAAGATTCGGCATCCTTACTAATGGCATCGTGTACAGATTTTTTACGGACTTAGAACGTCCAAATAAGATGGACGAAAAGCCATTTTTTGAATTTAATATTCTTACCTTCAGAGAACAAGATATTGAAGAATTAAAAAAATTTGCAAAATCTACCTTCGATTTAGAGAGAATACTTACCACCGCGAACGAGCTTAAATATATCCGCGCAATCCAGAATGTTCTTTCAGATTGGATGGCCGCACCATCAGAAGATTTTGTCCGCCTGGCGTCCGCCGAATTCCTTATCGGAAAGCGTTTTACACCGGCTGTAAAGGATCAATTTACGCAAATTACGAAGCGTGCATTCCATCAATTAATTGGTGATCGGATTAACGAGCGATTGAAAGTCGCGATGGCTCCAGAAACCAATATGGCACCACAAGAGCCAGTCATTCCGACAACCCCAGAACAAGATACGCCTCAAATTTTCACAAGCCCCGAAGAAATTGAAGGGTTCCATATCATCCGTGCAGTTTTGCGCGATGTTGTAATAACTCAGAGAATTACAATCTGATGTTACGCAGCCTGCAGAGCCTGTAGTTCGGCATAGGCCTGTCGGGTTGCTTTGATGAAGAGTTTTGCCCTTATCGCGAAATGGTTTGTTTTGAGCTTTATATTCAGGCACTCCAATTTGAATACGGCATAAATT
>JBGSTZ010000079.1:0-39898 GCA_041736255.1 Burkholderiaceae bacterium
GCCAGCGCTTTGCCTTCGGCTTCCTCCAGTTTCGCAGTCGCCCGCGACACCCTTGCCGTTCAGCTAACTCTTCCCCTTGTCGGGTGAGTAGAGGACTTTCACCTCCAAGTAAGTGCGCCCTGCCGGGCGCACAATAAAAAAAATCCACTGAAATGATTCAGTGGATTTTTTTATGGGATGTAGCAATTAAAGCAGTAACTTTTAGGGCGTTTCAGTGAATTTCACTGTTCACAGCTGCAATGCCACGCGACAAAACTGCAGGCGCTGGGCCGAGTCGCCGGTCTACGAAAATACTGTTGCCAGATATTTTTTTAGCTTGTTTTTTTGCTTCGGCTATTGCCGTGGAAATCTGGTGGTGCGAGTAAAACTTGCCTGGTTCAACCTTGACGATGCCAATCGACAGGCTAATCAATGGGCAGAACACCTTGACGCCTTGCCGGTCTTCGCTCAGATAGCCGCCCCGTTCACGATCTTCTATGCTGTAAAAGCTGTGAATCATGCTAGCGAATTGTTGCAGAATCGCCTCGCAGCGCGCCTGCCAATCGTGGCTTTGCAGTAGGACGATAAAATCGTCGCCGCCAATATGGCCAACCCAGTCTTGTACGGGATCGACTTTGTCGATCAAAATTTGACCCGTTGATTGAATAACATCGTCACCACGCCGGTATCCGTAGGTGTCGTTAAACGGTTTGAAGTGATCCAGATCGCAGTAACAGGCGTAAAAATGGTTTCCGCTTTCCAGCAGGTATTCAATACGCTCGCTAATAGGTACATTGCCCGGTAACAAAGTGAGCGGGTTGGCATAGCGCGCCGCATTGATCTGCATTTGGGTAATCTCGCGCACAAAATCCTGGCCGGTACCCATTCCCAGATAGCGTCCATTCTCAGTAATGATGAAGCCATTGACGAACTGTTGACGATCTGCATTCACCATGATGTCGCTTACATCCTGCAAGCTAGTATCTCTATCGACTAAAAGCGGATTGCGATCCATAAATTTACTGCAGGATTTTTTGCCATACAGTTCGCGTTGATACAATTTGGAGAAACGCTCAATCAGGTTTTCGCGGGTAATCAAGCCTACCGGTTTGCCATCGTCGACTACCGGAATGATCTGCAATGCAGGGTTGGCCAAGAACATTTCATACACCTGATTGTTCAGCATATCTGGCGTTACAGTCGATAATTGTTGCAGTAATTTTATCGCTGTCACGCTGTTTTGCCGCGGGCTGCAATCTTTTTTGGAAAGATTCGCTGCGTTGTGGCCCAGAACATTTTCCACTTCGGCCGATAGTACTATGGCTGGCTGCGCATGCGGGCGCGCAATATGGTAACCCTGACCGTGCGCTACCCCGAGACTACGGACCAGAAGCATTTCCGCCTGAGTTTCAATGCCTTCAGCAATGACCTTGGTACCGGATTTTTCAGCGATTTCCTGGATCGATTTTACGAACTGCATTTTGACCGGATCGTTGTCAATGCCCTGGATGAAGTGCATGTCAATTTTTACATATTCGGGGCGCAATTCGGACCACAGGCGCAAACTGGAAAAACCTTCGCCTAAATCATCAATCGCAATTTGAAACCCCATCTGACGATAATGCGTGACCGCCTGGCCCAGTAATTGATAGTCATAGGTTGGCTGGTTTTCTGTCAGTTCGATGATGACGCGCTCAGGATGGATGCCAATTTGATGAATCAGGTCCAGCGTCTGGCCATGTTTGGCGTCGCGCTGCAAAAGGCATTCAGGACTAATGTTGAGGAAGAGTTTGCCAGGCAAATCCAGCTCGGCAAATTTTTTCAGCACAACCTGGCGGCACAGATGTTCCAGTTTTACGGTTAGATTGTTGGCCCATGCCACCTTGAATAAATTCAAGGGAGAATGCAAAGGGCTGTCGGACGGGCCGCGAATGAGTCCTTCATAACCAATGATTTCACCGGTTTGCAATTGGATGATGGGCTGAAATAGCGCGCTCAATAGTTGCTGGTCGATGATCTCGTGTAACCGCTCGAGTAAAATTTGTTCAGTGTCCATTGAGCGATGTGAATGCGCGCACGCTGACTTGAAAACGTTGATGGGTTGTTCAGTACTGATTTGATTCATTGGATGATTTCCAGCAATTTGTGGTTCCGATAAGGACAAAACGATTATTTGTAACGCTGTGCCGCCGAAATAAATTCCAGAAGGTAACTATGTGCAGAACGATAAAGGCTATTTGTGACCGCATGATGTCTTGGCAGAAGTGATGCTATTTATCGTTGTGCGATAGCGACAATCAGAATGCTGGACTTTTGCAAAGTCTGGTGCGCTGCTATGTGTCGCGCTTACAAGCTTGTCTGCCTATATTAGTTTGTCGCCCACTGTAAAATATGCTTTTGCTGATTCGTATCAGCATGTGCCCTTATAGGATTTTTAGATGCGTCCAGTATTGATTGCTTTCGGCAGGGCGCTCCTGTCGCAAATGCACTACCGCATGTTGCTGCTGACCATCCTGCCGTTTTTGCTGTCTGTGCTGATTTGGGGCGTAATTCTGTGGCAAGGATTGCAGCCATTGATTGATTGGTTGCAGAGCTTTTTTCTTGAAAATGACGGCTTTCGGATTTCCGGTAATGTGCTGATGATGGTCGGCTTAGGGGCATTGAAAACGGTTCTGGTGCCGTTAATTGCCATGTGGTTATTGTTGCCCCTGATGATTTTGACAGCCTTGTTGTGCATTGGCTTGATTTCCATGCCGCTGATTGTCATACACGTCGGCAAGCGTCATTTTCCCGAGCTGGAAGCGCGCAACGGAGGCTCGTTCTGGGGCAGCTTGTGGATGTCTGCCTCATCGTTTGGCATCTTCGTTTTGCTGTGGCTACTTACTTTGCCGCTGTCGTTGGTGCCGCCGTTGACTTTCATTATCCTGACGGTATTGTGGGGCTGGCTGACATATCGTGTAATGGCTTACGATGCGCTGGCTGATTATGCCGATGTTGATGAGCGCCAGGCGATTTTGCGTATTCATCGCTGGCCTTTGTTAATCATTGGGGCGGTGAGCGGCGCCATGGGTGCGGCGCCTACTTTGCTGTGGCTGGGCGGCGCCTTGTCCGTGATGTTTTTCCCGCTGCTGGCTGCCGGTTCGATCTGGTTGTATGTGCTGGTGTTTGTGTTCACTGGTTTATGGTTCCAGTATTATTGTCTTGCTGCGCTGCAAAAATATCGGGCCGCCGATATTGCGGGCAGCCAATCGCAACAAACGCTGCGTAACGACCTCAGCTGATAAGCAACTGAGATCGCTTTTTTCATTTTAAGAGACTCAAAATTATGGCTATCGGACTCATTATCATCGGTGACGAAATCCTGTCAGGCAAGCGGGTTGACAAGCACTTCCCAAGAGTGGTCGAGCTGCTGTCGGCGCGTGGATTGCAACTCGACTGGGCCGAATATATCGGCGACCAGCGTGCGCGCATTACCGCTACCTTGTGCCGCACCTTTGCCAGTGGCGACATTGTTTTTTGTTGCGGCGGCATTGGCGCAACGCCAGACGACCATACGCGTCAATGTGCTGCTGCGGCGTTGGGTTTGCCGCTGGTACTGCATCCAGAGGCGAAAGCGAAGATTCAGGAACGTATTACGGACATGGCTATTGAGGATGGAATTGCGCCAGATCTGAGTTCGCCGGAGCATCTGCAGCGCCTAAAGATGGGCGAATTCCCGCAGGGTGCCAGAATTATTCCAAATCCGTTCAATAAAATCCCCGGATTTTCATTTGAACATCATCATTTCGTCCCCGGATTTCCGGTGATGGTGGGGCCGATGATCGAATTAGTGCTTGATACCGAATACGCACATTTATTCCATCAAGAAGCACGGATGGAAAAATCGGTGTTGGTATTTGAAACAATGGAATCAAGCCTGACGCCGCTGATGGAAGCAATTGAAGTCGAATTTACGGGCATCAAGGTATTTAGTCTGCCCAGCGTGGGCGATGCCCAAACCCGCCGTCATATAGAGCTTGGCGTAAAAGGCGAACCGCAACAGGTTGACGCTGCATTTGCAAAAATGCGTGAGGGCCTTACAACGCTCGGTGTGGATCTGACCCAGCAGAGCTAAACAATGTGATTTTGCGCAGGCTGCTACACTGCGGGCCTGCCGGCAAGAGCGGCGTAAATGCTGCGTGTGCCTCGCACCCCGCTTTACGCTCTTAATCGACTTTAACTTAATTCTTAACGCTGCCCAAGGCAGAATCATCATGCAAACCGAACACTTTATAGTAGGCAAAGATGCCTCTCTTGAATTCTCCATTCAATCCATGCAGGAAAAACTGTTGTCGCGCGGCTTCCATATCGAAGAACGCTCCTGGCTCAATCCGGTCGAAGGCGTCTGGTCGGTGCATATCCGCGACCGCGACTGCCCGTTGATGTTTACCAATGGCAAGGGCGCATCCGAGCAGGCTGCGCGCGCCAGCGCGCTGGGCGAGTTCTTCGAGCGCCTGTCCTGCAATTATTTCTGGGCCGATTTTTATCTGGGTGAAAAGAACGCCAACGCAGCGTTTATCCATTATACGCAGGAACGCTGGTTCCCACTGGAAGCGGACGACGGCAGCTGGCCGCAGGACTTGCTTACGCCCAAGCTGCAACAGTTCTATAACCCGGAACGCAGCATCGCCGCCGACATGCTGGTCGATAACAATTCCGGCAACGATGAGCGCGGCATTTGCGCTATTCCGTATGTGCGTCAGCGCGATGGTGTCACGGTCTGGTTTCCAGTCAATA
Source organism: Burkholderiaceae bacterium (assembly GCA_041736255.1). Lineage (GTDB taxonomy): Bacteria > Pseudomonadota > Gammaproteobacteria > Burkholderiales > Burkholderiaceae_D > AVCC01. The sequence continues at coordinate 4,756 of JBGSTZ010000079.1, forward strand.
TTATCGGCAACCTGTATGTCAGCAACGGCATGTCGGCCGGTAATACCCAAGCCGAAGCGCGGACTCAGGCGCTGTCAGAGATTTTCGAACGCGATGTCAAGTTCCGTATCATCCGCGAAGGCATCTGTCTGCCTGACGTGCCGCAGGAAGTGATCAACCGCTACCCGCGCATCGCGGCCGGCATCCAGGATCTGCGCGCTGCCGGCTTTGGCATCCTGGTTAAAGATGCCTCGCTCGGCGGTCAGTCTCCGGTCATGAATGTGACGCTGCTTAATCCTAATGACCAAGGTTGCTTCTCTAGTTTTGGTGCCCATCCGCGTTTTGAAATCGCACTCGAACGCGCATTGACCGAGTTGCTGCAAGGCCGCGCGTTAGCCTCGATGGACGGCTTTTCTGAGCCGGGTTTCGATCTGGAAGAAATCGCCCACTCGCAAAACCTGGAAATCCACTTCGTCGATTCGAGCGGCATCATCAGCTGGAATTTCCTCAAAGACACGCCGGATTTCGCCTTCCACGACTGGAATTTCGGCACCACCACTGCCGAAGATTACGCCTGGTCGATCGCCAAAATCCACGACATGCAGCACGACATCTACATTGCCGATTTCACCCATCTGGGCGTCTACGGCTGTCGCATCCTGGTGCCCGGCATGTCCGACATCTATCCGGTCGAAGACCTGGAATGGGATAACAGCAGCATCGGCAATGCGATCCGTGAACCGATTCTGCACCTGCAAGAACTCGACGATGAAGAATGCGCCGACTTGCTGAGCACACTGAACGACCTCGGACTGCCCGAGCATCGCCCGGTCGCCGCTGTAATCGGCCTGGCCGCCGATGCCGCGTCGCTATGGAAGGAATTGCGCATCGGCGAACTGAAAACCTTGCTGGCACTGGCCATTGGCGACACTGCAGCAATTAGCGAAGGCTGCGACTGGATCCGCAATTTCAATCAATTGAACGAAGTACGCCAGCGCGTCTATCGCTGCATCGAAAGTCTGATTGGACTGGAAGACAGCGCGCCGTTTGAGCCTGCATTGCAAAGCTTGTATGGTGCCGAAACGCTGGCGCAGGCCAAAGCCTTGCTCGCCAGGGAAGACCGCTTTTATGGCTTGCAAACGTTGGGCATGAACCTCGACGGCTGCGAAATGCATCAGCAACTGCTTGCTGCTTACGACAAGGTGCAGTCGGCCAAGCAGGCGGCGCTGGCGTAATTTATGCGTAAATTGACACTCGATCGTATTCTGCAATCGCACGGTTTTGGCACCCGCAAATGGTGCCGTAGCCTGATCGCCGATGGTGAAGTCAGCATCAATGGTGTTGTCGTGACCGACTATCGGGCTCAGATCGAGACCGATAATCTGGAGCTGACGATCTTTGATGAAGTATGGCTGTACCGCGAGCAGGTGTACGTTGCGCTCAACAAACCAGCTGATTTTGAATGCTCGAGGAAGCCCAGTCATCATCCTGGCGTACTCAGCATTCTGCCGGAACAGTTCACCTGGCGCGACGTGCAGCCGGTCGGGCGGCTTGATCATGACACTACCGGCATGCTGCTAATGTCGGATGACGGCCCTTTTATCCATGCACAATCATCGCCGAAGCGGCATATTCCGAAAGTGTATGTCGCCACCACCGCCGAGCCGGTAACCGAGGAACTTGTGGCGCAATTGCTGTCTGGCGTTCAGTTGATTGATGAAGCTGCACCGCTGGCAGCGGTTACTTGCCGTCAACGCGATACGCATGAACTGGAAATCGTGTTGGAGCAGGGTAAATACCATCAGGTCAAGCGCATGCTGGCTGCCGCTGGCAACCATTGCGCAGCCCTGCATCGAGCCGCAATCGGCGGTTTAACGTTGGAAGCGTTGGGTCTGGAGGAGGGTGAGTGGTGTTATCTGGATGCGGCACAACTGGCTTTATTGGTGCCGGCGTCCGAATGATGCTAGATCAATAAAACTGTCAGTATTTTTTAAGAGGCATGTTATATATGCGGAAATAGCTATATTAATGGCTATACCATCAAGTGTATTTTATATTCCAGCGCTTTGACATTGGTCTGTATTCAATTCTGAATACAGACTTTTCAGCCCAGATTCAGATCCCGATACAGCTATGGCTGCAACGGTGCTTCGCCTCCCATTGCTGCTACCAGGTCGCTCAACATACGGTTGAGTTCGCCGGTCATTAGCGCGAAGTCAGAGTCGAAACGCTCTTCATCGTTTTGCATCTTGCTGTCCGAATTTTCCTGGATTACGTCCAGCGCGGTAACGCGTTTTATCGCCAGCGATTCAGTCAGCACAAAGGAAATCCGGTCGGCCCATGTCAGTGCCAGGCGCGTGCATTGCTTGCCGGCGGCAATGTGGCGTCGCACATCTTCCGGATCAATAGTGTGGCTGACGTAGCGCACTGCCGCTTTGTCTTCGCCGGCTGAACGCAGTTCGGTATCCTGATCAATGGTAAAACCCGCCGGCGCTTCGTCGGCTACCAGCCATGACGTCATGGCGGCCACCGGCGTTTGCGCCACCCGCAGGCTGTACAGCTTGATATCGTTGACCACTTTCAACAGCGGCTTAAGCAGTTCATCTGCTTTTGTCGGGCTAGCCGCATCTACTACTAACCAGCCATTGACCGGATCTATCCAGGCCCACGTGTCGCGGCGGATACTGAATGCGCGTGGCAGCAATTCATCAGTAACTTGCTCCTTGAGATCGCGCATTTGCTTGCGGCCGGGTTTGAATCCCTGTTGTTCTTCAAGTTCTGCCGCCTTGGCTTTGCAGAACTGGTTGATGACCGAGGCCGGTAATAATTTTTTTTCGGTGCCGAGCATGATGAGAAACTGACCGTTGACGGTATGTACCAGCAAATCGTTATCGCGTGGCGAGGCCCAACCCTGATTTTGCAGGTCCATACTGGTAGACGGCCCAAAGGCCAGTTTGGCCAGTGCCAGATTGAGGTTCTCGGAAGTGAGATTGACGGGGAGGGTAAGGCGATACAGCTGGAGATTTTTGAACCACATGATAGATATCTAAATGTATGAATGAATGGGCGAGCATGGAATTTCGGGTCAACCTGAACTGGTTCACCGGAAATAATCGATTAGTGGATTGGCGAAAAAAATCCGGCCGTGTGAATTTGCCGGACTAGCGAGTTTATGCAGCGCAATCCTTGGTGTCAGGCTTTTGCTGCCGATTGCGTCAGCACTTGCAGATTATCGGTATATGGCGGAATCAACGGTTACGCTTGCTGCTAACGTGGGCGATTCTGCTGCTCGTATTACTGGAGAATGGCACTTGCAGACGCAGGCGCTGCCCCAAATTGATCTGATCGCGGCTCAGACTGTTCCACTCCTTGAGTTGTGCAATTGAAACCTTGTAGCGCTCGGCGATCAAGCTTAAATTGTCGCGCTTGCCGACTTTGACGAAAATGCGCTTGGTATCAGGCCTCTCAGGCGCGAGCGTAATGGTGGCATTGTCTGCGATTTCGGAGGTGATGTCCTTGTAAAAGGTATCGATGACCTTTGGCACCAGGATGGTTGACCCAGCCAAAAGCACCATTTTTTGTGCAATATGGTTGACTTCGCGAATCACATCAGCTTTGGTGCCAAACATGTTGGCGATGTTTTCGATCCGTTCACGGGTGTTGACCGTGATAGACGTCCAAGTGGAGAGCGGACGCTGCCATTTGGCAAGATTGACCTTGAATTTTTCAGCATTGTCATGCGGCAATAAAATCTGGGTTTTTTCGCCGCCGATAATAATGGGGCGATTGAACTGGGGGTTCAGTGCCTTGAATTCAGTGATCGGCAATTCCGCCAACTGGGCTGCGATCTTGATGTCGATATTGCGAATTTTATTGATAGTGACGAAATAAGGCTGATTATCCAATTTTGGCAAGTCGATGCCATAATGCCCCGGATCGGCGATGATATTCTTAATTGCCAGCAATTTCGGTACGTAATTGCGGGTTTCTGCTGGCATTAGATTTGATAGGCCGTTGAAGTCGGTTGACTTGCCGGCAGCCTCGTTCTTTTTCATTGCGCGTTGCACCGAGCCTTCACCCCAGTTATATGCTGCCAGCGCCAACTGCCAATCACCGAACATGCCGTAGAGTTTTTCCAGATAATTGAGGGCGGCGTCAGTCGAAGCCAAAACGTCGCGTCGCTCATCCTTGAACATGGTTTGTTTGAGTTTGAACACCAAACCAGTGGAAGGAATGAATTGCCACATGCCGGACGCTTTAGCGCTGGAATAGGCTTCCGGGTTAAAAGCAGATTCGACAAAAGGCAGTAATGCCAATTCAGTTGGCATGCCGCGCTTGTCCAGTTCTTGCACTACATGAAATAAATAACGCGATGCGCGATTAGTAGTGCGAAGGAAAGACTCCGGACTAGCGCTGTAACGCGCTGCCTGACTAGCCACCAGCGGGCTGTCTAGATCCTGGATATTGAAACCTGTGCGAATGCGTTCCCATACATCGACTTCTTCCATCGCCAGCACTTGTGCCGCATCATTTTCGGCATTGCTTACATCACCACCAAAAGTCAATCCGAATGCTGTGCCCGGTGCCATGATGTCGGAAGAAATTGTGATGTCGTTAGCTTGGCTTGCAAAGGGAGCGCTAACACACAATAGTAAAGCGAGCTTGATTGGGAGCAGAGGGGATCGGAATAATCGGCGCATGGGATTGATATGGTTAGGCTGAACCATCCTCGTTGAGGGTGTAAATTCAATCGTCGAAGTGTACGTAGCTGGCTTTTATCGCGCAAGCACTATTACATTTTTACTTTTGATTTGCCTGTCCGATATAATCCTAAAAATAAAACATCTTCAGCTTTTATTTATTATATTTTTTTGAGTGGAAAAAGTTTTTTTACGGACCGTCTGGTCCGCTCTAAATTAGAGAAATATCAATGAAAAGTATTTTTCCATTCGCGCAGCGCGGCAAATGTTGCTACCGGTGTATTTTCATGCAGCCTGCCGCTGGCAATCAAGCGTTTGACGATGGCTGGTGTCTGGTCGCGCAAAAAAGGATTGGTCGCTTTTTCTAATTCAATGGTCGAAGGCACAGTCGCCAAACCTTGTTCGCGTTTTTCTTGTTCGCGTTCGAAGCGATGCACTAAGGCAGCATTCTCCGGTTCGACTGCCAGCGCAAAGCGCAAGTTGGCGAGGGTATATTCGTGCGCGCAATAGACTTGTGTCGAATCCGGCGATGCTGCCAGCTGCTTCAGGGAGGCGCGCATTTGTGCCGGAGTGCCTTCGAACAGCCGTCCACAACCGCCTGCAAACAGCGTGTCACCACAAAATAACCAGCCCTGCTCCGGGGCTAGATAAGCGACGTGTCCCAGCGTATGACCAGGCACATCCAGCACTGAGAATTGCAGCCCCAGCTCAGTTACTGTCACGACATCGCTTTGTGATAAACGATGACTAACTCCAGTAATAGTTTCTTTTGCAGGGCCGTATACCGGAACTGAAAAGTGCTGTAATAATTGCGCTACACCACCAATATGGTCATCGTGGTGATGTGTCAGTAAAATAGCCACCAGTTTAAGTTTCAGGCTGCTTAGTACAGTTAAAATGGGCGCCGCATCGCCGGGATCGACTACTGCAGCAGAGATTCCGTCGTGTATCAGCCATAGATAATTGTCATTAAATGCAGGTACAGCTAATACAATCAAAGGCTTGGGAAGTCCAGTAGACATGGTATATCCGTCATCAGAAAAATCCATTATAGCGCTCGGCTCCTGGCTTGATACGCCGGCGGGGGAATACGTGCGCGCCTGGGAGCAAGCACGTTTTGATGCATTGACGGTGGATATTTTTGGCTTCAATGCAGTGCAGATAGGACTGCCGCAATTAAATACGCTGAACGCCAACAGGATGCCGCACCGGTGGCTGACAAACACGTATATGCCAAAACAAGCAACGCTGCCGATTACGCTACTGCATGATTTTGCCGAGCTTCCCTTTGCTTCGCAAAGTCTGGATCTGGTAGTTTTACCGCATGTGCTGGAGTTCTCCCAAGAATCACACCAAATTCTGCGCGAGGTGGAGCGCGTCTTGATACCAGAAGGACAGGTCATCATCAGCGGCTTCAATCCAGCCAGTCTTTGGGGAATCCGGCAGGCGGTTGGACGACTTAGTGGCGCACATTTCTTACCGCAGAATGGCGAATTCATCAGCCTGCCGCGCTTGAAAGATTGGCTCAAGTTGCTCAACATGGAAGTCAGCCGTGGACATTTTGGTTGCTATGTACCACCGTGCAAAAATAACCAGTGGCTGCAACGTTTTGCGTTCATGGAGCAGGCTGGCGACCGTTGGTGGCCTTACTTCGGCGCGGTGTATATTGTCCAGGCGATTAAGCGCGTCAAAGGCATGCAGCTGATTGGCCCGGTCTGGAACAAGAAACCCATTCAAGCGGGCAATCGTGTCCCAGTCGCTAATAAAATCAGCAGAAAGAACCATGGATAAAATTGAAATATTTACGGATGGTGCCTGCAAGGGTAATCCGGGACCGGGTGGCTGGGGCGCTTTGCTCGTTGCTGACGGAAAACAGAAAGAATTATTTGGAGGTGAACTTAATACCACCAATAATCGGATGGAGATGACCGCCATCATCAAAGCATTATCAGCGCTTAATCGGCCGTGCAATGTGGTATTGCATACCGATAGTCAGTACGTGCTCAAAGGCATTACCGAGTGGATCGAGGGCTGGAAAGCGCGTGGCTGGAAAACTGCCGCCAAAGCGCCGGTCAAGAACGTAGATTTATGGTTAATTCTGGATGCTGAGCAAGCCAAGCACCACGTTGAATGGCGCTGGGTGCGAGGGCATTCCGGGCATGTTGGCAATGAACGGGCCGATGCACTTGCCAATCTTGGCGTGGATTCTATTCTTTAAATTAAATATATTGGGTATGCATTAAAAGTGCACTACTACCGCAATATATCTGGTGTATTTGAAATATACAGTACCACAGTATGTAGATGTCATGAACGGGTAGCCATGCGACAAATTCTTCTCGACACAGAAACAACTGGTTTGAATGCTCGATCGGGTGACCGTATCCTTGAAATCGGTTGCGTAGAGCTTCTGCATCGCCGCCTTACCGGCAATAATCTGCATTTTTACATTAATCCAGAGCGCGACTCGGAAGAAGGTGCTCTCGCTGTGCATGGTTTGACAACTGAATTTTTGAGTGACAAGCCCAAGTTTGCTGAAGTCGCCAACGATTTGATTGATTATGTCAACGGCGCAGAAATTATTATTCATAATGCGCCGTTCGATTTGGCGTTTCTGAATGCTGAACTCCAGCGGCTCAATTTGCAGAGCTTTGATGTCTACACAGGAAAAATTACCGATACGCTAGTGCAGGCGAAAGAGCTGCACCCAGGTAAGCGCAATTCGCTGAATGCCTTGTGCGACCGTTATGGCATTTCAAACAAGCACCGCACTTTACATGGCGCATTGCTGGATGCGGAATTATTGGCGGAAGTTTATATAGCCATGACGCGCGGACAAAATAGTTTGTCTATTGATCTGGTAGTACCGGAGCAAGAACTGGCCAGCGGTACCGCCGCAGAAATGCCGCCGCTAGCAGATGTCATATGCGTTTGCGCTACAGCAGAAGAGCTTGCTGAGCATGACGCAATTTTAGTTGGCCTCGACAAAGAAACCAGAGAGGATTGTGTCTGGCACAAAGAGTCTGCTGCTTAATCGCACGAGAAAGTGGTTCTGGTTCTCCCTGAAAATTGCAAGTTGGCATGTAACGCATTAATAAGTTCGACTTGAAGTTTGACCGTCCCCGTGGCAACGGGCTAGAATGCGTGGTTATTGAAAATTTGGGTTGATATGCGTCGCAAACTTGTCTGTGGGAACTGGAAGATGAATGGTGATTTGGTCTCGAATGCCGCATTATTGGCGGGGATCAAAGCTGGTTTGACGCAGTCAAGCTGTGAAGTGGCCGTCTGTGTGCCGGCAGTCTATATCCAGCAATGTCAATCAGCATTGGCTGGCAGCGTATTGGGCTTGGGAGCGCAAGACGTTTCGGCACATATGGCCGGTGCATACACCGGTGAAATATCTGTATCCATGTTGCAGGATTTTTCCTGTAAATACGTGATATTAGGTCACTCGGAACGTCGCGCCTATCATGGCGAATCTGATGCTTTGGTTGCACTGAAGATGCAACGCGTCATTCAATCAGGCATGACGCCAATTGTATGCGTCGGCGAGACTCTTGCTCAGCGTGAGGCAGGGCAAACAAAGGCTGTGGTTTGTGCTCAGATGGACGTCATATTGGCGGCGATGGGCGATACAGATTTGGGGAAAGTGGTGATAGCCTACGAGCCGGTATGGGCTATCGGCACCGGCAAAACCGCGACGCCAGAAACGGCGCAGGATGTGCACGCAATATTGCGCGCTAAATTGGCGCAAAAAAATGCTGAATTAGCGCAGGCGGTGCGAATTTTATATGGTGGCAGCATGAAGCCTGATAATGCGCGAGATTTGCTCGCAATGCCTGATATCGATGGCGGTTTGATTGGTGGCGCTGCATTGAATTCAACAGATTTTCTGACGATCGTGCATTCAGCCTGACTGTTGGATATCGGAATTAAAAAATAATATAGATTTTTATAAGATTGGAAATTGTTAAATGCAATCCTTGTTTACTACTATCGTTGTTGTGCAAATCGTTTCTGCGTTAGCAATCATAGCGCTAGTTTTGCTGCAGCACGGCAAAGGTGCTGATATGGGCGCTGCCTTCGGTTCCGGCGCTTCCGGCAGCCTGTTCGGAGCTACGGGCTCTTCGAATTTTCTGTCGAAATCGACCGGTTTAGCTGCAGTAATTTTCTTCAGTGCAACTTTAGCATTGGCTTATTTCAGCAACAAAGATACTGTTGCCACGGGCGGCGTCATGGACAAGCTTCCAGCAATCTCAGTTCCAGCTTCACCGGAAAGCAGTGTGCCGGCACAGAGTCCTATCGTTGTTCCCGCAGCCCCTGCATCAGGTTCGGAGAATGCAAGCCAGATCCCAAAATAAGTAAAAAAATAAAGCATTTAACTAATACTTAGCTGCAATTGTGCATTGAACAAAGATGTTAAGCAGGTTAAAATGTAGGACTAGTGCCGACGTGGTGAAATTGGTAGACACGCTATCTTGAGGGGGTAGTGGCGAAAGCTGTGCGAGTTCGAGTCTCGCCGCCGGCACCAAAATTTTATAGGCCAGCATAAAAATTTTTTTAAGCTGGCTTTTTATCGAGAAGAACGCTGTTTAGCCTATTTTCTAGGCGGTATCACTCAGCACAATTGCGAGAAAAAATTGAACCTCGAAAATTACTTCCCAATTTTGTTATTCATGTTAGTTGGCATTGGCGTAGGTATTGTGCCGCAGGTTTTGGGGCGTCTGATGGCGCCGCATTCGCCTGATGCCCAAAAGCTATCTCCTTATGAGTGCGGCTTCGAAGCTTTTGAAGATGCTCGCATGAAATTTGATGTGCGCTACTACCTAATTGCAATTCTTTTTATTCTGTTCGATCTGGAAACTGCATTTTTCTTTCCTTGGGGCGTCGCAATGCGCGACCTCGGCTGGACCGGTTTTGTAACGATGTCAGTGTTTGTGGCTGAATTCATTGTCGGTTTTTGGTACATCTGGAAGAAAGGTGCCCTTGATTGGGAGTGAATCATGTCGATTGAAGGTGTACTAAACGAGGGTTTCATCACTACAACCTCAGATAAGTTGATTAACTGGACGCGCACTGGTTCTTTGTGGCCAATGACGTTTGGCTTGGCTTGCTGTGCTGTTGAAATGATGCATGCAGGCGCATCGCGCTACGATATGGATCGCTTTGGTGTGGTTTTTCGGGCGTCACCGCGGCAGTCGGATGTGATGATAGTTGCTGGCACGCTATGCAATAAAATGGCTCCCGCGCTGCGTAAGGTATATGACCAGATGGCGGAACCGCGTTGGGTGATTTCCATGGGTTCGTGTGCCAATGGTGGTGGTTATTATCATTATTCTTATTCAGTGGTACGTGGCTGCGATCGAATTGTGCCAGTAGATATTTATGTTCCAGGCTGTCCTCCAACAGCAGAGGCGCTTCTCTACGGCATCATGCAGCTGCAAAACAAGATCAAACGCACCAATACCATTGCGCGCTAACAGGATGATGGATTGAAAATGATGACAAAACTGGAATCGCTTGAGGCTGCGCTACGCAGTGTGATCGCGGATCGTATCGATAGCCTGACAGTTGCTCTTGGTGAGATCACATTGTTGGTAGATGCATCAAATTATTTGTGGGTGATGCAGACTCTGCGTGATGATGCAAATTTGCGTTTTGACGAGTTAACTGATTTATGCGGCGTAGATTATTCTGCTTATGGCGATGGTATCTGGAATGGATCGCGTTTTGCGGTAGTGTCGCATCTGCTTTCCATTGAGCATAACTGGCGCGTGCGTGTACGCGTATTTGCTCCGGATGATGATGTGCCGCTGCTGGAGTCCGTGAATGCTGTATGGAATTCGGCAAATTGGTACGAGCGCGAAGCTTTTGACTTTTTTGGCATCATGTTCGATGGCCATCCTGATTTGCGGCGGATTCTGACTGATTACGGCTTTATCGGTCATCCGTTCCGCAAGGATTTCCCGGTCTCCGGCTATGTCGAGATGCGTTACGATCCGGAACAAAAACGCGTGATTTATCAGCCGGTGACGATCGAGCCTCGTGAAATAACACCACGCGTGATCCGCGAAGAAAATTACGGGATGAAATAATGGCTGAAATTAAAAATTACACGCTCAATTTCGGTCCGCAGCACCCTGCAGCGCACGGCGTCTTGCGCATGGTTCTGGAGCTCGATGGCGAAGTGATCCAGCATGCTGATCCCCATATTGGCTTGTTGCACCGCGGTACAGAAAAGCTGGCCGAGCAAAAAACTTACCTGCAATCTGTTCCTTATATGGATCGTCTTGACTATGTGTCGATGATGTGTAATGAGCATGCTTATGTGATGGCAATTGAGAAATTGCTTGGTCTGGAAGTGCCTTTGCGCGCGCAATACATTCGCGTCATGTTCGATGAAATTACCCGTTTGTTAAATCACTTGCTCTGGTTGGGTGCGCATGCACTTGATGTGGGCGCTATGGGCGTGTTTTTGTATGCATTCCGTGAGCGTGAAGATTTGATGGATTGTTACGAGGCAGTCTCTGGTGCGCGTTTGCATGCTGCTTATTATCGTCCTGGTGGCGTGTATCGAGATCTTCCTGATTCCATGCCGCAATATAAGGCATCAATTCTACGTAATGAAAAAGCAATTAAAGATTTAAATCAAAACCGGCAAGGTTCGTTGTTGGATTTTATTGAAGATTTCACAAACAGGTTTCCAACCTACGTCGACGAGTACGAGACATTGCTGACGGATAACCGCATCTGGAAACAGCGCTTGGTGGGTGTCGGTGTGGTGTCTCCGGAGCGTGCAAAAGCGATGGGATTTACCGGACCAATGCTGCGTGGTTCTGGCATTGAATGGGATCTACGTAAAAAACAGCCTTATGAAGTTTATGACTTATTGAATTTTGATATCCCTGTTGGCGTCAATGGCGATTGTTATGATCGTTATCTGGTGCGGATTGAAGAGATGCGTCAATCCAACAATATCATCAAGCAATGTGTTGAATGGCTACGCAATAATTCGGGGCCGGTCATTACCGATAATAAAAAAATTGCGCCTCCCAGTCGCGTCAACATGAAATCCAATATGGAAGAGTTGATTCATCACTTCAAACTGTTTTCCGAAGGTTTTCATGTTCCTGCCGGAGAAGCTTACGCTTCAATAGAGCATCCTAAAGGCGAATTTGGCATCTACATGATTTCGGATGGCGCCAATAAACCATATCGACTCAAGATTCGTGCGCCCGGGTTCGCGCATCTGCAAGGTATGAATGAAATGGCAAAAGGTCACATGCTTGCTGATGCGGTAACAATCATCGGTACTCAGGATATTGTGTTTGGTGAAATTGACCGTTAATTGCGTGTCGATATTTGAGGCAAAAATAATGCTGTTATCAGAGCAATCGTATAAGAAAATTGATCGCGAAATCGCGAAATTTCCTGCTGACCAGAAACAATCTGCGGTCATGGCTGCATTGGCTATTGCCCAAGATGAAACTGGCTGGCTGGCCCCGGAGGTGCTGCAGGATGTTGCTCGCTATCTAGATATGCCAGCAATTGCAGTGCAGGAAGTGGCAACGTTTTACAACATGTACAACGTTAAGCCAGTTGGAAAAAACAAAATTACGGTATGTACTAATCTTCCCTGCGCTTTATCTGGTGGAGAGCGTGCTGCACACCACCTAAAGCAAAAGCTGGGCATTGATTACACAGAAACCACCAGTGATGAGCAATTCACTTTGCTTGAAGGTGAGTGCATGGGAGCCTGTGGGGATGCTCCAGTGATGATTGTAAACAACAAGCGTATGTGTGGTCATATGTCTAATGATCGCATTGACGCGCTTCTGGAGGAATTGAAGAAATGACGAGTCTTCATAATCGGCACATTGAGCCTCTTATTCTGGCAGGACTCGATGGCTCTAACTGGCATTTGGATGATTATGTCAAGCGTGGTGGCTATGAAGCACTCAAACGTATTCTTTCCGAAAAAATTACCCCTGAGCAGGTTATTGCCGAATTAAAAACTGCCTCGCTGCGTGGTCGTGGTGGCGCTGGTTTTCCAACTGGACTGAAGTGGAGCTTTATGCCACGTCAGTATCCAGGGCAAAAATACCTGTTGTGCAACTCGGATGAAGGTGAACCGGGCACATTTAAGGATCGCGACATCATTCGTTACAATCCGCATGCCTTGATTGAAGGTATGGCGATAGGTGCTTACGCGATGGGAATCACCGTCGGCTACAACTATATCCATGGTGAAATCTTTGCCGAGTATGATCGCTTTGAAGAAGCGCTTGAGGAGGCGCGTGCGGCCGGCATGTTGGGTGACAATATTTGCGGCACGGAGTTTAAATTTCAACTGCACGCATTCCACGGTTATGGCGCATACATTTGTGGTGAAGAAACAGCATTACTTGAATCTCTGGAAGGTAAAAAAGGCCAGCCTCGGTTCAAGCCGCCATTTCCTGCTAGCTTCGGTTTATACGGCAAGCCGACGACGATCAATAATACTGAAACCTTCGCAGCAGTACCTTTCGTATTCCGTTTAGGTGGAGAAGCTTACGCCGCAATAGGCAAGCCGAATAACGGCGGTACCAAGATTTTCTCGGTTTCCGGTGATGTTGAAAGACCCGGTAACTATGAGATTCCCTTGGGTACCCCATTTGCTACGCTACTTGAACTAGCGGGTGGAATGCGTGACGGCAAAAAAATCAAAGCGGTTATTCCAGGCGGATCTTCGGCGCCAGTGATCATCGGTGATGTAATGATGGGCACCGACATGGATTACGATTCAATCGCAAAAGCCGGATCAATGTTGGGTTCCGGCGCTGTTATTGTCTTGGATGAAACCAGATGCATGGTCAAATCGTTGCTGCGTCTTTCCTATTTTTATTTTGAAGAGTCGTGTGGTCAATGTACCCCATGTCGTGAAGGCACGGGGTGGATGTACAGAATGGTGCATAGAATCGAGCATGGTGAAGGCCGACCAGAAGATTTGGATATGCTCAACTCGGTGGCCGACAACATTCAAGGCCGCACAATTTGCGCGCTGGGCGATGCTGCAGCAATGCCGGTACGTGCATTTATCAAGAATTTCCGAGAAGAATTTGAATATCACATCGAGCATAAGCATTGCTTGGTGCCCGCATACTTATAAGCCAGGTTAGGTAAAGTTAAGCCATGGTCGAAATCGAAATAGACGGTATTAAAGTCGAAGTGCAAGAAGGCAGCATGGTAATGGATGCTGCCAATAAACTTGGCACCTATATCCCCCATTTTTGCTATCACAAGAAACTGTCGATTGCAGCAAGTTGTCGCATGTGCCTGGTCGAGGTTGAAAAAGCACCGAAGCCATTGCCAGCATGCGCAACACCTGTTACTTCAGGAATGATTGTGCGCACGAAGAGTGACAGAGCAATCAACGCACAAAAAGGGGTGATGGAATTTTTGTTGATAAATCATCCTTTGGATTGCCCAATTTGTGATCAAGGCGGTGAATGTCAACTTCAGGATTTGGCTTTAGGTTATGGCGCTTCCTCTTCACGTTATCAGGAAGAAAAACGCGTTGTATTACCTAAAGACGCAGGGCCTTTGATCTCGATGAAGGAGATGACTCGCTGTATTCACTGCACGCGCTGTGTACGTTTTGGTCAGGAAATCGCCGGTGTGATGGAATTGGGGATGCTAAATCGTGGCGAGCATGCCAAAATCACTGCGTTTGTAGGCAAAACAATTGACTCCGAATTATCTGGCAACATGATTGATTTATGTCCAGTGGGCGCACTTACTTCAAAGCCGTTCCGTTTTAGTGCACGTACTTGGGAATTGTCACGACGGAAATCCATTAGTCCTCATGATGGCTTGGGTGCAAACCTTGTTGTGCAAGTTAAAAACAATCGGGTGATGCGCGTTCTTCCTCTGGAAAACGAAGATATAAATGAATGCTGGTTGTCGGATAAAGATCGTTTTTCATATGAGGGCCTGAATAGCGAAGATCGTCTTACCAAACCTATGATTAAACAAGGTGACCAGTGGCAGGAAACTGACTGGCAGACTGCCTTGGAGTATGTTGCACAGGGCTTGCAAGACATTAAGCATGAACACGGCGCAGATGCGATTGCGGCGCTTGCCACGCCACATTCAACTATAGAAGAGTTATCGTTATTGCAAAAAATTGTCAGGGGCATCGGTTCAGATAACGTTGATTTTCGGCTCCGCCAGTCAGATTTTTCACTTGATGGAAAAATTACACCTTGGCTCGGAATGTCAATTGGAGAGTTCGCACAGTTAAAACAAATTTTTGTCGTAGGCTCTTTTTTACGCAAGGATCATCCTCTTCTAACGTCGCGGGTGCGCCAAGCAGTCAAACTAGGCGCGAAGTTAAGTATTTTGCATGCAACTGACGATGACTTGTTGATACCTATTTCAAATAAAATGATCCAGGCACCAACCGACTGGTTAGCCACTCTGGGTGAAATAATTGTTGCCGTATCACAGGAAAAAAATATTACTGTTCCTGTGCAATTCGCCAGTATGGACCCTTCCAATGAAGCTAAAAATATTGCTTCTGGATTATTGCTGGAGGTACCTAAGGCAATTTTCCTAGGTAATTCTGCTTCGCAACATCCACAGGCATCACAACTGCATGCGGCTATAGAATGGCTTTCCGATAATACTGGCTCTAAATTTGGTTATCTGACGGAGGCTGCGAATACTGTCGGTGGTTATCTGGCTGATGCAATTCCTCTCAATGGGACCAATGCTGCGCAGTTTTTCACTGTGCCGCGTAAAGCATATTTGTTATTGAATGCGGAACCTGCTGTTGACTGTGCCAACCCACAAGCGGCTGTTGCCGCTTTGAAGCAGGCTCAAATGGTAGTCGTGATGTCGGCATTTAAACATGCTCATGATTATGCTGATGTCTTGCTGCCAATAGCACCTTTTACCGAAACTTCCGGATCATTTGTGAACTGTGAAGGGCGTGTACAGAGCTTCAACGGTACAGTCAAGCCGCTTGGCGAAACGCGACCTGGTTGGAAAGTATTGCGGGTACTTGGGAACTTGCTGGATATGCCAAATTTTAATTATGAATCCTCTGAAGTGATTCGTGATGAAATGGTTATAAATGAGGTTTTTTCGGAACGCTTGAATAACAATGCAAAAGCACAATTAAATGAGCCGACTTTTGCAGAGAATTTAACTTTGCAACGCATTGCAGATGTACCAATTTATTTTACTGACGCAATAGTCCGACGTGCTGCTTCGCTACAAAAGACTTCTGATGCAGCCCCGCCATTAGCCTATTTGTCATCTGCCTTGTTTGCAAAACTTGGACTGCAAGTAGATGACAAAGTTATTGTAAGACAAGGTACAGGTAGCGCAACGTTGAAAGCGGCAATCGGCGTAGGCCAGCCAGAGCATGTTGTAAGAGTGGCAGCTGGACATCTTTCGACGGCAGATCTCAGTGCAATGTTCGGTCCTGTTGTTGTGGAGCGTGCTTAATGGACCAATTTCTAGTGTCGACTCATTCCATGGGGCAAAATTTTTTCGGATTCCTTTGGCCTCTAGTCTGGAATTTAGTAAAAATAATTAGCTTAGTACTTCCTATTATGGCTTGCGTTGCCTATTTAACTCTGTGGGAGCGAAAGTTAATCGGCTGGATGCATGTGCGAATTGGCCCAAATCGGGTTGGTCCTGCCGGCTTGCTGCAACCGATTGCCGATGCGCTAAAACTGTTACTAAAAGAAATTATTGTCCCGGCTAAAGCAAACAAGATGTTATTTTTAATTGCTCCTGTTATGACGATAATGCCTGCGTTGGCTGCTTGGGCCGTTATACCATTTGGTCCGGAGATCGTACTGGCCAATGTGAATGCAGGCCTGTTGTTTATCATGGCAATAGTTTCACTAGATGTTTATGGCGTCATTATTGCGGGTTGGGCATCTAACTCAAAATATGCATTTCTAGGTGCCATGAGGGCATCAGCGCAAATGATCTCTTATGAAATACCTATGGGTTTTGTATTGGTAATCGTATTAATGGTTTCAGGAAGCCTTAATTTTACCGATATTGTAATGGCACAATCTACTGGTTATTTTGCTGATAAAGGTATTAATTTTCTGTCATGGAACTGGCTGCCATTATTTCCCATGTTTGTTATTTATGTGATTTCAGGGATTGCAGAAACTAGCAGACATCCTTTCGATGTGGTGGAAGGTGAATCAGAAATTGTTGCCGGTCATATGGTTGAGTATTCAGGCATGTCGTTCGCCATGTTTTTCCTGGCTGAATATGCCAACATGATTTTGATCTCTGTATTGGCATCGCTGATGTTTTTGGGCGGATGGGCTTCTCCATTTGATTCTATTTTATTCAATTGGGTTCCTGCTTGGATTTGGCTTGGAATTAAAACTTTTTTTGTAGTGTCGCTTTTCATATGGGCGCGCGCTTCTTTCCCACGTTATCGCTATGATCAAATTATGCGACTTGGTTGGAAAGTATTTATTCCACTGACTTTGGCGTACGTAGTTATTGTTGCTGTCTGGATGCAGACATCTTTGAATATTTGGAAGTAATCGGAAGGTGAGGCTGATAGCGTATGAAAGCCGTTAAAGATTTTTTTGGTAGCTTAATGCTCCTGGAGTTGATCAAAGGTTTGGCTTTGACAGGAAGGTATTTGTTTGCACGTAAGATTACGGTTCAATTCCCAGAAGAGAAAACGCCGCAGTCACCTCGTTTCCGTGGTTTACATGCATTACGTCGTTATCCTAATGGTGAAGAGCGTTGTATTGCTTGTAAGCTATGTGAGGCAGTTTGCCCTGCTATGGCGATTACGATCGAATCGGATGAGCGTGCGGATGGAACCAGAAGAACCACTCGTTACGACATTGATTTGACAAAATGTATTTTTTGCGGTTTTTGCGAAGAATCTTGTCCAGTTGACTCGATTGTGGAAACCCATTTACTTGAATACCACGGAGAGAAGCGTGGCGACTTGTATTACACAAAAGAGATGTTGCTAGCTGTCGGTGACCGCTATGAAAATGAAATCGCTGCAGCACGCGCAGCTGATGCCGCGTATCGTTAATATGGTCCTTTATTTGGCTTGTTATGGAATTTAAAACTATTCTTTTCTACGTTTTTGCAGTGATATTGGTTATCGCAGCGACCCGCGTTATTACAGCCCGTAATCAAGTGCATTCAGCACTATTTCTTGTGTTGTCGTTTTTTTCTGCGGCAGCTATATGGATGTTACTGAAAGCTGAATTCTTGTCGATAGTGTTAGTGCTGGTCTATGTGGGTGCCGTAATGGTGCTTTTCTTATTCGTAGTAATGATGCTGGATATTAACTCAGAAAAATTGCGAGAAGGTTTCTGGGGATATTTCCCATTAGCTGCAACTATCGGTGTTGTAATCGCATTAGAAATGGCTGCAGTAATAATTCACGGTTTCTGGGTGCCTGAACCATTAATTCCTGAAGCTTCAGACATGGTAGGTAATACCAGGGAATTGGGAAAATTGATTTATACGCAATATGTATATGCATTTGAAATCGCCGCTGTAATTCTGTTGGTTGCAATCATTGCAGCCGTTGCTCTCACTTTGCGGCGTCGTAAAGATAGCAAACAGTTTCATCCATCAGATGCAGTGAAGGTTAAACGGAATGATCGTATACGTATAGTGAGCATGAAATCAGAATCTGATTTCTCAAAAAATATTGAATCATCAAAATCACCAGCTACGACCTCTGGAACCGAGCAGAAATAAGGATTTCGAAAAATGACATTATCACTAGCGCATTATCTGATTCTCGGCGCAATACTATTTTCGATTTCTATTATTGGTATTTTCATGAATAGAAAAAATATTATTGTTTTGCTCATGGCGATTGAATTAATGTTGTTGGCAGTTAATATGAATTTTGTCGCTTTTTCTCATTATTTAGGAGACGCTGCCGGTCAGATTTTTGTTTTCTTCATATTGACTGTGGCTGCAGCTGAATCAGCTATTGGCCTCGCCATTTTGATAGTTCTATTCCGTAATATGGACACCATCAATGTCGAAGATTTGGATTCTCTCAAAGGTTAGCAATCTGATTTTCTGAAACAGAATTTCTGAAATTAATATAAGGGTCATCATGGCAGGGCAACTTAACCCTAATTTACTACTTGTTGTTCCATTGGCGCCCCTTGTGGGATCTCTCATAGCTGGGCTTTTCGGCACCAAATTTTTTGGTAATTTGGTAGATCGAACAGCATCTCATACTGTAACAATACTGGGTGTGCTGATTGCATTTGCCTTGTCTTGCATGATATTAATTGATGTTACAAATGGAGCTTCGTTTAACGGCACCATTTATAACTGGATGACCATTGCTGGACTGAAGTTCGAAATTGGATTTTTGATCGATAGCCTTACTGCCTTAATGATGTGTGTGGTTACGTTCGTCTCCTTGATGGTACATATTTATACCATTGGCTACATGAAAGATGACGAAGGGTATAACCGCTTCTTTTCTTATATTTCTCTATTTACGTTTGCAATGTTGATGCTTGTAATGAGCAATAATTTATTGCAATTATTTTTTGGCTGGGAAGCGGTGGGTTTAGTTTCTTACTTATTAATTGGTTTCTGGTTTAAGAGACCGACAGCTACAGCTGCCAGCATGAAAGCATTTCTGGTGAATCGTGTGGGAGATTTTGGCTTTATTCTTGGTGTTGGTTTATTAGTAGCATATACAGGATCACTGAATTACCAAGAAATATTTGCGCAAAAACAGGAATTAGCAACGTTATTATTGCCAGGTACGGACTGGATGTTGATAACAGTTGCCTGTATCTGTTTATTTATTGGCGCAATGGGAAAATCAGCACAGTTTCCACTACATGTCTGGCTACCTGACTCAATGGAAGGGCCTACACCAATATCTGCCTTGATCCATGCTGCGACAATGGTTACTGCAGGAATTTTCATGGTGGCTCGGATGTCACCATTGTTTGAGTTGTCAGATACAGCACTGTCATTTATTTTGATTATTGGCTCTATTACTGCATTGTTTATGGGCTTTCTCGGTGTAATACAAAATGATATCAAACGCATCGTAGCGTATTCCACCTTGTCTCAATTGGGCTATATGACTGTGGCCTTGGGAGCATCTGCCTACTCAGTCGCTATATTTCATGTGATGACACATGCATTCTTTAAAGCATTATTATTTTTGGCTGCCGGCTCAGTTATCATTGGGATGCATCACGTGCAAGATATACGCCAAATGGGCGGCTTAAGAAAATATATGCCTATTACTTGGATTACATCTTTACTGGGTGCGTTAGCATTAATTGGGACGCCTTTCTTCTCAGGCTTCTATTCAAAAGACAGCATCATAGAAGCTGTTCATAATTCGACAATTTACGGCTCTGGTTTTGCGAGTTTTGCTGTTCTAGCCAGTGTATTCGTAACAGCATTTTATTCATTCAGATTGTATTTCCTGGTTTTTCACGGGAAGGAACGTTTTGGTAAAGCGCATAACAACGATGCACATCATGATGAGCACCATGGTTTAGCTCCAGGCCAAAAACCACATGAATCTCCGCTAGTAGTAACTTTGCCGCTTGTATTTCTAGCAATTCCATCCGTAATTATTGGATACTTCGCTATTGGCCCACTGTTGTTTGGAGACTTCTTCAAGGATGTTATCTTTGTTGCAAAGGCACATGAAGCAATGGCAGAAATTGCAAAAGAATTTCATGGTCCAGTTGCAATGGCAATTCACTCAATTACTACGGCACCGTTCCTTCTTGCTGTAGCAGGTGTAGCGACTGCATATTATTTTTATATGATAAACCCGCGCATACCTGCATACATTAAAGATAAATCAGGCCCGATTTATAATTTATTGGATAATAAATATTACTTAGATAAGTTTAATGAGGTTGTTATCGCTGGTGGTGCGCGTCTACTTGGTAATGGCTTATGGAATATTGGTGACAAAACCTTAATTGACGGATTTTTAGTTAATGGCAGTGCTAAATTAATTCGTCTGTTATCGATATTTTCCAAAAAAATGCAGTCGGGATATCTATATCACTACGCTTTTGTAATGATCCTCGGTGTTTTAGGCTTTTTAATATATTTCATGCCTTTCCCATTTGCTAAATAAGCCGGCCAAAAAATATCCATGATGCAATTAACTTTCCCACTTTTAAGTTTAGCGATTTGGTGTCCTATCGCTTTTGGTATCTTCATTTTGGCATTTGGTCGTGATGACAACCCAGGTTTAGTTCGGGTTACATCTCTGATTGGTGCAATAGCAAGCTTCCTTGTTACATTACCTTTGCTTCAGGGCTTTGATAACTCGGCGCATGGCATGCAATTTGTAGAGAAGCACAGTTGGATTGACCGTTTTAATATCAATTATTTTCTTGGTATCGACGGTATCTCTATATGGTTCGTCATTCTGACATCCTTTGTTACCGTGATTGTTGTTATTTCAGCATGGGAAGTAATCCAAAAGAAAGTAGCCCAATATATGGGGGCTTTCCTGATTTTGTCTGGCTTGTTGGTAGGTGTATTTTGTGCGTTGGATGGATTGCTGTTCTATGTTTTTTTTGAGTCAACTCTTATTCCGATGTTTATTATTATCGGTATATGGGGTGGTGCTAATCGCTTTTATGCAGCATTTAAGTTTTTCCTTTACACGCTGATGGGTTCTTTGCTAGCGTTGTTAGCAATTCTATATCTTTATACGAAGACAGGTAGTTTTGACATCTTGGTATGGCAAGCATTTCCGCTGACATTATCCGTTCAAATATTTATTTTTATTGCATTTCTTATGGCTTTCGCCGTCAAGGTTCCAATGTGGCCAGTACATACTTGGTTGCCAGACGCTCACGTTGAGGCTCCTACTGGTGGATCAGTAGTACTCGCAGCTATTATGCTAAAACTTGGCGCTTACGGCTTTTTACGTTTTTCTTTACCGATTACGCCGGATGCTAGTCACTATTTGTCTGGCTTCATGATTACCTTGTCCTTGATTGCCGTTATTTATATTGGATTGGTTGCAATGGTCCAGAGGGATATGAAGAAATTGGTAGCCTATTCTTCTATTGCGCACATGGGGTTTGTGACCTTAGGTTTTTTCCTGTTTAATGATTTATCGGTGCAAGGCGGTATTGCTCAGATGATTTCACATGGTTTTGTTTCGGCTGCCATGTTTCTTTGTGTTGGTGTACTTTATGACCGTATGCATTCACGAGAAATTTCGGATTATGGCGGTGTGATAAATACCATGCCAAAATTTGCTGCATTTTTTGTCTTGTTTTCCATGGCAAATTCCGGTTTGCCGGCAACATCCGGTTTCGTTGGTGAATTCATGGTGATTTTAGGTGCTGTGAAATTTAATTTCTGGATTGGCATGTTAACTGCAACGGCTCTTATTTTGGGAGCTGCATATTCTCTCTGGATGGCAAAGCGCGTGATATTTGGTGATATTGCTAACGAGCGTGTAAGGCAACTTCCGGATATAAATAAACGCGAATTCTTTATGCTATCTTTATTAGCTATTGCAGTAATTGGAATGGGTTTATATCCGGCGCCATTTACGGACGTAATGCAAACGTCTGTCACAGACTTATTGAAACATGTCGCTATCTCAAAAGTGAACTAGATCAGTGCATATATAAGAGGCGACTTAAATGAATACCATGAATTTATCTTTACTTTATCCTGAAATATTTCTTGTTATTGCTGCATCAGCAATTCTGCTAATTGACATGTTTTTGTCAGATGAGAAGCGGTACATTACCTATGTTTTGTCTTTACTGACTTTACTAGGATGCACATTACTTTCCATGAACTTGATGAATTCAGGGGTCACAGGATATACATTTCATAATATGTTTGTGACGGATTCTATGTCGAATCTGCTAAAAATGTTTTCTTATATGGCCGTTGGCCTGACGTTAATATATTCACGTAAATATGTAACTGAGCGTGGGATGGTCGGCGGCAATCTTGGCGGTGAATTTTATGTTTTGGCTCTGTTTGTACTGCTGGGTCAATTAATTATGATCTCAGGTAATAATTTTCTAATTATTTATCTCGGTCTGGAGTTAATGTCATTATCTTTATTTGCTTTAGTAGCATTGCGTCGCGATCATAAAGTAGCAACTGAAGCTGCTATGAAATATTTTATTTTAAGTGCGATGGCATCTGGATTTTTGCTTTATGGCATGTCAATGCTATACGGTGCAACGGGCTCTCTTGATCTGACAGAAATTGCTGTAGTTACAGCCACTGGTGCTGTAGATAAAACCATCTTAGTTTTTGGTGTGGTTTTTTTAGTTTGTGGTCTGGCCTTTAAGCTTGGTGTAGTACCTTTTCACATGTGGGTTCCTGACGTCTACCAAGGGTCTCCTACGGCAGTAACGCTGTTACTAGGTGGTGCACCAAAATTGGCAGCGTTTGCAATTCTCATTCGATTACTAGTGGAAGGGCTTATGCCCTTAGCTTTTGACTGGCAACAAATGATTATTATCTTGTCAGTATTATCTATGGCGGTTGGGAATATTGCTGCTATCGCTCAGACTAATTTGAAGAGGATGCTTGCTTACTCAACGATTTCTCAAATGGGTTTTATGTTGTTGGGATTGTTATCGGGCGTAGTCGGTGGAAGCACGGAGCCTGCTGCTAACGCTTATAGTTCGGCGATGTTTTACACCATCACTTACGTACTAAGCACTCTTGGTACCTTTGGTGTCATCATGCTGTTATCGCGCAAAGGCTTTGAAGCTGAAAATCTTGATGATTTTAAAGGTTTGAACCAACGTAGCCCATGGTTTGCTCTTGTTATGATGCTACTTATGTTCTCTTTGGCAGGTATTCCTCCAATGATGGGTTTCTATGCCAAACTTTCCGTTATACAGGCGGTTCTGGGTACGGGCCAAACTTGGTTAGCAATTGTGGCAATATTATTTTCTTTGATAGGCGCTTTCTTTTACGTCCGCGTTGTTAAGCTTATGTATTTTGATGAGGCAATTGATAAATCTCCGATTGTCGTCAACAAGGATATGCGCATAGCGCTTAGTCTCAATGCACTTATTGTGGTTGGGGTTGGGATAATGCCGGGTGCGTTGATGGCATTGTGTATAAATTCAATGAACAAAATTCTCGGTGTTTGACCAAAAAATGACTATGGCTTTAGACCTTGTTTTGCAGGGTGGTTAGCGATGAATGAGCGACTCGTTGGTATAGAATTTAAACCATCTTCCAACGGTATTTATTTACGGCCGCTGGCCAGCCAATAACTACTTGGTGCTATTGGTATTGGGGCTTAGTTTATGAATATGACATTTTCAGTTTGGATAATGATCACATTGGCATTGTTAGCTGCTAACATGCCGTTTTTAAATGAGCGTTTGTTCGCAATTCTGCCTATTCGTCGAGCTATAAAACCTTTTTGGCTACGTCTAATTGAACTAGTAATTTTTTATTTTGCTATAGGTTTTATTGGGCGCCTATTAGAGGCTCAGATGGGCAATGTATTTGATCAAAAATGGGAATTCTTTGCAATTACATCTTTTCTGTTTTTAGTTTTAGCCTATCCTGGATTTGTTTTGCGTTACCTACGTAAGTAATTAATAGCTGGTTTCCTATTTATTTAGCAATTTAGCTTAGTTTAAAACTGGTAATCTTTTCAATATGGACGATAAACATCTTCGGGAAATTAAAATAGAAAGTGAAATTGTCTTTGAAGGTAATTTTCTCAAGGTGCAGAACGATACCGTTAGATTGCCAGATGGAAAAATATCTTCAAGAGAATATATCAGGCATCCTGGTGCTGTAGTTATTCTTCCTTTATTTGAGGATAATTCAGTTTTGCTTGAACGTCAGTTTCGCTATCCGTTAAACCGTGTATTTATTGAATTTCCAGCAGGGAAAATAGATGCTGGGGAGGATTCGCTAGCAACTGCCAAGCGTGAATTGTTAGAAGAGACTGGTTATACGGCATCGGAGTGGATGTTTGTTTGCACTATCCATAATGCGATTGCATATTCGGATGAATACCTCGATATTTTTGTTGCACGCGGCCTTACTAGCGGTGTTGCCAAACTAGATGATGGTGAATTTTTAGATACTTTTAGGGCGCCATTGCATGATGTGTTGGACTGGGTTCGTGAAGGCAAGATAACTGATGTGAAGACAGTTATTGGTGCCTTTTGGCTAGACAAGATTTGTGCAGGGCAGTGGACCTAAATTAATTTTTAATATAATAAAAAAGCCGCTAATTGCGGCTTTTTTAATGTGCTTTCTATTGTTTTGTTTTTTACATATTTGTATAATTAGGCCCGCCACCACCTTCGGGAGTGACCCAAACGATATTTTGAGTAGGATCTTTAATATCGCAAGTTTTACAATGGACACAGTTTTGTGCATTAATTTGTAGCTTATCTTCCCCTTCGTTTGTCTTAACGAATTCATACACGCCGGCTGGGCAGTAACGCGTTTCAGGACCGGCATATTTTGCAAGGTTGATATTTACGGGTACCTTCGGGTCTTTGAGTGTCAAATGAATGGGTTGATTTTCTGCGTGATTAGTATTTGATATGAATACTGATGACAAACGATCAAATGTCAATTTTCCATCTGGTTTTGGATATTTGATTGGCTTAAACTCTGCTGCCGGACGCAAACATTCATGGTCAGCATGTTTGTGATGTAGCGTCCATGGTGCCTTTCCGCCAAATACAACTTGGTCGATTCCAACTAAGATGGTGCCAGCGTAAAGGCCTTTGCCCATCATTGGTTTGAAGTTACGTGCCTTGTAAAGCTCTTCATGCAGCCAGGATTGCTCAAAAGCGGTTTCATAATTAGATAGTGCATCATGCTGGCGTGTTGCTGCTAATGCTTCAAATGTGGCTATTGCTGCAAGCATCCCTGTTTTAAGCGCGGCATGACTGCCTTTAATTCGACTTGCATTAAGAAATCCTGCCTCACAACCTATTAAAGCTCCACCGGGAAATGTCAGTTTCGGCAGGGACTGCAATCCGCCTGCGGTGATGGCGCGTGCACCATATGCAAGACGCTTACCTCCTACAAAGAATTTACGGATTTCAGGGTGGGTTTTGTAGCGCTGAAATTCTTCATAAGGGGATAGGTAGGGATTTTCATAAGAAAGGCCGACAACGTACCCTACCGCCACCTGATTATTTTCCATATGGTAAAGAAATGAACCGCCATAGGTTTTGTTATCCAGCGGCCAGCCTGCGGTATGCACTACAAGGCCGGGTTGATGCAGGGCCGGGTCTATTTCCCATAGTTCTTTGATGCCCAAGCCATAAGCTTGAGGATCTTTGCCTTTATTAAGATCAAATTTCTGGATTAATTGCTTGCCCAAGTGACCACGTGATCCCTCGGCAAACAAGGTGTATTTTGCGTGTAATTCCATGCCGATCTGAAAGGCATCGGTTGGTTGGCCGTCGCGATTGACGCCCATGTTCCCAGTTGCAACACCTTTGACCGAACCATCCTCGTTATATAGAACCTCTGCAGCGGCAAACCCAGGAAAAATCTCTACTCCTAAGTTTTCAGCTTGCTGGCCGAGCCAGCGTACGACATTTGCTAATGAAATGATGTAATTGCCATGATTTTGGAAGCAGCCCGGCAACATCCAATTTGGTGTTTTATAGGCCTTGGTTTCGCTCAAAAACAAAAACCGGTCTTCGTTGACTTGGACGTTGAGTGGTGCGCCGCGTTCTTTCCAATCAGGAAATAACTCTGTCATGGCTTGCGGATCCATGACGGCGCCAGAGAGAATGTGTGCCCCTAGTTCGCCCCCTTTTTCAAGCACACATACGGATATTTCTGTCTCTGACGTAGCGGCGAGCTGTTTGAGTTTGATGGCCGCGGCTAATCCAGCTGGACCACCTCCCACGATGACAACGTCATACTCCATTGTTTCGCGGGGGCCGTATTGCGCAATTAAGTCTTGGTTTTGTGTCTTATTTTGTTCCATGCTCTCACCAATTTAAATATAAATATCGAACGAACGTACTAATCAATAGGGATTTTCCAGTAATAAGCTAGATACTGCAATCTAAACGCTGCTGATTCATGTAATCATTGCGTTATATGAATTCGTTAATAGAAGCGGTCATAAGATAAACCATTAGGAGAGATTCGTGGGCATTGAAGTTAATTTTGAAGGAAAAATTGCTCTAGTTACTGGCGCCTCAAGTGGACTCGGGGCGCGTTTTGCAAAAGTCCTAGCGAAAGCAGGAGCCCAGGTAGTACTTGCTTCGCGCAGAATTGACCGCTTAAAGGAATTGCGTGCTGAAATTGAAGCTGACGGTGGTGCGGCGCATGTCGTTAGCCTGGACGTGACTGATTATGCCAGTATTAAGTCGGCAATTGCCCATGCAGAAACCGAAGCCGGGCCAATTGACATACTGGTTAATAATTCCGGCGTTTCCACGACACAAAATTTGTTGGATGTGACGCCAGAAGATTATGCTTATGTGATGGATACCAATCAACGCGGAGCGTTTTTTGTCGCTCAGGAAACGGCAAAGCGGATGATTGCCCGCGCCAAAGGTGACCCGACAAAACAGCATCAGATCATCAATATTGCTTCGATCGCAGGTTTGCGTGTATTGCCAAAAATTGGTATTTATAGCATGAGCAAGGCGGCTTTGGTACACATGACAAAATCTATGGCGGTGGAGTGGGGCAGATACGGTATTAATGTTAATGCAATTTGTCCTGGATATATTGCAACCGAAATTAATGCCGAATATTTCGCTAGTGAAGAAGGGCGAAAATTAATCAATATGCTGCCACGAAAAAGAGTTGGTTCACCTGAAGATCTGGATGGCTTGTTGCTGCTTTTAGCCGGTGAAGAGTCGCGCTTTATCAACGGGACAATTATTACGGCAGATGATGGCATGAGTGTCGGATAAGCCAGATGATCTATTAATTCAGTCAGAGGCCATTTACAGACATATGCATAAAAAACTGGTTCATACTGCCCGCATTGCGATCCGTTGGGGCGACATGGATGCGCTGGGACATGTTAATAATACGGTGTATTTTCGTTACATGGAGCAGGCACGTGTTGAATGGTTGACTACTGTTGACTGCGATCCTGATCCGTCCGCTGACGGTCCTGTAATCGTCAATGCGCATTGCAGTTTCATCAAGCAATTGAAATATCCGGGCGAGATTGAAATCTTGACATATGTTGGGCCGGGAGGACGATCAAGTTTCGAAACCATGCAGGAAATCCGTCGTGTCGATACGCCAGACATGTTATATGCGCAAGGTGGCGCCAAAGTCGTCTGGGTCCACTTTCCATCCGAAAAATCCACGCCTCTGCCAGATCGTGTGCGTCAGTTGCTTGCGGAAACTGATTAGCCTTTAGTCCCCTGAACGTCGAGTAATTTTTGTACCATTTCGCTTGAATTGGCGGCTTTGAGTTTGCGCATCAGCTTGGAACGATACATTTCCACTGTGCGCGGGCTTAAGTCCAACTGGCGGGCTATTAATTTGCTGGTTTTTCCCTCTACCAGTAGGGCAGAAATCTCTCGCTCTCTGGGGGTGAATTCAACGCTGAGTGGGCGTTTTTGGCTAAGGTCTACAAAAGTCCATATGCCCGCTGCATGTGGATTGTCGCGCAACAGCCCGCGCCCACTTACTCGACACCAGAACAGCTCATTATTGGCGCGCTTCATGATGCGCTCGTCCGAGTACTGTCCCGTCGCATTCATGATGGGAACAATACGGGCGCCAGTGCGTTCGAACTCACCGGCGCTTGGATAAAGTACTATTAATGACTGGCCTACCAGGTCTTTAGATGTGCGGCCGAAAGTGGTGCAGAGAACTTCATTGCACGCCTGAATGACGCGGTTTTGAGAAACACACATTCCGACCGGAGCATATAAGAAGATTTTTTCAAAATCGATAAATAGGGCGGGAAGCATAAATATTGGTGTATTTTTTTGGATTAAAAACTGAGGTTAGCGTATTTTTACGGTATTGCACCTTTGACTGCGGCGTCATATGCTGTTGGGAACGGTGATTGCCGCTAGGATTTTATTTACATTTTAAAGGGATTCGGTATGAACAAAGTTTACCCTGATGCCGCAACGGCATTGGCCGGCATCGTTCAGGATGGCCAGACAATTGCCGTAGGCGGTTTCGGCCTGTGTGGCATCCCTGAGGCACTGATTGCTGCTTTGCGGGATTCTGGCGTCAAAGAATTGACTGCCATTTCCAATAATGCCGGTGTAGACGGGTTCGGGCTTGGCCAGTTACTGACAACTCGCCAAATTAAAAAAATGATTTCCTCCTACGTGGGAGAAAACAAGGAGTTTGAGCGTCAATATCTTGCCGGTGAATTGGCGTTGGAATTCGCTCCGCAAGGTACTTTAGCAGAGAGATTGCGCGCCGGCGGAGCCGGTATCCCTGCTTTCTTTACCAAAACTGGTGTCGGAACCCTCATAGCAGAAGGCAAGGAAACTCGTGAATTCAACGGCCATGAATACGTGATGGAGCGCGCCCTGACGCCGGATGTGTCGCTGGTAAAGGCATATAAAGCCGATAAGGCCGGCAATCTGGTGTATCGGAAGACAGCGCGCAATTTCAATCCAAACGTTGCGACGGCAGGCAAAATTACCATCGCCGAAGTCGAGGTATTGGTTGAAATCGGTGAAATCGACCCGGATGATGTACATACTCCGGGAATTTTCGTGCACCGCATCGTGGTTAATGCAAATCCGGAAAAACGTATTGAAAAACGTACTGTTCGTACAGAACAGGCAGGAGAATAAGATGGCATGGAATCGTGATGAAATGGCTGCACGTGCAGCACAGGAACTTCAAGATGGTTTTTATGTGAACCTGGGCATCGGTTTGCCTACTTTGGTTGCCAATTATGTGCCCGCGGGCATGGATGTGTGGCTACAATCCGAAAACGGATTATTGGGCATCGGGCCTTTTCCAACGGATGATACGGTAGATCCTGATTTGATCAATGCCGGGAAACAGACCATAACGACCTTGCCAGGATCGTCTATTTTCAGTTCTGCAGATTCGTTCGGAATGATACGAGGCGGCAAGATCAATCTTGCGATTCTTGGGGCGATGCAGGTATCCGAATATGGCGACCTGGCCAACTGGATGATTCCCGGCAAGATGGTCAAAGGAATGGGCGGCGCCATGGATCTGGTTGCCGGAGTTGGGCGTGTCGTGGTCTTGATGGAGCATGTGGCAAAAGCAAAAGATGGAACCGAATCCCACAAACTTCTTCCGAAGTGCAACTTGCCGCTGACTGGCGTCGGTGTGGTCAACCGGATCATTACCGATCTGGGGGTAATCGATGTAACGTCTGCCGGATTGAAACTGGTACAACTTGCACCTGGCGTGACGGTGGAAGAAATTCAGTCTAAAACCGGCGTGGTGCTAGACGTTACTGGGCTATAACCAAGTAAGTCGGTATGCATTAAAAATGGGCTTCCGCCCATTTTTTTTTGTTCATACGGAAAGTAAATAT
Organism: Burkholderiaceae bacterium; assembly: GCA_041736255.1. Taxonomy (GTDB): domain Bacteria; phylum Pseudomonadota; class Gammaproteobacteria; order Burkholderiales; family Burkholderiaceae_D; genus AVCC01. The sequence goes on from JBGSTZ010000079.1 coordinate 34,972, forward strand.
TAATTTATGGCAACATAAAAAAGTTTTTACTTGTCCATTTTATATAGAATATAGGCTCTATTCGCGTTACACGTTGTTGCGTAAATAATCCCGGGCAAGGTTGAATATTGTGCTTCACTCTATAGCAACGGCTAACGCGAATAGAGCCAGAATATATGGAGTATCTATTAAAAAATGCCATTTTTTGCATATATTTATTGAGTTAAAAAAATACACGATAAAGTATATTTAGATTTTTAATGAAATTAGTTCTGTTAGCCGACTGGCGGCGACACGATGATTACTTGGGCGCCGCCTTGTGTGCTTACTGTGCTACCCAGCCCCCATCCATATTCCATGCTACGCCGCGCACCTGGCTAGCAGCATCCGAACACATGAATACTGCCAGCGCACCGAGTTGCTCAGGCGTTACGAATTCGCCGGAAGGCTGTTTTTCTGCCAGCAATCCTTTTTTGGCTTCCTCATTTGAAATGCCTTCGCGTTCGGCGCGCGCATCTACCTGCTTTTGTACCAATGGCGTGAGCACCCAGCCTGGGCAAATCGCGTTGCAAGTAACGCCAGTTTGCGCAGTTTCCAGCGCAATGGTTTTGGTCAGACCGACCAGGCCATGCTTGGCTGCGACATAGGCAGATTTTTGCGCTGAAGCGACGAGTCCGTGAGCGGAGGCAATGTTGATGATGCGGCCCCAGTTTTTCGACTTCATATACGGCAGCGCCAGACGCGCAGTATGGAAAGCGGAAGACAGGTTGATGGCGATAATGGCATCCCATTTTTCTACTGGAAAATCTTCAACATTGGCAACGTGCTGGATGCCGGCATTGTTGACTAGGATATCAATCCCGCCAAATTTCTCAGCACTGGTGCATATTAATGTTTCGATTTCGGCTGGTTTTGACATATCGGCAGCGTTATATAGCACTGCGACGCCATAATCTTTCTCGATTGTGGTTTGCAAAAGCGCGATTTCTTTCGCATCGCCAAAGCCATTTAATACAATATTGGCGCCTTGGGCGGCCAACGTTTGCGCGATTCCCAGCCCGATGCCGGATGTGGAGCCAGTAACGAGTGCAGTCTTGCCTTTGAGTGTAATGCCTTGCATGATGTCCCCTGAAATTGAAAAATATAATGGTGCTGAGCTTGCTCCAAGATTTTAAGCCCAACGACCGGTAAAATGTCGGAACCCACAGAAACCAGGAGTTATTACAATGACACAACCAGAAATCAGGACGGTGCAGTGCATCTCTCCCGGTGGTTTGCACCGGATGGCATACAAGGAGTGGGGCGATGCCGATAATCCCAAAGTACTGGTTTGCGTGCATGGGGTGACACGGGTGTCGGATGATTTCGACAATATGGCGCGAGCGCTTTGCCAGTCGTATCGCGTGATCTGTCCTGATGTGGTTGGACGTGGTCGCTCGGAAAAATTGCGTAATCCACAGCATTATCAGATTCCCCAGTATGTCGGCGACATGGTAAGCCTGTTGGCGCGTATCACAGCGAATCCAGACGTGACAACCGTTGATTGGTTTGGTACTTCAATGGGCGGTCTGATCGGAATTGGACTGGCTTCGTTGCCGGATAATTTGATAGGCAAACTGATACTCAATGATGTCGGGCCGGCTTTGAATGGTGAGGCGTTATTGCGGATTGGTGACTATATTGGCCAGGAAGTGCGGTTTCAGACTTTCGACGAAGCCGTACGCTATATCCGTGAAATTTCAGCTACCTTTGGCCCGCATTCCGATGATGAGTGGCGCAAACTGGCGTCAGATGTTTTGCGTCAGGATCAGGATGGGTTATGGATTCGGCATTACGATCTGAGCTTGGCAGCTGCATTCAAATCGGCAACACCAGATAGCCTGAAAGTTTCCGAGGCATTGTTATGGATGGCTTATGATGCGATAACCTGTCCAACCTTGTTGGTGCGCGGCGCACAATCCGATCTCTTGTCGGGGCAGACCGCGCAGGCAATGACCGAGCGTGGACCCAAGGCGAAGCTGATTGAATTGCCTGGAATCGGTCATGCACCAACTTTCATACATGCCGACCAAATCAAGATTGTGCAAGATTTTTTACTCGATTAATTTGCCTAATTTTTGCCTACTTTAGAAAGATATTTATGGAAATCAAGCGATTGCACGTAGGTAAAAGGATGTCCGAGGCAGCCATTCACCACGGCACTGTTTATTTGGCGGGCCAAGTTGCTGCTGATGCAACGCACAACATTCAGGATCAGACGCGTGCGGTATTAAGTCAGATAGACACCCTTTTGGCACAAGCTGGCAGCGATAAAACCTGCATCCTGATGTGCCAGATTTTTCTGTCAGATTTGAAGAATTTTGATGCCATGAATCAGGTATGGGAAGAATGGGTTGCGTCAGGGTGTACGCCGCCTCGCGCCACTATCCAGGCGCAACTCGCCAAACCGGAGTGGTTGATAGAAATTGTCATTACGGCAGCGCAAATATAAGGCAACGATGGTTTCAGTAGTCACCCCGCAAAACGATATCCAAGGTCAGCTTACCGCTGGACTTTCTGACGCGGATAGTATGCGTGTACTGGATGCATTTGCGTTTGTCAGCCCTTTGTATGATGGAAAAAAGATCGCGACAGGACAGTGCGCACTAGAATTTTCCAAAGGTGTTGCAATCACGCTGGCAGCCCTTAACGTGGATGCCGAAACGATTATTTCCGGGCTGCTGTTCGAGTTGCCGGTGCTGGACCCGGCCGCTGCCGAAGGCATTGAAGCGGGTTTTGGCAAGGAGGTGGGGGATTTGGTGAGCGGTATTCGGCAGCTGATGCGTTTGCGGGAACTGACTTCAGTGCAGCAGCCTGTCGGACGCGGTAAAAATGCATCACAGCAGGCTGCAGCTCAGATTGAAGTGTTGCGAAAAATGCTGTTGTCAATGGCTTCGGATATGCGCGTAGTGCTGGTGCAACTGGCATCACGGGTGATGACACTACGTTTTTTTGCGGAACAGAAAGTCTACAACGACATCACACACCAATACGCCCGCGAAACATTGGATCTGTATGCACCATTGGCGAATCGGTTAGGTGTTTGGCAATTGAAATGGGAGCTGGAAGATTTATCTTTCCGCTTTCTGGAACCGGAGAACTATAAGCGTATCGCCAAAATGCTGGAAGAAAAGCGCATGGAGCGCGAGGAGTTTGTCGGCGATGCAATTGCCAGACTGAAGTCCGAACTGGCTTTGGCTGGCATCAAGGCGGATGTTTCGGGACGGCCCAAGCATATTTACAGCATCTGGAACAAGATGCGCGGAAAATCGCTCGATTTTTCGGAGCTGTACGATGTGCGCGCTTTTCGTGTGACTGTCGAAGATGTCAAAACCTGCTACACGGTACTGGGTATTGTGCATAATATCTGGACTCCGATCCCCAAGGAATTCGACGACTATATCTCGCGCCCCAAGTCGAACGGTTATCAGTCATTGCATACAGTCGTTGTTGCTGAAGACGACCGTGCGCTGGAAGTCCAGATCCGCACCGAAGAAATGCACCGTTTTGCCGAATATGGCGTAGCTGCGCACTGGCGATATAAAGAAACCGGCGGGTCGAATTTTTCAGAACGAAAATATGATGAAAAAATCGCTTGGTTAAGGCAGTTGCTGGCATGGAAAAGCGAAGTTGCCGATGCGGTAGTGGGACAAGAAGAAATTCAGCGCGAATGGATCGAAAAACTCAAATCGGCCACGCTGGACGATCGAATTTACGTATTGACGCCGCAAGCGCGGGTAATCGAACTCCCCAGTGGGGCCACACCGATTGACTTTGCCTATCATTTGCATACGGATGTCGGACACCGCTGTCGCGGGGCACGCATTGACGGTGCGATGGTGCCGCTTAACACGCCACTTAAAAGCGGCCAGACAGTTGAAGTAGTGACGGCCAAGGGTGCGCCAGGAACAGCTGGGCCTTCACGCGATTGGCTCGGTGCCGGCTACGCCGTTAGTACACGCACACGCTCCAAAGTACGCGCTTGGTTTAACGCCATAGATCAGCAAGAAACGCTAGCAAGCGGCCGCAGCTTGATTGAGAAAACTCTGCAGCGCGAAGGCAAAACGGCCGTCAATCTGGAAGAACTTGCACACAAACTGGGTTTTTTGAAGTTGGATGAACTTTTTCTGTCGGTAGGAAAAGATGAGTTCAGCCTGCGCAATGTTGAACAGGCGTTGCACAGCGAAGATGTTAGCAAGACAATTAAAGAATTGGATGAGGCAGATGTTACCAACAAGAGCCGAGCCTCCAGCACCACCCAAGGTGCAAAATCGGGTGTTTTGGTAGTAGGTACTGAAGGCTTGTTGACCCAGTTGGCAAAATGTTGCCGTCCGGCTCCTCCAGACGACATTGTGGGATTTGTTACGCGTGGTAATGGTGTGTCGATCCATCGCGCCAGTTGTAAAAATTTCACCGAAATGCGGGCGCAAGCCCCCGAGCGCATCATCCAAACTGCATGGGGGAATGCAAATCTGGATACGGTATTTCCCGTCGATATTTTTGTTTTGTCGAGCGATCGTCAGGGGTTGCTACGCGATATCTCAGAGATATTTTCACGAGAAAAAATTAATGTAATCGGCGTGAAAACACAAAGTACGAAAGGATTGGCGCGCATGTATTTCACTGCCGAAATCCCTTCAACTGCACATTTGCAAAAAGCGTTAGCCGTGATTCGAGAAGTGGCCGGAGTAGTGGAAGTCAATCGATATTAATTGTGGCAATTTATAGCGTAATGTTTTGCAGATGTTAGATATGTCATGCGCAGCGAGATGAATAAATAAGGTAATCCCCCGGCTTTGCCGGGGGACTCACTAGGTTTGACCGAGCGCTACGGTCAGGCTGATTCTTCTGACTCGATCAAAAGTTAGGAGAATCAAATGAAAGAGTACCAGAGTCTTTGTCATACAAA
>JBGSTZ010000086.1:0-1939 GCA_041736255.1 Burkholderiaceae bacterium
TGCCGTGGAGAAGTTCGATCCAGAACGCGGCTTTCGCTTCTCGACCTATGCCACCTGGTGGATCCGTCAGACTATCGAGCGGGCCATCATGAATCAGACGCGGACCATCCGCTTGCCGATTCATGTGGTCAAGGAACTCAACATCTACCTGCGCGCGGCCCGCGAATTGACCCAAAAGCTCGACCATGAGCCATCGGCAGAAGAGATCGCCAGCCTGTTGGAAAAACCGGTGGGCGAGGTCAAACGCATGCTCGGTTTGAATGAGCGAGTCTCCTCGGTGGATGTTTCACTGGGTCTTGATTCGGAAAAAACCCTGCTCGATACCCTGAGTGATGACCGCCCGACTGATCCCTGCGAGTTGCTGCAAGATGATGATCTGTCGCAAAGCATCGACCAATGGTTGTCTGAACTGACCGACAAACAGCGTGAAGTGGTCATTAGACGTTTTGGTTTGCGCAGCCATGAAAGTTGCACCCTCGAAGAAGTCGGTCGAGAGATCGGTTTGACTCGTGAACGAGTGCGCCAAATCCAGGTGGAGGCGCTTAAACGTCTGCGCGAAATACTGGAAAAAAATGGCCTGTCGAGCGAATCACTGTTTCAGTAGTACGTAGAAGCGCTTGATAGGCACATAAAAGCCCGGCTCCGGTCGGGTTTTTTTGTGTGAGGGCATGTAGGCAATTGCTTACATGTTAAGTAGGTGTTTGCCTTCTCAGGTGCCAAGTAATTGTTACAGTGCTCTCGAGTTTTTAAGTAAGCTGTTGATAAATATTAATAAATAATCGGTATCGAAGTGCAGGCAAACCTTTTAAAAAAGGTTCTAACAAGTTGCAGAGCGTAGAATTCTGGCTATTATTTAACTCGTGCCAAGGATCAGGCGCAGGCTGGCAAGGATGGCAGCCAGGACATCGCGGGATGCGATTCATCAGGATGATGAGCTGGGAGACGGAGGAGTAGGGACAAAAAATGGGCGGTTAATTACCGCCCATTTTTTTGCCTGCAATAAAGTCAAAGCATGCCCGGCACTAAACGAGCAATGGCGCGGGCTGAGTCGAACCGGGCTAATAGTCAGAACGGCTCTTGGGCCGCAAGCCGGGCACAGTCCTGTAGAATGCGCGGCCTTTGTCTACGTTCGGAACCTGTGATGGATCGTCCGCGTTTTCGCGCCTATTTTCTGCATCCACGCTTCTGGGCGCTGTGGTTGGGGCTAGGGCTGCTCTGGTTGCTCGCTCAGCTGCCCTATGCAGTATTGCTGCGGCTGGGCCGCGGCCTGGGTAGGCTTATGTATCACCTGGCGACGGAACGGCGCGCGATCGCGGCGCTCAATCTGCAGCTGTGCCTGCCTGAATTGTCCACGGCCGACCGTGAACACCTCCTGCGCGAGAACTTTGCCTCCATGGGCATCACCTTCTTCGAGATGGCGATCAGTTGGTGGTGGCCGGCCAGGCGTCTGCGCACGCTGGGCAGCATCGAGGGTCTGGAGCATCTCAAGCAGGCTCAGGGGGATGGGCAAGGCGTGATTCTCATGGCGCTGCATTTCACCACCCTGGAAATGGGCGGTGGCCTGTTGGGCATGCAGCACGGCATGTACGGCATGTACCGTGCGCATAAGAATCCGCTGTTCGACTATGTGCAACGGCGCGGCCGCGAGCAACGGCTGGTCGGCACTGTTGTGCGTGACGATGTGCGCGGCATGTTGAAGCTCCTGCGCGCGGGTGGCGCCATCTGGTATGCGCCGGATCAGGACTACGGCGCCAAGCAGAGCCTGTTCGCGCCCTTGTTCGGTATCTCGGCGGCGACTGTTACCGCCACCAGCAAATTCGCCCGGCTGGGTAAGGCGCGCGTGGTGCCCTTCACCCAGCAGCGGCTGGCCGATGGCAGCGGTTATCGGCTGGTGATTCATGCTCCTTTGGTGGACTTTCCCGGCGAGTCACCGCAAGCC
>JBGSTZ010000131.1:0-28004 GCA_041736255.1 Burkholderiaceae bacterium
GATCAGGGCGTCCTTCTCAGCGTGCGTGAGGGTGGAAAGGTCAGGGGGGAGCGATTTCTGGGCCATGCGCAGTATGATGAACTGATTGGTCGTCTTTGCAATTGTTCTATAGCAAAAAATTACGCTGAATAGTCACGAAAAGCGATCGTTTGATCGTTTTTAAGCAAGCGTTAAAATAGCGCCCTCCCGCTGCCTGTGTTACTGCAGCAGACCTAATTAAAGTATGGAAGATGGTTATGTTGCGACTCACTGAAGTAAAACTGCCGCTGAATCATGCCGAGGACGATATCAAAGTTGCCATTCTGGCGCGCCTAGATATTCCTGAGGCGATGCTGATCAGCTACGCCATATTCAAACGCAGCTACGACGCCCGCAAAAAGAGCGCTATTGTGCTGATTTATACGATCGATGTGGTCACGACTGACGACCAGGCTATTCTGCAGCGCACCCAAAAAGACGTCCATATCGGCATCACGCCTAATACCGACTACCATTTCGTCACGCACGCCAGCGGCACCATGAAAACCCGCCCGGTGGTCATCGGCACCGGCCCTTGCGGCCTGTTTGCCGGACTGATTCTGGCGCAGATGGGTTTCAATCCGATCATCCTGGAACGCGGCAAAATGGTGCGGGAACGCACCAAAGATACCTGGGGCCTGTGGCGCAAGGGAGAACTGAACCCGGAGTCGAACGTGCAGTTCGGCGAAGGCGGTGCCGGCACTTTTTCGGATGGCAAACTGTACAGCCAGATCAAGGACCCCAAACATTTAGGACGCAAGGTCTTGACAGAATTCGTCAAAGCCGGCGCGCCGGATGAGATCATGTATGTCAGCAAGCCGCACATCGGCACCTTCCGGCTGGTCAAGATGGTGGAGCAGATGCGCGCCACCATCGAAGCGCTGGGCGGCAACTTCCGCTTTCAGAGCCGGGTCGACGACATCGAAATCGAAAACGGTCAAGTACAAGGCGTGCTGCTGGCCGATGGCGAACGCATCGAAACCCATCATGTAGTGCTGGCGATCGGCCACAGCGCCCGCGACACTTTCGAGATGCTGCAACGACGCGGCGTGTATGTGGAAGCGAAACCGTTTTCTATCGGCTTCCGGGTCGAACATCCGCAATCGCTGATCGACAAATGCCGCTTCGGCCCGAATGCCGGCAACCCGATTTTGGGCGCGGCCGATTACAAACTGGTGCATCACAGCGCCAACGGCCGTGCGGTATACAGCTTCTGCATGTGCCCGGGCGGCACCGTGGTAGCGGCCACTTCAGAGCCTGGCCGCGTCGTCACCAACGGCATGAGCCAGTACTCGCGCAACGAGCGCAACGCCAACAGCGCAATCGTGGTCGGCATCACGCCGGCAGATTATCCGGGCGATCCACTGGCCGGCATCGCGTTCCAGCGCCACTGGGAGTCGCGCGCGTTCAAACTGGGCGGCAGCACGTATCAGGCGCCAGCCCAACTGGTCGGCGACTTTGTTGCAGGCAAAGCTTCGACCGCATTCGGCAGTGTGATCCCGTCCTACACGCCGGGCGTGCAGCTGACTGACCTTGCCACCGCGATCCCAGACTACGCAACCGAAGCGATGCGCGAAGCCTTCCCCGCTTTCGACAAACAGATCAACGGATTTGCAATGCACGACGCGCTACTTACCGGGGTCGAAACCCGCACCTCGTCGCCGATCCGCATCAAGCGCAATGATGACGATTTACAAAGCCTGAATACCCGAGGATTGTTTCCGGCCGGCGAAGGTGCCGGCTATGCGGGCGGCATCCTGTCGGCCGCGGTAGATGGCATCCGGGTCGCCGAAGCGCTGGCGCTAAGCGCCAACGCCGAAAAGTAAATCAAAAAACTTAATCGTCGCTAGCGCCGTCTATGCCGAGCTCCTGAATCTTGCGGGTGATGGTGTTGCGGCCAATCCCGAGCCGCACCGCCGCATCGTTTTTGCGTCCATGCGTATGTTTGAGGGCGGCCCGGATCAATACCGATTCAAACTGGCGACCCAGCACTTCCATCACGTCCGGCTGTCCGCCCGCCAGCAAGCTGGCCGCTTCCGTGTCCAGCAAAGTCTGCCATCCGGCAGCAGCATCTTCAGCTGCTGCCGGACTGGAATATGCCGCAGTGCGAGCCAGCGCCTGAAGCGCACCGACGGCAGGAAGGCCAGACGCAGTTGCAGAAGCGACCACCTCCACCGGAGTGCTCACCAGGTCCGGCGGCAAATCCTTGACTTCGACCGTTTGCCCCGGCGCCATCACGGTGATCCAGTTGCACAGGTTTTCCAGCTGGCGCACGTTGCCGGGCAAATCCAGTCCGCACAGGAACTGCATCGCCGGCTCCGACATGCGCTTGGCTTCCACGCCCAATTGTGAGGCGCTCTGCACCAAAAAATAGCGCGTCAGCAGCGGAATGTCTTCGCGCCGCTCCCGCAAACTGGGCAGGCGCAGCCGGATTACATTCAAGCGGTGATATAAATCCTCACGAAACAGCCCGTCCTTGACGCGCTGCTCCAGGTTCTGATGCGTGGCTGCGATCACCCGTACATTGGCTTTCTGCGGTTGATGGCCGCCGACCCGGTAAAAATGACCGTCTGACAGCACGCGCAGCAAGCGTGTTTGCAGATCGAATGGCATGTCGCCGATTTCGTCCAGAAACAACGTGCCGCCTTCGGCCTGTTCGAAACGGCCGCGGCGCGATGTTTGGGCCCCGGTAAACGCGCCGCGCTCGTGGCCGAACAGTTCGGATTCGAGCAAATCCTTTGGTATAGCCGCCGTATTCAAAGCGATGAAAGGCTGCGCGGCACGTGGGCTGTGCTTGTGCAGCGCGCACGCCACCAACTCCTTGCCGGAGCCGGATTCACCGGTAATCAGCACCGTTACATTCGATTGCGCGAGCCGGCCGATGGCGCGAAACACATCCTGCATCGCCGGCGCCTGGCCCAGAATTTCCGGCGTCTCGGAAATGATTTGCGGGGCGCTGGCTTCGCGCAGGCTTTCTTCCAGTGCGCGTCGGATCAGTTCGACCGCCTTTTCCAGATCGAAAGGCTTGGCCAGATATTCGAAAGCGCCGCCTTGAAAAGCTGCGACCGCAGAATCAAGATCCGAGAACGCTGTCATGATAATCACCGGCAAACCCGGATATTGGGTCTTTACGGTCTGCAACAGTTCCAGGCCGGATGCGCCCGGCATGCGGATATCGGATACCAGCACCTGCGGCGTCTCTATCGCCAGCGCGGCAATCGCATCGCGCGCATTGGTGAAGCTTCTGGTTATCAGGTTTTCACGCGCCAGCGCCTTTTCCAACACCCAGCGTATCGATTCGTCATCGTCAACAATCCAGATTGGCTTCATATTTCTCGTATCTCCTGCGTTATATGTAACGCATGCATGTCACGCTTACATGTCACGTTTGCTCGCGCTCGTTGTGTGGCGACCGCCATCGCCACACCATCATGGCAGCGGCAGCAGCATCCTGAAATCGGTATATCCCGGCCGGCTTTCGCATTCGATCACGCCCAGATGCTGCTGCACGAAAGTTTGCGCCAGCGTCAGCCCCAATCCGCTACCGCCATCCCGCCCCGACACCAGCGGAAAGAAAATGTGGTCCTGGATTTCAGGCGGGATGCCCGGTCCGTTATCGGTGATATGCAAGTCTAATGCCAGCCTGTAGCGCACCTTGGCCAGCGTGACTTGGCGCATGATGCGGGTCTTGAAAATCAACTCGGCGTCGCCGGCCAGAATCCGCTCCGCTAACGCCTGCGCGGCGTTGTGGGCGATATTCAGCACGGCCTGGATCAATTGCTCCTTGTCACCGCGAAATTCTGGAATCGAGAGGTCGTAATCGCGCTTGATCTGCAAACCAAGCGGGAATTCGGCCATGATCAGGCTGCGCACCCGTTCGCACACTTCATGGATATTCACGTCACCAACGATATGCGCATACCGTTGCGGCGCCAGCAAACGATCCACCAGGACTTGCAGGCGATCGGCTTCTTTGATGATGACTTGGGTGTATTCGCGCAATTCTTTGAGCTGCCGCTCCGGCAATTCCAGCTCCAGCAATTGCGCCGCGCCGCGAATGCCGCCCAACGGGTTCTTGATCTCGTGCGCCAGATTGCGAATCAGCTCCTTGTTGGCTTGGCTCTGGTCGATGATGCGCTCTTCGCGATCCAGCTTGATCTGCTGCACGTTTTCGCGCAACTCGATTAACACCGGCATCTCGGCACTGTCGAGCGCGGTAATAATGGCATCCACGCACAAAGGCTCGCGTCCGGCGCGCTGCAGCGTCAAATCCTGGCGCTTGTCGGAAAACTGGTGCGCACAAGCTTGCTGAAAAACCGCCTCCAGTTCTGCACCATTGACGAACAGTGTCATCAATGCCTGCCCCAACAGAGTGCGTGATGCACTTTCCAGCAAGATCTCGGCCGCCGGATTGACATACGTGATGCAACCCTGGGCGTCGAGTACGATCACGGCCGACGACAGCAGGTCCAAACCTGCTAATGGAATTAACGATGTTTTCACGTGCCCTCCAAAAAATAAAGGCCGCTATTCACGCAATAGCGACCCTGGACTGCATGCCCATAGAACAGACCGGCACGCAGATATTATTTCATGTTGCCGATCTCACGATTCAGCGCTTCTATGTTGCGCTGCGAGCGGTGAATCGCTTCCTCCATGAGCTTGACCCGTTCCTGGTACTTGGCATAGTTGCGCTCGCTGCCCAGGCGGTCAGGCTGACCGTTTTTATATTCCTTTTGCAAACCTTCCAATTTCTGCTGCTCAGTCTTTAACTCATTTTGCAAAATCTGCTTGCGATCGTTGTCGCGTTCTTTTTGCACAGCGCTCTCCACCTTCGGAAAATCGGAGGGTGATGCAGTCGATTTTCTGCTCGGGCTAGCTGCCGGCGCTCTGGGTGCGGGTGCAGCAAAAGTGGTGATGTCGGGCAGATCAATTTTTTTGCAGCCTTTGGTTTCACCGGTATTCTTGTATTCTTTCTTGCCATTTTTATCGGTACACAGATACACACCGGATTGCGCATGCGCATGGCCGAGTGCTCCGCCAAATAAGGTAAAAATGAGCATCAATACGGAAAGTTTTTGTTTCATAACTCTTTTTTCTGAAGCGGTTCAAAACGACACTTAGTTTATGGCAAGTATCAATCCAATACAAACGACTATCGCCAGAATTATCCCATTACAACAATGTGCCATTAAAAAACAGGCAGACAGCGCCTGAGCACTACCTACCTGTTTCTTGTTTGACATTGCCTTGTTTGGCATTAGATGCGATTTTTTGATCGCCTCCATGTCACATACATGCATTGAATTTTATGACGAATAGTACATGTCGAATTCAACTGGATGCGTCGTCATGCGAATGCGCTGCACTTCCGTCATTTTCAGTTCCAGATATGCATCAATCATGCTGTCGCTGAAAACACCGCCACGAGTCAAAAATTCGCGATCCTGGTCCAGCGCTTCCAAAGCCTGCTCAAGCGAAGAACATACAGTCGGAATCTGTGCTTCTTCTTCCGGCGGCAAATGGTACAGATCTTTGGTCGCTGCTTCACCCGGATGAATCTTGTTTTGCACGCCGTCCAGGCCGGCCATCAACAGAGCGGCGAAGCACAGGTACGGGTTAGCCAGAGGATCCGGGAAACGCGCTTCAACCCGGCGTCCCTTTGGATTAGCCACGTGTGGAATGCGAATCGAAGCGGAACGGTTACGGGCCGAATATGCCAGCTTGACCGGTGCTTCATAACCTGGAACCAGACGTTTGTACGAGTTGGTGCCAGGGTTCGTGATCGCATTCAAAGCGCGCGCATGTTTGATAATGCCGCCAATGTAGTACAGCGCGAAATCCGACAAACCGGCATAGCCGTCGCCTGCAAACAGGTTTTTGCCGTCTTTCCAGACTGATTGATGCACGTGCATGCCGGAACCGTTGTCGCCAACGATAGGTTTTGGCATGAAAGTGGCAGTCTTGCCATAAGTGTGGGCGACGTTCCAGACCACGTATTTCATATTCTGGGTCCAGTCGGCGCGCTCAACCAAGGTCGAGAACTTGGTGCCGATTTCGTTTTGGCCGGCACCACCGACTTCGTGGTGATGCACTTCAACTGGAATGCCGAGGCCTTCCAGGATCAGGCACATTTCTGAACGCATGTCCTGAAAACTATCGACTGGCGGGACTGGGAAATAACCACCCTTGACAGCCGGACGATGACCGCTGTTGCCGCCTTCAAGCTTGGCACCGGTCGACCAGGACGCTTCTTCCGAATCGACCTTGACAAAGCAGCCGGACATATCGACGTTCCAGCGCACGCTGTCAAAAATAAAGAATTCAGGTTCAGGGCCAAAATACGCGGTGTCGCCCAGGCCGGACGATTTCAGGTAAGCTTCAGCACGCTTGGCGATCGAACGTGGGTCGCGGTCATAACCTTTGCCATCGGATGGCTCGATCACGTCACATTGCATGAACAATGTGGTTTCTTCCATGAATGGATCGATATTGGCAGTTGATGGATCTGGCATCAGCAACATGTCCGATGCTTCAATACCTTTCCAGCCAGCGACCGAGGAGCCATCAAATGCGTGGCCGGACTCGAATTTATCCATATCGAAATGCGATACCGGAACCGTCACGTGCTGTTCTTTGCCCCGTGTATCTGCAAAGCGAAAATCAACGAATTTGACTTCATTGTCTTTGGCCATCTTCAAGACTTCTGCGGCTGTCATTGCCATGCGAAACTCCTTAATAGAGATAAAAATAATGCGAATTGTGTATTTAGCCAACGATGATGGGACTAACCGTTGTTCTGATGATGTTTAGCCCTGCTGTGCCAATGTATTTTTTAACACCAGCGCAAATCCCGGCGCAATCAAACTTCAGCAAAAGATGATAGCAGATTCCATGCCATGAACTTCTACGCAATCAAGCATTATGCAAGCCTGTGCATACAGTCGATTTAATAAAGTATTGCAGCCAAATAAAAAGGTATTCGCAATTTCAAACAGCGCATCATTTCTCACTATCTTGGTGCATATAAATTATTAAGCACCAATTAAGTGCATTAAAATAAAAATATTCTGTTTCGCATCAAAACAGTGCGCGCCATTCCTGAGTAATGAAATTAACGTTCTGCATGCAATTTCGCTTCCCGCATTATAATTATTTCACCGAATCTATAATGCAAGGCTGAATATGAATCCTCGTGACATTCTTGCCGTCGCGAGACAGCGCGGCACAGAGCAATCCCTTCCCTATGCCGGCGCCGTCACGCCCCAGGAAGCATTCACTTTATTGCAGGCGAATATCAAGGTCAAACTGATTGATGTGCGCACCAATGCCGAACGCGACTGGGTCGGAAAAGTGGATATTAACGATATCCAGCATGCCGCTGTGCAGTGGAGCCTGTATCCGGGCAGCATCCCAAACCCGGATTTTATGGCGCAATTAAAACAGGTTGCCAGCAAAGATACGGTTCTGCTGTTCCTGTGCCGCTCTGGAGTACGCTCGCGCCATGCGGCCAAACTGGCGACAGAAAATGATTATCTGCACTGCTTCGATATTCTGGAAGGTTTCGAAGGCAACAAGAATGCCGACGGCCATCGCAAGACCATAGGCGGCTGGTGCCATGCCGAGCTGCCTTGGACTGGGGCCTGATGCGATGACTGAAAAATTTTTCCCGCTGACCGATTACCGAAACCTTAACAACGTACCTGCAATACCGTCCGTGCTCGAAGTGCCGAGTGGCCTGCTCACCGACACGCTGGCGCGTCCGTTGCGCGATCTGCGTATTTCCGTGACCGATCACTGCAACTTCCGCTGCGTGTATTGCATGCCAAAAGAAATGTTCGACAAGGATTACGCTTTCTTGCCGCACAGCGCCTTGTTGAGCTTTGAAGAAATTACCCGTCTCGCCAAAATATTTATCCAACATGGTGTCGAAAAAATCCGCTTGACCGGCGGCGAGCCGCTGCTGCGCAAGAATATCGAGCGCCTGATCGGCATGCTCAGTAGCCTGCGCACGCCCGATGGCCGCGAACTGGATTTGACTCTGACCACCAACGGCTCGCTGCTGGCAAAGAAAGCCCAGTTATTGAAAGATGCCGGTCTGAAGCGCGTCACTGTATCGCTTGATGCAATTGACGACGCGGTGTTCAAGCGTATGAACGATGTCGATTTCCCGGTGACGGATGTGTTGGCAGGGATTGATGCCGCGCACCAGGCCGGGCTGGGCCCGATCAAGATCAACATGGTGGTCAAGCGCGGCATGAACGAGCAGGAAATTCTGCCGATGGCGCGCCACTTCAAAGGTTCGCCTTACATCCTGCGCTTCATTGAATACATGGATGTCGGCGCATCTAACGGCTGGAAGATGGATGAAGTGATCCCGTCGGCCGAAGTGGTGCGCCGCATCCATGCCGAACTGCCGTTGCAGCAAGTAGCGCCCAATTATCCGGGCGAAACTGCCGGGCGCTGGCGCTTTCAGGATGGCGGCGGTGAAATCGGCGTCATTTCCAGCGTCACGCAAGCCTTTTGCCACGACTGCAATCGCGTCAGGCTGTCGACTGAAGGCAAGCTCTATACCTGCCTGTTTGCTGGCGCGGGACACGACTTTCGTGCGCTGCTGCGCGGCGATCGCAGCGATAGCGAAATCTCTAACGCCGTTGCGCAAATTTGGCGCGTTCGGGACGACCGCTATTCGGAACTACGCAGCGCCAACACCTCCGATTTACCGCCAGCGACCAGAAAAGTCGAGATGTCGTATATCGGTGGTTGAAGCATAAATTGCACATGGGTTGCACCCACCCTTACCCACTTACAAAATCGGATTGCAATGATTAAACAGGAAGACATCACCGGCTTGATTCTGGCCGGTGGCCGCGGCTCTCGCATGGGTCATGTGGATAAAGGCTTGCAAACGTTTCGCAATGCGCCGATGGCTTTGCATGTGATGCTGCGCCTGTCGCCGCAAGTGGGGGATCTGATGATCAATGCGAATCAGAATCTGGCGCCGTATGAAGGCTTCGGGGTGCCGGTTTGGCCGGATGAGTTTGGCGATTTTGCCGGACCGCTGGCCGGCCTGCAGACTGGACTGAACCATTGCACAACGTCATATCTGGTTACCGCGCCATGCGATACGCCGTTTTTACCGACCGATCTGGTGGCGCGACTGGCTGCCGCGCTGCAAGCTGAAGATGCCGAGCTGGCGGTCGCAGTCACCGGCGCCGGCCCGACACGCCAACCGCATCCGGTGTTTTGCCTGTTGAAAACATCGCTGCTGCCGCAACTGACCGACTATCTGCAAGGCGGCAGTCGCAAGGTCGATGGCTGGTACTCCAATCTGAAAACCGTCGAAGTGCAATTCGACGACGAAGCAGCATTCCGCAACATCAATACACTGGAAGAATTGCGCAAGTTTGAAGTTCTTTAAAACATTGTCCACAATGATGTTTAATTCCCATTCTCAAAACATGGCCTTTTAGCGCCATCTACCTGCCATGACCACTACCAAGCAAACACTGTCCGACCTTGTCAGCTGCATCAACGATTACGATCCCAACGCGCTGCCGGTAGCACAGGCGCAACAGATCATCCGCAGCTTCATCCAGCCGGTAAATGCAATCGAAAAAGTCGCCATCCGCGCCGCGCTCGACCGCGTGCTGGCAGCAGACATCGTCTCGCCCATCAATGTCCCGGCGCATGATAATTCGGCGATGGATGGCTACGCATTGCGCGGTTGCGATTTGATCACCGATGCAGATTTGACCTTGCGCGTGATCGGCACCGCCTACGCCGGCCGCATATTCGACGGCAAGGTTGGCCGCGGCGAATGCGTGCGCATCATGACCGGTGCCGTGATGCCGGACGATTGCGACACCGTGGTGCCACAGGAATGCACGCAAGATACAACGCAGGACAGCGTCACCTTGCCCGCAAGCGGGGTCAGGATCGGTGACAATCGCCGCCGGATGGGCGAAGACCTGGCAGCCGGCCAGCCCGCACTGCAGCAGGGCAAAATCCTGCGGCCCGCCGATCTGGGTTTGCTGGCCTCGCTCGGGGTTGCCGAAGCGCCAGTGCAACGCCGCTTGCGGGTAGCGTTCTTTTCCACCGGCGACGAACTGCGCTCGATTGGCGAAGCGCTGGATGCCGGCTGCGTCTATGACAGCAACCGCTACACGCTGTTCGGCATGTTGACCCGACTCGGCTGCGACCTGATCGACATGGGCGTCATCAAGGATAAGCCGGCCGCGCTCGAAGCCGCTTTTCGCAGCGCCTGCGAAAACGCCGACGCTGTCATCACCTCGGGCGGAGTCTCGGTCGGCGCGGCTGACTACACCAAGCAAATCATGGCGCAGCTGGGCGACATCAGTTTCTGGAAAATCGGCATGCGTCCCGGCCGCCCGATGGCTTTCGGCCAAGTCAACTCGGGTAGCAAAAGCGCCATTCTGTTCGGCCTGCCCGGCAATCCAGTTGCCGTCATGGTGACGTTCTACTTTTTGGTGCGCGACGCGCTGTTGCAGATGATGGGCGCAAGCCCATCTGCAGCAGCGCTGCCACTGATGCGCGCTAGTGCGCAAGTGGCGATGCGCAAAAAACCCGGCCGCACTGAATACCAGCGCGGCATCCTGTCAATTGACGCCAGCGGGCAGCAAAAGGTACGTATCACTGGCAGCCAAGGCTCCGGCATCCTGCGTTCGATGTCGGAAGCCAATTGCATGGTGGTGCTGCATCATGAGCAAGGCAATGTGGAGGCAGGGGAAATAGTCGATGTGTTGCTGTTCGAGGGTTTGCTATAGCGGTTGCGGCAGGAGTTACATCCTGCCTCAACCCAGATCAATACCTGTCAGACCTGCTCGGTACCAAAGCCATCCACCAGCGCATCGATAAAATCGCGCACCGCTGGCACTAAACCGCGACGCGATGGAAACAGCGCATGCACGACGCCTTGCGGAATCGTTAATTCCGGCAGCACATGTTCCAGCACACCGCTGGCGAGATCCTGCTGCACCATGAATTTGGGTAGATAAGTGATGCCGAGACCGTTTAGCGCGGCACGATGCAAGGTGACGAAATCGTCGGTGGCCAGTCGCGGCAGATGCGAAACGGACTCGACGCTGCCGTCCGCACGGGTGAATTGCCACAAGTATTTATCGCCGGGGCGCGTCATGCTCAAGGTCGGATAACGGCTCAGATCGGCGATCTGCTGCGGCTTGCCATGTCGGACGAACAAGCCGGGGCTGCCGAGCAGAATGAGTTCCGTATTGGCCAATAGGCGGACCGCCAGATTGGAGTCTTCCAGCGGCAGGCTCCTGACCCGCAATGCTATATCGAAACCCTCTTCAACCACGTCCACCCGGCGGTTGGTAGCTTCCACATAAACCCGCACCAGCGGTTTCTCCAGTAGAAAACGCGTCACTATAGCGGCGACATTGCTTTGCAACAGGCCGACCGGGCAACTTATGCGCACCAACCCCTGCGGCTCGGCGCGGGTGCGATCAATCGTATCGCGCGCCGCCTGGGCTTCAGCCACCAGCGCGATGCAGTGCTGATAAAACGTATTGCCAACATCGGTCAGCGAAATTTTGCGCGTGGTGCGATTCAGAAGGCGCACGCCCAGGCTGGCCTCCAGCTCACTGATGCGCCGGCTGAGCCTGGAAACTTGCATCCCCAAATGCCGCGCGGCAGCGCTATAACCGCCCTGCTCGACCACTTTGGCGAACAGGTACATATCATTCAAATCATGCATTTCAGATCCAATTATTCTATATAAAGGATAATCATTCTTGAATTTAACTATTTATCTAAAATTATTTCTATTTTAAACTTAATGGTCGAAAAAGATTTACAAACCTATTCTTAATGGAGTCCCAGCATGAAAATTCTGCATATTGATTCAAGCGCACTCGGAGAGATGTCGGTTTCACGGGAAGTTACAGCAGCAACGGTCTATCAGCTGCAAGAAACCCATCCGACTGCAAGCGTCATTTACCGCGACCTGGCCGCAACGCCGCCGGCGCATTTGGGTGGCGAATTGTTGGCAGCATTGCGTCCGCAAGAAGGTTACGTTGCGCCGGAAAGTTTGCACGCCGAACTGGCATTGACGGAAGCCATGCTGTGCGAATTTCTGGCAGCCGACGTGGTGGTGATCGGTGCCCCGATGTACAACTTTTCGGTGCCGACGCAACTCAAGGCGTGGATTGATCGCATTGCGCAGGCTGGCCGTACCTTCCGCTACACCGCACAAGGCCCGGAAGGATTGGCCGGCGGCAAAAAGGTCGTGATCGTATCGTCGCGTGGCGGCATGTATGCCGGCACCGCCTTTGAAGCAGCAATGGATCATCAGGAAGCATTTTTGCGCGCCGTCATGGGCTTCTTCGGAATTACCGACATCGCGGTGATTCGTGCTGAAGGCATTGCAATGGGGGCGGATGCACGCGCACTGGCTTTGGACAAGGCACTGAATCAAACCAAGGAATGCGCCTGACCCTTTTGTTTGACTGACCTGAATGTAAAAAAGCCGCACGTGAAAGAGTGCGGCTTTTTTCATTGTGCGTACCGGGTCAAACCAGTTTTTCCTGCGCCACCAGAATCCCATCCTGATCGGCATAAATCCAGTTGCCCGGCCGCACTGCGACGCCGGCGATCATGACGCGCAACTGCACTTCGCCGACGCCTTTCTTGATGCTTTTTTGCGGGTGCGCAGCCAGCGCGCGCACGCCGATGGCGCAGGCATTGATCTCGACCGAGTCGCGAATGCAACCATAGACGACGATACCGCTCCAGCCGTTGTTCACTGCCAGCACGGCCAGATTGCCGCCAACCAGTGCGCAGCGCAGACTGCCGCCGCCGTCGATTACCAATACCTGCCCATTACCCGGTTGTTCCAATGCGGTGCGTACCAGCGCGTTGTCTTCAAACACTTTGAGCGTATAGGCCGGGCCGGAAAAAACCGGATTCTGGCCGTAAGCCTTGAATACGGGCGGCAACACCTTAAGCGCGCCGCTGGCGAGTTGGTCTTCGTGCGCGTCGCAGATGTCGCAGGTAGCAAAAGTCATTCGATTCTCCAGCAAGGTTTATAAAATACGTGGTTATGCCGCCGCTTGTGCTTTGTTGGCGCGCTTGCTAGTGTCGCTACCGACACTGATGGCCGTGACTATCGCCAGCATCTGAAACAAGCCAATGCTGATGAAAACCCAGGCTGGATGGCTGGCATCCATCAAAGCGCCAAACAGCAGCGGCGCCACCGATGAACCTGCATCCAGCCCGGAATACACCACGCCATATACGCGCCCCGTGGCATTTTTCGGCGCCGAGGCACGGATTAACAAATCGCGCGACGGTCCGGCTATTCCGGCACCAAAGCCCACCGCTCCCATCAGTACCACGGCCATCCATGCCGGCACCACACTGAGCGCAATGATCAAGGCCATTGCACCGGAAGCGGTAAATGCCAACGCAATGGTGCGTGCATGGTGCGTGGTTTTGGTGGTCAAAAACCCGCCCCACACCATACCTGCGGCCGAGGCCAGCATATACGCGGTGAACGCTGTCGTCGCCAACGGCAACGACATCCCATACAAAGCGCGCAGACTAGTAGATGAAAAACCCTGGATGCCGCTCAAAGCCATCGCGGTAATGAAGAAGAATCCAAAACCCAACCAGACCGCAGGCGCACGCATGAAGTCCAAAGAAGAAGCCGCTCCTTCTGTGCCGACTGCAGGATGCACTTTGGTCGACGCAGCAGTTGCAACCGGTGTCGCCAGCACAGCCCGATTCAGCCAGAGCAATATCAGTACCGCGAAAATGACGAGTGCGGCGCAAAGCAGCGCTACACGCCAACTGCTTAGACCAGTGATGCCGATCATGAAAACCGGCGCCGCAGCCCAGCCGAGATTGCCGGAAATGCCGTGTGCCGAGAACGCATGTCCCAGACGCGATGGCGACACGCGCTGGTTGAGGATGGTCAAGTCCGCCGGATGAAATACGCAATTGCCGAGCCCGGCCAGCATCGAAGCTGCCAACAAAACAGCGTAATTCGGTGCCACCGACATCGCCAGCGCGGCCACGCCCATGCAACCAATCCCGGCAAACAGCACGGTGCGGGCACCGATCTTGTCCACCACAAAACCCGCCAGCGCCTGCCCAAAGCCGGAGACGATGAAAAACACCGTCATCAACAAACCCAGCTCCGCATACGACAGATCGAAAGCCACTTTCAGCCAGGGAAACAGCGACGCCAGTAGCAAATGGGAAAAGTGCGATACCGCATGGGCAGTACCGACCAGACCGATCACCCGGGCATCTTGTTTCAACGTCTGTTCTTTATGCATGGACATCTCGAAGCGAGGTGATTTTGGCAAACCATGTCACACCTTAATTGAATCCGTAGGGGCAGGTTCCAAACCTGCCCTTGGTTGGTCTACCAATGGCGGGTTTGGAACCCGCCCCTACGAAATTATATAAAACAGCCAGTATTATTATTTAAATAATAAGTATATGCGGTAAACAGCATGTTTTTAGCCATACAACAATCTGTATAAAACCTATGCCAGCTCTTCCGAACGGATTCTGACAACTGTGCCGAGCACGGTTGGCAAGGCTTCGATGCTGGCGATGACGGCATCAATATATTTTTCTTGCGTTTGGTACGTCAGGATGATGATGTCGGTTTCCGTTTGACCTTCTGCCGGCTCTTTCTGCATCATCGCTTCCACTGAAATCTCGGCATCGGCCAGGATGCTGGTGACGCTGGCCAATACGCCAGCTTCGTTCGCGACGTGGATGCGCAAATAATACCAAGTCGTGATTTCACCCAACGGCAGGATTGGCGTGTCATGTACGGAACCCGGCTGAAACGCCAAGTACGGCACCCGCTGCCCGGGAGCGGCAGTGGCCAAGCGCGCAATATCGACCAGATCAGCGATCACCGCGGAAGCAGTCGGCTCGGCGCCAGCACCCTTGCCGTAATACAGCGTCGGACCCACCGCATCGCCCTGTACCAGCACCGCATTCATTGCGCCTTCGACGTTGGCGATCAGGCGCTTGGCCGGGATCAGGGTCGGATGCACGCGCAACTCGATCCCGTCCGGCATGCGCTTAGCAATCCCCAGCAACTTGATGCGGTAGCCGAGTTGCTCCGCATACTGAATATCAATACCTTGCAGTTTGGTAATGCCTTCGATGTAGGTTTTACTAAACTGCACGGGAATACCGAATGCAATCGACGCCATCAACGTGAGCTTGTGCGCTGCGTCCACACCTTCGATATCAAAGGTCGGGTCGGCTTCCGCGTAGCCCAGGCGCTGCGCGTCCTTCAGCGCCACATCGAAGTCCAGCCCTTTGTCACGCATCTCAGACAGGACGAAATTGGTGGTGCCGTTAATGATGCCAGCCAGCCATTCGATCCGGTTGGCCGTCAAGCCTTCACGCAATGCTTTGATAATAGGTATACCGCCGGCCACCGCAGCTTCGAAAGCGACCATCACACCCATCTCTTGCGCAGCCTTGAAGATGGCGTCGCCATGCATCGCCAGCAAAGCTTTATTCGCAGTCACCACGTGCTTACCGTTGGCGATTGCTTTCAATACCAACTCTTTGGCAATGCCGCAGCCGCCGATCAATTCGATCACGATATCGATGTCGGGATTATTGATGAGCAGGTTGGCGTCGCTCACCACTTCACATATGCCGCCGGTTAGTTCTTTGGCGCGTTCGGTATTCAAGTCAGCCACCATCGTGATCTCAATGGAGCGACCGGCGCGGCGCATGATTTCCTCCTGATTGCGCTGCAAAACGTTGAAGGTGCCGGAACCTACGGTGCCGATGCCCAATAAACCTACTTTGATTGGTTTCATAATTTCAATGGTGATGGTGTGACTAAAAGCGGGTGGAAATCGAGATTTTCCAGATTGCCCCGCTGAATATTAAGACTTGATGTTACGCACTTCCCACGCAAAGCGCGTCGGAATAAGTAGGAGTAGCAGAATGTTGGGCTTCGCTTTGCTCAGCACCAACCTACAATCCGTTCTAATATTTGTGCAATTTTTTGAATTACGCCGTGCCGTGGCGCTTGCGATAACCGTCCAGAAAACGGGCAATACGGCCCATTGCTTCTGTCAAATTTTCTGCATTGGGCAAAAACACAACCCGAAAATGGTCAGGCGCAATCCAGTTGAAGCCGGTTCCCTGCACGATCAATACTTTCTCTTCGATCAGCAATTCCTGAGCGAAATCCTGATCATCGACAATCGGATACATCTTCGGATCGAGTCGCGGGAACATATATAACGCCGCTTTCGGCTTGACGCAGGTGACGCCGGGAATGCTGGTCAGCAAACGGTGCGCCAGATCGCGCTGCTTGGTCAGGCGCCCGTTTGGTGCAACCAAATCGTCGATACTCTGATACCCACCCAGCGCAGTCTGGATCGCAAATTGGCCCGGCGCATTCGAGCACAGGCGCATCGAGGCCAGCATGTCCAGACCTACAATGTAATCTTTGGCATGACGCTTCTCGCCAGACACCGCCATCCAGCCGGCGCGGTAGCCGCAGGAACGGTAGTTTTTCGACAATCCATTGAAAGTGATGAACAATACATCGTCGGCTAGCGAGGCTATCGAAGTATGGATTTCGCCGTCATACAAGGTTTTATCGTAAATTTCGTCAGCGAACACGATCAACTGATGCTGGCGCGCCACTTCGACCAACTGCTGCAGAATTTCTAGCGGATACAGTGCGCCGGTCGGATTGTTCGGATTGATGACGACAATCGCCCTGGTGTGCGATGTAATTTTCTTCTTGATGTCTTCGATGTCGGGCATCCAGCCGGATGCTTCATCGCAGACATAATGCACCGGTCTGCCGCCGGACAAGCTGACGGCAGCAGTCCAGAGCGGGTAATCAGGCGCTGGCACCAGCACTTCGTCGCCGCTATCGAGCAAGGCGTTCATGCTCATCACGATTAATTCAGAGGCACCGTTGCCGAGATAGATGTCATCAATCGTCACGCCGGCGATTTCTTTCTCCTGGGTGTAATGCATGACCGATTTGCGCGGTGCAAACATGCCTTTGGAGTCGGTATAGCCGGCGGCCTGGTGCAGATTGCGAATCATGTCCTGGACGATTTCGTCCGGAGGATCAAAGCCGAATACGGCCAAATTGCCGATATTGAGCTTAATGATCCGATGTCCTTCGTCTTCCATCTGGCGCGCTTTTTCCAGCACGGGCCCGCGGATGTCATAACAGACGTCTGCTAATTTTTTCGATTTCTGAATCGGTCGCACAGCTACAATTCCTTATTGTTTTGAAGATGTCAGGGCGCATTTTGTTGCAACGCCGAAAAGTCTATTCTGACGAATGGAGCGTGATTTATCAATCAAAAACACCCATCGCTGCCGAGATTGGCACTAAAAAAGCTACAATGTCAACTTTGTTGCGCTTGCGTCGCATACAAAGTGGGCCGCCACGCAACTCTTACGTTAAACAACATCCGCATTGATTTGACTGATCGGACAACCACACCATGAAGCTTCAAATAACACCCACACAACAATACCAGACCGTCACCGCGTACGATGATACCGGCGTAGAAATCAACGCCAAGTACTTTACGCACAGCCTGTTAGTCATGCCGGAAATCGCCCCAGTTGCATGGCCAGTCGATCATTTTGAAGCGCTCACAGCTGTGCATTTCATGCAGATCGAAGCCCAGAATCCTGATGTAGTAATACTAGGAACCGGCCAGCGGCAACGCTTCGTGCATCCAAAGCTGACAGCAGCGCTGACGGCGCGCCGCATCGGCGTCGAATGCATGGACAATCAGGCAGCTTGCCGCACCTACAATATTCTGATGGCAGAAGGCCGCAAAGTCACGCTGGCGCTAATCATCGAGACTACCGAACCGAGCATTAATACTCCAGCTTAAAGCATTACATGACCGATTTGCACAAGTCCAAACCCTTCGTTTGGGCGCTATTTCTTGTTTTCACTTTCTGCTGGTTTTATGCACTGGATGCACGCACGCTAGTACCTTCCGATGAAGGCCGTTATGCCGAGATGGCGCGCGAGATGGTGGCCAGCGGCGATTGGATCACTACCCGCTTAAACGGCATCAAATACTTTGAAAAACCACCGCTGCAAACCTGGATGAACGCGCTGACTTTCACTCTGTTCGGCCTCGGGGAATGGCAGGCGCGCTTCTGGACCGGCTTGTGCGGTTTTCTCGGGATCTTGCTTACCTACCAAGCCGGGTGCACCGTCTTCAATCCGCGCGTCGGCTTTCTGGCCGCGCTGGTGCTGGCATCGAGTTTATTGTGGGCGGCGATGGGGCATTTCAATGCGCTCGACATGGGCTTGTCCGGCATGATGACGCTGGCGCTGTGCAGCTTGCTGATCGCCCAACGTGATGGCGCAACTGCTTGCGAGCGGCGCAACTGGATGCTGGCTTGCTGGGCCGGCATGGCGTTGGCAGTGCTCTCTAAAGGGCTGATCGGGCTGGTATTGCCCGGCGCAGCACTAGTGATCTATTCGCTGATAGCAAACGATATCGGCATATGGAAACGTATTCATATTGGCAAGGGATTGCTGCTGTTCTTCGTCATTACAACGCCCTGGTTTGTACTGGTATCGATGCGCAATCCGGAGTTCCCGCAATTCTTCTTCATCCATGAACACTTCCAGCGTTTTACCAGCGAAGTGCATCATCGCACCGGCGCCTGGTATTACTTCATTCCCTTGTTAGTACTTGGCATATTGCCCTGGCTGGGAATCCTGCTGCAAAGTTTATTTCACAGTTGGCGCGCAGAAGATGACACTACTTTCAAACCGAAACGCATGTTGTTAGTGTGGGCCGGATTCATCTTTTTATTTTTCAGCGTTTCAGGCTCGAAACTGCCGTCTTACATCCTGCCGATCTTTCCGGCGCTGGCATTGTTGATTGCCGCTTACTGGGAAACCGCCAGCCGCAAACCGATGATGCTGGCGGCCGGCCTGGTGGCCGCCATTGGTGCGGTCGGCCTGTTTTTTGTGCAGCGCATTGGAAAAATACCAGATGTCCCGGTTGAAATCGCGCTGTACCAGGGTTATGAGCCGTGGGTGATGGCTGCTGCCATCGTGGCCCTAATCGGCGGCCTCGGTGCATTCTTTCCGGCGCAACGCGGGCGCGCAGAACTGGCAGCTACCATCCTGGCAATGAGCGGCTTTGTGGGCGGTCAAATACTAATGATCGGTCACGACCCGCTCGGAAATTACGCCTCAGGACGGCCGCTGGTAGCTGCCATCAACGCCGAAAGTACACCGACTACTACGCTGTACACGGTCGGCCGACTGGATCATTCGCTGCTGTTTTATTTGCAACACACCATGATCATGGTGGAAAATCCGGACGAATTACAATTCGGATTGACACAGCAGCCGCAACTCTGGCTGCCTACGCGCGAAGCGTTTATCCAACAATGGACCACCGGCCCGAAAGCTGTTGCCGTCACCACGCCGTCCATATATGCCGATCTGCAACAGCGCGGGGTACCGATGCGCGTCATCGCGCAGGATCGACGCCGGATGGTCATCGCTAGCGACATCAAACCATGACTGCACAACTATGAATCTGCCCACTTTCGGCTTTATCTTCGTCGGCATTTGCCTTAATGCCGTGGCGCAACTGCTTCTTAAAGCGGGAACCAATGCGGTCGGCGCAATCCACTTGACAGCGGAAAACTGGTTTAGCACTGCAATCAAGCTGGCCACGCAACTGCCTATCATTGCCGGGTTGACCTGCTATGTAATTTCGGTGGTGGTGTGGATCATCGGCTTGTCGCGGGTGGACGTCACTATCGCCTATCCACTACTGTCGCTGGGCTATATCATTAATGCCATCGGCGCCTGGTATTTCCTGGGCGAGATGGTGTCAGCACAGCGCATCCTGGCGATTGGCGTGATCATCGTCGGCGTAATATTACTGACGCGCAGCTAATAAAAATACAGGGAGTATGCTTAAAAACACTGCATATTCCGCATATAATAATTGTGATATTAAATCATACATAAAGTAGTATATTTATTTTCACCTAACATGGTTAAGCAAACGAGCCACCTTTTCCTGAGGCCAACAAAATGACCAATAACACACCTCTACCCTTTCTACCTTTCTCCAGACCCAGCATTGATGAAGCAACGATTGCCGCAGTCAGCGACGTGCTGCGTTCCGGCTGGCTGACCAGCGGACCCAAAGTCCAGGCTTTCGAAGCCGCACTGTCAGCCTATTTTGGAGGCCGTCCGGTGCGCACCTTCAACTCCGGCACCTGCACCATGGAAATCGCGCTGCGCGTCGCCGGTATCGGGCCCGGCGACGAAGTCATCACAACGCCGATTTCCTGGGTCGCCACCGCCAATGTCATCATTGAAGTCGGCGCCACGCCGGTCTTCGCCGATATCGATCCGTTTACCCGCAACATTGATCTGGATAAGCTCGAAGCCGCGATCACGCCCCGCACCAAAGCGATTATTCCGGTCTTCCTGTCCGGCTTGCCGGTCAATATGGATCGTCTGTACGCGATTGCTAAAAAATACAATTTGCGGGTGGTGGAAGACGCGGCGCAAGCCATCGGTTCGCGCTGGAAAGGTCAGCCAATCGGCTCTTTCGGCGACTTGGTATCGTTCAGTTTTCAAGCCAACAAGAACATCACCACCGCTGAAGGCGGCTGCCTGGTGCTCAACAATATCGAAGAAGCGCGCCTGGCTGAAAAATACCGTTTGCAAGGCGTCACCCGCAGCGGCATGGACGGCATCGATGTCGACGTGCTGGGCGGAAAATACAATATGACTGACATCGCGGCAGCCATCGGACTGGGACAGTTTGCGCAATTGGATGCGATCACCAGGCATCGCCACGCGCTGGCAAAACGGTATTTCGCCAGTTTCGGTCCCGATTTCGAAGCCAAAACCGGCGCCCAATTGCCACTGGCCGACTTCAGTAATACCAATTGGCACCTGTTCCAGCTCATCTTGCCGGACCATGTTAACCGGGCTGAATTCATGGAAAAAATGAAGCTGCACAACATCGGCATTGGCTTTCATTACGCGCCGATCCATTTGTTTACGCTCTACCGCGAACGCGGTTTTGGCCCTGGAATGTTTCCGGTGGCAGAACGTGTCGGCAGCCAAACCGTATCGTTGCCGATGTTTTACGCGCTAACGGAAGCGGATGTCGATCGCACGGTAGCAGCGGTCAAATCCGTGCTCATTAATTAAAAATAATAACCCGCCCCAAAAACGGCACTAAGGAAGCGGCACAATTCCTTAGTGCTTTGAGTGGCTGCTGGAGCGCATGTAAAAAATGAAACCAGAACTTTCCGTCGTCATTCCGATATACAACGAAGAAGCAGGCCTCGCCAAACTGTATGCTCGGCTCTACCCGGCGCTGGATGCGCTGGGACTGCGCTACGAAATCATTTTCGTCAACGATGGCAGCCGCGACGATTCGCCAGCGCTGCTGGCTGACCAATTCCGCCTGCGCCCCGATGTCACCAGAGTCGTGCTGCTGAACGGGAATTACGGTCAGCACATGGCGATTCTGGCCGGCTTTGAAGCTTCCCGCGGCGAAATCACGGTCACGCTGGACGCTGACCTGCAAAATCCGCCGGAAGAAATCGGCAACCTGGTCGCCAAGATGCGCGAAGGTTATGACTACGTCGGTTCCATTCGCCGCAAACGACAAGATGCCGCGTGGCGCACCTATGCCTCCAAGGCCATGAACCGCCTGCGCGAGAAAATCACTCACATCAAGATCACCGATCAGGGCAACATGCTGCGCGCTTATGGTCGCAATGTGATCGACCTGATCAACCAGTGCAGCGAAGTCAATACCTTCGTGCCGGCACTGGCATATACGTTCGCCCGAAAACCGACTGAGATCGTGGTCGAACACGAAGAACGCGTCGCCGGCGAATCCAAGTATTCGCTGTACAGTCTGATCCGTCTGAATTTTGACTTGATGACCGGATTTTCGTTGGTGCCTTTGCAACTGTTCTCGATGGTCGGCATGATCATGTCTGTCGCATCGGGGCTGTTGGTGCTGCTGCTGCTGGTGCGCCGCTTTTTCCTGGGCGCGGAAGCCGAAGGCGTCTTCACGCTGTTTACCATCGTATTTTTTATGCTGGGCGTGGTGTTGTTTGGCATCGGTTTGCTGGGTGAATATGTCGGGCGTATCTTCCAGCAAGTGCGCGGCAGACCGCAATATGTGGTAAAGACCGTGCTGCAGGAGCTGCCATTCATCGAACGGCGCGAAAGAAAAAAAGAATCAGCCGCCACATCGGAGCAAGCATGAGAGCAGTAGTTTTTGCCTACCATAACGTCGGCGTGCGCTGCCTGAAAGTATTGCTGGCGCGTGGGATAGATGTGGCGCTGGTGGTGAGCCATGAAGATAATCCTGCTGAAACCATCTGGTTCGAATCAGTCGATGCGCTGTGTCGCGAACATGGCATACCCTGCGTAAAACCAGAAGATCCCAACTCGACTGCGTTGTACACACAGATACAGGCGCTTCAGCCCGATTTCATTTTCAGCTTCTATTACCGCCATATGCTGCCGGTTGCCCTGTTGGCGCTTGCCAAACACGGCGCTTACAACATGCATGGCTCACTACTGCCCAAATACCGCGGTCGCGTGCCAGTCAACTGGGCAGTATTGCATGGCGAAACAGAAACCGGCGCCACCCTGCACCTAATGGCCGCAAAACCGGATGCCGGCGCCATCATCGCGCAAACAGCAGTGCCTATCCTGCCGGGCGATACCGCGCATGACGTGTTCGGCAAGCTGACGGTCGCTGCCGAGCAAACGCTTTGGTATGCATTGCCGGCATTAATGGAGGGCAAAGCGCCCCGCTTGCCGAACGACCTGTCGCAAGGCAGCTATTTCGGCGGACGCACACCGGAAGACGGCCGTATCGACTGGTCACAACCGGCGCAAGCGGTCTATAACCTGCACAGGGCGGTAGCACCACCCTACCCTGGCGCATTTACCGAAATCCACGGCAAGCGTTTGATTATCGGCAGTGCCCGGCTGGGCACTTTGACCCGTCCGGATTTGCTGCCTGGCCTGGTGGTGGAGGATAATGCGATCCTGGGCGTTTGCGGCGATGGCCGCACACTCAACATCCATGCGCTATTGTGCGAAGGCAATCCCATTGCGCCACAAGAACTGCAGATGCTCCTTATAAATCAATGAAAAATCAGAGCAAGCAATGAAAAAAGTCTTAATTTTCGGTGTAAACGGATTTATCGGCCACCATCTGTCCAAGCGCATTCTGGAAACCACCGACTGGCACGTCTATGGTATGGACATGATGACGGACCGCATCGCGGATCTGCTCGATAATCCGGAATACAAGTCGCGCATGCATTTTTTTGAAGGCGATATTACGATCAATAAAGAATGGGTCGAATATCACGTCAAGCAATGCGATGTAATCTTACCTCTGGTCGCCATTGCCACCCCGGCGACGTACGTCAAGCAACCGTTGCGCGTATTCGAACTCGATTTCGAAGCAAACCTTCCAATCGTGCGCTCCGCCGCCAAATACGGCAAACATCTGGTGTTTCCATCCACATCTGAAGTCTATGGCATGTGCCACGACGAGGAATTCGACCCGGAAAACTCAGAGCTGATCTGCGGTCCGATCAATAAGCCACGCTGGATTTATTCCTGTTCCAAGCAATTGATGGATCGCGTGATCTGGGGCTACGGCATGGAAGGCTTGAATTTCACGCTGTTCCGCCCGTTTAACTGGATCGGCGCCGGACTCGATTCTATCCACACCCCGAAGGAAGGTTCGTCACGCGTGGTAACCCAGTTCTTCGGCCATATCGTGCGCGGCGAAAACATTTCGCTGGTAGATGGCGGCTCACAGAAACGCGCCTTCACACACGTTGGCGACGGTATCGACGCGTTGATGAAAATTATCGCCAATGAAAACGGCATCGCCAGCGGCAAAATTTACAATATTGGCAATCCAGTAAACAATTATTCGATTCGCGAACTCGCCAACATGATGTTGACGCTGGCGACCGAATATCCGGAATATGCAGAATCCGTCAAACAGGTGCAATTGCTCGAAACCACCTCGGGCGCGTATTACGGCGAAGGCTACCAAGACGTACAGAATCGGGTACCCAAAATTACCAATACCTGCGAGGAACTGGACTGGCAGCCGACCACGGACATGGCCGATGCGCTGCGCAGCATCTTCGACGCCTATCGCGGCCAAGTTGCACAAGCCCGCGCCTTGGTGGACTAGAGCGACTTGCCTTCCATTACCTTAAAAATCGACGTTGATACTTACCGCGGTACACGGGAAGGTGTGCCACGTTTGGTGCGCATACTGAAAAAGCACCAGGCTAATGCAACTTTCCTGTTCTCGCTCGGCCCGGATCACACCGGCTGGGCGCTGCGTCGTGCTTTTCGGCCCGGTTTTTTCAAGAAGGTATCGCGTACTTCAGTGCTTAAACATTACGGAGTAAAAACACTGATGTACGGCGTATTGCTGCCGGCGCCCGACATTGGTCTGGCGTGTGCAGCAGAAATGCGTGCAGTGCAAGATGCCGGTTTCGAATGCGGCATTCACACCTGGGATCATGTGCTTTGGCAGGACAATGTGCGCTCTGCAAATGTCGCCTGGACACAGCGTCAAATGCTGCAGTCGTGCGAGCGTTTCCGGTCTATTTTTGGACAGAAACCGCACACCCACGGTGCCGCCGGCTGGCAGATGAATCAACATGCTTTTGAGCAACTCGATACATTCGGCATTGCCTATGCATCCGATACTCGCGCCATGTTGCACGAATCCGGGGCGCTTACCGATCCGGATAGCGGACCATATCGGCTACAACTATCGGGCAAGACGCTGTCCTGCCTCCAGATGCCCACCACACTGCCAACATTGGATGAAATGCTGGGGCGCACCATCAACGGTACAGTCATTACACTGTCGAATATTGCCGACACGCTACTTAAATTGACGCAATCGCCGCGTGAACATGTCTACACTTTGCACGCAGAACTTGAAGGTCAGAAACTTGCCCCCATTTTCGAACAGTTACTACTCGGTTGGCAGGCGCAAGGTTATGACTGCATATCGATGGCGCAATTGCATCGAAAAATTAAAGACATGACCTTACCAACGCATCAGTTCACCTGGGCAGAATTGCCCGGACGCTCGGGCCAACTAACAGTTCCAGATATTTAATTCAGGCAGCAAGACCTTTATGCTGGCTATTGCGCACTGTGACACAACAAATACGATTAGCTTAATTGCCACGATCAAACAACGATACAGGAGCATACCTTGGTAGACAGTTCCGTCGAGATGGGTCAAAAGTTGCCGGAGTTTACTGCAGCGATGACCAGTGAAAAAACTTTCAGACTCTCCGAATACAAAGGCAAGAATGTCATAATATTCTTTTATCCCAAAGACAATACGCCGGGATGCACCACGGAAAGTATCGCTTTTCGCAATCTTTTTCCAGAATTCCAGCAAGCTAATACCGAAATTTTTGGCTTGAGCAGAGACAGTATTCGTTCGCACGAAGGCTTTAAGGCAAAACTGGATATGCCATTCGAACTCATCTCCGATCCCGATGAAGCAATTTGTACGCTTTTCGGCGTAATGAAGATGAAAAGCATGTACGGCAAAACCGTCCGCGGCGTAGATCGTAGCACCTTCCTGATTGACGCAAACGGCCAATTAGTGAAAGAATGGCGTGGAGTGAAAGTCGCTGGGCACGTTGATGAAATTCTGGAATTCACAAAAAGTCTTTCTTGATTTGAACCACCTTTGAATCAGAATATAACTTTGCAGGAAGCCGTTTTTGGATTGGGCGTGACCCCATCCAAGACGGCTTTTTTTACTTTACGATTTATTATGAACTGCCATTTTTCTCGTAATTGCATACAAGCTGGTATGAATTTTTTTCAAACATTTTAATTTGAGGTTCTAATGCCACTGCCAAAAATGCCAAGCAAGCCCGCCACAATATTGTCGCCTGCCGACTACCCGAAAGCGGTCAAAGGCAAAGCCATAAAACCGGTACTGGCACCGATTGAAGCTGCGCCGCAAATAGTGAAGCAAGCGATACAGGCACCTACAGAAATACAAGTCGCGCCAAAGCAGAGCAAGCAAGCGCGACCTAAAACAGAAACGTTAATTGTGGCCCCATCACCACAAGCACGTATCCCCCGTAGCCCCCGTAGCAAAACTCCGCCCCCAGCAAAGGCCGCCTTGTTGCAAGCAAAGCCGATCGAGCGTCACCTGAAATCGAGCACCAGTCGTGCTGCCGACAAAGCCGGCGTGCATAAACTTTTCGTTCTGGACACCAATGTCCTGATGCATGATCCGGCTTCGCTGTTCCGTTTCGAGGAACACGATGTCTATCTGCCGATGATGACACTGGAAGAACTGGACGATCATAAAAAGGGCATGTCAGAAGTCGCTCGCAACGCACGCCAAGTGTCGCGTTCGCTCGATGCACTGGTAGCAAACACGCCTGATAATGCGATTGAAGAGGGCATTCCACTGGCTAAACTTGGCAACAAGGAAGCTAAAGGTCGTCTGTTTTTTCAGACCAAGCTGCAAATAGCAACCTTGCCCGAAGGTCTGCCGATCGGCAAGGCAGATAACCAGATTCTGGGAGTGGTGCGTGCGCTGGAAATGGAGCAGCCCGGCCGCGCCATCGTACTAGTCTCAAAAGACATCAACATGCGTATTAAGGCGCGTGCGATGGGCTTGCCGGCAGAAGACTACTTCAATGACCATGTCATGGAAGATACCGATCTGCTGTACTCAGGAATCATGCAACTGCCGGACGATTTTTGGGACAAACACAGCAAAAACATGGAGTCGTGGCAAGAGAACAAGAATGGCAGCGGTGCTACTTTCTACCGGATTACCGGGCCGATAGTGCCGTCATTTCTTCTCAATCAATTTATCTACCTGGAACCAACAAACGGTGAAACGCCTTTGTATGCGCATGTCAGGCAAATCAATGGAAAGACCGCCGTTCTGCAAACTCTGCGCGATTATGGCCACGTCAAAAACAGCGTATGGGGCATTAAATCGCGAAATCGCGAGCAAAACTTTGCGCTCAATCTGTTGATGGACCCGGAATGTGATTTCGTCACCCTGCTGGGTCAGGCTGGCACCGGAAAAACCTTGCTGGCACTTGCATCCGGCTTGGCACAGGTCCTCGAAACCAAGCTCTACAATGAAATTATCGTGACGCGGGTAACCGTGCCAGTCGGCGAAGACATCGGATTTTTACCCGGGACAGAAGAGGAAAAAATGTCGCCATGGATGGGCGCATTTGACGACAATCTTGAAGTCCTGAACAAATCAGATACCGATGCCGGCGACTGGGGTCGGGCTGCGACGCAAGATTTGATCCGCTCCCGCATCAAGATCAAGTCACTCAATTTCATGCGCGGTCGCACTTTCGTCAATAAGTTTCTGATTATCGACGAAGCACAAAATCTGACGCCCAAGCAATTGAAAACCCTGATCACGCGTGCCGGTCCCGGCACCAAAATCATCTGCCTTGGCAATATCGCGCAGATTGATACGCCTTATCTGACAGAGGGCTCCAGCGGTCTGACGTATGTTGTTGATCGATTCAAGGGCTGGGAACACAGCGGCCATGTAACGCTGGCGCGTGGTGAACGTTCGCGCTTGGCAGATCATGCAAGCGAAGTTTTATAGTATTCCCTTCCTTTTGACGTACTGAACGAAAAACCCACCGAACTAAATTCAGTGGGTTTTTTTTCGTAATAAATTAAGTTACCCCCGGCAAAGCCGGGGGTTTATTTTTGTTAACCCCTCAAAGGGGCAAAAGCGTGAAGCGCCTGAAGGCGCTAGCTCATATACCTAACTTGAGCTGATCGTAATGCGCGTTTTCTTTGTCTTGATTTCTGACGTAAGCCCTGACCATCTCCTCATCGAGTGCAATCGTGGTCA
>JBGSTZ010000155.1:0-6515 GCA_041736255.1 Burkholderiaceae bacterium
CACTCGCCCGGCGGCGTCAGCAGCGCCAGCGCCAGCAAGTCGGCGGCGACGATCACCAGCGCGCTCTTGGCGTGCAGCGCCTCGACATACGCGCGGTAAGCGCGCACTTCGCCGCTTACGCCCGGATATTGCAGCAGCACGCCGAAACAGTCGTTGTTGATGGTGGCGTTGTCCTCGCTGGCAAAGCTGCAGCTGCGCACTTCGATGCCAAGCGGCTTGGCGCGGGTTTCGATGATTTCGCGAGTTTGCGGCAGCACGTCGTCGGCCACATAAAATACTTTGGAGCTTGACTTGCCGACGCGCCGGATCAGCGTCATTG
Source organism: Burkholderiaceae bacterium (assembly GCA_041736255.1). Classification (GTDB taxonomy): domain Bacteria; phylum Pseudomonadota; class Gammaproteobacteria; order Burkholderiales; family Burkholderiaceae_D; genus AVCC01. The sequence continues at coordinate 320 of JBGSTZ010000155.1, forward strand.
CCTCGGCCGCGGCGGTGCCTTCGTCGAGCATCGATGCGTTGGCGATGTCCATCCCGGTCATGTCAGTGACCATCTGCTGGAAGTTCAAAATCGCTTCCAGCCGGCCCTGCGAGATTTCCGGCTGATACGGCGTGTAGGCGGTGTACCAGGCCGGATTCTCGAACAGATTGCGCAGAATCACGCCCGGCGTGAAGGTGTTGTAATAACCCTGCCCTATCATCGACTTGAACACGCGATTCTTGCTGGCCAGGCCTTTCAGCTTGGCCAGCGCCGCCTGCTCCGGCAGCGGCTGGGAAAACTGGCCGAGCGGCAGCGCATCCTTGCGACGGATGCCGGGCGGCACGATGGCGTCGATCAGCGCGCTGCGGCTCGGGTAGCCGAGCACAGTCAGCATCGCCTGTTGTTCGGATGCGGACGGGCCGATATGGCGCGCGATGAAAGCATCGCGTGCTTCAAGTTGGGACAGGCTGAAACGAGTCATGGTCTGCAGTCGCTAGGGGGAAAGTTCAGGCGTCGATCTTGCTGCGGTAGGCCGTTGCATCGAGCAGCTTATCCAAGTCGTCGAGGCTGGACGGTTTTAGCCTAAACAGCCAGGCTCCATAGGCGTCGGTGTTGATTTGCTCGGGCGCGTCGCCCAGCGAATCGTTGACCGCTACCACTTCGCCGCTGAGCGGCGCATAAATGTCGCTGGCCGCCTTGACCGATTCCACCACCGCGCAATCCTTGCCGGCCGCCAGTACCTGGCCGATTTCCGGCAATTCGACGAACACAATGTCGCCCAGCGCTTCTTGCGCAAAGTCGGTGATGCCGACGCTGACTGTGCCATCGGCTTCGGTGCGCGCCCATTCGTGGGATTCGCTGTATTTGAGTTCTGCGGGAATGTGCATTTTTTAACTCCAAGGTAAAAGGGTAAAAATCAGAAAACCAGAATCTTGCCGTGACGCACGAACGGCGGCTTGACCACGGTCGCCGTCAGCTTCTTGTCCCGGATTTCAACCCGAACCGTGTCGCCCACCGCAACGCCGAGAGGCAGCCGCGTCAGTGCAATCGCCTGCTGCAGCGTCGGGCTGAAAGTGCCGCTGGTGATTTCGCCCTGCCCTTTGTCGGTTGCGACTTTCTGGTGGGCGCGCAGCACGCCGCCTTTTTCGCGCAGGATCAGGCCGAGAAATTGCGCCTGTTGCCCGTTGACCAGCAGCGCCGCCTTGCCGACGAAATCGCGTTCGCTGACCAGATCGATGGTCCAGGCCAGACCGGCGTCGAGCGGGTTGACTGTTTCATCCATGTCCTGGCCGTACAGATTCATGCCGGCTTCCAGCCGCAGCGTGTCGCGCGCGCCCAGACCGGCTGGCTTGACGCCGGCCGCAGCCAGCGCATTCCATAGCGCTTCGGCTTGCGTGGCCGGGAATGCCAGCTCGAAACCGTCTTCACCGGTGTAACCGGTGCGCGCCAGCATCACTCCGCCGAATTGGGTGTCGGCCACCACTACCGCATTGAACGGTTTCAATGCTTCGCTGGCGGTTTGGGTTTGCGGCAACACTTGCCACACTTTGGCGCGCGCATTCGGCCCCTGCACCGCGATCAGCGCCAGTGCGTCAGCACCGTTGCGGCGCTGCGTGATGACGAGGCCGCTGCCGGTTTTGTCGTTTTGTGCCGAAATCCAGGCCAGGTCTTTTTCGGCGGTGCCGGCATTGACCACCAGCCGGAACCAGTTTTCGCTGAAGAAATACACGATCAGATCGTCGATCACGCAGCCGCCGGCATTGAGCATGCAGGAATACAGCGCTTTGCCGGGGTTCTGCAATTTATCGACATTGTTGGCCAGCAGGCCGCGCAGGAAGGCGCGCACATTGGCGCCTTGCAGGTCGACTACGCACATGTGCGACACGTCGAACATGCCGCAATCGTTGCGCACCGCAAGGTGCTCCTCGATTTGCGAGCCGTAGTTGACCGGCATGTCCCAGCCGCCGAAATCGACCATGCGGGCGTCGGCGGCGCGGTGCGCGGCGTTAAGTGGAGTCACTTGAAGCGTCATGGAATCCTCACGTCGTTTTGACAGCAATATGGCTGCGCACTTCCAATCAAGAATTCAAAATATATGCGCAGCAGTCACAAGTGTCAAATTAGATAGACAGTGGCGGTCCGTCGCTTCATACCGTCATGTAACGGCCCGGGCGGTGGTTCAGCATGATGACCAGATTCAAGGCTACCGCGCCCAGAATCGAAGCCAGCAAAGCGGTCAGGTTGACCACCAGCAGCGAAGCCAGCACGATGATGACGTCGATCGCCATTTGCAATTTACCGGCTCGAATCCCGTATTTGTCCTGCAAGTAGAGCGACAGGATATTGACGCCGCCCAAGCTGGCCTGATGACGAAACAGGACGATGAACCCGGTTCCCATCAGGAATCCGCCCATCAGCGCGACATACACCGGTGTCAGAGCGTTGAACTGCACAAACTGCGGATGCAGGCTGGAAAATACCGACACCAGCGCCACCGCGCAGAACGTCTTGATGGTGAAGCGCCAGCCCATGCGCCGCAACGCCAGGAAATAAAACGGCAAATTGATGACGAAAAATATCGGGCCGAACGGAATCTGAGTGGCGTAATGGATCAGAAACGCCAGACCAGCAGTGCCGCCGGTGATCAAGCCTGCCTGATTGAACATGGAGATCCCGAGCGAGACAAACAGAGTGCCGATCAAGAGCGCCAAAATGTCTTCAAACAGGCTGTGAGTGGGAGGAAGGACGGGAGGAATAATGGCGGCGGTTGTCATGAATATGGCGCGATCAGAATGGATGCAAGAATCCGCGAAAGTGGATTCTTCAGCAAGTAACATCCGACATTAACGCATAAACCGCATATCGTGATAGGTCAATGTAGATGGGATTCACCTGCGCCGTGCACAACTTTGCCAATGAGAGAGGTATTCTTCAGAGAACGTTAAGTGCCTCGCAACAGGCATTCAGCGCCACTCTTGAGGGAAGAAAAAATATTGCGCTGCCGGCCCAGATGCTGCAAGCCCGGTGCTAATGGCAGCGCTGCACCGGCGTAAGCGGACAACCCTTGGCGTACCGGCATTACCTGCAGCGTCGCGCCGTCAAGGCTGGTAGACGCCGCGGCCGCATTCGGCGTTTCCCAGCCAAAGCTGTAAGCGTAATCCGGCAGCAGTGCATCGCAAATGGCGGCAAACCACGCGCTGTGATCGGGATCATGACCGCGCGCTTGCGACAGGCCTTCCGGATCGAACCGTGCCAGAGCCTGAATCAATTCCGCCGTCGATGCGCCCGGCGCATCACCCCAGTCCAGCACTGGATTGAAGATGTAATCAGATCCGGAGCCGAACCATCCTGCGCGTAGCGGCCGTGCGCTCCAGGTGCGCGCACCGGAAAACAGGTGCCAATGCCAGTGCAAGCCGGACGGTTTCGGCCATGAATACAGATATAAGTGCTGATAACCGGCACCATGCAAGGCGCGCACCAGCGCCATCAGACGCGCATGCGGCATGCGCTCGGGCGGATTGTGCCGGAACAGGATCGGCTCGCCATCGGCATGTTGCAACTGGTCGGACGACAGACACAGATCCAGCGTGTGCGCTTCTTGGCCAAAACGCACCGACACCCAGCCCGACAGCAAATTGACGGCAGTCAGAACCCCATACCCGCGAAAACGGTGAAAGACGACGGTTCCGGGAGCTATCGGTTGCATGTCAAGACGGTTTCAATGTTAAATAAATAGTTGGAGTATGTGTAATAAACATGCGTAGATTCAGATACGAAGTGCAACCGGTCCCCCGGTTGAAGGGCCAGATGCGATAGCATTCGACCTTTTGACCAGCCAGTCGAAAGTTGCCGAACATGAACTACACACACCTGACCCAGGAAGAACGATACCAAATATACGGACTGCGCACACAAGGATTTACCGGCAGTGCCATTGCCAAAGAGCTAAAGCGCAGCGCCCACCCTCTGGAATGAACGGCAATTCATGTTGCGTAAAAAGTATGCAAAGGTGGTTGATCGGGTGTGTTGCTTAAATATTGCGCAATGAGATCAATATGATTTAAAAATGACTTTATTTTTATCTATTCAATATTTTATAAATTCATTTACCTGAAATTGCAATTTATAGAAGTGCCTGGCATTAAGAATAATTTGTAAATAAATCAAAATTAAATTATTTTTGATGGCTGTTAAATTTTATAGCATCGTATTGAGCTATTAATTGAAGTAAAAGTATCATGATCAAATCATTAATCTGAAAATCATAATTTAATTGCATGTTTTTATCCGCTGCAGACTTCTTGCATAATTTTTGCATGGGCTGTTCCGTATTTAGCACCTTTGCAAGGCACACTGTAATCGGTAGACTGGCGGCTACAGTTTAATTATGATGATGTTAAATGCATCAGTAAAAAAAATAGGATCAAAATGATGCATAGACGCGCAACTCTCAATGAAATCGTGGAAGCTTCCGGATTGAGCCGCGCCACGGTTGATCGCGTTGTCAATAACCGACCCGGCGTTCATCCGCGCACCCGTGATTTGGTAGCACGGGTTGTGGCTGAGCTGGAAAAAAATGCCGAAGCGATCGTTCCCCGGCCTGCGATGCCGCTGGTAAGCAGGTATTTTCAGATTTGCGTTCAGGGCAGCGATGTATTTGCCGAAACGCTGGAAGCGGCATTGGCCGATTCTGCAGAGATATTTCGATCACGCGGATGCAAGTTGGGTGTGATTCGTTTTGCGTCAAATGAAGATAAAAAATTGAGTGATTACCTGGCAAACATCGGGGAAAAATGTGATGGCGTGGCGATCTCTGCCAGAAACACCGAATCGGTCTGCAGCAGCTTGCGGGCGCTCAAGCGACGTCAGATTCCGGTCGTGAGTTTTAATACCGATGTCGATGCCGAGGCGCGTTATTGCCATATAGGAATCGATAATCGAGCCGCAGGGCAAACAGCAGCTTTTTTAATAGGCACGCATCTGAAGCACTTGTCTGTCGCTAATGTGGCGCTGGTGGTGAATAGCGCTGCTTACCGCAGCCATGAGGATAGGGAAATCGGCTTTCGCGCCTTATTGCGGCAACGTCACCCGCAGATTAATCTTTTCGAAATTGTTAAAGGTGAGGATAACGTAGAGCAGACATATCAGACCTTGTGCGAGGCGCTGTCGGCGCGGTCCGATATCAGCGCGTTATATGATCTGAGTGGCGATAACAGCAGTCTTGCCAAGGCAGTACAGGATTGTGGCTTCAGCAATCTGCTATATATAGCGCATGAACTTAATCCTATAAGCAATCATTTACTCAAGGATGAGGTAATCGATTACCTGATTGCGCAGCACATACCGACGCTGCTGAGTACTATCGCGGATGCGTTGCTGCAGATTAACGTAGGAAAGCAGCTCGCCGATATCAATCCGACACCGATGCAACTGCTCTGCAAATACGTGATCTGATTGCATCGCTGGTGGTGGGGTGGAAGTGCCGCGTTGCTACGACGCGCCAGCAGGAATCCCTGGCGCGCTCAAGAACATAATTAAGTGATTATTGCTATTCGGGAGCCGGATTGGCGTCGGCATTTGGCTGCGCCTCACCTTCACTGACAGCGTCTTCTTGTGTTGCATCAGTCTTGGGCATCGACTTGCGCTGTAATTTTTCTTCTTTCTTGCGCTTCTTTGCAAGGTCTTTTTGACGTTTTTCGAATTGGTAGTTAGGCTTGGCCAATGGAGAGTCCCGGGTCTGTGTTGAAATTAGGGAGCGGCCGATACTGAAGATTCTGCCGCTTTGCTTTATATATAGGGTACGCGATAACTGGCATGACGCCAAATGCGTGGCGCGATAAAAATATCGTGCAAAGGGTCAATTTGAATAGGCGCTTTATAAGCGCGTATCGCCATTAACTACTAAAGACGAAAGAATGACTGCATTTTTAGAAAAGCGCTTGCCAAACTTCCGCAACGTTTGCTATAGTTCGCCTCCCGCTGAGAAGCGGGGGTAAAGGCAGGAAATAAGGGCAGGAAGCGAGAGCGGCAATGGGTGGGCAGTGGGGTTGACAAGCGCGGCGCGCAGGGAGTTGAAACAGGTGCGGCGCGGCGATAAAAAATGTTGATTCAAGTGTTGACCGAATGCTTCAAGCGCTGCATAATATGCCCTCTTCGGTGCTGCAGACAAAACGCTGTGCAGACTAGCTGGCCCGGT
>JBGSTZ010000070.1:0-22293 GCA_041736255.1 Burkholderiaceae bacterium
CTACCGCCATGTCGGGTAGTCCACCCGCTTCCGCACGAGCGATTTTACGTCAAGACCTTTGGCAGGAGCCGTATGCAGTAGTTCTGCAAGTACGGATCTGTGCGGGGGGCGTCAGGTAACTGACGTCCCTACCGCGACCAAATGAACTCGCTACCCGGCGACAGTCGGTAATCCAGGCGATGGTGCGCTCAACCCGCCATCGAATAGTTTCCGGCACGAACCCGTCCACTTTTTCGCCTAGCCCTTTGTCCGGGATGTGCGAAGATATATCCACCGTTTTAAGGTAGGCGGCTGCAGTTCCCCAATATCCTTTATCGATGTAAACGCGTTCTGCGCGTGGCAAAATTGGAAAGCACTTTTTGAATAACGGAACTGCTTCATACGTGTCAGAAAGATTGGCAGCGTGCGTATGTACGCCCCATACCAGCCCATGCGTGTCTATCAATATCTGGTTCTTGCGACCTGCACTTTCTTGTTCCCATCGAAGCCTATGGCTTCTCCGCCGTTACGACTCTTGATGCTATGGGCGTCAATAATCAAGGTGCTGGGGGTGGGTTCACGCCCCCTTTTTTTCGCACGGCCTGATTCAGGCAATGTGTTAGCTTTTCGAATTGACCCGTTTCTGACCAGCGCTGAAAGTGACGGTACACCACCGTCCAGGGTGGATACGCGTCTTTTGGCAGGCTGCGCCAGCTACAGCCCGCGCGGGTGATATACAAGCATCCATTGAAAATGCTGCGCAAAGCATAGCGCAGGGGCCGTCCTGGTTTGCCAACACGCTCCAAAATAGGACGTACTACCATCCACTGTTCGTCATTCATATCCGTCGGGTAACGCACGGTAACAGGCATATCTGGCTTAATTGAGGTTTTGGTGAACAAGTATAAAGCCTACATTTTATTGATTAATATTTACGTGACGCTCTTTAAGACCGAGCGAAACATGCCAGGTAGTATAAGGACGTGGTGGTCAATAGCTTAGAAGGTGCAGAAACTCTCTTAAAAATCAGTAACTTAGACTTCAGCCACCCAGTCCCCCGACTTCCCCCCGTGCTTTTCCAGCACTCGCACGTCCGTCATCACCATGCCGCGATCAACTGCCTTGCACATGTCGTAAATCGTCAGCAGGCCAACCTGGACTGCGGTCAGGGCTTCCATTTCCACTCCGGTTTTGCCGAAGGTTTCCACTTGGGCGCGGCAGTAAATGCTGGCTGCCGGGCTGTCGATGCTGAATTCGACCGTGACGCGGGTCAGTGCCAGCGGATGGCACAGCGGGATCAGGTCGCTGGTGCGTTTGGCTCCCATGATAGCGGCGATGCGGGCGATGCCGAGCACGTCGCCTTTTTTGGCGCTGCCGCTTTGGATGATGTCGAGTGTGGCCGGCTGCATGCGGATGGTGCCGCCGGCGATGGCGACGCGATGGGTTTCATTTTTGGCGCCGACATCGACCATGTGGGCTTGGCCTGTGCTGTCGAAGTGGGTGAGTTCTGTGGCGGTGTCTGGTGGGCGGTTCATGAGATGGGATTGGCGCCTGGAACGATTAATGAGAGCAGGTATCATAGCATCGTGAAAACAAAATATCCTTCCCCGAAAATGCCGTTGCTAAGGCGTTCATTGTCGCTCGCCCTGATCGTGGCTACGTGTATCGGGCCGCTGGCGCCGCTGCCAGTATTGGCATTGGGATTGCCGACTTTGGGCGATTCCGCCAGCGATACGCTGTCGCCGTTGATGGAGCGCAAACTGGGCGAAGAGATCATGCGCGATATCCGGCGCAATCCCGATTATCTCGATGATGCGCCGGTGCTGGAATATCTGAACGCTTTCGGCTCCAGTCTGGTTGCGACGCACCCGGAAGCACGGGGCGAGGCCGGATTCGACTTTTTCTTTTTTGCGGTGCGCGACGTCAATCTGAATGCGTTTGCGTTGCCGGGCGGTTTTGTGGCGGTGCATTCGGCGCTGGTGCTGGCGGCGCAGAACGAGTCGGAACTGGCATCGGTGATGGCGCACGAAATTGGCCATGTAGCGCAGCGCCATATCGCCCGTATGTTGGGCCAGCAAAAACAGGATGCGCTGATCCCGCTGGCGGCGATTTTGCTGGGCGTATTGGCGGCGAGTGCCGGCAACGTCGGCGATGCGCCGGCGGCTTTGGTAATGGGCGGTCAGGGGCTGGCAATGCAACGTCAGTTGAACTTCAGCCGGGAAGCCGAGCGCGAGGCGGATCGGGTCGGTTTGCAGATATTGCAGGAAGCGAGTTTCGATACCAGCGGCATGGTGGCTTTTTTTGGCCGCATGCAAAAGGCTTCACGCGGGTACACCGATGCGGTGCCGCCGTATTTGCGCAGCCATCCGCTGACCACCGAACGGATTGCCGATATTGAAGCACGCATTCGCGATCAGCCCCATGCAACGCGCCCGGATAGCATGGCGTTTCATTTGATTCAGGCACGTCTTCGCGTGTTGCAGGATGGCAGTGCGCAGGGTTTGCGCGAAGCCGGCGAATGGTTCGAAAAACAGTTGCAGCAAAAAGTGCGGACGCAAACGGTTGCCGCTAAATACGGTCTGGCCATGATTGCGCTAAAACAGGGTGCGGCGGCCAGCGCGCAAGCTTTGCTGGCGGAGGCGCGGGTGGCATCGCTGGCACCGCAGAATGCCATCATGACCAGTCTGGCGATTGAGATCGCGCTGGCTTCCAAGAACGTGCAAATCATGGCGCAGGCAGTCAAACAGGCCGATGCGGCGCGCGCGCAATTTCCGCTGTCGCGCGGGATTGCGCGTCAGTATGCGCAAGCGTTGATTGCGACGGGTCGCTACCAGGACGCGGTGAATTACCTGCGCGACCAGGCCCAAATGTACCGCGCCGAGCCGCAGTTGCAGCAAATTTTGGCCGAGGCTTATGCGGCGCAAGGCAAGCAGGCGCTGCAGCATATTGCGCTGGCCGAGTCGTATGCATTGAATGGCAGCCTGCCGGATGCGCTGCAGCAATTGACGATTGCGCGTCGTGCCCAAGATGCCACATTCTATGAGCAGGCCATCATCGACGCCCGCGAACGCGAATTGCAGGCGCGCTGGGTCGAGGTGCTCAAGGAGCAGGGCAAGAAACCGTAGGGCGGGTGCAACCCGCCGCCGCACGATCTGCAACACATTTTTTCGATTCGACGCGGCTTGCACCCGCCCTACTTACTTTAATCCGGCTGTGGCGTGCAGACGAAGCCGAAATGTTTAGCCAGCGCAGCCTGCGCAATGCGCTGCACCGGCAACTGCCGGCCGTCGTGCAGCAATTCCAATTCCAGAGATTCTGTGCCGGCTTCGTTGCCGATCCATGCCAGCAATGTCGTGTCGCTGACTGCCTGGTTATCTATGCGCAATTGTTGAATGCACTGCGCCAGATCACGGTCGTCCAGCGCGGCGATTTTGTCGCTGCTGCGCAGTATTAATCGCCCATTTTCAGTTAGCCAGACCGCGTCGAGTGCGTCCATCGGCTCGTCGGTCTGGGTGACAAAGCCGCGGAGGGGATCACTGCGCACGATGTAAGGCGTCAACTCCAAATTTACATATACCCGTTGCGGGCCGTTCTGGAAGAACCAGCGACCGCGCTCGTCGGCGGCGTAATTGCGCCGGATGAAGCCCAGCAAGGCCGGATGCACAATGCGCTCGCCGGCCAAACCCTGCTGTTGCGCATGTTCATCGCGCATGCGCCAGACGCCGCGTGCATCCAGCGCCAGCCAGCCGGTGCAGTGCGGCACATTCGGCCATTTGGTGATTGCCTGTTTGACGATCTCGTCCATGTTCGTAGTCCAATTAAGTGGGGGTATGCACTAAAAAAGTGTAATTTCCGCATATAAATATTTCGTGTGTATTTTATACCGGTATATGTATGTATTGACAATGGGCGCTGTCACGCAATTCCGTCCAGGAAGTTCAGTATCTTTTGCGGTAGCCAGTCCAGGTTGCCGGGTAGCGTGCCGGTGGCAAAGCCGATGTGGCCGCCTTGCTCAGGATAGTCCAGTGTGACCGCCGCTGCTGCTTGCTGCGGCAAATGCCGGCCCGGCAGAAAAGGATCGTTGCGGGCGTTGAGCACCAGCGTGGGCACTGTGATATCGCCCAGCACATGGGTGGCGCTGGCGCGATTCCAGTAATCGTCGGCGTCGCGATAGCCGTGCAGAGGCGCCGTAATAATATTGTCGAAGTCGTACATACTGCGCGCCTGCAGCATCTTGTCGCGGTCGAACAGGCCGGGGAATTGCTGCAGTTTTTGCAGCGATTTCACCTTCATGGTTTTCAGGAACATGCGGGTGTAGAGACGGTTGATGCCGTGCGACAGCGCGGCGCCGCCCTGCGCCAAATCGAGTGGGACCGATACCGCGCAGGCGGCGTCGATGATTCCAGCCTGATGCTGCGATTCGCCCAGCCAACGCAGCAGCGCATTGCCGCCCAGCGATGCGCCGGCGACATAAAAGCGGCTGGCGTGCTGCATTTCTGCGCGCAGGCGGCGGATGATCCAGTCCAATTCCGGCGTGTCGCCCGAATGATAGAAGCGCGGTGCCCGGTTCAGTTCTCCCGAACAGCCGCGAAAGTGTGGCACCGCACCCGACCAACCGCGTGCGGCAATCTGCGCCATCAACGCGCGCGCATAGTGGCTGTCGGACGAGCCTTCCAGTCCGTGGAATAGCACTACAAACGGCCGGCCGGCGGGGCCGTCAACGAAATCGATATCGACAAAATCGCCGTCTGGCGCATCCCAGCGCTGGCGACGATATGCCACTGACGGCTTGGCGATGCAAGTCGCGGAGTAGATGGTTTGCAGGTGGCCGTTGGGCAACCATGGCGGCGCGAAGTACTTCATGCAAATTATTTTGAACTGGATTATCGCGGCGGTTTTTGTGTCAGCGCAATAATGTTAATAATCAATGCAGTAGCGTCGGATTGAGCGGTTCTGACGGCAACTCGCCGGCGGCAATCGAAGCGTGGTGGCTGACAATGCGCCAGCCTTGCGCGGTCTTGATGAAGACGTTGGTGGCGAGGATGTGGATGTCTTGCCGCTCGTGCTGTGTGCGCTGGACTTCTTCGACAATGCTGTGGACCGCAGTGGTCAGGCTGTAGCTGGCTTGCAATTGCACCGGTCGGATATGCACGTTTCCGCGCTCGAAAATCGTCGCCCAAGATTGCCGGATCGCATCATGGCCGACCAGGCGCGGTGCGCCCGGATGGATGCAGACGATCACTTCATCTTCGGCCCATAGCGCCATCAAGGCATCCAGATCGGATCTGGCGAGGGCGTCATAGAACGCGGCTTCGGCTTGTTCGGCAGTATGGAGCAAGTGTTTTTTACGTGCCATGAGGATTCCGGCAAATGGTGTAATTTGATGGAGTATATTTTTTTATATATTGGAAATAAAGCGGTAATTTGCTTATTTTTAATATATTCCGCTTCTTTTGAATATCATTTAATGTCCGTGAATCACTGTGCCCGGTTTCAGCTGATACACGGTGCCGCAATACGGACAAGTTGCACTGCCGCTATCCGACAGGGTGAGAAAGACGCGCGGGTGGGACGACCAGAGCGGCATGGCTGCATTGGGGCAATGCGCGGGTAAATCTTTGCCGTCAAGTTCCACGATGTCGGTTGCTGTAGTGGTATTTGTTGCTTGCATGTGATGCTCCGTTGTTTGGGCGGCTTCGATGCCGCTTAATATTGATTTTGCGTAGTTCAGGCTTCTGCGCCTGCACTACTAGTTACACCAGCGATTACACCAGCGTCAGCCAGTGCTGATATTGCGGTGCTTTCCCTGCGACTGCGTCGAAAAACAGCGCTTGCAGTTTTTCGGTAATCGGGCCGCGCCGGCCTTCGCCGATCTGGCGGTTGTCGAGTTCGCGGATCGGCGTGACTTCGGCCGCAGTGCCGGTGAAGAAGGCTTCGTCGCAACAGTACACTTCGTCGCGCGTGATGCGTTTTTGGATCACTTCGATGTCGAGGTCACGCGCCATCCTCAGTATCGAATCACGCGTGATGCCGTCCAGGCAGGAAGCCAGGTCCGGCGTGTAAATTGTGCCATTCTTGACAATAAAAACATTTTCGCCCGAGCCTTCGGAGACGTAGCCTTCGGTATCGAGCAGCAAGGCTTCATCGTAACCGTCGGCCAGCGCTTCCTGGTTGGCCAGGATCGAGTTGATGTAATAGCCGGAAGCCTTGGCGCGCACCATTGAGGCATTGACGTGGTGGCGGGTGAAGGACGAGACTTTGACGCGAATGCCCTGGGCCATGCCTTCTTCGCCCAGATACGCGCCCCACGGCCAGGCCGCGATAGCGACGTGGATGGTGTTGCCTTTAGGGGAAATGCCGAGCTTTTCAGAGCCAACCCAGATCAGCGGGCGCAAGTAGCAAGATGCGAGTTTATTTTCACGCACCACCTGTTTTTGCGCTTCCATCAGGGTTTCCATGTCGTACGGCACCACCATCTGGAAGATCTTGGCCGAATTCAGCAGCCGCTGAGTGTGCTCCTTCAGGCGGAAAATTGCGGTGCCTTGTGGTGTTTCATAAGCACGCACGCCTTCGAATACGGCCAGGCCGTAATGTAGCGAGTGGGTCAGTACATGCAGCGTGGCGTCGCGCCAATCTACCAGTGTGCCGTCTTTCCAAATTTTTCCGTCGCGATCGTCCATCGACATGGCGTTACTCCAAATAGCGTGCAAGGTTTTGATTTTAACGGATTCAGGCAGCTTGGAAAGTGTGCCAGTAGAATTGTTGCCCGAAGTAGTAATATTCCCTTTCTGTAAAACAGGAAAATTGATACCTGCAGGCAGCCCAATAAGGAGAAAAAAGCAGTATGAGTGCGATGGACAGTAAAGTCCCGGAACAGGCTGCTTCCGGAGAAAGTAAGGCAATCCACGCCCGTGCCGCTGACAAAGCGGCATTTGGCGAGGCGCTAAAGTTATCGATGTCCACCATGCCCGGCCTGATGGCATGGGGTTTGGTGTCGGGCATGGCGATGGTCAAGTCCGGCCTGACACTGTGGCAGGCGATGGGCATGACGTTTCTGGTGTATGCCGGTTCGGCGCAACTGGCCGCCTTGCCATTGATGATGGCCAACGCGCCGGTGATGGTGGTATTCGCCACTGCGATGCTGGTCAATCTGCGGTTTGTCATTTTCGGCGCAGCGATCGGCCCGCATTTTGCGCATCTGCCCTGGTATCAGCGCATCTGGCACGGTTATTTCAATGTCGATATCACGATGGCTTTCTTCCCGCGCCGCTTTCCAGCCGAGACCTTGTACAAGACTGAGGGCAAGGTCGGTTTCTTTAACGGCATTGGCTATCCCAACTGGTGCGCATGGCAGGTCGGTGCGGTGGTGGGAATCTTGTTGGCAAGCCAGATACCGGAGAATTGGGGTGTCGGGTTTGCCGGCACGCTGGCCTTGCTGGCCATCATGATTCCATTGATTATCAATGCAGCGGCGTTAGGCGGTGTGGTCGTGGCGGGTCTGGTCGCGGTGGTTGCCGACGATCTGCCATTCCGCCTCGGATTGTTGCTTGCAGTGGTGCTCGGGATGGTGGCGGCACTCTTAATTGATGTATTTCTCGACAGGAGAAAAGCATGAATGAGACTGATACCTGGATCACCATTATTCTGTTGACCGTGGCCACGATCCTGACGCGCAGTTCGTTCTTTTTGCTCGGCAATGCGGTCAAATTCCCGCCGAGAGTCCAGCATGCGTTGCGCTATGCGCCGGCGGCAGCGCTGGCCGCGATTGTGGTGCCGGACCTGGTGCTGTCGGGCGGCGCGGTCACGCTTTCGCTGGCCAACCCCAAGCTGCTGGCCGGCATTGGCGCCATTGTGTTTTTTGTCGCGACCCGGCGTTTGCTGGGGACGATTGTGGTCGGCATGGCTTTGTTTTCCATAGCGCGTTTGTATTTTTGAAATGCGTCATTAGTCATATTGCTGTTTTTGCAAGAAAAAATGGTTTTGGAGTATGTTTGCTGCGGTAAAATAGCGACTTTTCATCCAACAGGATCGGGACAAACATGCAATTCAATCGACTCAGCGACCTCATTGCCGCGAACGAACTGACCGGCAAACGCGTCTTTATCCGCGCCGATCTGAATGTGCCGCAAGACGATGCCGGCAAAATTACCGAAGATACGCGCATCCGCGCTTCGGTTCCGGCGATTCGACAGGCGCTGGCAGCAGGCGCTGCGGTGATGGTGACTTCGCACCTCGGTCGTCCCACCGAAGGCGAATTCAAACCGGCCGATACGCTGGCGCCAGTGGCGCAGCGCCTGTCCGAATTGCTGGGACAACCGGTGCCGCTGCTGCAAAACTGGCTGGACGGCGTTGACGTAGCACCGGGTCAAGTCGTGCTGCTGGAAAACTGCCGCGTCAATATCGGCGAAAAGAAGAACAGCGACGCACTGGCGCAAAAAATGGCCAAGTTGTGCGACATCTATGTGAATGACGCCTTCGGCACTGCGCATCGGGCCGAAGCCAGCACTCACGGCATCGCCAAATTTGCGCCGATCGCCTGCGCCGGTCCCTTGCTGGCGGCTGAACTCGATGCGCTGGGCAAGGCGCTGCATCAGCCGGCGCGTCCGATGGTAGCCATCGTGGCCGGCTCCAAAGTGTCGAGCAAACTGAGCATCCTCAAAACGCTGGCCGACAAGGTCGACGGGTTGATCGTCGGCGGCGGCATCGCCAACACTTTCATGCTGGCAGCCGGATTGAACATCGGCAAATCGCTGGCCGAAGCCGATCTGCTGGAAGAGGCGCGCAGCATCATGGCAATGATGGCCAAACGTGGCGCATCCGTGCCGATTCCTGTCGATGTGGTGTGCGCGAAAGAATTTTCCGCAACTGCGGTGGCAACCATCAAGGATGTGGCAGACGTGGCCGACGACGACATGATCCTCGATATCGGCCCGAAAACCGCTGCGATGATGGCGCAACAACTGGCGAGCGCCGGCACCATCGTCTGGAACGGGCCGGTCGGCGTATTCGAATTCGATCAATTCGGCGCCGGCACCAAAACGCTGGCGCTGGCAATCGCCGGCTCGAAAGCGTTTTCGATTGCCGGTGGCGGCGATACGCTGGCGGCAATTGCCAAGTACGGCATTACCGACAAGATCGGCTACATTTCGACTGGCGGCGGCGCTTTCCTGGAATTTTTGGAAGGGAAAACGCTGCCTGCAGTCGAAATACTGATGCAGCGCAAGCGTTAATGTTGACGCTTGCACAGCCAACCTAATCGCGACCGCCCGGATGTGCCGCCACTCAACGCAAGTTTGCGCAATATCGCAATCTGCGCAGATTGCGTCTGGCACAATTAAAGGGCAGTAAGGTTTTCCTGCGGACAACGGAAGAACTTCTGGACGTCAGCGGCATCATAAGGGCGGTGCCGTGGTTGCTTAGTATCACCACGGCAGGTACCACGGCGCGATATTTCACCAAGATCACCAACGTCGATCGCCAAGGTCAGCGAATACTCATTTTTTTAATTTGGAGAACTACATGGCTCTCGTATCCATGCGTCAACTGCTCGACCACGCCGCTGAAAACGGTTATGGCTTGCCGGCATTCAATGTCAACAATCTGGAACAAGTCACTGCCATCATGCAAGCCGCCGATGCGGTCGGTGCGCCGGTCATCATGCAGGCCTCAGCCGGTGCCCGGAAATTTGCCGGCGAAGCTTTCCTGCGCCACCTGATTCAAGCGGCGGTCGAAGCTTATCCGCACATTCCGGTGGTCATGCATCAAGATCACGGCCAGTCGCCGGCGGTCTGCATGACGGCAATCCGCTCTGGCTTCAGCTCAGTGATGATGGATGGCTCGCTGCTGGAAGACGGCAAAAACGTCGCCAGCTATGAATACAACATGGAAGTGTCGCGCGAAGTAGTCAAGTTTTCGCACGCGATCGGCGTCACCGTCGAGGCAGAACTGGGTGTGCTCGGTTCGCTCGAAACCATGATGGGCGACAAGGAAGACGGCCACGGCGCCGACGGCAAAATGACCCGCGAGCAATTGCTGACCGATGTCGCACAAGCCGCTGATTTCGTCGCCCGCACCCAGTGCGACGCGCTGGCAATCGCGATTGGCACCTCGCACGGCGCCTACAAATTCTCGCGCAAGCCTACCGGCGACATTCTGGCGATCGACCGCATCAAGGAAATCCATGCGCGCATTCCGAACACCCATCTGGTGATGCACGGTTCCAGTTCGGTGCCGCAGGAATTGCTGGCTGAAATCCGTGAGTTCGGCGGCGACATGAAGGAAACCTTTGGCGTGCCAGTCGAAGAAATCCTGGAAGGCATCAAGCATGGGGTGCGCAAGATCAACATCGACACCGACATCCGGTTGGCGATGACCGGCGCGATCCGTCGTTACCTGTTCGAGAACCCCTCCAAGTTCGACCCGCGCGATTACCTGAAGCCCGCCCGCGAAGCAGCTGCGCAAGTCTGCAAGGCGCGTTATCTGGCTTTCGGCTGTGAAGGCCAGGCTGCGAAAATCAAGCCGATTGCGCTGGAAAAAATGGCCGAGCGCTACAAAAATGGCGAGCTGTCGCAAATCGTGAAATAATTCGGCAGCGAAGCGAAAGGGCACCGAAGTTTCCGGTGCCCTTATTTATTGGTGATGTGATTTATGGTGAATCAAATGTCTGAAAAAACACTGGTTGGTATCGTCATGGGTTCCACTTCCGATTGGGACGTGATGAAAGAAGCGGCGCAAGTCTGCAAGGACTTCGGCATCAGCTACGAAGCGCGTGCCTTGTCCGCGCACCGTACTCCGACCGAAGTGGAAGAATGGGTCGCTGACATGGAAACGCGCGGCTGCCAGGCCTTCATCGCCGGTGCCGGCGGTGCCGCGCATCTGGCCGGCGTGGTCGCGTCGAAGACCATCCTGCCGATTTTTGCAGTACCGATTCCATCGAAATACTTGAAAGGCCTGGACTCGCTGCTGGCGACCGTGCAAATGCCCAAGGGCATACCGGTGGCGACGCTGGCAATTGGTGAAGCCGGCGCCGGCAACGCGGGTTTAGCCGTGGTGGCAATGCTGGCCCTGCACGACGCCGATCTGAAAGCCAAGCTGATCGCGTTTCGCGCAGCGCAAGCGGAAAAAGTACGCAATGCCAAATTGCCTGAATTGAACTGAATAAGGAATCACTATGCCCGGCCTGCTAGAAACAAACATCCAATCCCTGCCTTTCCTGCATCGCGGCAAAGTGCGCGACATTTATGCGGTCGGCGACGACAAGCTGCTGGTGATTCAGACCGATCGCCTGTCGGCATTCGACGTCATTCTCGACGATCCGATCCCGAACAAGGGCAAGGTATTGACCGCGATGTCGGATTTCTGGTTCAAGAAATTCGGCCATCTGATGCCGAACCACGAAACCGGCATCGATCCGGAATCGGTGGTGACGCCGGAAGAGCGCGCACAAGTCGAAGGCCGCGCCATCGTCGTCAAGAAATTCAAGCCGCTGGCGATCGAAGCCATCGTGCGTGGTTACATCATCGGTTCCGGCTGGAAGGATTACCAGAAGACCGGCGCGATCTGCGGCATCGTGCTGCCGGCTGGCTTGAAAGAAGCGCAGAAACTGCCGGAAACGATTTTCACGCCATCGACCAAAGCGCCGATGGGTTCGCACGACGAGAACATTTCGTTTGCCGAAGCGGAGAAAATCGTCGGTGCCGACATCGCCCGCCAAGTGCGCGACGCCGCCATCAATCTGTACACACAAGCCGCCGAATTTGCTGCGACCAAGGGCATCATCATCGCCGATACCAAATTCGAATTCGGCCTGGATGAGCACGGCACGATCCATCTTATCGATGAAATCCTGACACCGGATTCGTCGCGTTTCTGGCCAGCTGCCAGCTACCAGGTCGGCATGTCGCCACCGTCGTTCGACAAGCAATTCGTGCGCGACTGGCTGGAAACGCAGCCGTGGGACAAGAAAGCGCCAGCCCCGCGCCTACCTGCCGAAGTGGCGGCAAAAACCGGCGAGAAATACGCCGAAGCCCTGCGCTTGTTGACTGCCTGAATTTTTAAATATGGCGGAGTATAGGTAATTTACCCTATATTTCCGCATATATGTAAGCGGTTTAAAAAAATACAACATTATGTATATGTTTAAGCACTGATTTTCTAACACCGAATATTTTGCCGATGACTGCTTTTTCCACTGATATCCGCCAGGCCGCCAAAATTCTCGAATCCGGCGGCCTGGTTGCTTTTCCGACTGAGACTGTCTACGGGCTCGGTGCCGATGCCGAAAACCCGGCTGCAATCGCCGACATCTATGCGGCCAAAGGCCGGCCATCGGATCATCCGGTAATCGTGCACCTCGCACCCGAAGCAGATATCGCTTATTGGGCCGCATCGATTCCACCTGAAGCGCAGGCGCTGATGCAGGCATTCTGGCCCGGCCCGCTGACGCTGATCCTGAAGCGTGCGACGCACATTCCCGATGCGGTGTCCGGTGGACAGGATTCGGTCGGCTTGCGTTGCCCGTCGCATCCGGTGGCGCAAGCGCTGCTGCGCGCATTTAAGGGCGGCAAGGGCGGGCTGGCCGTACCGTCGGCGAATAAATTCGGCCATGTCAGCCCGACTACTGCGCAACATGTACGGGACGAGTTCGGTGACGCAGTTGGCGAAAATGCCTTAATCAAGGCCATCCTCGATGGCGGCCAGAGCGCAGTTGGAATCGAATCGACCATTCTGGATTTGTCACGTCTGGCTACGCATGGTCCCGTACTGCTACGCCCCGGCCATATCAGTGCCGCGCAGATTTCCGCCGTCATCGGCACCATGCCAAGCCTGCCTGATGTGGCAGCGCCGCGCGCCTCGGGCACGCTGGCAGCACATTACGCGCCGCGCACCGCCGTCGCGCTGGTCGCGTCGGCGCAACTGGAAGCCACTGTGCAACAGCTGCATCAGGCCGGACGTCAGGTTGCCTTGATCTGCTACACGGCGGTACCCAATACGCAAATCAACGGCCAGTGTGCATTGCCCGCTAATCCGCAGGGTTACGCGCATGGTTTGTACGCTGCATTGCGCGCGATGGATGGTGTCAGTGCCGATCTGATCCTGATCGAAACCCCGCCGCAAGACGTCGCATGGCAAGGCATTAATGATCGCCTGCGCCGCGCCGCCCACGACTCCGCCGGCATCTTGCAGCGCCTACTCTAAATTTCTCCCGGTTTTGAGCTAACGCAAAATTGGCCTGTCCGCTTTCCTGCAAAGTGGACCGGTCCTTTCGCGTTGCGATTGTAGGCAAACATGTGAATCGATTGGATATTGTATTTACGGAAATAGGGCGCACGCCCCATTAATCTGCAATGCATCCCATAGGAGACACCATGCGTCAAACACCATTTGCGTTGGCCCTGCTCACTGCGACCGTCTTGGCTGGTTGCGGCGGCAGTAAAGATGATGACCGCGATCCCATCCCCAAATTCAATGCACAGGTTTCGTTCGGCGACAGCCTGAGCGATATCGGAACCTATGCGGTCGGTGGCGTTAAAGCATTGGGAGGCGGTAAATATACGGTCAATGACGTCGGTGCCAATGGCATCAACGCGGCTAAGAACTGGACAGAAGTCATGGCGGCAACGATAGGTCTGCCCGCACCGTGCGCGGCAGAAACCGGCTTGTTGAGCAATGGTGACCTTGCCAGTTTTGCAGCCCCAATTTCTTTTGCGCAGGAATGCACTTCGTATGCGCAGGGCGGCGCGCGCGTGACGGAAGCCGTTGGGGTGGCGAATGTTGCCTATGTTGATAAACGCAAACGTAGTCAGTTAGGTCTATTGACGGTGCCGGTCGCGACGCAGATATCTAACCATCTGGCGAAAGGCGGCGGCAAGTTCAATGGCGATGAAATTGTCTTGGTGCTGGCGGGCGGCAATGATCTGCTGTTTCAGGCAAATCAGCTGGAGTTGGATGCAACGGCGGCAGCTGCAGATAAGTATAAAAATACTTTAATTGAGACGCTAGCAGCTGGGTCCGCTAATCCAACAGCGGCCCTGCCTGTTATTCAGTTGGCTTTTCAGACGGAATTGGCGAATCCCGGACATACCACTGAAACACTCACTCTTGCCGCCACCAAAACGGCGGTTGACCAAGGCTTTCGCTTAGAAAATGTTCCGACTGCGGTAGCCTCAGCAACCTTGGCAGCGGAAACCGCCGGTGCAGCTTACGCGGCCAATCCTGAGAACTTGGCAACCTATGTAGCTGCAATGGGGCGTGCCGGCGATCAATTGGCGGAACTGGTTAAAACGCAGATTGTTGCCAACGGCGCAAATCACGTTACCGTACTGAATTTGCCGGATGCCAGCAAAACGCCGTATGCGTTGGCACAATCTGGAAATGCACGGGATTGGATTAGCGCGATGGTAATTGCATTCAACGTCCGTCTGCTAGCCGGCCTGGTGGGCCAATCCAAGGTGCTGTTGGTTGATGCTTATTCATTTGATCGCGATCAGGCTGACAATCCGGGCTCTTACGGTTTTAGTAATGTTACGGCGCCCGCCTGTGCCGATGTCGATTCCGATAACCCCTTGGTACCTCCGAAAAATGTATTGAACTCTGCACTGGTGTGCAACCAGAGCAATCTGGTAGCCGGTGCGGATCAGAATTACAAGTTTGCCGATACCGTGCACCCGACGCCATTTACCAATCAGTTGCTGGCGCAGCATGTTTCCAAGAAAATGGTCGAAAAAGGCTGGTTGTAGGCTTGAATGGCTGAGCATGCCGGGCAGGTTCAGCCAAAGCGAATTTTCATCGACAGGATAAATACGGCCAACGGCAGGGTGATGGTATTGGCCACGATTATGGGCCAAGAACCAATCAGCCAGCCATAGGCCAGCCACGATGTTATTCCTAGCGTGAAGATGCTGTACATTCCCAGCGATACGCCATCCACGCGACGCGAGCGCCATGTCAGCCACGCTTGCGGGATGAAGGCGACAGTCGTCAAGATGGCCGCAGCGTAGCCGATTAATTCTGAAAATATCATTGGTCGTTATGCTTAATGTTCGTTGCGAAAGCATTATTTGGGGATGGCATTCGTGCCAGAGAACTGGCCGTCATGAAATACCAGCGCGGGCTGGGGATGCGCTTCGCATCGTTCGACTTCGCCGACAAAAATCACATGGTCGCCTTCCGGATAACGACTACGGTTATGGCATTCAAACCAGGCTGAAACGCCTTTCAAGATCGGATTCCCGGTGCGCGACAACTCGTACTCCACCCCTTCGAAACGGTTTTTGATACGCCTGGAGAAACGCTCGGCCAACGCGGCCTGATCGGCTCCCAGCACATTGACGACATAATGCGAATTGCCGGTAAATGCCTCCAGGCTGCTGGCACGATTACCCAAACTCCATAACACCAGAGGCGGTTCGAGCGAAACCGAATTGAAGGAACTCGCCGTCAAGCCGAGCAAAGTGCCGTCGGATAAGCGCGTCGTGATGATGGTCACACCGGTGGCAAACTGCGACAGGGTATGACGAAAATGGGGGGTGTCGAATTCACGCGTTAAAGCGCGGGCAGAGCGTGTATGCATCGTTGATCCAAAAAGTTTCAAACATTATCCTGGAAACTGCCATCAAGCGCATATTGTCCCGAGGAATGATTGCATGCGTTGACTGTAGCAAACGTCGAGCAGCACAAACTAGTTTGCGCTACAGTCATGTTGTGAAGCATCAAATCAAGGAGTGAATCATGACAAATGAAATTGCAACATTGGGCGGCGGATGTTTTTGGTGCCTTGAAGCTGTGTATCAGGAATTGAACGGTGTGCTGCAAGTCGAATCCGGCTATAGCGGTGGCCATGTGCCGAACCCGACCTATGAACAAGTCTGTGAAGGCAGCACCGGTCACGCCGAAGTGGTACGGATAACGTTCGATCCGGCACAAGTAAGTTATCGTGAAATCTTGGAGGTTTTCTTTACCATCCACGATCCGACTACCCTGAATCGACAAGGAAACGACAGCGGTACTCAATATCGTTCGGTCATTTTCACGCATTCTGCGGCGCAGCAAGATACAGCCAAGCACGTCATAAATGAGATGGCGAATGTCTGGGCTGCGCCGATCGTGACCGAACTGTTGTCAGAACAGCCTTATTTTAAGGCAGAAGCCAGTCACCAGGATTATTTTCGGCAGCATCCCGACCAGGGGTATTGCGCTTTTGTCGTGATACCGAAACTGGAAAAATTCAGGAAGATTTTTGCCGACAAGAGCAAAACCTGAGTGGTATTGATAGGAAGATTGGAGGGGACGTAATGACGACTATTTTTGAAAAAATATTACTGGGCGAAATTCCCGGCGTGAAAATCTATGAGGATGCGCTGGTCTTTGCTTTCATGGATGCCGGACAAGTCAATCCGGGCCATGTTCTGGTGGCGACCAAAAAGCCGTACGAGACTTTGATGGATGCCGATGAAGAGTCAGCCGTTGCGCTGATGCGGGCAGCGCATAAAATCGCCAAGGCGATCCAGATTGCATTCCAGCCGGAAGGCATCACCCTGTTGCAAACCAACAAACCGGCCGGTTGGCAAACCGTGCCGCACCTGCATATCCATGTGGTGCCGCGTTTCAGCAACGATGGCGCAAGCCTGGTCTGGCCGCGCAACGAACCGGGAATTGAAAAAATGCGGGAATATGCAAGCAAGATAAAAGTGATTTGACGCGCTAATCATCACCTGTAAATATATTTGCGCGACCAGGGAAGTGCGGATGCGCGTCGGCCTGCCTTGGTGCAGAGCACCTGGTACACCGATATCCAGTCATGCGTGAACCCATGGGCGCAACCAGCCAGATAGACCCGCCAGATGCGGTAATGCCTGTCGTCCGTCAGGGTTTTGATCTGGTCGGCGTGTGTTTCGAAATTGTCGGCCCAGATGCCGCAGGTGCGGGCGTAATGGCGGCGCAAGTTTTCAACGTCGAGCACTTCCAGGCCGCCTTCCTGCATGGATTTCAGCGCCAGTCCGAGATGCGGCAACTCACTGTGTGGGAACACATATTTATCGATGAAGGAGCCGCCGCCGTATGCGACGCTATTCGGATCGGTTGACGTGATGCCATGATTCATGGCCAGGCCGTCTTCGGCCAGCAGCGTGCGGATTTTGGTGAAATAGTGCGGCAGATTCTGCAGTCCGACATGCTCGAACATGCCGACACTGGTGATGCGGTCAAAACACCCGGTGAGGTCCCGGTAATCCTGCAAACGAATTTCGATTCGGTTGGCAAGGCTGGCCTGCTCAACCCGTTCTCGGGCGAATTCATACTGATTGCGGGACAAGGTGATACCGACACATTGGGCGCCGAATTGTTGTGCTGCACGCAGCACCAGCGCGCCCCAGCCACAACCGATATCGAGCAGGGTATTGCCGGGTTTCAGCTGTATTTTGGTCAGGATGTGATCTATTTTCTTTATTTGCGCAGTAGCCAGATCTTCGTCGCCGTTTTCGAAGTAGGCGCAGGAATACACCATATTTGGGTCGAGCCAGCTTTGATAAAACGCGTTCGATACGTCGTAGTGATACTGAATCGCCTCAGCATCTTTCTGTTTGTTATGCCGGGCAGTTTTTACAATGCGGGACAGAGTGCTTGCGGTGCCATGCACCTGGCTGGCCAGCGCGCTGCCGATGCGAATGATTGCCTTCGCACTCCCCTCAATGTCGATTTTCCCTTCGACATAGGCTTCGCCCAAGCTTGCCAGGGACGGCGTCAGCAAATAGTTAATGGCGGAGAAGTGCGGAACCCGGATAGTGACATCGGGATGGCCGGCGCCGAAATTGAACTGTTGTCCATTCCATAGTTCGAGCCGAAGCGGGAGCGCCGACCGATTGCGGATATCTTCAACCCATTGCGTCAGTTTCTTTTCCCAAAACACGATGCACCTCCGTGTGGCTGAGTCAGTTACTTATTCCATTCCTACAGCAAACGTGGGATTTGCCGGTATCGCCTTCGCATTCGCGATTGATTTTGAAACGGAATTACCTGCTACGCACGAGTCGAAAGATATCGGTACGATAGCTTACGGTTGCAGTCTTAGCCGCTCCCAGCTGCCATCCGCTTGCAGCTTGAAAGCGATGCGGTCATGCAATCGGGAACTGCGGCCTTGCCAGAATTCGATGTAGTCCGGTATCAGGCGGTAGCCGCCCCAATGTTCCGGACGGGGCGGGTGATCGCCATGTTTTGCTTCGGCTGCGGCGTAATTTGTTTCCAGCGCCTGGCGGCTGGTGACCGGTTCGCTTTGGGACGATGCAATCGCGCCAATCCGGCTGCCTAGCGGCCGGCTCTGGAAATAGGTGTCATTTTCTGTAGCAGAAACGCGTTCGACGTGGCCTTCGATGCGTACTTGCCGTTCCAGCTCAATCCAGTGGAACAGTAGCGCGGCATACTGATTTTGATGCAGTTCGTGCCCCTTGCGGCTCTCGTAATTGGTGAACCATGAAAATCCGCGATCATCAAATTCCTTGATCAGCACGATGCGCGATGAAGGACGCCCATTGGCGGCCACCGTTGCCAAGCTCATCGCATTGGCTTCCGGTACATTCGCCTTGAGCGCCTCATCAAACCATTTCTTGAATTGGGCCATAGGCTCGGCAGCGACATCGGACTCCGACAGGCGGGCGTGTATGTATTCTTTTCTTAAATCTGCTATAGACATCTTTATTCCTGATTGTTTATTGTAATTCCACGACGCAAGCGCATCGCGTTGCCTAGCTGTGTCATCTGCGCGGCGTTGAACAGACGCATTGCCATCGGCGCGATGTGCGTTTCTTCCTTGTGCATGTGGCTGGCATACAGTTCGGCGAAACGGCTTACGTCGGATTCCGAAAGCTGACTGCCGGTGCCGGCATTTTCACCTGCAGCAATGCGTTGCAATTGCTTGTCAAGAATCTGCCACGCCGCATCCATTTGCTGGTGTTCCTGCAGAATCAGCGGCAACAATTCTGCTAATAATGCGGCATCATCTCCTGTCGCCGATAACTGCAACATGGGCAACAAGTCATCCTCTTCATCTGCGTGGTGATTGGGTGCTGCTTTATTAAAATACTGTGTTACTGATTTTGCGGCTTGTTGCGCCTCAATGTCTGCACCATTTTGAGGTAGATGCGACAACAGTCTTTGCATGGTACTGATCTGTTTGCGGATGCGGTCATGGCAGTGCTTGAGTACCGCAATCGGCTGGTCGAAACCGGGAACCGGCGTGAATAATGCTTTTTGCATGGTGTTACCTCATTTAAAAGCAACTGAAGTCGGTATCTGATGTTACGCATGGCACATGTCAGACAGAAAAGCATTGTCCACGAAAATCACGAAAGGCACGAAAAAACTGCATGACACCATTTTTTAACGCTTGTTTGTAAGGTGTGCAGGCTTCCGTGCCTGCACACTTGAATATCGGATGTCACTGATCCTACTTTGAGGATTTACTGAGCTTAGGTTGTGCATGCCAGCCAATGATGAAGTCGGCAATAAATTTTAGCCAGATTGTCGAGCCGGCGATCGCGGTCCAGGTCTCGTAACTTGCGCCATCGATGATCACCAGCAGAATCACGAACACCGCAATCGCGCCGGCAATTAAATTGACCGCGGCTGTGTAGCGTGCAAATTTGGCGGGGTTGGGCGGTGGGACGCCATGCTTCAATGCCACTTCGGAAAAATCCCGCTTGAAGATAATGCGCCAGGTCCGTCGCAGCCAGAAAAAGGCCATCGGGAACAGGGCGAGAAATAGAATCCATGTCATTGCAACGCTAATATCCATTGCTTACTCCTGTTGATATATTCGCGCACACCTGCGGACGGTAATCACGATCCGGGTGCGCAAAAAAATACCCCGCCAAAACAGCCGGCAGGGTTTCGCTTGACGCTGCCGGCGAAACCGTCGGCAGCGAGAACTATACACTGATCATCGCCTAGTGTGCACCGTCAACAGCCTTGGAACCACGCGGCGTACGGACGCTTTCAACCAGCGCTTGAATGTGTACTGGCGGTTCATCGGTTACTTTGAAGACAGCGAAGGCAACGATGAAGTTAAACAGCGCACCAATCGCACCGAAGGCTTCCGGTGTGATGCCATAGAAGCTATTGGCGCCACCGATCAGGTCCAGATAGTCAGTGCCCTTGATGAAGAACAGACCCTTGTGTGCGAACACATAAAACAGGGTGAGGGTGAGACCTGCCAGCATACCGGCCATGGCGCCTTCCTTGTTCATCTTCTTCGAGAAGATGCCCATCATGATGGCTGGGAACAGCGAACTACCCGCGATACCGAAAGCTAACGCCACAGTACCGGCTGCGAATCCGGGAGGGTTGAGACCCAGCCAGCCAGCCACGAAGATAGAAACCGCCATCGCAATCTTACCTGTCAGCAGTTCATTCTTTTCGCTGATGGTTGGAGCGAAGATACCCTTGACCAAGTCATGCGAAATAGCGGATGAAATTGCCATTAGTAAACCGGCAGCAGTTGACAGTGCGGCAGCCAGACCACCAGCAGCGACCAGACCGATTACCCAGTTCGGCAACAGCGCGATTTCCGGATTGGCCAGCACAACGATGTCGGCGTTGACCGTCAACTCATTGCCTTTCCAACCGGCGGCTTCAGCCTTGGCCGCTGCTTCAGGGTTCTTGGTCTTATCGTTGTAGTACTGGATGCGGCCATCGCCGTTCTTGTCTTCAAATTTCAGCAGGCCAGTTTTTTCCCAGCGATGCATCCATTCCGGACGTGCTTCGGCCATGATGCTGGCTTCCGGTGCGTACAGGTCGCCGCCTGTGACCACTGCGGTATTGACCGTGCCGTGCAGGTTCAGTTTGGCCATTGCGGCAACAGCCGGTGCCGTGGTGTACAGAATGGCGATGAATACCAGTGCCCAACCGGCGGAGGAGCGTGCAGCCTTGACCGTAGGAACGGTAAAGAAGCGCATGATGACATGTGGCAAACCGGCAGTACCGATCATCAGTGACAGCGTGTAGACAAACATATTCAGCGTGCTGCCAGCGGTGGTTGTCGTGTATTGGCCGAAACCGAGTTCGATCACGACCTGATCAAGCTTGGCCAGAAGTGATATATCCTGCCCGCTTAAATTTGAACCCAGACCCAATTGCGGGACAAAATTGCCCGTCAGTTGCATCGAGATGAAAATGGCCGGAATGGTATAGGCGAGAATCAGCACGACATACTGGGCTACCTGAGTGTAGGTAATCCCTTTCATGCCGCCGAATACCGCATAACCGAACACGATTGCCATACCGACGTAGATGCCGGTTTCGCTAGAAACACCGAGAAAGCGCGAGAACGCCACGCCAACACCGGTCATCTGACCGATGATGTAAGTAAGCGATGCCACTAGCAGGCAAAGCACAGCTACAGCTGAGGCAGACTTCGAATAGAAGCGGTCGCCGATGAACTGTGGCACGGTGAACTTGCCGAACTTGCGCAGGTACGGAGCGAGCAGCATGGCGAGCAGTACATAACCGCCAGTCCAGCCCATCAGGAACAGACCACCGCCGTAACCCATGTTGGAGATCAGACCGGCCATCGAAATAAACGAGGCGGCTGACATCCAGTCAGCTGCTGTTGCCATGCCGTTTAGTACCGGATGGACGCTACCGCCGGCGACGTAATACTCGCTGGTGCTGCCGGCGCGGGCCCAAATGGCGATGCCGATGTAGAGCGAAAAGCTCAAGGCGACGAAAATATAGATTGTTGTTTGCAGTTCCATGTAGTGGCCCCTTAGTCTTCGTGTACGTCAAACTTACGGTCAAGGTCGTTCATCAGCTTGGCGTAGACGAAAATCAGCACCACGAAGATGTACATTGAACCCTGATGGGCGAACCAGAAACCCAGTGGGTACCCGCCCAATTTGATACCGTTAAGTGCGTCCGCGAACAGAATGCCCGCGCCGAAAGAACATATAAACCACACCGCCAAAATCATTCCCAGCAACCTGAGCGTTGCCGACCAATAGGCTGTACCTTGGTCATCCATAAGTGTCTCCTCCAATTATAAAAAGCGCTACCCCTAATTTTTTAGGGTGCCGCGTGGAAAGTATTGACACCCTAACTTACCTGAACCTGACAAATACCTGATATTCATGCTATTTATAAAATGACGGAAAATAGCAGAATTGTGCTAGTTTTCACAAAATTAAGCTGATGTTACGCAGGCCTCAGTATAAATTGTTAATCTGTTGAAATGAAAAAAGCTGAACTTGAGTTGTACACGGATTATTTGATAAGTACATTTGGACGGGCGACAGCGACAGGGTTGTCTGCGATGGTTGATGGGGACAT
>JBGSTZ010000042.1:0-10887 GCA_041736255.1 Burkholderiaceae bacterium
CCCAGCATGCCGCCGATGCCGCCAGCCGCGTTGTCGGACGCGGCTGGCGCGTCGCGCTGCGGGGCATCTGCAGCAATGACGCGCTCTTTGATGTGCTCGTATGCCGATGCGCGGTCCAGCGTTTTTTCATACACGCCGGCCACGATTGAGGCCGCCATCACAGTCTGGCGCTCGGCGTCGCTGATCGGGCCGATTTGCGACGCTGGCGGCAGGATGAAGGCGCGCTCGACGATGTTCGGCCGGCCTTTTTCATCCAGAAAAGATACCAGCGCCTCGCCCACGCCCAGTTCGGAAATGATTTGTGCGGTATCGAGCGCCGGATTCGGACGGAACGTATCTGCCGCTGCTTTCACCGCTTTCTGGTCGCGCGGCGTGTAGGCGCGCAGCGCATGCTGGACCCGGTTGCCGAGCTGGCCGAGCACGGTGTCGGGAATATCGAGCGGATTTTGCGTGACGAAGAATACGCCGACGCCTTTGGAGCGGATCAGACGCACCACTTGCTCGATTTTCTGCAGCAGCTGCTTCGGCGCTTCATCGAACAGCAGATGCGCCTCATCGAAGAAAAACACCAGCTTAGGCTTATCAAGGTCACCGACTTCCGGCAAATTTTCGAACAGTTCCGACAACAGCCAGAGCAGGAAAATCGCATACATGCGCGGCGAATGCATCAGCTTGTCAGCGGCGAGGATATTCACGATGCCGCGGCCGTTGGCATCGGTTTGCAGCAAGTCGTCGATATTCAGCATCGGTTCACCGAAGAAGCGATCTCCTCCCTGCTCTTCAATGGCGATCAGGCCGCGCTGGATGGCGCCGATGCTGGCCGCCGAAATATTGCCGTATTCGGTCCTGAAGCTGGCCGCCTTGTCGCCGACATCCTGCAGCATCGCCCGCAAATCCTTGGCGTCGAGCAGCAGCAAGCCGTTGTCGTCGGCAATCTTGAATACCAGTTGCAGTACGCCTTCCTGCGTTTCGTTCAGGTTCAGCATGCGCGCCAGCAGCAGCGGGCCGAGGTCGGAAATGGTGGCGCGCAGCGGGTGGCCGGATTCACCGAATACGTCCCAGAACGTCACCGGACAGGGGGACCAGGCTGGCTCTTCGATGTCCAGCATCTGCAAACGCTTTTGCATCTTGTCGGAATTAGCACCCGCCTTGGCCATGCCGGACAAATCGCCTTTGACGTCGGACATGAAGACTGGCACGCCGATATCCGACAAGCGTTGCGCGATCACCTGCAAGGTCACTGTCTTGCCGGTGCCGGTGGCGCCGGTGATGCAGCCGTGCCGGTTCATCAGATTGGGCAACAGGCCGATATCGAAAGCAGGTTTGCTATGCGTGTTTTTGGCAATCAGGAGTGAATTTGGCATGATTTGGCACTTTTTAGGAGGGGCGATACGGGATTTTCGGGGAAATCGATATGATAAAATGCGCGATTCATTATAGCGAACTAGCCTTAGAAAGGTACGCCATGTCAGGACATAGTAAATGGGCCAATATCAAACACAAGAAAGCCGCCACTGATGCCAAGCGCGGCAAGATCTGGACCCGTCTGATCAAGGAAATCACGGTAGCAGCGCGCATGGGTGGTGGCGACATCAACGCCAATCCGCGCCTGCGACTGGCAGTCGATAAAGCGGCCGACTCCAACATGCCGAAAGAAACCGTGATACGCGCAACCCAGCGCGGCGCCGGCAATCTGGAAGGCGCCAACTACGAAGAAATCCGCTACGAAGGTTACGGCATCAACGGCGCCGCCATCATCGTCGAATGCTTGACCGACAACCGTGTCCGCACCGTGGCCGAAGTACGCCATGCGTTTTCCAAATTCGGCGGCAACATGGGCGCCGAAGGCTCGGTCGCGTTCCTGTTCCAGCATTGCGGCCAATTCCTGTACGCGCCCGGCACCGATGAAGCAACACTGATGGAGGCGGCACTCGAAGCAGGCGCCGATGATGTGATTACCGATGACGTAGGCGGCATTGACGTATTGTGCCCGCCGTTTGACTTCTCCAGCGTCAAAGAGGCACTGGAGAAAGCAGGCTTCAAGGCAGAAGTGGCTGAAATCGTCATGAAACCCGCGACCGAAATCGAATTTTCCGGCGAAGATGCGATCAAGATGCAAAAATTGCTCGACGCACTGGAAAATCTGGACGACGTGCAAGAAGTGTTTACCAACGCGGTAATTGAAGCCGAAGAATAATTCCTCTTTCACGTTAATCTACGACATTGCATTTAACAATTTTTGGCGGTAATTTATGAAAATCCTGGTAGTCGGCTCCGGTGGCCGCGAACATGCGCTGGCATGGAAACTGGCACAAGCCGAACGTGTGCAAGTGGTGTATGTTGCGCCCGGCAACGGCGGCACTGCGCTCGATGGACGACTGCAGAACATTGCGCTGACCGACCCGCTGGAGTTGGCGGCATTCGTACAAAAAGAGCACATTGAACTGACCGTGGTTGGCCCGGAAACCCCGCTGGCTGGCGGCATCGTGAATATTTTTCGCGACCTCGGACTGAAAATTTTTGGCCCCACCAAAGAAGCTGCGCAACTTGAAAGCTCCAAGGATTTTGCCAAGGCATTCATGCAGCGCCACGCGATCCCGACTGCCGAATATCAAACTTTTACGGATATCGCTCCCGCCCACGATTATGTGGACCTGAAAGGTGCGCCAATCGTCATCAAAGCCGATGGCTTGGCCGCCGGCAAAGGCGTGGTAGTCGCGATGACATTGCCGGAAGCGCACGCCGCCATCGACCTGATGCTGGCTGACAATGCTTTCGGCGACGCCGGTGCACGGATCGTGATCGAGGAATTCCTGGTTGGCGAAGAAGCCAGCTTCATCGTCATGGTCGACGGCAAGGATATTTTGCCGCTGGCCAGCAGCCAGGATCACAAGCGCCTGAAAGAACACGACGAAGGTCCGAACACCGGCGGCATGGGCGCCTATTCGCCGGCGCCGATCGTCACACCCGCGCTGCACGCGCGCGTGATGCGTGAAATCATCGATCCCACCGTACAAGGAATGGCCAGGGACGGCATTCCGTTTTCCGGTTTCCTGTATGCCGGTCTGATGATCGACGCACAGGGCAATCCAAAAACACTGGAATTCAACTGCCGCATGGGCGACCCGGAAACCCAGCCAATCATGGCGCGCTTGAAAAGCGACCTGTCGGTGGTGATGGAACATGCCACCAACGGCACGCTTGGCACGGTGGAATTGGTATGGGATCGCCGCACCGCTTTGGGCGTGGTGCTGGCCGCCGCCGGCTACCCTGACGCACCGCGCAGCGGCGACGTGATCAGCGGCATTCCGGCCGAGACCGCTGATTGCGTCACCTTCCACGCCGGCACTGCACAACGAGATGGCAAACTCGTAACCTCAGGCGGACGCGTGCTATGTGTGGTGGGCTTGGGCGACAGCGTCAAAATGGCGCAAAGACAAGCCTATGACACCATCAGTAAAATCCGTTTCGACGGTGCGCAATACCGCAACGACATCGGCTGGCGCGCGGTGCGCAACCCTGGTTGATTATTAACGGATGTCACACACAAAAAAATCTGGTCCACGAAAAACACGAAAAGCACAAAAAATTCAAAAAACTTCTACGCTATAACCGATAGAAATATCTTTGCGTTATTTCGTGACTTTCGTGTTTTTCGTGGACAACGCTTTTTCGTATTGCATGCGCTCTGCGCAGCAACAGTCATACCAGCTATTTAACATTCAAAAAGAAGCACGGCAAGGTACAATCTGCGGATCTTTTTCTTTAGCGTCTGCCGATGTCCGTCTCCACCGCACCATCACGCGTCAAATCCTATTTGCTCGACTTGCAGTGCCGCATCGTCACAGCACTTGAAGCGCTCGATGGCACACCTTTTTTAACCGACGCATGGCAACGCCCGGAAGGCGGCGGAGGCATCGCGCGCGTGCTGGAGGAAGGCACCGTATTCGAGCGCGGCGGCGTCAATTTCTCCCATGTAACCGGCAAAAATCTGCCTCCATCGGCTGCAGCAGCGCGCCCGGAATTGGCCGGGCGCAATTGGGAAGCGATGGGAGTGTCGCTGGTATTGCATCCACGTAACCCGTATGCACCGACGGTGCACATGAACGTGCGCTTCTTTATCGCAGCAGCAGCGGGCAAGGAAGACGTATGGTGGTTCGGCGGCGGCATGGATCTGACGCCGTATTACGGTTTTGAAGAAGATGCGATTCATTTTCACCAGACCTGCAAACAATCTCTGGCCGATTACAGCAAAAATGACAGTTTGCATGCGGAATTCAAGAAATGGTGCGATACCTATTTTTACCTGAAACATCGCCAGGAAGCGCGCGGCGTTGGCGGCATCTTTTTCGATGATTTCAATCGGCTTGATTTTGCACAAAGTTTTGCCATGACCCAAAGTGTCGGCAATCATTTCATCGACGCCTACCTGCCGTTGGTGGCAAGGCGTAAGGATATGCCGTATGGCGAAACCGAACGCGACTTCCAGGCCTACCGGCGTGGCCGTTACGTCGAATTCAATCTGGTGTTCGACCGTGGTACCCTGTTCGGCCTGCAATCGGGCGGTCGCACTGAATCGATCCTGATGTCGATGCCGCCAGTAGTCAAATGGCGCTACGACTGGAAACCGCAAGCCGGCAGCGCCGAAGCCAAGCTGTATTCCGATTTCTTGATCGCACGAGAGTGGGTGTAATGCTGCCCTCAGAAGCGCGCCGCTGCGTTGTTGTATTGGGCGGAAGTTTTGACCCTGTTCATCAAGGCCACATCGCACTGGCGGCCTGCTTTTCACGGCTGCTGACGCCGGATGAATTGCGCATCATACCAACCGGCAACCCGTGGCAAAAAACCCAAGGCTTGAAAGCCTCGGCGCAAGAGCGGGTCGAAATGGTAAGACGCGCTTTTGCCGCAGCAGAGATGCACGTTGTGATTGATGAACAGGAAATTCATCGTAGCAGTGAAAGCGGAGAGGCCAGCTATACTCTCGACACACTGCATTTGCTGCGCGCCGAACTGGGGCCGGACACCTCGATTGTATTTCTAATGGGGGCCGATCAACTGCTGGGATTGCACACCTGGCGCGACTGGCAGAAACTGTTTGACTATGCGCATATTTGCGTCGCATCCAGGCCGGGATTTACGCTGGACATGACAAACTTACCACCGGCAGTTAGCGCAGAATTTGGCAAACGCATCGCTACTCCGGAGCAAATTCGTAATACGGCACAAGGATTGACTTGCCTGGCATCCGGCCTGGCAGTCGACATCTCCGCCAGCGAAATTCGACAAGCGCTACAACACGGGAGCCGGCCCAGCGCGCTGATTCCCACCGTAGTGCTAGACTATATTCAACAACATCATCTCTATAAGAACTAAATGGAACTCAAAAAACTACAAGCTCTCGTCATTGACGCTCTCGAAGACATCAAGGCACAGGAAATCAATGTCTTTGATACCATACATTTAACCAGTCTGTTCGACCGCATCGTGATTGCCTCCGGCACCTCGAATCGTCAGACCAAAGCCCTCGCTGCATCGGTGCGCGACAAAGTCAAGGCAGCCGGCGGCCAAGTCTTGAGCATGGAAGGTGAAGATACCGGCGAATGGGTACTGGTCGATTTGGGCGATATCGTGGTCCACATCATGCAACCGGCAATTCGCGCCTACTACCGACTGGAAGAAATCTGGGGCGACAAGGAAGTCAAATTCGGCGCTGCCAAACGCACTGCCAAGAAAGATGACGCCGCCGCAGAAGCACCTAAACGCGTGGTTTCCCGCCATCTCGCAGCATCGCAAACTACCATCGATGACGAAGTAGCCACGCCAAAAAAAGCGTCCACGCGCAAGCCGTCCACAAAAACCGGCGCAGAAAAAGCGCCAGCAAAAAAACGCTCAGCCAAGCCACCTGTCGGCAAAACGATCAAGGTTGCCGCCACCAAGAGCGCCACCAGCGCCAAGAAAGCACCTGCCAAACGCCCTTCCAGAGCCAAGGCAGCCAGCTAACAAGCGCCGGCACCGCGCAAAACCCATGCAACTCATCATCGCGGCCGTCGGCCACAGGATGCCTGCGTGGATTGAAACCGGCTTCGCCGAATACAGCAAGCGCATGCCGCCGGAAATACGCATCCACCTGAAAGAAATCAAACCGGTGGAGCGTTCCGGCAGCAAAACTGTCGAAACCGCGATGGCGCTAGAACGCAGCAGGATTGAAGCGGCGCTTCCGAAAGGAGCGCGCATCATTGCTCTCGACGAGCACGGCCGCGACCTGACGTCAATGCAGCTATCGCAGCATTTGACGCAGTGGCAAGAAGATAGCCGTGATGTCGCTTTCGTCATCGGCGGCGCTGATGGCCTGGATCCGCAATTCAAGGCGAATGCCGAAATGCGCATTCGCATTTCCAGCCTGACTTTGCCCCATAGCATGGTGCGAGTGATGCTGGCTGAACAACTGTACCGCGCCTGGTCGATCACACAAAACCATCCCTACCATCGCGCCTGAGGGCTCCATGAAACACTCCGAGCGGAAAATTTACCTGGCATCGAAAAGCCCACGCCGGCGCGAGTTGCTGCGCCAAATCGGCATTGAATTTGAAATACTGCAGTTGCGCGATCTCACCACACGCGGCGCGGACGTAAGCGAAACAGTCCATCCGGATGAGCTCCCGCAAGATTACGTGGCAAGGGTCAGCGCCGAAAAGGCATCGTTCGCATGTCACATGATGCACAAGCGCAGGATGTTTCCGCGCCCGGTGCTGGCAGCCGACACCACGGTAGTGTTCGATGGCTGCATCCTGGGCAAGCCTGCCGGCACTGCCGAAGCGGCAGCAATGCTGCGCCAGCTATCCGGACGCACGCATCAGGTCATGACCAGTATTGCGTTATACCACCACGAACAGTCATGGCAATTGACGCAGATATCCGAAGTGACGTTCGCCGATTTGTCCGAACAAACGATTGCACGCTACTGCGCCACCCATGAACCGTATGACAAGGCAGGAGGCTATGGCATCCAGGGCCTGGCCGCAGTGTTCATTCGCCATATTACCGGCAGTTATTCCGGCATCATGGGCTTGCCGCTGTTTGAAACCACACAACTATTAGAAGAAGCCGGCATCCGGCCACTATGAGCGAAAACATTCTTATCAACATCACGCCGCAGGAAACACGGGTAGCCCTGATCCTGCAAGGTGCGGTCCAGGAACTGCATATTGAACGCACGCTGTCGCGCGGCCGGGTCAGCAATGTGTATTTGGGCAAAGTGGTGCGCGTGTTGCCGGGCATGCAGTCGGCTTTTATCGATATCGGTCTGGAGCGCGCAGCTTTCCTGCATGTTGCCGATATCTGGGAAGCGCGTCCGCACGATGGCGCGAACATCGCGCCGATCGCCATCGAAAAAATCCTGCATGACGGCCAAACCTTGACGGTACAAGTCATCAAGGACCCGATCGGCACCAAAGGTGCCCGATTATCAACCCAGATTTCAATTGCCGGCCGCATGCTGGTGTATCTGCCGCAAGATCCGCATATCGGTATCTCGCAGCGCATTGAAAACGAAATTGACCGCGAGTTGTTGCGCAGTCGGGTCCAGAGCCTGATGCCGCCGGAAGAAAAAGGCGGCTGTATCGTGCGCACCATGGCTGAAGATGCGTCGGATGAAGATTTGCAGGCGGACATCGCCTATCTGCGCAAAATGTGGAGCGCGATTACCTCGGTCTCGCACACCAAGCCAGCGCCGCAACTGTTGTATCAAGACCTGAGTCTGGCGCAACGCGTGCTGCGCGATTTTGTGCACGACGATACCGCCACCATCCAGATCGACTCGCGCGAAAATTTCACCCTGTTGCACGCGTTCGCCACCACTTACACGCCCAGCGTATTAGGCCGCATCCAGCATTACACCGGAGAACGACCGCTGTTTGACCTGTATGGCGTCGAAGAGGAAATCGAGCGTGCGCTGGGACGCCGGGTTAATCTGAAATCCGGCG
Source organism: Burkholderiaceae bacterium (assembly GCA_041736255.1). GTDB lineage: Bacteria > Pseudomonadota > Gammaproteobacteria > Burkholderiales > Burkholderiaceae_D > AVCC01. Next base: position 7,983 of record JBGSTZ010000042.1, read on the forward strand.
GCTACCTGATCGTCGACCAGACCGAAGCGATGACCACAATAGACGTCAATACCGGCGGCTATGTCGGTGGACGCAATTTTGATGACACCATTTTCAAGACCAATCTGGAAGCGGCACATGCGATCGCGCGCCAATTGCGCTTGCGCAACCTGGGCGGCATCATCGTCCTCGACTTCATCGACATGGAAAATCTGGAACATCGCAATACGGTGATGGCAGAACTCAAGAAAACCCTGTCGCGCGACCGCACCAAAGTGTCAGTCAGCCCGTTTTCTGCCTTGGGCCTGGTGGAAATGACGCGTAAACGCACCCGCGAATCATTAGCGCACATCCTGTGCGAAGTGTGCCCGGCCTGCGGCGGCAAGGGACAAGTCAAAACCGCACGCACCATTTGCTATGAAATACTGCGCGAATTATTACGCGAAGCGAAACAATTTAACCCGCGCGAATTCCGCGTTCTGGCAGCGCAAATCGTAATCGACATGTTCTTGGAAGAAGAAGCACCGCATCTGGCGATGCTGGGCGATTTCATTGGTAAACCGATTTCACTGCAAGTCGAAACTATCTATCAGCAAGAGCAATACGACATCATCCTGATGTAAGCAATGTTGCGCCCATGCGCACGCCCACATTGCGTCTCATTGGCACAGGCAAGGCAAGCCGAAAAAACCCTCGATGCTGCGCTGCTCGGTGTGGGTATTGCGAACCGGCTCATACCAGAGGACTTTAGTGGCCGCATCAAGTGGGACATCTCGACAATCGCCACTATCTTCGGGCCACGCATATCGCGCTGCTGTCGTACATGCGCCTGCGCCGCCCTCGCGACGCCGTAACACTTATTGAGCTGATGCTAGCCCGCAATCCCGGCGACAACCAGAGCGTTCGTTATCTGCTTGGGTCGGAGGCGATGCGTGCCGGTGACCACGAGTACGCCCGTAAAGTATTTGAGGAAGAGGCTGACAGTTATCCGCCGTATTTCTACGAACTGGCGTTGAGTTCATGTTCAAGGACGAGTGGGTAGCTGCTGCAACATCTGTAGGCACAGGGTTTCTATATAAGGTGGCGCACGCCGGCACCAATATCGCTAAATGCTTGCTCATAACGAACAAGCATGTTGTCCACGGCGCCGAGGTTGTGCACTTTCTTATTTCCCACACCGAGTCGGTAACGGATTTAAACGAGCAGCACCAACCGGTGGGACGCCAAGACCAGCTATTTGCAATGTCTCTCGCAGAAAGCCTCTATCTCCATCGCGATGAAAACGTCGATCTTTGCGCAATCGACATGACCATCCCGATCGGAAATTTGCTCGGGACTGGGAAGAAAATCAGATCGATGATTATCGATGCCTCGTGGCTGCCCAACGAGATTGATCGGAAGAATATGCGGTCGCGGTAGGGGCGTCAGGTAACAGACGTCCCAACCGCGACCCGTTGTCGGAGTCGCTCTTTATTCAGACCCCTAGCCTGAATATTGCATAAAAAATGGCAAGAATGCCGTAAGTGATTGATAAAATGTGAGTTATTGAGAAACACAGTCATCAACACAAACGCCACCTTGCCCGACATGAATTCTACTTCAGAACAGCTCCGCTTCGCATCTATTCCAGGCCATACCATCCGCGCCGACTTTGCCGGGGGCGGCTTGTCGTCCGACCTTGGGCCTCTGCTGCTGCGTGGCGTCGATCGCCAGATTGGCTTGACCGAGCGCATCAATGCCGCCGTAGTCGATACCCGGCACCCCAGCTACATCACGCATTCCCAGCGCGACCTGCTCACGCAGCGCATCTACCAAATCGGCTGCGGCTACGAAGACGGCAACGATTCCAATTGTTTGCGTCACGATCCGATGTTCAAGCTCGGCGCCGGTCGCTTGCCATTCGATGCCGATGCTGCGCTGGCCTCTGCGGCGACCATGTCGCGTTTGGAACATGCTGCCAGCAGCAAGGATATCTACCGCATCAGCCAGGCCTTGGTCGAACAATTCATCCAAGGCTTCTCCAGTGCGCCCGGGAACCTGATTCTCGACATGGACCATTCCGAGGACGCGGTCTACGGCCAGCAACCGCTGGCGTTTTACAATCATTTCTATCAAAGCACGTGTTATCTGCCGCTGATGATCTTCGACGGCCAGTCGGGCGCGCTAGTGGCGGCCGTGCTGCGTCCGGGAAAACGGCCCACCGGCGTGGAAAACGCGATGATCATGCGGCGCGTGCTGACCTTGATTCGCCGCCACTTTCCCGACACGCACATTCTGGTGCGCGGCGACGGCCACTTCAGCGGCCCGGAGTTGATGGGCCTGATCGACGCGATGCCGAACATCGACTTCGTCTTTGGTTTCTCCAGCAATCCCAAGTTGCTCAAGCAAGCTGAGTCCACCCGGTTGCGCGCCTGTGCGCTGTGGGCATCGGTGCAAACGCAGGACGTGGTGCTGGAGGCGGTGCGCCTGTTCGACGAATTTGACTACCGCGCCGGATCATGGCCCAGGGCCTGGCGCGTGCTGTTGAAGGCCGAAGTCATGGCGCTGGGCGAGAACTCGCGTTTCATCGTCACATCACTGCCTGGCCTGGATGCCGGCACGCTGTACGAGGACATTTATTGCGCACGTGGCCAGGCCGAAAATTACATCAAGCATCTCAAGGGCGACCTGGCGTCCGACCGCACCTCATGCACGACCTTCCTTGCCAACTGCATGCGCCTGCTGCTGCATGCCGCAGCTTATGTTCTACATCAGCAATTGCGCACGCAAGCGTTGCAGCATACCGCGCTGTCGCAAGCGCAACCTTCGACGGTCATCGCCAAGCTGTTCAAGACCGCCGTCCAGGTCCGTCAAAGCAAACAGCGCATCACGCTGCATCTGCCCAGCGCCTGTCCGGTAAAACAGGTACTGCATACGCTCGCTGAAC
>JBGSTZ010000059.1:0-42793 GCA_041736255.1 Burkholderiaceae bacterium
TAAAGCGCGCGATCAGGCTGGCCGGAAGTTCGGCTGTTGCCACCGGCGGCATGAAGCGGGCGCAGTGGGTCTGCCAGAGCGGTGTTGCCGGGAATGTTTCAATCCACCAGGTTCTCCAGCGTTGCAGCGTTCGGGCAGGAATGGCGAGTGTCTCGAAGTGTTTCGCCTGTGTTGATGTCGGCCCGGCACGCCGGGCCCACATCAACACCACCAAAAGCGCCAAATACACGCGCCGCCCCAGAAAGAGCACTCCGAAGTAAATCGTCCGCATTTTGACCGCTCCATGCGATGGCGCTTTCAATAGCCGAAAGCACGCTCACCAGCATCAGTTCATATCGCAAAAGTCAAAGATTTAGTTCTCACTTGGCGAAGTAAATCTTTGGAAAATGCTTCATTGGAAGTAAATGATACGCTTTGCGGCGATGCTTCCTTGGCATGGACCGAAGAGCTCTAGCATCCGTTTACCTTTCAATCAATATCCATGACAACTGATTCTAACGGCGTTCTCGATGCTGGTGCGCAAATGCGGCGCGTTCACATTCTGGCTACTAAATTCTTGACAATGAAGGAGGAGGCGCTAAAGTTTAATGTAATGCGCCGTACATGCGCAAACTACCTGGCGGCATGACTGGGAGGTGATTTTGGCTATCGGAACGGTGTCTCCTCGATCCCAGCAACGAGCGAGGGTTTTCGATGCCTACCGTGGACGTGGGCGGAAGAATAACAACTTGTGGCTTGTCTATAGCGTTAAGACAAAGAGGGACTGGATCCTGACGAGTGACCGCAGGCTGGTTCACTGGCTTTGCTACCTTGAAAGCGACCAGAGTGTTATATCGTTCGACGTGCCCGATCATTCCAGCGATAGAGCGAAAGACGACGGCAGCGCGGCCGAGGTCACTTATCGGGATGGACATCACGAGCACCATATCGTGCGCGCAGAAGACAGCTCGACTGAGATTTCCCGCGACGTCACCGAAGACGTGGCTGCGCCGTGCACGCATTCAGTGCGAGTTTTCAGTGATGCCGAATTACAACCAAAAGTTGTTATTGCGATGCGCTGGTTGAAGGCGATTGGTTACGCCGCAGCGATTCGGGAAAATGAGCATACACCTGCGCTCATTGCGCTGCTGGCAAGAATTCGTAGTGGGAACAATGGCAAAGTGGGTGACTTGATTGGCTTGCTTTCCGACTTCGATCACTCAGTCGTATTCGGATTGTTGGTTAGACTCGCCATTGAAGGAGATGTCATACTAGACTTCAATGACAGTGGATACTGTTTAATGACTCGTTGGCGTATGCCTGATAATGGGAACATGGTCTCGTAAGCAGGCGATCGCGACATCGCCACATACATCAACATGGCCCAAGGTCATGGAAGCCGAAATCGATTGCGCTCGCCTTGAGAGATATCGCAGTCAAGCCGACGCTATGCGGCTTTATTTTGCAAATGCACCCACCAAGGAAATTAAACGGCTGACTGGCATATCATGCAAGGATCTTCAGCGACTCGCACGTAAATGTCTGCAACCATCCGAGGATGGAAGAATCCAGGGGTTTCGCGCACTGCTCCCGTACGTGAGAACAAAAGACTACTGCCGCGTCGCGAAAGTCAAAGCAAAATTCCCTGAACAAAGGGGAGGACATGCCGGCGCGTTGGGCGCTCTTCTGCGTCGTTTTCCAAGCGTAGAGGAATCGCTTATCAAGCACATACGTCAAGACGCGCGTCGAAACATGATCCCCGAGTTTAAGTTACGCCCGCGCGATTTGCACCGGATATTTATTGAACACATCCAGGCACTCGGCTTGAATAATACGGAATGGCCACTGAATACGAAATACCGAGGGATACGTTCGATCCAGCGTTACATGCGCGACATGCTGAATCGAAATTTTGCGCTTTCAGTCGGCGCGCGCGGGAGTACTGAGGCCCGGGCCCATATTAATGTCGGAACGGGGCACGAAACGTTTCTGACATACGACGAACCCTTCGATGCCGTCGAGATCGATGCGTACAACATCGAGAGCCATTTATCTGTTGCGATGAGCACACCTGAGGGAACGGAGACGGAGCTCTTATTAGAAAGACTTTGGCTGATCGCAGCCGTTGATCGATTCAGTACAGCAATTTTAGCCTACACGGTAGTCTACCGTAGCGAGGTCACGTCAGATGACGTCCTCCGAGTAATCCGAGAGGCCTCCACGGGCCGCTGGACTCCGAAAGCATTGAGCATTCCGGGGCTACACTACCCGACACAAGGCGGCCTTCCAAGCGGACTCATACGAAACGCGCAGGACGTGGCTTGGACCACCACGCTATTCGACGGCGCCCTAGCCCATTTGTCGAACGCTGTGCATGACCGAGCACGAAAGACGCTTGGATTTGCAATTAACTGGGGTGCCGTAGGCCATTTTGAGAGGCGACCAAACGTTGAGCGAGCATTCAACCAGATAGCAAGAGATCTCTTCAAGCGTTTGCCATCGACGACTGGGAGCAATCCGCACAATGGTAGGGCGAGTGACGCTGAAGGAAAGGCTATTCAGCACAAGATAAGGGCGATCGAGGTCGAACAATTGCTCGACATAGCGATTGCCCAACATAATGCCACTCCCTGTGAGGGTATTTCCTATCTGACGCCGCTTGAGGCTTTGCGCTACTTCCTCGAAGGCGAGTGTAACTATATGGTGCGGCCCATCCCGGCACAGCAACTATCGAATGCGCGTACGTTCGCCTGCCGCGAACACGTCACTGTGCGCGGAAACTTGGCGGATGGCCGCAGGCCGTACGTGCAGATAGATCGGGTCCATTATTCGAGCCCGGTCCTTGCAAATGCTGGGCAACTAGTTAACCAATCGATCGTCGTGGAAATCGACGATGAGGACATGCGACAAGTCAGTGCCTACTTGATGAACGGAGCAGAACTTGGGTTTCTGAAGGCGCACGGAAAATGGGCACTGACGAAGCATAGCCGGCGCACTCGCCGTGCCATTAATAGTCTGGCCAGCAAACGCGTCATTACGATCTCGGAGTTCGATGATCCTGTGCAAATCTACCTACGACACCTTTCCAGTCGTCCATCAAATGTCCAGTCAGGGACTAAGACAATACCGCCGCGGCAAGTCACCGAGATCACGCGGGTCAACCGCGAGACTGGCGATCACACTCAGAAGCGTCCACATGAGGGCAGCCCAAAGCAGAAGAGTGACGCGCCCATGAATGTGCAAGATCGCAGTTCAATGTTGGAAAAACCGGGCGTCTTTTTCAAAAAAATCAAGAACAGACGTTAGGAGAATCCAATGGCCAACAGTAAAGGCGAAGAGACCGACAATTCGCAGAATCAGCGACCAGTGGAAATGTCTGAGTTGTGCAGGGAGTCGCTACTTGAGTGTCACCCAATTAGGGAGCGCGAATATATCCTTCCAACTCCGATGATGCAACGAACGTACGCGATCGTGCGCGAGCGTGTCTGGTCGCGGCGTACAGGCGTTGTGTTTTATGCTCCGCCGAGGATGGGTAAGACACGATGTGCTATGGCTATCAAGGATATCATTGGCGCCGAATTTCCAGGGGCATACGTTTCATTGTTATCCGCCCGGCGCGCGACCCGACCTACTGATGGGCACCTATTCCGATTGATACTTGAGGCCGAGAACCATGTCCTGTCAGGCAGGGCGAACGCCGATGTTCTATTCGACAATGTAAAGGCAGATATCCGTGTCAAGTTGGGACGCGTCGGTGGGCGCCATTATGTACTTCTGATCGATGAAATGCAGCTCTTGAATGATATAGATTTTCAGCAGCTAGTTAGCCTTCATAATAGCCTCGAACTTGTGAGCATCAAGATGACGACCATCTCGTTCGCACAGCCAGAGATCCTCCACCGCCGGTCCGCCTTGATGGCAACAAACGACCGGCAGATCATTGCCCGGTTTCTGAGTGAACCCGTCTTGTTTGACGGGTGCTCCCAAGGATCTGAATTGGCGAGCCTATTGCATGCGTACGACCAAGCGTCGGAATATCCTGAGAACTCTGGGTGGAGCTATACGCGTTTTTTCTTCCCTATCGCATTTGATCTCGGCTTTCGGCTCGAACGCTACGCAGGGCAGATCTGGCGCGAACTTTCTCGCGCTTCAGGATTTGGGACGAAAGGAGTCGTCCCAATGGAGCATGTGTGTCTCACAATTGAGTTCTTGCTGCTCGCACTACGTAAGCAGGACTGCGCCAATTTTGTGATCGCTGACGATGACATTGCCCATGCAGTGGCATCGTCGAATTTACAAATGTTCAGTAGCCTCATGAATGGAGGTAGTGATTTATGATTGACCTTGCGACACCTAACCTGCGCCTGTCGTGGGACGCGCGGTTTCCGGCACCGTTCGAGTCTGGCTGGTCGATCTTTGTTAAGGTGATTGTACTGAACAACATCTCTGCGCACGAGTTGGTGAAGCTGATCAAGCGCGACGATGTTTTCATAAACACTGCCTACGCTATGGATTGCTCGAATAGTCGCTGGATAGATTTTGTGCGGTTTGCCGCCTTGCTTGGCATCAAGGAGCATAGATTAAGGACCGGCTTTTGGGACCAGCTTGGAATTAAGCTATGTGTTGGTCGGAGATATGAGATTCGGCGTTGCCCAAAATGTTGGGAACATGGTTACCACTGCGTATTATTTGACCTGCTTGGACTCGCTGGATGTCCGTGGCATCGATGCAGCCTAACGAAGGGGTGCGACACATGCGCGGCCGGGTCCACGTTCAATATCCGCACATCATACGATAAGATTAGCGCGCGTTATTGCACGCGGTGCAGTCTGCAGTTGCCGGATCTGAACGGGCTGCTAGCGACGGCACCAATGGCGCAAGACCGGGCTGCCACAATCGTCGGCTACTGCCGTGAACTAATCGACTGGTGGGCCGGGGTGGAGCGTAGCGTACCAGAACGCGACTTGCTGCTCGCGGACGTGATGACGAACAGTGTTACCACGCATGACCGGCGAAGCTACAGAGCATGGCAGACTTCGTTCGCGAGCACGGTGACTGGTGAGGATGGCCTATCTTGGATGTTCAAGGATGACTGGGTTGCGGTGAAGCACACCTCGTGGTACGAGGATGGTGAACGTACAGCCTCCGACGTTGATGACGGCAATTTGCGGGGTGCTACAGGCGCTGCGTATCGCAGCTTGCGGCGCCACATCTATCGAACATACGTCAAGAAACATCATGCTTGTGTCTCATGTCTATCAAATCTTTCGCGAGATCAAAGCCACGCGCTCGACGCAGACGAAGTGTGCATCGTCTCGTTGGCATTTCTTGTCTGGCGCATGTCAATCGAAGGGCTTTGTAACGTCGAGGGTTTGCGCCTGACCACGGCCCGTGAACGGTCTCTCAGGTTGATGACCCCAGAATTTTGGTACGCCATTCCATTTCAGTCACGCATGCAATGGAGTTACTATGGATTTTTCGGGCTTTGGCATCGACTGTTTACGGAGTGTGCGGATCGAAATGTTCGAGTCGAAATCAATGGACAGTCCTGCGATGGGCACTTCCATTGGGTGTTTGAGACCCCGAAAAAGGTCGCCTCTGCCGACACTAGAGAACTACCTAGTGGCCGGTTTCATGCGCTTGTCCCAGATGTTGGCGTTTTGCTGCAAGCCGCTGACGATCGTTGCCGCAGCAGGAGAAAACGGCGTGCAGAAATGGTCGACAATTACAAGATATGGAGCGATGGAGCTTGGGCTTGGGCACGCGATGAAAGAAACCTTCGTCACTGTCTTTTTCAGCTTCGACATCCCAACGCTCGATGGAACGGAGGGCAGTTCTGGTACGTTAACGTTTAGGTTTCCAGACCAGTCATGTGCAGCCGCAACAATCAACATTCAATCGGCACGAACAGACGGCATTTGCCGCTCACCTTTCGGCACCTATTATTTTGCTTAGCCGGCGGCGGGTCTCAGACTTCATCTCATCACGTTGAGTTACGAGGGCGCTTGCTAACGCGTCGTGCGCAATCGATGATGGGCGCTCTTCTCCAATAATCCGGATTGCTGCAACAACGATTTGTTGGGCTCGCTCGGCGTTCTTCATCAGATTGGCAATCGCCATTTCCGCCGTGACGTGGGCTTCTCGCGGGTGCCAGCAGTCGAAGTCGGTCACCATGGCCAGCGTAGCATAGGCGATTTGCGCTTCTCTGGCCAGTTTCGCTTCCGGCATATTGGTCATGCCGATTACGCTGGCACCCATGCTGCGGTACCACTGCGACTCTGCCTGTGTCGAGAACTGCGGTCCTTCGATGCAGATATAGGTTCCGCCGCGGTGCATGTTGATGGGCTGCGCCAAGCTGGCCCCAGTGATGGCACGTGCCAGCACCTCTGCGACGTTCGGACAAATCGGTTGAGCCATTGAGACATGAGCGACCGCGCCATCACCAAAAAAAGTGTTGTTGCGTCGGTGGGTCATATCGATAAACTGGTCGGGCAACACCATGTCGAGCGGTTTAAGTTCTTCCCGTAGCGATCCCACAGCAGATATCGAGATCAAATAGCGGACACCCATTTGCTTCATGGCGTAAATATTGGCTCGATACGGCACTTCCGACGGGATCAATCGATGTCCGCGCCCATGGCGAGCCAGAAAGGCGACCGGAACATCATGCACAAGGCCAGTGACGATCACATCGGAGGGTTTGCCATACGGAGTGTCCAATGGGTGTTCCGTCGCATTCTGTAGCGCATCCATGTGGTAGAGACCGCTACCGCCGATGATGCCGATTAGAGCTTGTTGCATGGTAAAAGCCTTTGTTTAAAATGGGTTTGTTGACATGGTCGTGAGAGAACGCCAAATTCTTACAAGTATTTAGGTGCTCAAGTGTAAGAATTCGTGCCATGGCACCGACTTAGGTTTTACTTACAACAATACCGGAGCCCCCCATGGCCAAGTCCGTTCTGCTAGCACGACCACATCCATTCATTGCTGCCGAGATGAAGCCACTTCTTGAGCAGTGTGGGTACGCCGCTGCCAAGCTGGAAAATCTGGCTGATTTAACAGTACAGGCTAAAAACAGCGCCGGCGTGGTGATTTCGCTGGCAGTATCTTCATCGCTGGGTGAGACTGCAGCCGATGTTTTCACACGGCTGCGGCAAGGAGTTCCTCGTATTCCCGTTTTGTTTGCTGCCATGTTACCGTTGGACAAGGCGCAGAGCAGTCTGGAGCGGCTCGCCAAACAAGCTGGTGTTCAGGTCACGATTCTCGGCGTTGCTGCAGGCAATGCAAACGCGGCAGCGCTTGGCAATCCGGATACCTTTCTGTACATCAGCAAGGACGATCTGGCCGACCCGGCGCGCCGGGCGATTGCATCGCGCATGGTTCAGCGCCATTTTCGCTAAGCGGGTGATCGGATGAAACGCCTGGTTCTGGTCGGCGGCGGACATGCGCATCTTTCGGTGCTGCAGGCGCTGGCGCGCGAAAAACCGGTTGGCGTCGAAATCGTGCTGGTGACGCCAGCCTCTCACCAAAATTACTCCGGCATGTTGCCGGGCTGGATGGCCGGACATTACACCCAGCCACAGTGCCGGATCGATTTGCAGCCGCTGGCGCAGGCGGCGCAGGTACGCATGGTGGTTGATCGCGTAACAGGCATGGATGCCGGCCAGCGTTGTGTCGGCTTGTCCGATGGCCGGCATATTGAATACGACCTGCTGTCTCTGGATGCAGGCAGTGAAATCGATGCGTCTTGGCTGGAGATGGCAGGCGACAAGCTGTTGCCCGTCAAGCCGCTGGACGGTTTTTTTGAAGCCTGGCCACGGGTCCTGGCTGCTGCGAGGGAGCGGCAGGGTTATCGTCTGGTGGTCGTCGGCGGCGGTGCGGCCGGGGTGGAGCTGGCGCTAGCCGCGTGCCATGCGTTCGCACGCGCTGATACAGACGCTCGCGTGGATCTGGTGGTTTCCGAATCCGGCCTGCTGGCGGGACACGCGGCAGGGGTACAGCGCCGCATCACGCGTTTTTTGGCCGGATCAGGCGTCTATGTCCATCGCCAAAGAGCCGTGGGTGTGGAGCAAGGCGTGTTGCTGTCGGACGGCACCCTGTTGCCAGCAGACAAGGTGATTGCCGCCACCGGCGCACGCGCGCCGGTCTGGCTGCAACCCTCCGGACTGAGACTGGACGAAAACGGCTACATCGCCGTCGATGCGCAGCATCGCAGCCTCTCGCATCCGAATGTATTCGCCGTGGGCGATGTCTGCGCCCGGCAAGACCTGGCGATGGCGCGCTCGGGCGTGCATGCGGTACATGCCGGCCCGGTGCTGGCCGCAAACCTGCTGGCGACGCTTTCAGGCAGGCCGCTGGACACCTATCAGCCACGGCGCCGTTCGCTGTATTTGCTGGCCTGCGGCCCGCAGTACGGCATCGCGTCCTGGGGCGGCTTCAGTGCGGAAGGCGAATGGGTATGGCGTTGGAAAGACCGTATCGACCGCAGCTTCATTGCGCGGTTTTCAGGCCGGGGGCGACGACGCGATATAGTGGCAGCGGAGGAATTATCATGAATGTATTCAGACAATTGGGGCACTGGCTAACGCCGCAAGATTGCGGCGACACGGCCGGTGCAGCTTCACATTCGCGCGATCTGCTGGCTAGCCTGCTGAACATGGCCTGGTTCGTCGAAGCCCGCGACCCGTATACCGGCGGGCATCTGTGGCGGGTTTCGCGCTATGCACTGCTGCTGGCCGAAAGCGCCGGACTCAGCAAGGCCGACGCGGCCCGGATCAGCCTAGGCGGGTTTTTGCACGATCTGGGCAAAGTGGGCGTGCCCGACGCGATTCTGCGCAAGCCGGACCAGCTGACCGATGATGAGTATGCGGTCATCAAGACCCATCCGGATATCGGCTTGCGGATGCTGTCCGGGCACCCGCTGTCGGCGCTGGTCAGCGACGCAGTGCTGTTGCATCACGAGCGCCCCGATGGCCGCGGCTATCCGCGCGGCCTGGCCGGCGACGCGATCCCGGACATGGCGCGCATCGTCGGCATCTGTGACGCCTTTGACGCGATGACCAGTCATCGCCCGTATCGCGCCGGCATGCCGCGCGACCAGGCCATCGCCATCATCCGCGAATTCCGTGCAAGCCAGTTTGACGCCCATTTTTCCGACGCATTCATCGCGCTGGGCGAGGCAGGCCAGCTGGATCATGTTCTGGGCCATAGCGATGACGGGATTCCGCTGCAGACCTGTCCGATATGTGGCCCGACACTGGTGACGCGTCCCGAGCACAAGCAGGGCGATCACATTTACTGCCGCAATTGCGGCAGCGAATTCGCGCTGAAAATCCAGGAAAACTCGCATGACAACCGTTTGGTGGTGAGCCCTACCGGCAAGCGGGGACAGGCTGCCAATCTGGAGCCCGAGGTGGATTCCGCACTAATTGCGCGCACCGTGGGTGCGGCGGTAGAGGCATTGCAGACGGCCGGCTTGATGCATGCTTCGGCAATGCCGATAAGGAATAATTGATGAAATCTTTTTTATGCGTTATCTGCTCGGCCCGGATTGCTGGAAACGCATTGCGCATCGCCCTGGTGGTTGGAACGGTGCTGAATCTGGTCAATCAGAGCGGCGCCATTCTGTTTGGTTCCGGCATTTCGTGGTTTCACCTGCTGCTGAATTATTTTGTTCCTTATTGCGTTGCCAGTTATAGTGCCGCAAAAAATGAAATCACCAGGAGCGAAGATGAATAACACAGAAGCATTGCAATCGGGTATCGGCGATCCAACGCCGGAGGACGTATCACTGCTGTCCGATACCGCATTTCTGGAAAGCTTACGGCGCCAGATGCTCAAATTCGCCACACTGCAATTGTCGGATGCATCGCTTGCCGAAGATGCGGTGCAGGAAGCGCTGATTGGCGCGCTCAAGAACGCCAAGTCATTCGGCGGGCGGGCAGCATTGAAGACCTGGGTATTCGCGATCCTCAAGAACAAAATCGCCGATGTATTGCGGCAAAAGCAACGCCTGATCAATGCCAGCAGCCTGTTGCGCGAGGGCGAGGAAGACGAAGATTTTTCGGAGCTGTTCGACAAAAAAGGCTTCTGGCAGCCGGATGAACGTCCTGCCGCATGGGCCAATCCAGAGGAATCCTTGCGGGAAGGCCAGTTCTGGCGCGTGTTTGAAGCCTGCCTGGAAAATTTGCCTGGCAATCAGGCGCGGGTCTTCATGATGCGAGAATTTGTCGAGCTCGATTCCAATGAGATCTGCGCCACCGTCGGCATCACCGTCAGCAACCTCAACGTGATGTTGCACCGCGCCCGCATACGCCTGCGCGAATGTCTTGAAGATAAATGGTTTGTGAAAGGGGAGAAATCATGCTGAACTGTCAAAATGTCACCCGTCTGTATTCGGAGTCGCAAGAGCGCACGCTGACCCTGCAAGAGCGTATGTCGCTCAAAGTGCATGTGATGATGTGCTCCGGCTGTCGCAACTTTGGCAAGCAGATGCATACGCTGCGCCACATAGCGCACACCTACGCCAAAGGACCGGATCAGCACCGCGACAAGGCTAATGAATAGGCTGCCATGCCGGCCGTGACCAATTTTACAAAAAATAAGGAGTATCGTCATTTACATGCCATTTACCACATATATTAATTGCGATATTAAATATACTCATGATGTCGCCGTGCCGTAGGATGGGTGTAACCCATCTTGTTAGTTCGATGTGCGATGGGTTGCACCCATCCTGCGGCAGTGCGTACCATCACTCGTTTGCGCCATGGACCAACTGACCCCACTGCTGAGCCACTTTTCCTTGCATGCCGGGGTTTTCTACACCGGCAATATCTGCGGCATCCACGACTTCCAGCAGGACCCATTGCGAGGCCATCTGCATCTGATACGGCGCGGATCGGTGCAGGTGACAGGGGTGCAACAAGACGTTTTAAACATCACCGTGCCGACTCTGTTGTTCCTGCCGCGGCCGCAGACGCACCGCCTGCTTGCAGAGGGCCGCTCAGGTTCGGACGTGGTCTGCGGCACTGTGCAGTTCGGCGGCGGAGGAAACAACCCGATCACGGATTCGCTGCCGGATGTCGTATTGGTGTCACTGGCGGCGTTGCCCGGTGTGGAAGCGCTGATAGGCCTGATGTTCGACGAGGCGTTTTCCGAGCAGTCCGGCCGTCAGGCAGTGCTGGACCGCTTGTGCGAAGTGCTGATGATCCGGTTGTTGCGACACTGTATTGATCAGGGCTTGACGCAAGGCGGCACCCTGGCTGGCCTTGCCGACAAGCGCCTGGCCAAAGCGTTGCTGGCGATCCACGAAGATTCCGCCCATACCTGGACGCTGTCGGATATGGCAGCTCTGGCGGGCATGTCGCGCGCACGTTTTGCGGTCCACTTCCGGGAAATCACCGGCACAACTCCGGCCGGCTATCTGGCCGACTGGCGGCTTTTGCATGCACAACGTTTGCTGAAACAAGGCTTGCAACTCAAGCACGTTGCTTACGATGTCGGCTACGGCAGCGCCAGCGCATTGACCCGGGTTTTCGTGCGCAAGCTGGGCTGCTCTCCTGCCGAATGGCGCAATGCACAACAGGAAATGGACCGATCACCGCAAGCTGAAACGCCGGGACATCAAAACGAGACGCTCGGTACACAACTGAAAGCGCATGCCGATTAAGATTAATCATCGCACACCGAAGCCGGGAGAAGCCTCTTCCTGCCAATAGTTTGTGCGGGCTTTTCAGGAGAAACAACCATGTCCAAAACCATCATTCACAATATTGTCCCAGTCGACCATGCCAGCGCAACCGGCGCCCAAAAAGAAGTTCTCGATAAGGCATTCAAATCACTTGGCTTCATCCCCAACATGTACGCCAACATGGCCAATGCGCCCGGCATGCTCAGCACCTATCTGCACGGCTACGATTTGTTTCGCAAGGAATCCGGCTTCACCTCTGCCGAGCAGGAAGTGGTGTTTCTGGTCGTCAGCCAATACAACGGTTGCGACTACTGCACCGCAGCGCACAGCATGATTGCCGATAAAATGTCAGGCGTACCAAAAGACGTTCTACAGGCGATTCGTGCAAACCAGCCGATTCCGGATGCAAAGCTGGCAGCCCTGGCTGCAATGGCAGTGGAAATGGTCGCCAAACACGGCCAGCCGGATCATGCGATAGTCAAGGCTTTTCTGGACGCTGGATACCAGGAAAACGACTTGCTCTATATCGTGCTGGCGGCATCGGTCAAAGTGTTGAGCAACTACAGCAATCAGGCTTTCGGCACCACGGTTGACGAAAAGTTTGCGGCCTACAAGGTAGACTGATCGCGCAGTTTCATGATACTTATCTGAACAATCCATCGGCTGCATGACAGCCGATTTTTGACTTCAAGTCACACCCAATTTGGGAGTATCCGCATCATGAATAATCAAGCAATGACTGGCATTGAAGCCTGCGTATTCGATGCCTACGGCACGCTGTTCGATGTCAGCAGCGTGGCCCATGGCGCCAAGGACGAACTTGGCGAGCAATGGCTGGCGCTGTCGGATTTGTGGCGCACCAAACAGCTGCAATACACCTGGTTACGCGGCCTGGCCGGACACCATGCCGACTTTTGGCAAGTTACCGGCGATGCGCTGGATTACGCGATGACGACGCTCAATATCGCCGACGCCGGCTTGCGCGATCGCCTGATGCAACTGTATCTCGGGCTTGCCGCGTATCCGGAGGTGCCGGATACGTTGCGGCGCCTGAAGGCGGGTGGCATGAAACTCGCGATCCTGTCCAACGGCACGCCGCAAATGCTGGCGTCGGCGGTACGTAACGCCGGCATCGATGATGCATTCGACGCGGTGCTGTCGGTGGAGGAGGTCGGCGTCTACAAGCCGCACCCATCGGTATATCAACTTGCCAGCGACCGGCTCCGGATTGCGCCTGAGAAAATCTGTTTTCTGTCTTCGAACAGCTGGGACGCTTTCTCGGCCAAGGCTTTCGGGTTCCGGGTGCTGTGGTGTAACCGTTTCGGTCAGGTGCCGGAGCGCATCCCCACAATGCCAGACGGTGAAATGACAGACCTTTCCGGCTTGCCTGGATTACTCGAGATCAATGCTCCACCGCCTGACTGAACCGAAAGATCGCACGCAGTCTCCTTACGGCGCGCAGATTGCAGCGGCAAGCGGCGTATCGCCCCAAAGCAGCGCATTGAAGTTGAAGCCGGCAGCAATAGTCGGCTTGATGATTTGGAAGTACGGTGAAACATCGAAGTCGCGCGGCGCGAACAGGCTGTGGTGGCGCACCCGCAGGATTTCCTCGATACAAGCAGGGCAATCCGGGCGGTTCGCGTTGTGGCTGTCGGTGATCGGCAAGATCGGGTAACGAATCGACTGGAACGCCTGCGCAATCAGCGTCGAGCAGATGGCGCGGGTCGGGTCGCCACTACTTCGGCGGCTGTGACTACCGGCACCGCCCGCGTAACTGGTGCGGCGGCCGGTTAGTCGGCCAGTCCTTGCGCCTCGCCAATGCTACTCATGGTCGAACGTGCGATGTCAGACTCTGGCGACACCAAGACCAAGATTTTTTTCCATTGCATAACCGCACCTTGATAGTCACTCCGCTCGAATGCTGCGCTGCCAGACAAGACAAGTGCATTAATATTTTTTGGGTCGGCTATCAATGCACGGGTGATCAGTTTTTCTGGTGCGCCTTGCAAGCTTCTATTTAAAGACATCGCCAATGTATCGGCATATTCGACCAGCAGTTCCGCGCTGCCAGGTACCAGTTGCACCAAGTGTGCGTACGCATCGGCGGCTTCGCCAAACCGGCCCAATGCATTGTAAGAGCGCGCCAACATAGTCCAGCTTTCAACATCGTTAGGTTTATTTTTAAGGTGTAGCGAGAGCTTCTCAATCATCTCCATGATTTGCTTCTCAGACACTTGTTGCGCTTGATCCATTGGTGTCGCAACCCGTGTCGGATCGAGTCCGGCAGGAGAACCGAGCAATAAATATAGCGATACGGCAACAATCGGTACAGCAACGCCGGTTACCACTGCAGCCCAGCGCTTGTTTGATGTGGATCCGATGTTCGTTACGGCGGGCTGCACGTCTTCGGCTACGCGTCTTGCCAATTCCTGCCTTGCGCTCTCATATGCCGGCGCATCGATGGTGCCTGCCGCCAGATCTGCATCGAGTTCACGCAACTCGTCGCGCAGCACCGTCAGATTGACTTCATCGCGTAGCGCATGCCGATTCGCGACAGCCTCTTTGCGCAGCAGCGGCGGCAAAATGAAAAGCAAGGCACCCGCCGTTAACAGGACAGCGAGAATCGAAAATGCAGTCATTTTGTATCCTTGATATAGGTGGTGGCGCGCAGCAGTTCCGCGGCACGCTGCATTTCTGCTTCCGGCAATGCATCAACCTGCGCACGGCCCCGGCGCAATTTCAGGCCGAGGAAAGTAATGCCGCCGAACAGCAGCAAAAAAGGCCCGAACCAGAGCAGCCAGGTGGTGGGCTTGACAGGCGGCCGATACAGCACGAAATCGCCGTAGCGCTGCACCATGAAGTCGATCACATCCTGGTCTGATTTGCCCTGCTGAAGCATTTCACGCACCTGGTTTCTCAGGTCGATCGCCAGTTCGGCGTTCGAGTCGGCGATGGTCTGGTTCTGGCACACCAGGCAGCGCAGCTCTTCGGATATCGCCATCACGTGCTTTTCCAGAGCGGGATTAGCCGCCACCGGTTGCGCTTCTTCAGCATGGGCGAGCGCAGTCGATAGCGCAATCGATAGAAAAAGCATGCAGCCAATAAATAATCTACGCACGATTCAACTCTTTGATCAAAGGTAATAGTTTTTCAGTGATGACTTCCGGTGTCACCGGCCCGGTATGCTTCATGCGAATCACGCCGCGCTTGTCGATGACAAAGGTTTCGGGAACGCCATACACGCCGTAGTCGATGCCGACCCTGCCATCCAGATCGGATGCGGACATCTGGTACGGATTGCCGAACTGACGTAGCCAGCCGGTCCCATCTTCACGCTTGTCCTTGTAGTTGAGGCCGATGATAGGCACCACGCCTTGCCTGGCTAAATCCATCAGTACCGGATGCTCCAGTCGGCACGACACGCACCACGATGCCCAGACATTCAAAAGCCAGACCTGGCCTGCCATGTCCTGCGGCGAAATGGTTTTGCCGGGTTCGTTCAATTGTGTCAGTTTGAATACCGGCGCCTGCTTCCCTATAAATGGCGATGGAATTTCACGTGGATTCAAACGCAGCCCGATGCCGAGAAATAGCACTAATGTGATGAATATGCCGAGTGGTAAAAGAAATCGTTTCATGACCCGGAGCCCTATACAGCATTAATTGGATGGCCGCCGACTGCTTCCTGCACCGCCTGTTGCCGCTTGCGCGCAGCCATCCGATAGCGGCGGTCGGATGCCGCTAGAAAGCCACCAAAAGCCATGATCAGGCAACCGGCCCAGATCCAGCCCACAAAAGGTTTGTGCTGCACGCGCACCACCCAGGTGTCCTGACTCGTGGCCTCGCCCAGCGATACGTAGAGATCACGGGTAAAGCCCCGGTCTATCGCCGCTTCGGTCATCGGCATATTTTGCACGGTGTAGTGCCGTTTCTCCGGCACCATGGTCGCAATCTTCTTGCCGCCGTAGGTGACCTCGAATGTCCCTCGTGCCGCGATGAAGTTAGGACCCTTGATTTCTTGCAGATCGGTGAAGTGGAAGGTGTATTCGCCGATACTTGTGGTGTCGCCGATGCGCATGCTGACGTCGTTGGCAGCATCCAGACCATTGACCATCGTTACACCTACCACGAATACGCCAATACCTGCATGCGCCACCAGCATGCCCCAATAGCTGCGCGGTTGACTGGCAATCCGTTTAAATAGCGAGGTGCCGGATGGCGCATGGCGCAGGCGCTGCAGCAACTGGGACGTGGTGCCAATAAAGATCCAGACCGCCAGCGTGACACCCACCACCACCATCAGCGATGGTGCCAACATCACCGTCGCAGCCACTGCAAACAGTCCCGTGCCCAGCGCGATCCAGCGCAAACGGTGCAGCACATCCTTGAAGGACGCGTCTTTCCAGCGCACAAACGGACCGACCGCGAGCAGCAGCAGGATCGGGATCATCAACGGCACAAATACCGCTTCGAAATACGGCGGGCCAACCGAGATTTTGCCCAGATCGAGCGCATCCAGAAACAACGGATACAGTGTGCCCAACAAAACTGTGCCAGCCGCAGCCAGGAACAGTACGTTATTGACCAGTAGAAAGGATTCTCGAGAGAAAAGACTGAATTTGCCGCCTAGGCCGACCTTGGGTGCGCGCCACGCATACAGCAGCAGCGAGCCGCCGATCACGATCGCCAGGAACACCAGAATAAACAGGCCGCGGCGCGGATCGGTCGCGAATGCATGCACCGAAGTCAGTACGCCGGAACGCACCAGGAAGGTGCCGAGCAACGACAGCGAGAACGCAATGATGGCAAGCAGCACAGTCCAGTTCTTGAAGCTGCCGCGCTTTTCGGTAACGGCCAGCGAATGGATCAGCGCTGTGCCGACCAGCCAAGGCATGAACGATGCGTTTTCCACTGCATCCCAGAACCACCAGCCGCCCCAGCCGAGTTCATAGTAAGCCCAGAAGCTGCCCATGAATATGCCAAGCGTCAAAAACATCCACGCCACCAGCGTCCATGGCCGCGACCAGCGCGCCCAGGCGGCGTCGAGTTGCCCGCCCATCAGTGCCGCAATCGCGAACGAGAATGCGACCGAAAAGCCGACATAGCCCATGTACAGCAACGGTGGATGGATGATCATGCCGAAATCCTGCAGTAACGGATTCAGGTCGCGTCCATCGACAGCGCCCGGTAACAGGCGGTCAAACGGATTGGAAGTAAACAGCATGAAGCACAGGAAGCCGACGCTGATCAATCCCATCACACCGAGTACGCGCGCAACAGTTTCATCCGGCAACTGGCGGCTGAACAGTGAAACCGCGAACGTCCACAACACCAGCATCCAAACCCATAGCAGCAAAGATCCCTCGTGGCCGCCCCAGGTGCCGGCTATCCGGTAATACATCGGCAACATCGAATTCGAATTGGATGCAACATATGTCACCGAAAAATCATTGGTGACAAACGCATAGATCAGGCACACAAAAGCGATAGAAATGAATACGAACTGCCCGGTTGCAGCCGGACGCGCCATCGCCATCCAGCGCGCATTGCCGCGAAACGATCCTGCGATCGGAAGAACACCCTGTACCAGCGCCAGGCACAGCGCCAGCATCAAAGAAAAATTACCGAGTTCAGGAATCATTTTGCACCCTTGGTTTGGTTGCCGCCGGTGACAACACTAGCACCGGTGGCTTGATTGGCTTCTTCGCCTTTTTTCATTGCATAAGCGGCATCTGGCGGCATGTAATTTTCATCATGCTTGGCCAGCACTTCGTCGGCCAGGAACACCTTGTCATTGCCAAGCTTGCCCTGCGCAACCACGCCTTTTCCTTCCTTGAACAGATCAGGCAGACTGCCGCGATAATGGACACGGACGCGCTGCACTTTGTCGGTCACGACGAAAGCCACGGTCACGCCGTCCGGCTGTCGTTTTAGACTGCCATTCTCGACCATCCCGCCCATGCGGAAGTTGGTACCTTGCGGCGCTTCGCCGGCCATGATCTGGGTCGGCGTAAAAAAAAATACGAGGTTCTTCTGAAATGCTGATAGCACTAGCCACGCTGCCAAGGCCAGAGTAGCCAGACCAGCGGCGATCAGGATCAGGCGCTTATGCCTTGGTTTCATTCTTTGATTCATTGTTTGTTCTCTGTGCGCCGCGCAATGGATGTGCGCGCTTTGGCGAGTTGTGCGCGGATCGTTTTGCTGCGCTGTGTCAAAAGCAGGACTTCCCCCGCCATGCATCCGAAGACAACCACAAACGAACCCCACACGTACAACCCATAGCCGCCCATCGCGAAAAAATCATCCCAGCTTTCCCAAATCATTTTTTTAACTCCATGTATTTCTTGACCCAGTCAGTGTGCCGCTCACGCTCCAGCACGATGCAGCGAACGCGTAGCAACGTCATCGCGATGGTGTAGGCCCAGAAGGCCAGCGCCATGAGCAGCATGCCCAGCAGCATGGTCATCGCCATGGTCGGCGCACTCGTCATATTGATCGACGAGCCCTGATGCAGCGTGTTCCACCATTGCACGGAAAAATAAATGACCGGAACATTGATGACGCCAACTAGTGCCAGCACCGCGCCGGCCCTGTCAGCGCGCCGCGGCTCGTCAATGGATGCCTGCAGCGCCATGAAGCCGACATACAGAAACAGCAGGATCAACTCGGACGTCAGGCGTGCATCCCAGACCCACCAAGCGCCCCAGGTCGGCTTGCCCCACAAAGCGCCGGTCCACAGTGCGAGAACAGTGAACATGGCGCCGGTGGGTGCCAGCGCGCTGGCCATCATGGATGACATGCGCGTATTGAAGGCCAGGCCGATGGCGGCCCAAAACGCCATGAGCAGATAGACGAACATCGACATCCATGCAGCCGGTACGTGCAGGAAGATGATGCGGTACGCGTCGCCCTGCTGGTGATCGGTCGGTGCGACGAAGAAGCCGATATACAAGCCAATCACGCCAAGGATCACTGCAATAACGAAAAACCAGGGAATCAGTTTTCCCGCAATTGGGAAAAAGGTCTGAGGCGACGCATACTTGAACCAGCGAATCCGGCTCGACTCTGCGCTATCGGAAAGAATGTTGTTGGAGATAGACACCGGTGGTAATGCTCCCAAAATTATGGTCCGGACGGCTAGGCGGTGGTGCTAGCAAGCCGGATAATCAAACTTATCGAAATGAGAAAGAGGCACATACAGCCGTGCCGCCCGGCATGGCCTAAATAAACGCCATCGCGTAGCAATCCGAATATGGCTTCTGGTTAAAGCAAATACTGCGCCATGTCATTCGAGAGAAATGCGCAGCGCTGCAGCCGTAGCCCATGGCGCTAACGCCGCCGCGCCTGCCAGTACGCCTCCCAGCAACAGCAGATGTGCGCTGCCGCCAAGTCCGCTGGCTTGGGCCCCCACCGCGCCGGCGCCGAAGATCAGAACTGGGATATACAGCGGCAGCACCAGCAGCGATACCAGCACGCCGCCGCCGCGCACGCCGAGCGTCAGCGCGGCACCGATCGCGCCGATCAGGCTCAATACCGGTGTTCCGATCAGCAGGCTGAAAAACAGTACCGCAACCGACGCGCGCGGCAGGTCGAACTGTACCGCGAGCAAAGGTGCCAGCAATACCAGGGGCAAGCCCGAGACCAGCCAATGCGCAATCACCTTGCCGATCACGATCACCGTGAGCGGCTCAGCAGACAGCAGCAATTGTTCCAGCGTGCCGTCGGCATAATCGAGCGCAAACAAGCGCCCGAGCGCCAGCATCGACGCCAGCAGAGCGGCCACCCAGAGAATGCCCGGCGCCATGGTGCGCAGCAGCGCCGGCTCCGGCCCGACTCCGAGCGGGAACAGGGTCGCCACAATAACAAAAAAGAATAAGGTGGTCAGCACGTCAGAACGGCGCCGAAACGCCAGCAACAGGTCGCGCCGGATCACGCAGTTGAGCGCCTTCAGCATGCGGCATCCCGGCTCAGATCGAGGCGCAGCAAGCGTTGCGCGCTCAGATCGATTTCCTGATGCGTGGTGTAAATAATCATGCCGCCGTGTGCCAAGTGCTGGTTCAGCGTGCCGCATAGTTGCGTGACCGCGTTCTGATCGAGCGCCGTAAATGGCTCGTCGAGAATCCACAATGTCGCCTTTATACCGGTCAGCAGCCGCGCCAGCGCGACACGTTTGCGTTGTCCTTGCGACAAGGCACGGGTCGGCAGATCGGCGGCTTGGCCCAGACCGAGCTGTTCGAGTGCGCCGTACGCTGCATCGCGGCTGACCGGATTGCCCGACAGGGTTGAAGCGACGACGACGTTTTCCCACGCTACCAGATCGTCTTTCACGCCGTTTGCGTGGCCAAGATAGATCATCTGACTGCAGAATTCTTCGCGCACTGCGCGTATGTTGCGGCCGTGCCAGCGCACTTCCCCCGCGGCCGGAAATGCCAGTCCGCACAGCATGCGCAGCAGACTGGTTTTGCCGCTGCCATTAGTACCGGCGACACGCATTGCGTCACCCGCTTCGATGTCGAAATTGATGTCACTGAACAGCTGTCGCTCGCCGCGCGTGCAAGCAAGCTGATACGCCTGCAAAGTCATTGCCACCTCCATTGACGCACGAGGGGACAGCAGTCTACTTCGTGAGCGTAGGCGAAAATCCGGTATTTCGGTTTATCCACCGGTCGAGGCCATGATGCGAATGATCTTGCCGGGATTGGTCTGAAAATCGTGTTGCTTGGGCTTGCGCATGACTGCATCGCGAATTACGTCAGCAATTTCCTGATCAGTTGCTCCCCGGCGCAACAATGGCAATAGTTCAAGGCGGTCTTCCTGTCCGAGACAGAGATGCAGCGTGCCGGTTACTGAAACCCGAACCCGGTTGCATGTTTCGCAAAAATGCTGGGATAGGGGAGTAATAAATCCGAGCGAAAAAGATCGGTCCGGAGTTGTCAGGTAACGCGCCGGGCCGCCGCCAGGGATGACATGATCGACCAGATCGAAGCGCTGGCGCAATTGTCCAATGAGCGGCTGGAGAGATGACGTGCCGAGCTGGCGTGCGGCGTCGCCTATGGGCATGTTTTCGATCAGGCGCAAGACGAAACCGCGTGCCATGCAGTATTCGATCATGGCGTCCAGCTCGTCTCCGTTGACTTCCGGCAACCAGACCATGTTGATTTTAATGAGGCGAAACCCACTTTCGCGCGCGACTTCAAGCCCTGCAAGGACATCTGGCAGAACATCGCGTCGAGTCAATGCCTGAAATCGTTCAGGCGACAGCGTGTCCAGGCTGACATTCAGCCGCGTTACGCCGGCGGCCCGGAGCTTGGGGGCAAATTGCTGCAAGCGTGTGCCATTGGTACTGACCGAAAGATCGTGTAAGCCGGGAAGTTGCCCGATACTTTGGGCAAGATCGTCAATTCTGGCTCTGACCAGGGGTTCGCCGCCAGTGAGGCGGATTCTGGAGACGCCAAGATCAACAAATATCCGGCTTACCCGGATGATTTCATCGAAACTCAACCAACGCTCGCGGATTTCGTAATCGTCGAACTCGGGCGGTATGCAATAAGCACACCGCAAATCGCAACGATCTGTCACGGATAAGCGAAGATAGTCTATTCGGCGTCCATAAGCATCAGTTAGCATCAAATCATATCTTTACAAAAAACCAATACAGATTGCTCCACACCTATTCTAAAGAGGTGGAACCAGTGAAATCTATCACTTCAATGTCAGGATGTATTCCACCATAATTTTGATGTCGGCCTCCTTGACTGTGGCATTAGGCGGCATTGGAATTGGACCCCAGGTACCCTTGGTACCTTTCTTGACCTTGGTAATGAGTTGTTCTGCGGCGGCGGAATCCCCTGCGTATTTTTTACCAATGTCGTTCCAAGCAGGCCCAACTAACTTCTTGTCTATGGAGTGACATGCCATACAGTTGTTTTTCTTGGCGAGGTCCATAGCCGCGGCTTGGTCGGCCGCAAGCGCCGGGAGGGAAAAGGTGGCCATGACGGCGAGGGCAAGAATTTTTTTCATAATATTTTCCTAACAGTGGTGAAGGCGGTACCCGGCGGGTACCGCCATAACATGGTCAAACGATATTGCGTGGCTTCAGGCTCATCTGCGTGAAACTGTGCTTGTAGGGCGACTCACCGATTTTGTTCAGTACGCCGCGTCCGAGCTTATAGCGATAGTTGTTAGTCATCGGATCGGGCACCGCCGAAACGACAGCGTTGGCAGGCGACTTCGGAAAATTGAAGTTGGCTTGGGCGACTCCGGGGCGCATCTCGTCGGAGACAACGGCGACAGTCTGAAATTTTCCAACCGTGGTCATGATGTGTCCGTCTTTCATCAACTGGTCGAAGGTTAGGTCGGCATCCAGCACTCCTTGCGGCTGGCCGGTCTGGATATACACCGTATCATTCACCACTTCGACATAGTCACCCGACTCGATACCTTTTTTCTTCGCATCGTCCGGATGAATGAAGATGAAGCCTTCTGGCCAGCGCTGCGAGAGATAGGGCTTGCGAAGGTCGTCAAAACCGGATTGCCAGGTTTCATTGACACGCCCATTAGTGACCCAAATTTCGTCCTTCTCTGCACGCGGCTTGATGGCTTCGTAGAACTGAATCCAGCCCGGGTACTTCCACGGTGTCTTGAGCAGGATTGCTTTGCCGCTATGGGTGTTGAAGGCGGACATCACCTTGAGCGGCACAGTGGTCCCTTCAATTTCGCCCCAGTCGTTATCGGGGTCATGCAGGCGTACGGTACCAACCAGCTTGCCTTCGCGCTCACGGATCGGGGTCTGGATACCAGTGGTGCCATAGGTGCGCAGCAGTTCCTGGGCCTTGATGCCTTTCGCCTTGGCCTGCATCGCCAACGGATGGTAATTGAGTACCCCACCCCGCGAGAAGCGGGCAGCCTCTTCAAAGACGTCGTTGGAATCCTTCCAGTCATAGCTGCCATCCTTGTCGAAGCCCATTGTCTGGGCAAATTTCTGGATGATCCACCAATCTGGCTTGGCCTCGCCCGGGGCGTCGTAGAACTTACTGTAGAGACGTAGGCGGCGCTCCGAATTGCAACGGGTGAAGTTATCTTCGCCCCAGGATGAGGCCGGAAAGACGATATCGGAAAACTCGGTACCGATAGGGGCCACCGGATAGAGATCGGTGTTGGCCATCACCATCCCGCCCGAGTCGACACGCTTCTTTAGCGTTTCAAAAATTGCCGCACGATCCAGGCTGGTGATCTGATGCGGGTTCTCGCTGGTCAGTTCGCGCATCTTTTTCTCCAACGCATTCGAACCCATCATGGCGGCGATCCAAGTGGTGCCGATCACCCAGGCGAAGCGCATGTTACCTTCCATCAGCCAGAGGTCTAGATTGAAACTCTTTTTGCGCCGCCCTGGATGTTTCTCCGGCGACAGCCAGCCGGAGCCGCCGCCGGCAGACAGACCGCCACGTTGGTGGCCACCGCCGCGGGAAATCATGCGCCCCGACCGATTGCCGGCGCCGCAAATCAGTCCGATCGCGGCGAATGAGGCGGAGTTCATGTAGTTATTCGACCAGTAGTTGCCTTTTTCGCACATAAATGAGGCTTTCGGGTGCGATCCATCGGCTTTGGGTTTTGCGATCCACTCGGCGGCCTTCTTGATGTCGTCCGGATTGAGGCCGGTGATCTTCGCCGCCACATCGAGTTTTGATTCTTCTTGCGAAAGGATGAATTTCTGGTAGTCGGGCCAATCGGACTGCCAAGTACCCCAGGTAGTGCGCCACTGCCAGCCGGTATTGCGCGTGCCGCGTCCGTAGCCTTCATCCACCTCCCAGGAATTGGCGATCCACTTGTCGATGAACGCCTGATCCTGCCACTTGTTCTCGATGATGATGCGTGCCAGTGCCAGGTGCAGTACGGTATCGGTGCCGGGAATGATTGGCAGCCACAGGCCGCGTCCTTCTCGAAGCGACCACGCGACACCCGTTGTCTGGTGTGGGGTAACGTAAATAAACTTCTTGTCGCCTGGCATCATGTGCGAGGTAAACAATACCGTTTTCGTCTCGTAAGGATCGACGCCAGACAGGAAGGCAACTTCGGAATCGGCCCAGTCCTGATAGCTGGAAGCGAAAGAGTCGATGCCCGCATCGTCGAGGCCGGTCGCGTCGTTGGTGGCCGAACACTTGTCGTGCCAGGCGAAAGCCGGCGTGCCGATGCTGGTCATAGCCAGCTTGGTGATCGCGTAGACGTTCTCAAAGTATTGGTATGAATGGGATTTGACTGCCCACGCATGCTCTCCGTATTTGGCGATTATGTACTTTGAAATGTCGGCCATCGCTTCGGTGGCAAGGTCCCAACTGACTGGGGTCAGCTTGCCGTTGACCCGGATCATTGGGTGCTGCAGGCGCTCGCGGGTACGGTTGTCCGGGTTGTAGCACTTCTCGGCCAGAGTACCGCCACGGATAGAGTGATTACCGCCGACGTTGACCACGGTAGCGTCCTTGTCCGGCACCACAACAACGTGGTGCTGCTTACCTTTGAAACTGACAATGTTATGTTGAGCCGGGCTGATCCAACTACTCATCATCTGCTGATGCGGGAAGTCGGCCTTTAGGGCGTTCTGTGCAGCTTTGGCACCGCCTTCCTTGCCCACCGGCCAGCGATAGACTTTGTAGCCGCAGGCCACCGTGCAATAGTCACAAGCTGTGGTCAGGACATCTGCGTCCTTCGGAGGTAGCGGAACAAAATCTTTGGCAGTGTATTTCACTTCTTTACTCATACTGTTCTCCTTATGTGGTGCGCTTGGTCGTCATGGCGCTGTAGCCATACACGAGGCCCATCACGCCGACGGCGTAGATGTCATCCCCTTTTATCTCCAGCACGATCTGCGGCAAACTCTCGGTGGCGTGGCCGGCAGAAACCATGCCATGGCGGGTCAAATCGAAGGTAGTAAGGTGCAGCGGGCAGGGTCCAAGGACTTGGTGTTCCGCCTTGTAAGTGCCATCCAGCGGACCGCCCATGTGGGTGCATTGCTGGTTAAAGGCGACGATATCGTTACCGGCGCCGATACCGCCGCCGGCGGGAACACCCAGCTTGACCAAGATGTTGCGTATATCTGGATATGGGTAATTGAAATCCAATGGAATACCGTTTTTTAGAGCCGACAGGCTACCAATCTTCTGGTGGGGATAATCGGATTTCAGTGCCTGTGCGGCTTCGGCCATGCCTGGAAAACTGCCGAGGCTGATCAAGACCACAGCAGCGCCGCCGGATAGCAGGAAATGCCGGCGACTCATGCATGCACGCCCCTCGTGCTCACGGGTGTGCTCGTCGGACGAATGCACTTGAATGGTTTTTTTGTTCATTTTAATTGCTCCTTATTTCACCGGCGCCGGCAGCGGCTGATAGTCGCCCGGCAGTTTCGGGTCGTCATGAATCAGAGGCTCGGTCATGGACAGGGCCTCGACGAATGAGACTAGATCTTTCTTTTCCTGCGCAGAGAGATTTAGTGGCTTCATAAGTGGCGACTTGTTGGTTCCTTTTCCGCCGCCACCGTCATAGAAATTGACGACTTCTTGCAGGTTCTTGAACACACCGTTATGCATATAGGGGCCGGTATATTTCACTTCCCGCAGCGATGGGGTTCGGAACTTGCCGATATCCTTCTCATTCTTGGTCCGGAAATACAAGCCGTAGTCCTTATCTGCGTCGCGATATTTCTGTTCTGAAACGCCTTTTTGATAGTTTTCCCAGCGGTGGGTGACCTGATAGAGCGGCTCATCTTTGAAGCCTGGGAAATCCGGTAGACCGATGTCGTAATATTTTTCGTCGGACGCGAGTGCCCCGTTGTGACACTGGATGCAGGCAGCCTTGCCGTTGTATAACTTCATGCCCGCTAATTGTGAAGCGTTCAATGCTTTTTTGTCGCCTTTGGCGTAACGATCAAATGGCACCTTGCTGGCGTCCGATACTACCGTGCGTTGATAAGAGGCGATGGCGCGATATGCATCGTTCATGCGCGGCCATGGGCTGCCGAATACTTTTTTAAACGATTCAACGTATTCCGGGATGAATCGCAGACGCATTTCCATCGTCGAGCGGTCGCCATTGCCAGCTACGCCACCTTCCGCCGCAGACGGTGCCTGCGCTTCGAGGCTGGTGACGCTGCCCTCCCAGAACAGCTTGTTGTAGTAGGCTGAATTGATGATGGTCTGGGAGTTACGCCAATGCTTGGTGCCCGGGTATCCGCGCGAAATCTGGCCGCCATCGCCCCAGCCCAGAGGTGGCAGGTGACAGGAGACGCAGGGCATGGAGCCATCACCTGAAAGGCGGCTTTCCCAGAAGAGTTGCTTGCCCAGCGCAATTTTTTCCGGGGTCTGCGGATTGTCCTTGGGAATCGGGACCGGCGGCAGCGGTGCCAGCGGTGCATAGCCATCTTTGCCTGCCGCCGTGGCAGTCATGGCCACCACGATCGAGACTGCCAGAACTGACAGTTTAAGTATGTTGCTGTTTTTCATGGTGTCTTCCTCAGTTCTTGCCGAAAGTACGGACCTGGATGTCGGGCTGGCCCGGGTCCTTGACGGTGACGGGGTCGCCGGACAGGGTCAACAGGAAGGCCACGAGGGATTTCTGCTCACTGACCGACAAATTCAACGGTTTGAGCACTGAACCCTTGCCGCCGCCCTGGTTGTAGAAAGCCACGACATCGTCAAGACTCTTGAACATGCCGTTATGCATGTAGGGCGCCGTGTATTTGAGTTCGCGCAACTGCGCCGTCTGGAACTTGCCTATATCCTTCGGGTCCTTGGTGATGGCGTAGGAACCGACGTCGGTGCGGGTATTCATGTAGTTCGGCAGGCCGCTGGTGGCGTAATAGCGCAGCATGGTGATCGTGCGCAGCGGATTCTTCAGAACATCGGGGTTTTCCGGCACGCCGGTGTTGTGCAGTTGGCCATCGGAGCCGATGGCGCCGCTGTGACAGGCGACGCAATTGGCCTTGCCCTTAAACAACTGGTAGCCTGCCTTGGCTTCGGTACTAATGGCACCGTTGTCGCCCTTGGCGAATTTGTCGAACGGCGCATTGGTGGTTTCCAGGCTCTTGATGAATTCACCAATGACATTGAAAACCCGCATGCCGTTGATGTCATCATTGCGCCACTTTTTCCACATAGCGTCGTATTCAGGAACCTGCTGCAGGCGCTCCTGCATTAGACGGCCATCCATATTCATGGTGTGGGCTTCGGTAATCATGTCGCGCACCAAGGTTCCGGCATCGGAGCCATCGAGGCGGCCATCCCACATGAAACGAGCGCGGTGCTTGCTGTTGAGCACGGTTGGCGCGTTACGGAAGTATTCCATTGACGGATAGCCGGTGGACAAAGCCTGACCATCGCCCCAGCCTTTTTTCGGGTCGTGGCAAGTGGCGCAGGAAACGCCCCAGTCGCCGGAAAGGCGAGGATCAAAAAAGAAGTGTTTACCCAGTTCGATCATTGCCGCATTGCCCGGTTTGACTGCGGGCATGGGAGCAAGATCAGGAGCCTTGTTCTGGGCGATAGCAGGTTGCACACCGAATGTCAACGTTACAGCCGTTGCCAGTCCAATAGCTTCCAGTGCTTGCGTAAAGCGCTTGCGATGCTGGTTTTTCATATTCATCCCTGTGTAATGAAGAGCTGTAGGAACAGCCCTACAATACGAAGGGATATGCAATGTCTATGCCAGGCCGGATATTACTGATTCATGGGTGATTCCGGTATGAAATAACTCTTTTTCCGGTCAAAAACTGACCATGCGGTTAATTATTGACCGGTTATTTTTAGATCGGAATCAAGCGTCCCGTGTTTCGCCGTGGCCCCGCAACTTGTTGCGCAGGGTCAAGCGGGTAATCCCAAGCAGCTCTGCTGCTTGTGTCTTGTTATCGTTGCAGAGATGCAGGACGTGACGGATGTAGTCGGCTTCGAATGCAGCCAGAAGGCGAATCGTTGTCGTGAGTTTGGGACTTTCCGGCACCTGCAGCGCGCTGTTGCCAATAATTTCTTTCGGCATTTGCTGCACCGAGATAACCTGTCCCATGGAGAGGGTTGCGGCGCGCTCAATGACATTGCGCAGTTCCCGCACGTTGCCCGGCCAACGATAGGCTTTCAGCAGCGGTTCAAGCGCTGCATCAAGTCCTGGGGAATCAATGCCTATGACGGGCGCCATTTTCGCTAGAAAATGGCGGGCCAGAGGCATGATGTCCTCTTGGCGCTCCCGCAGCGCCGGGAGATCAATGGCGCCTACATTCAGGCGGTAGTAGAGATCTTCTCGGAACTGACCGGCCTGCACCATCGCAGGCAAATCGCGATGGGTCGCTGACACAAAACGTACATCGACACGGATTTCCTTCTGGCCGCCGAGACGGCGGAATGCCTGGGTTTCCAAAACCCGCAGCAGCTTGGGTTGCAGGGCCAGCGCCAGGTCGCCGATTTCATCGAGAAACAGGGTGCCGCCGTCCGCCAGTTCAAGCAAGCCTCGTTTCATCTGCTTGGCGTCGGTAAATGCGCCGCGCTCATGACCAAACATTTCGGATTCCAGCAATCCTTCCGGCAACGCCGAGCAGTTCAGCGTTACCCAGGGTCCCTCGGCACGCGGGGAGCGGCAGTGGATTGCCTGCGCCACCCCCTCTTTGCCGGTGCCCGACTCGCCACGGATAAGTACCGGGACTTTTCCCGCCGAGGCAATTTTGGCGGTCATGTCGAGCATGTTTTTGAAAGGCGCGCTGGATCCGATCAAGCCTTCGATCTCACAGGTAGCCGACTGGGCGCGACGCCAGGCGACCTCGCGCCGCAGTCGCTGGGTTTCAACGGCACGTCGGATCAGTTCCAGCAGATCTTCTAGGTCGAATGGTTTGTTGATGTAGTCGTAGGCTCCCGCTTTCAGCGCTGCCACTGCGGTTCGCACTTCCGGGTAGGCGGTCATGATGACAACCAGCGGTTGGTCGTCTGACTCCCTGACTCTGGCCAAGATGTCCAGGCCGTTCATGTCGGGCAAGCGCAAATCGAGCAGGATCAAACTGAACATGCGCTCTTTCAGCAAGGCTAGCGCTTGCTTGCCGTTTTCGGCCAGTTCGACATCGAACCCCTGGCGAGCCAAAAAATTGCCGACCGTCACCCGGATGGTGTTGTCGTCTTCAACGATGAGTATGGGATCAGACATATCGGTTTCCAGCAAGAGGCCAGGTAATCGAGAAGCAGGTTCCATGCCCACGCGTACTGCTTACTTCAATTGTGCCGCCATGTTGCTCGGCAATCTTGCGCACGATGGCCAGGCCCAGACCGGTGCCTTCGCGGCGTGTAGTGAAAAATGGCTCAAAGACTCGATCCAGGACATCGGCCTCAATCCCAACACCCGTATCAATAACGTCGATTCTGGCCTTGCCGTTCTCGATTGCTGCGTTCACTGTCACATTTCCACCCTCCGGCAGCGCATGTACCGCATTCATCAGCAGGTTGAGGAAGACCTGTTTCATTTGGTGAGGGTCGGCCAATAATGGGGGGAAGCTATCGACACCCTTCAGATCGAAGGATATGTCCCGGCTCCTGGCATCCTTGCGTGTCCAGAACAGCACGTCATCAAGGATATGACCAAGGTCGCAGGGTTCCGAGAGAGTCGCCTGGGGGGCTGCAAAGCCATGGAAACTGCGCAGGAAATTGGAAAGACGATCCACTTCATTCTCTATTCGCTTGAGAGCCTCGATCAAGCCCGGCGGGATGTCCTCTTCATACTGCATGGCCTGCGCCACGGCTTTCATGCCGGCCAGCGGGTTGCCGATTTCGTGGGCCAGGCCCATGGCCAGTTCCCCAAGAGTAGTGAGCTTTTCCATCTGGAACATCTGGCGGTCCAGTTCGCGCCGCTCGTCCTGTATCTCCCGCTCGCGGCTTACATCACGCGCAACCACGATGAAGCCAGCGGAAGTCGGCGTAATGGCAAGCGAGACTACCTGCTCGGGCAGTTGCACATCGCAACGCAGCGGCGCATGCATGGCGTCATTGGCGATCTCTAACCATTGCGGCCAGAAAAGCGCAATACGGGTACCAAGCAGGGTCGGCCGGCCGCCGAGCAAACGGACAGCCGCAGGGTTGAGCAGACGAATGTCTCCTTGGCGGTCGATGACGAGAATGCCGTCTGCCGTATGCTCGATCACGGCTTCGAGGTAGGCGCGTTCATGCTCAAGTTCGCGTGTTTGGGCGCGGACCTCTTGTTCCAGTCGATCGCGATGGGCGTTGATAACCTGTGACGATTCCTGCAAACGGTTTGCCATGCTGTTGAACTTGTTGCCCAGCGCTGCGATTTCGTCACTGCCGGTGACGGAAACCTTGCGGGTGAAATCGCCGCCGGTAATTGCATCGGTCTCCTTGGACAAGTCTTCGAGCGGTCGCAACAGTCGCCGCGAGAGGGCGTATCCGCTAATGGCTGTAACGAGCAGCGCAGCAAACAGAGCCGCGTAAAGAAGGTATAAATTGACGACTGCCAGAAACAAGTCGCGCTCCGGGAAGGCAAGTGCGATGCGCCACCTGCCTTTCGAGTTCTCCGCAATGGCTTGAGGCGCGTAATCGATCGGTGCATGTGCAACAATCCAACCTTCGCCGAGATTCGGTGAGGTGCCGCTTTCAAGCAGGTTTCTGGCGATGCTCGCCGGGAAGATGCTGCTTAACTTCGCGACGGGTTCCATCGAAAAGGCGCCAGCTTCGCCGTCGGCTGACCGGCTGACGTAGTGGCCCTGGTTGTCCAGCAGATAGGCTGTTCCCCGGCGAGCATCGGCCATTTGTTGAATTTGCTCCAGAAGAATGTCCGCGTGCAGATTGATGATCAAGACGCCAATCTTGTTTCCGTTTGGCCCCGCCACAGGGGTGGCGATCCGAATCACCGGACGCTCCGGTTTTTCTATTTTGCCGAATTCAACATTCAGGTCCAGCGGTGATACGTAGATCTGCCCGAGTTTGACACCCATGGCGTCGCGAAAATAGTAGCGATCGTTTTTGGATTGCAGTTCGTCGCGAGGCACAACATAAACCCCTTGCGGCTTGCGATCGACGCGGACCAATTCCTGACCGCCAGCAGCGATCAGACGAATTTGGTAAATGTGGGGATAAATGCTGGCCAGCACCGCATAGTCGCGCTCCAGCCGTATGGTCGCATTCTGGAGCAGCCAGGTATCTTTCGTTTGTCTGGCTGCAACCAGATCGACCAGTCCGCGGGTATTGGCCAGATACAGCAGTTCGGTTGACAACTGGTCGAAAAAGCGGCCGATACCTTGCGAGCGAATGGTGACTTCCTGATTGAGATTGCGCAGGGTCTCGTTTTTCAGGGCTTGCAGCGAGAGGTAGACGCCAATGGCCCCAGCCAGTGCGGTGGGGATCACTGCGGCAAGGAGAAAGGCCGCGTAAATCCGGCGCGAGAGGCCGCCTGGTGTGCCGAAATAGGAAAAATTCATGGCGCATTCTATCAGCAGGAATTATTGATATCTGACTTGCCGCTGGCAATACTCTGCCTTACGGCAGGCGGGATATCGCCCCAAAGCAGCGCATTGAAGTCAAAGCCGGCAGCAAGAGTCGGCTTGATGACCTGGAAGTAAGGCGAGACATCGAAGTCGCGCGGCGCGAACAAGCTGTGGTGACGCACCCGCAGGATTTCCTCGATACATGCCGGACAATCCGGGCGGTCGGCGTTACGGCTGTCGGTGATCGGCAAGATCGGGTAACGAATCGACTGGAACGCCTGCGCAATCAGCGTCGAGCAGATGGCGCGGGTCGGGTCGCCGCTGCCCAGTGCCAGCATGCGGCGACGAAACTGTAACGGAACCGGCGGGGTCGGCAGCAGATAGCGCGCGAGATCAATGACGTTACGCAGATCGTACTGATTGCCCAGATGCGCGATGGCGAACGCCGTCAGCTTGCGGCAATCCGACTCGCGCAATCCCACCGGGCGGCAAATGCGGGTATGCAAGCCGGCAAATTCGCCGATGCCGACGCTGCGCACTCCATCGCTCATGTCGGCCTCGATAAAGCAGTGATCGGGATTGCCGCCCGCTTCGGCCAGATGGGTGCCGACAAAGAGCGCAGCATGTGACCAGGTCGACTGGGTCAGGTACTTGATCGCGCTACTGACGCGGCTGTTGCCCTCGACTAGCAGCACGTCGCCCGGCTCAAGGCACGTGAGCAAGCGATCCGGGGCGGTTACCGGTCCGGTGCCATGCACATGCGTGGTTCGGGTAAGAAACCGTGCCAGACCTTTTCCCAACCAGCCGAGTGTTAACCCCATCGTAACTTCTCCCTATTTCAGTAGCGCAGGCCTGTTGTGTCTGCACCGGGCCGCAGGCACAACAGGCCTGCACTACTGGCACTCAATGATCTGGCATTTATCCAGCAGTCGGGGCTGACTGACGATTTCTTACACGAGGCAGCAGCGACAGAGGCGTGATAAGTTACGAAAAAACGCAAGGGATGTGTAAGAACTCAGCAAGCTGTTTCGACTAGGAATGCAATTGCAGCTACCGGACATCAAATGGTAGCCATCATCACAACCATCGAGGACCCACATGCACGCCACCCTGCCATTGCTTCAGGCGACTGAATTCCCGCCACTGAGCCGCCACCAACTCACCACTTTACAGGTCAATCTTGGCTATCGCTGCAACCAGACCTGCGTGCATTGCCACGTCAATGCCGGGCCGAACCGCACCGAGATGATGGATGCTGCAAACCTGGCCCTGATCCCGTCGGTGCTCAACGCGCGCGGTATCACCACGCTGGACCTGACCGGCGGCGCACCCGAATTGCACGAAGGCTTCAGGCAACTGGTGCGCGAAGCGAGCGCGTTGGGGGTGAAAGTGATCGACCGCTGCAATTTAACAATACTGTTCGAGCCGGATCAAGAGGATCTGGCCGAGTTTCTGGCCGAACATCAGGTCGAGGTGGTCGCGTCGCTGCCGTGCTACTCGCTGGCGAACGTGGACAAGCAGCGCGGCGAAGGCGTGTTCGACAAGAGCATCGCAGCGCTGCAAAAACTCAATGCGTTGGGTTACGGCCGCGAAGGTTCCGATTTGACCCTCAATCTGGTCTACAACCCGCAGGGCGCATCGCTGCCGCCGGATCAAGTGAAGCTGCAGGCCGACTACAAGCGTGAGTTGTTCAGTCATTTCGGCATTGTGTTCAACGAGTTGTTCGCACTGGTCAACATGCCAATACAGCGCTTTGGCTCAACCCTGATATCCAAAGGGCAGTTCAGCGATTACATGCGTTTGCTGAAGGAGAACTTCGCCGCCGCCAACCTCGATGGTGTGATGTGCCGCAACCTGGTCAGCGTCGACTGGAAAGGCTTTCTGTATGACTGCGACTTCAATCAGCAACTGGGATTATCCCTGCCTTCCGCTTCGCCATTGGCGCAATTGCGCGATGGGCGGCCACATCTGCGCCATTTGCTGAACGATGATCCGGCCGGGCGGACGATCCGGGTCGCCGGCCATTGCTACGGTTGCACCGCTGGCCAGGGCAGCAGTTGCGGCGGCGCATTGCAAGATGAAAGCAACGCAGCATGAAACGATCCCTGCTCGTTTTATTGATTGCAGCCCTGGTCGTCAGCTTCTTCGCGTTCGATCTGGACCGCTTCCTGACGCTGGAGTCGCTCAAGCAGAGCCAGGGCGATTTCGCCGCGCTCAAAGCGCAGTCTCCGTGGTTAATTGCTTCAATCGCTTTCGCGTTGTATGTGCTGGTCACCGCGCTGTCTTTGCCGGGTGCGTTGATCATGACTTTGGCGATGGGAGCGCTGTTCGGCCTGGCTGTCGGTACGCTGCTGGTCTCGTTTGCTTCCAGCATCGGCGCCACACTTGCGTTCCTCGCTGCGCGCTTCGTGCTGCGCGGCACGGTGCAGCGCCGCTTCGGCGACAAGCTGGGAGCGATCAACAACGGTGTCGCCAAAGACGGTGCGCTGTACCTGTTCACCTTGCGTCTGGTGCCGGTGTTTCCATTTTTTCTGATCAATCTGCTGATGGGGCTGACACCGATGCGCGCCCGCACGTTTTACTGGGTCAGCCAACTCGGGATGCTGGCCGGAACCGTGGTATTCGTGAATGCCGGCACCCAGCTGGCGCAATTGCAGAGCCTGTCCGGCATCCTGTCGCCCGGCTTGCTGTTTTCTTTCGCGCTGCTGGGGATATTTCCGATCGTCGCCAAAAAAATCACCGGATGGCTGCAAGGCCGTCGGGTGTATGCGAAGTGGCAACGGCCGCAAAAATTCGACCGGAATCTGATCGTGATCGGCGCTGGCGCAGCCGGCCTGGTTTCCGCTTACATCGGCGCTGCGGTAAAGGCCAAGGTGACGCTGATCGAAGCGCACAAGATGGGCGGCGATTGCCTGAACTACGGCTGCGTGCCGAGCAAGGCGCTGATCAAGTCGGCCCGCGTCGCCCACACGATGCGGCACGGCGAACACTACGGCCTGACCTCGACCGAGCCGGATTTCAGCTTCCGCAAGGTAATGGAGCGTGTGCATCAAATCATCC
Source organism: Burkholderiaceae bacterium (assembly GCA_041736255.1). Taxonomy (GTDB): domain Bacteria; phylum Pseudomonadota; class Gammaproteobacteria; order Burkholderiales; family Burkholderiaceae_D; genus AVCC01. Next base: position 34,182 of record JBGSTZ010000059.1, read on the forward strand.
GCGCCGTGGCACCGCACGACAGCGTGGAACGCTACACCGAATTGGGCGTGGAAGTGCTGCAGGGATACGCCCGCATCGTCGATCCCTGGACCGTGGAGGTGACGCTCAATGATGGCGAGGGGGATAACAAAATTCAACGCCTGACCACCCGCAGCATCGTGATTGCCACCGGCGCCCAGCCGTTTGTGCCACCGCTGCCCGGTCTGGACGACGTTGGTTACGTGACAAGCGACACGCTATGGGACGAATTCGCCAAGCTGGACGCGCCGCCAGCCCGTTTGGTAGTGCTGGGCGGCGGGCCGATCGGCTGCGAACTGGCGCAGAGTTTCGCCCGCCTGGGTTCCAAGGTCACGCAGATTGAAATGGCGCCACGCATCATGATCCGCGAAGACGAGGAAGTCTCCGCACTGGCGCGCGATGCGCTCACGCGCGATGGCGTGGACGTTCTGACCGGCCACAAGGCATTGCGCTGCGAGCGGGAATCGGTGGATGGACGCGAGAGCAAGTTCATCGTCGTCGAACACGGTGGCACCGAGCTGCGCATCGAGTTCGACGCGCTTTTGTGCGCTGTCGGACGCGTGGCGCGACTTTCGGGGTATGGACTGGAGCAGCTGGGTGTTGAAACACAGCGCACTGTGGTGACCAACGACTATCTGGAAACCCTGTATCCGAATATCTTCGCCGCCGGCGACGTCGCCGGCCCTTATCAATTCACCCATACTGCCGCGCATCAGGCCTGGTATGCGGCGGTCAATGCGCTGTTCGGCGATTTCAAGAAATTCAAGGTGGACTATTCGGTGATTCCCTGGGCCACCTTCATAGAACCGGAAGTGGCCCGGGTCGGCCTCAACGAACAGGAAGCGAAGGAAAAAGGCGTTGCCTATGAAGTCACTAAATACGGGCTTGACGACTTGGATCGCGCCATCGCCGATGGCACCGCGCACGGCTTCGTCAAGGTGTTGACGGTGCCGGGCAAGGATAAGATTCTGGGCGTGACCATCGTCGGCGAGCACGCGGCCGATCTGCTGGCTGAATTCGTGCTGGCGATGAAGCATGGACTCGGACTGAACAAGATCCTCGGCACGATTCACACCTATCCGACGCTGGCCGAGGCCAACAAATACGTCGCAGGGGAATGGAAACGGGCACATGCACCGCAGCGGGTATTGGCGTGGCTGGGGCGTTATCACACCTGGAAGCGAGGGTAAAACATGATACGAACAATCATGATGGCGCTGCTGGTGCTGCAAGGCCTGGTCTTTGCGCTGCCGGCGCAGGCAGCCGGATTCGATCATTCCAGCTGGGATGCATTACTCAAGCAGCACGTCACTTCTGTGCGCGGCGGTCAGGTTACACAGGTCGACTACGCGGGCCTGAAGGCGGAGCGCGGAACGCTCAAAAAATACCTGGACAGCACCTCCGGCGTCGCCCGTGCGGATTTCGATAAATGGAGCACATCGGCGCAACTGGCCTTTCTGATCAACAGCTACAACGCCTGGACCGTGGAGCTGGTGCTGACCGGCTACCCGGGCCTAGCCTCGATCAAGGATTTGGGTTCGTTCCTGCAATCGCCGTGGAAAAAACGCTTCATCCCACTGCTGGACGAAACGCGCTCGCTCGACGATATCGAGCATGGTTTGATACGCGGCTCCGGCCGCTACAACGATCCGCGCATCCATTTCGCCGTTAATTGCGCCAGCATTGGTTGTCCAGCACTGCGGCCAGAAGCGTATGCGGCCGATCGGTTGAATGCCCAGTTGGAAGACGCAACGAAAAAATTCCTGTCCGATCGCAGCCGCAACAGGCTCGATGGAAATACCTTGAAGGTTTCGAGTATCTTCAAGTGGTATCGGGAAGACTTCGAAAAGGGCTGGCGCGACGCCAACAGCCTCGGACGCTTTCTCTCGATCTACCGTCAGTCCATGGGGTTGGATGTAGAAACCGCCAAGCGTCTGTCGGCAGGCGAAATTCCGATTGATTTCCTCGACTACAACTGGCAACTCAATTCAAGCGTAAAACACACACCATGAAACTTTCGATCATCGTCCCGGTGTTGAATGAAGCGCAGGCGCTGCCGCTGCTACTGGAACGGCTGCTGCCAATGTTGCGGCACGGCTGCGAAGTCATCATTGCCGACGGCGGCAGCGACGATGGTTCGGCTGAGATTGCGCAATGCGCCGGCTTCACGCTGGTGCGCGCAGCGCATGGCCGGGCCCGGCAAATGAATGCCGGCGCCGCTCGTGCCAGCGGTGCGATGCTGTTGTTCCTGCATGCCGATACCCAATTGCCGGATGGGGCCGGCGCGCTGGTTGCGCAGGCCTTGTCTGGCAGCCAACACTGGGGCCGCTTCGATGTCTGCATCGCCGGGCGTCCATTCATGCTACAGGTAGTCGGACGCATGATGAATCTGCGCTCCCGCCTGACCGGCATCGCCACCGGCGATCAGGCCATGTTTGTCACCCGTGCTGCTTTCGATACGGTGGGCGGATTTCCGGACCAGCCATTGATGGAAGACGTCGAGTTGTCCAAGCGCTTGCGCGCGATCTCGCGACCAGTCTGCATCACCCGCTGCGTGACCACCTCGGGCCGGCGCTGGGAGACGCACGGCGTCTGGCGCACGATCCTGCTGATGTGGCGCTTGCGCTGGCAATACTGGCGCGGGGTTCCGGCCAGCCAGTTGGCTCAGGCGTACCGATGAAATCCGTTCCGCCTGTCCGTATCGTGACTTTCGCCAAGGCGCCGCAGCCAGGATTCGCCAAGACCCGCCTGATTCCGGCGCTCGGCGCACAGGGCGCGGCCGATCTGGCGCGGCGCATGTTGGAGCACACGCTGTACAAAGCCTTGGCCGCCAATCTGGGACACGTTGAACTGTGCGTGACGCCGCCGGCGGCAGACCCGGCGTGGCAAACGCTGGCGCTACCGGATGCGGTGCAATGGTCGGATCAAGGGGAGGGCGATCTGGGAGAGAAAATGGCGCGCGCGGCGCAACGCGTGTTGGCGTCCGGCGAATCGGTCCTGCTGATCGGCACCGATTGCCCGCAACTCAGTGTTGACCATCTGCGACTGGCCGCCAGTGCGCTAGGGCAGGCCGATGCCGCGTTGTCTCCCACCTTTGATGGCGGCTATGCGTTGCTCGGCCTGAAGCGTTTCCACCCATCCCTGTTTGCGAACATGGCCTGGAGCACCGACAGTGTCGCTTTCGAGACGCTGCGCCGATTGGGACAATTGGGCTGGACAGTACAAAACCAGCCGATGCTCCATGACATCGACGAGCCCGCCGATCTGCAATGGCTGCCAGACACATGGCTGGAGACGGCGCATGCGTAACCGGTGGATGCTCGTGGCGTCGGGACTGCTCTGCGCGAGCGTGCTGGCGCAAGACAAAACGCATGATGTTGGCCGCTTCGATGCTGCGCTTGGTTCGCCTCCTGCGCCGTGGCAGGTGATTCGATTCGACCAACGAGTGCCTGCTACCCGGTATCGGGTGATCTCTTGGGACGGCGTGGCCGCAGTGGAGGCCGTGGCTAACGCCAGCATGGCGTTGCTGGCGCGACCGCTTGCTGTCGACCTTGCGCGCACGCCGATATTGTGCTGGCGCTGGCGCATTGATGCCCCGCTCAAAACCGCCGATATGGCGACCAAGCAAGGCGACGATTATGCTGCGCGGGTTTATCTCGCCTTCAAGCTTCCAGCCGAGGCCATAAGTTTTGCTACCCGCGCCAAGCTTGGTTTGGCAAGGAGCATCTATGGCGATCATGTGCCCGATGCCGCGCTCAACTACGTCTGGGACAACCGCTATCCGGTCGGCACCCGGCGCCCCAACGCCTACACCGACCGCACCCGTATGATCGTGCTGCGCTCCGGGTCGCCGCAAGCCGGAGCATGGGTGACCGAACGGCGCGACGTATTGGCCGACGCCATGGCAGCTTTTGACACCGACCACATCCGCGCCGCACAACTGGCGATTGCTGCCGATACCGACAATACCGGCGAGCGGGCGCGTTCCGGCTTTGCCGATCTGCATTTTGTAGCACGCGATCAAAGCTGCGATTTTCCACCGCAACATATTGATTGATCCGATTTGATTGATCCGATTTTTTGCATGACATAACAACCAGGAAATTCACATGACTACCTATGACTACGAATTGCTTACCATAGGCGGCGGCTCGGGCGGGGTGCGCGCCAGCCGCTTTGCGGCCCAGTACGGCGCGAAGGTTGCGCTGGCTGAAAAGAGCGCGCTGGGCGGGACTTGCGTCAACCTCGGCTGCATCCCGAAGAAGCTGATGTCGTACGCGGCCCATTTTCACGTCGATTTCGCCGATGCGGCTGGCTTCGGCTGGCAACTGGGCGAAGCGAAATTCGACTGGGCCACGCTGATGGCCAACAAGGACCGAGAAATCGCACGACTCAACGGCGTGTATCGGAAAATGCTGGAGCAGGCATCGGTCGAGGTGCTGGATGGACACGCCCAGATCGAGGATGCGCATACCGTAGTGGTCGACGGTCGCCGTATCTGCGCGCGCTACATCCTGATCGCCACCGGCGGACGTCCGACCCGGCCGGACTTTCCGGGCTGCGAGCAAGGCATCACTTCCGACGAATTTTTCCACTTGGATCGATTGCCGGCGCGTGCAGTAGTCAGCGGCGGCGGTTACATCGCGGTCGAACTGGCATCCATCCTGAACGGCCTGGGCAGCAAGGTCACGCTGGTCTATCGCGGCAGCCGCTTGCTGCGGTCAATGGATCATGACCTGGGACCGTTCCTGGCCGCCGAAATGATCAAGAAAGGCATCGACGTCAGGTTCGATACGGTCATCGAGTCCATACATGCCGATAGCGATGTTAAGAGATTGCAGTTGAGTCAATTGGGCCGAGGGCACGAAATCGATGCAGAGTGCGTGCTGTTTGCCACCGGACGCGATGTCAACACCGCACATCTTGGCCTCGAAAAAGCCGGGATTGCGGTGCGCGAAAACGGCTCCATCATCGTCGATGATCAATTCCAGACCAGCGTCGCATCGATCTATGCGATCGGCGACGTGATCGACCGCGTTGCCCTGACGCCGGTGGCGCTGGCCGAAGGGATGATGGTGGTGGCACATCTGTTCCAGCAAGGTCAGCAAGGGGAAGGGCATTTGTCATACGAAAACATTCCGACTGCTGTTTTCAGTCACCCAAACGTGGCCACCGTAGGATTGACCGAACAGGATGCGCGCAAGAAATTCGACACTGTGACTATTTTCAAGAGCGAATTCAGGGCGCTGAAACACACCTTGTCCAGCTCGACGGAACGCACTTTCATGAAGCTGGTGGTCGATGCCGACAGCGACCGGGTGCTGGGCGTGCACATGATGGGCCCGGATGCTGGTGAGATAGTGCAGGGATTTGCGGTGGCGCTGCAATGCAATGCCACCAAGGCGCAATTCGACGCCACCATCGGCATTCATCCGACCCTGGCGGAGGAGTTCGTCAGCATGCGAACGCCGGTTTAGGATTCAGGATCAATCATGTCCATCACCCGCATGATTCTGCTGACCCTGTTTGCGATGCTGGCTTTTGCCGGCAATTCGGTGCTGTGCCGTCTTGCTTTTCAACAAACCTTTATTGATCCCGCCAGCTTCACTGCGATCCGTTTGCTGTCCGGTGCGCTGATGCTGAGCTTGCTGGTCCAGTTCCGGCGCGGCGAAGCAACTGCCGGCAGCAAGCGCGGCGTTGGCGGTATTGGCGCTATTGGCGGCAACTGGCCATCGGCGATTGCGTTGTTTGCCTACGCCGGCGGCTTTTCGTTTGCGTATACCAGTTTGACGACCGGCACCGGAGCCTTGTTGCTGTTCGGCGCGGTACAAGCGACCATGATACTGGCAGGATGGTGGGCCGGAGAGCGACTCAGTGTGCGCCAGACGGGCGGCTTGTTGCTGGCCCTTGCCGGACTGCTTGCCGTAATGTTGCCAGGTTTGTCGGCACCGCCGCTGGGAGCCGCATTGCTAATGTTGTCAGCCGGCGTCGCTTGGGGCATCTATTCGCTGCGCGGGCGCGGCGTGATCGATCCAGTCGGCGCCACAGCCGGCAATTTCTTGCGCGCCGCGCCATTGTCGGTGCTGCTGGGTGGCGCGCTGCTGGCGCAACAGCAACTCGATGGACCCGGAATCATGTATGCAGTGCTGTCCGGTGCGCTTGCCTCGGGCCTCGGTTATGCCGTCTGGTACACGGCCTTGCGCGGATTGACGGCAACCCGTGCTGCCGCGGTGCAATTGAGCGTGCCGGTGATCGCGGCGCTGGCGGGCTTGCTGTTCCTGCATGAGCCGATAACCTTGCTGTTGATGCTGGCCTCGGCAGCGATTCTGGGCGGCATCGCGATGGTGGTGTTCGACAGACGGCCCGTCTGATTTATTCAGATTCAGATTATCCGAACTGTAAGAACCGCAGCCGTCGCAACGACTGACTTTGTAATGCCATTTTAATTATCAGGACCTCCATCATGCATGACATCGTTCAAGACTATTACGGTCGCCAGTTGCAGCATTCCGACGACCTCAAGACCAGCGCCTGCTGCGACATTAGCCAGATGCCGGCCTGGCTGAAACCCTTGCTGGCGCGCATCCACCCGGAAGTGCTGTCACGCTATTACGGTTGCGGCCTGGTCTGTCCGCCGTTGCTGGAAGGCTGCCGGGTGCTCGACCTCGGCTGCGGCTCGGGGCGCGATGTGTATGCGCTGGCGCAATTGGTGGGCCCGACCGGCGAGGTGGTCGGCGTCGACATGACCGACGAGCAGCTCGCGGTCGCGGAAAAGCACCGGGCGTTCCATGTGGACGCCTTCGGTTATGACAATGTACGTTTTCTGAATGGCTATATCGAGCAGTTGGAAGAACTCGACCTGGAGCCGGGCAGTTTCGACGTGATCGTCTCCAACTGTGTGGTCAACCTGTCGCCCGATAAGGATGCGGTATTGCGCGGCGTGCAACGCTTGCTCAAGGCTGGCGGCGAGTTCTATTTTTCCGACGTGTACGCCGACCGGCGCGTGCCGGATGCGGTGCGCAAAGACCCAGTGCTGTACGGCGAATGCCTGGGCGGCGCGCTGTACTGGAACGACTTCCTGCGCCTGGCGCAGCGCCAGGGTTTCGCCGACGCGCGCCTGGTCACCGACCGGCCGCTGGCGATCACCGATCCGGAACTGGAGCCGCGCATAGGCAATCTGCAATTTTTCTCGGCCACCTACCGGCTGTTCAAGCTCGATGCTCTGGAAACCGCGTGCGAGGATTATGGCCAGGCGGTGATTTATCGCGGCAGCATTCCCGATTGCGCCGACCGCTTCGTGCTCGACAAGCACCACGACATCGAAACCGGACGCGTGTTTCCGGTCTGCGGCAACACCTGGCGCATGTTGCAGGGCACGCGCTTTGCGCCACATTTCGACTTTATCGGCGACTTCAGCCGCCATTACGGCTTGTTCGGGGGGTGCGGCGATGACGTGCCGTTCGATATGACAAGCGTCTCAAGAATCTCTGACGGCACTTGCTGCTGACATGAAATACGTAATCTTCGGAGATTATCGATGAATCTGCCAACTTGGCTCAGGCAGGCAATCGCTGCAATCGCTCTGCTCGGCATTGCTGGGGCGGCCCTGGCTTCAACTGGTCGGCTGGTGCTGACCGGCTCCAGCACCGTCGCGCCGTTGGCGCTGGAAATCGCCAAGCGCTTCGAACAGCAGAATCCCGGGGTGCGGATCGATGTGCAATCGGGCGGCTCCTCGCGCGGCGTGGCCGATGCCCGCTCGGGGCTGGCCGATATCGGCATGGTGTCGCGCGCGCTGAAACCGGAAGAAAACACATTGACCGCGCATGCGATCGCGATGGACGGGATCGGCATCATTCTGCACAGCGGCAATCCGGTGCGCTCGCTGACCGATGCGCAGATCAAGGCGATCTACACCGGCCGGATCGTCAACTGGAACGCGGTCGGCGGCAAGGACGGGCGCATCACCGTGGTCAACAAGGCGGAAGGGCGCTCGACGCTGGAGCTGTTCCTGCAACATTTCGCTCTGAAGAACAGCGAAATCAAGCCGCAAGTGATCATCGGGGAAAACCAGCAGGGCATCAAGACCGTGGCCGGCAATCCGGGCGCCATCGGCTATGTCTCAATCGGCAGCGCCGAATTCGAGGAGGCGCAGGGTACGCCGATCAAGCTGCTGCCGATGGCAGGGGTGGCGGCCAGCGTCGCCAACGTGCGCGACGGGCGTTTTCCGCTTGCGCGCCCGCTCAATCTGGTGACCAAGGGCGTGCCGGCAGGATTGTCCAGGCGCTTCATCGAATTTGCACGCTCGGGGAAAGTCAATGATCTGGTCGAAGCACAGTTCTTTGTCCCGCTGGCACACTGATCGCTGGCTGTCCCCGGTGCTGGCTTTGCCGGCGGCGGGCGCGGCGTCGATACTGCTGCTGGTGCTGGGCTTTCTGCTGCGTGAGGCTTGGCCGGTACTGAGTGGTTTTGGTTGGCTGCGCTTCTTCGCCGACCAGGGCTGGTATCCGCTTGAAAACCGTTTCGGCCTGACGCCGATGCTGTGGGCCACGCTGGCGGCGGCCTTCGGCGCTGTGCTGCTGGCCGCGCCAGTCGGG
>JBGSTZ010000091.1:0-24886 GCA_041736255.1 Burkholderiaceae bacterium
GGGCAAACCCAAGAAAGTGGTATTGGTCGCATGTATGCATAAATTGCTGACGATTCTGAATGCAATTATGAAGTCAGGAAAACCTTGGGACGATAATTTTGACCCAAATTCCCCTTGACTTGGAACACAGCTGCTCTCCCAGCGCACTTGCAGGCGTTCGCCCAAGCGGATTTTTTCGATCGACAGATATTGGCGGCACAATCGAATCTCTTCTTCCAGGCTGGTCATATTGCGAGCGTCGCGCATCAATACGCGAAAAAGATCGGCCAAATCCTCCAGCGCGGTTTCCGCCTGGCGTGGTGCGGTGCGGATCAGGGACAATACCGCGTTCAGGCTATTGAACAGGAAGTGTGGCTGGATGCGCGCCTGCAGCGCTTGCAAACGCGCCTCCACCAGTGCCGGAGAAAAGGCGCGGGTACGCAGTTCGAAGTAATGTTGCAACACGATGCCGAACAAGGCTGCTGTCAGAAAACCGTCCCGTGCCGTCAAATGGGGAAAGCTGCTGGCGAACCAGTCGAAAGAAGACAAGTATCGGATGATGGCCGCCGTCACCAATGCCGGCACCAGCAGGCACAACATGCGTTGCGCCCAGAGCTGCGTATGACGCACCGCCCGCAACTGACGCAGGCCGCACAACATTAATAGCGAACACAGGCAAGCCAGTTCAATCACGACAGCGGTCTCAACGAAATCGATTAAAACCGCCTGCCAGCCGTTATTCCGCAGGATGACGCCAATCAGGATCGCCACATTGACTGCCAGCATCGAACGAAACACCACGCCGATATTGCAACAATTGGGGATGACCGTGTCTGTTTCTGTACTGCGGGGAATTGTAAACAACGGCATAGGCGAGCGATAATCCGATGCAAAAAGGAAGATTCGGCTTCATTGCAATATACTACTTAATGTATTTTTAAAGTCGCAATATAATAATGCGGAAATATCGCTATTTTTAGGCATACTCCAGCATATTCAATAAATTCCGGGACGAAAATCAAACCTGGCCTGCTGGCCGGACTTATTTCCGCCTTTTGTGCGCAAGTCCTGCAACTCCTATTTATAATCGCAGGATTCACTAAGACCCAAAATTGGACCCAATTATGACAGCACAACTCTCCAAAAAAAGCGAAGCGTGGTCAGCACGTTTCTCCGAACCGGTATCCGATCTGGTCAAACGCTATACCGCTTCGGTGTTCTTCGACAAGCGCCTGGCCCAGTTCGATATCGAAGGTTCGCTCGCGCACGCCGAAATGCTGTGCGCCACCGGCATCATCAACGCGGCCGACCATGCTGAAATCCAGCGCGGCATGACGCAGATCCGCGCCGAAATCGACGCCGGCCAGTTCGAATGGCTGCTCGACCTGGAAGACGTGCATCTGAATATCGAAAAACGTCTGACCGAACTGGTCGGCGACGCCGGCAAGCGCCTGCACACCGGGCGCTCGCGCAACGACCAGGTCGCCACCGACATCCGCCTGTATCTGCGCGCCGCGATTGACGACATCATGGCGCTGCTGCAGGCGTTCCGGCTGGCGCTGCTGGACTTGGCCGAACAACATGCCAACACCATCATGCCGGGCTTTACCCACATGCAAGTGGCGCAGCCGATCACTTTCGGCCACCACATGCTGGCCTATGTCGAAATGTTCAGCCGCGACGCTGAACGCATGGCCGACTGCCGCAAGCGCGTCAATCGCTTGCCGCTGGGCGCCGCCGCGCTAGCCGGAACCACGTTCCCGATTGACCGCGAACGCGTGGCCAAAACGCTCGGCTTCGATGAAGTCTGTCGCAATTCGCTCGACGCGGTGTCCGACCGCGACTTCGCGATCGAATTCTGCGCCGCTGCTGCGCTAGTGATGACACACGTTTCGCGCATGTCGGAAGAATTGGTGATCTGGATGAGCCCGCGAGTCGGCTTCATCGACATCGCCGACCGCTTCTGCACCGGCTCGTCGATCATGCCGCAAAAGAAAAATCCCGATGTGCCGGAACTGGCACGCGGCAAAACCGGTCGCGTCAACGGTCACTTGATCGGCCTGTTGACATTGATGAAAGGCCAGCCGCTGGCATACAACAAAGACAATCAGGAAGACAAAGAACCGCTGTTCGACACGGTGGACACCTTGACCGACACGCTGCGCATTTTCGCCGATATGGCAACCGGCATCACGGTCAAGGCCGACACCATGCGCGCCGCCGCGCTGCAAGGTTTCGCCACCGCCACCGATCTGGCCGATTATCTGGTCAAGAAGGGCTTGCCATTCCGCGATGCCCACGAAGCGGTAGCCCGCGCCGTACGCACCTGCGTGGATCGCGGTTGCGACTTGACGGATTTGACACTGGATGAAATGCGTGTTTTCTCCAACTTGGTAGAAGCAGATATTTTCGCCGTGCTGACGCTGGAAGGCTCAGTCGCGGCCCGCGACCATATCGGCGGCACCGCGCCTAAACAGGTGCGTGCGGCCATCGCGCAGATGCGCAATTTGCTCAGCTAAATAGTTCTACATCAGCAGTACGCAGCCAGCCACCGGCGGCTGCGTACCACGGTTGCACAAAAATTCCCGCTTATCAAAAACCCGTTCCAATTATTGCCTTGCATAAGCACAGTAAGTAGTATCGCGTATCCATGGCCGCAATGATTCATGCGATTATCAGAACCTGACATAAAAATGACTAAAGTGAAGTTGATGGACGGATTCACAAAGTGTAAATGTCATATACTGTCCCGCAAATAAAATGCCGTGCCGGAATAAATCTGCGCATAAGGCATTAACCGTTTCATTCCAAACAGGAGACATCACCCATGTCGTTTTTTCTTTTGCTCTCGCGCATCATTGACAAAATCAATGATAAGGTCGGTTTAGGTGTGAGTTGGGCACTGCTGATCGCAGTCATTATCTGTAGCGGCAACGCCCTCATCCGATACACTTTTAATTACAGCTCCAACGCATGGCTGGAAATCCAGTGGTATCTGTTCGCTGCGATATTCCTACTGGCGACTTCGCATACATTGCACCGCAATGAGCACATCCGCATCGACGTCATTTCCAGCAGACTGCCAAAACGCGCGCAAGTCTGGATTGATATCTTCGGATTCACCATTTTTCTGTTGCCGATCTCACTGATCATCCTGTATTACGCCGCCCCCTACGCATGGGAATCATTCCAGAGCCGGGAGCACTCCAGCAATGCCGGCGGCCTTATCGTTTGGCCAGCCAAACTGCTGATTCCGGTCGGATTCCTGATGCTGACCTTACAAGCCCTCTCCGAGCTGATCAAGCGCATCGGTTATTTGATGGGCAAAGTCGATGCCAGCGCATTCGAACGCCACGCACGGACTCCCGAAGAAGAAATCGAGGCCATCAAGGCCGCGAACAAGATCAACTAATCGGCTGACAGGTTAAAAAATGACAGAATTTATCGTTATGAACATCGCGCCGATCATGTTCGGCGCGCTGGTAGTTTTCTTGCTATCGGGTTTTCCGGTAGCTTTTTCGCTGGCCGCCAACGGCCTGTTTTTCGCCTTTGTCGGCATCGAGCTCGGCTTGATCAAACCGGAACTGCTGCAAGCGTTGCCGAACCGGATTTTCGGCATCATGCAAAACGACACGCTGCTGGCGATTCCATTTTTCACCTTCATGGGATTGATACTGGAACGCTCCGGCATGGCCGAGGATCTGTTGGACACCATCGGGCAGCTTTTCGGACGCTTGCGCGGCGGCGTTGCTTTTGCGGTAATTTTCGTCGGCGCCTTGCTGGCGGCCACCACCGGCGTGGTGGCGGCATCGGTGATTTCGATGGGCCTGATTTCGCTGCCGGTGATGTTGCGCTATGGTTACGACAAAAAGATCGCTACCGGTGTGATTGCAGCATCCGGCACGCTGGCGCAAATCATCCCGCCTTCGCTGGTATTGATCGTCATGGCCGACCAATTGGGCCGTTCCGTGGGCGACATGTACAAGGCGGCATTGGTGCCTGGCTTGCTGTTGACGGCGATGTATTTCGGCTACGTAGCGGCGGTTGCCATTTTCAAACCGAATGCCTTGCCGGCGCTGCCGCCAGAAGCACGCAACCTGAGCGAGCCCAACGGGGATAGCGGTGCTAAATCGCTGTTTGTCCTGATTGCTGTTGCAGGCGTTGCGGCTTACATCGGTTCCAAATATTACGCAATTAGCCATCCCAATGCACCAGCAGATGAAAGCGTGGCATTAGGCATGCTAATCGGCGTGGTGGGCGCGTTCATCCTTGCACTGCTCAATCGCCTACTTAAAATGGGCCTGCTATCGCGCATGGCGGAAAAAGTCGTATTTGTTCTGATCCCGCCGCTGGCATTGATTTTCCTGGTATTGGGCACTATTTTTCTCGGCATTGCGACCCCAACCGAGGGTGGCGGCTTGGGCGCGCTCGGCGCCATCATCATGGCCATGATGAACCGTCGCCTGTCATGGGACTTGCTCAAGCAGGCGATGAATTCGACTACCCGCCTGTCCTGCTTCGTCATCTTCATCCTGATCGGCTCCAGCGTGTTTTCGCTGATCTTCCGCGGCATGAATGGTGATTTATGGGTGGAACATCTGCTGACATCCCTGCCGGGCGGCCAAATGGGTTTCCTGATCGTGGTCAACATTTTGTTTTTTGGGCTGGCATTCTTCCTCGACTTCTTTGAACTGGCGTTCATTCTGGTGCCATTAGTCGGACCCGTGGCTGAAAAAATGGGGATCGATCTGATCTGGTTCGGGATTCTACTGAGCGTGAACATGCAGACTTCCTTCATGCATCCGCCGTTTGGTTTCGCCCTGTTCTACCTGAGATCGGTGGCGCCCAAGGAGGTCAAGACCAGCGATATCTACTGGGGTGCGATTCCATTCGTGTGCATCCAGGTCATCATGGTGGCACTGATCATCTTTGTCCCGAGTATCGTGAATGTGGACGCACCCGAAGACATGAAGAGAAAATTGAATCTCAAGATTGAGATCCCTACTGGAACCGGACCAGTACCGGAATATGCGGAACCTACATTTACTTTTACAAAGTAAGCAATAACGCTCCTCCGAAAAAAACCCTGCATATGCAGGGTTTTTTATTTCAGAAGAGAATTATTTAAAACTCCCGCAGCGGACATGCATTATTTCAGAGCTTGTTTGTTAAAGCGATCGAAAGTATTTTCTGCGACATTGAACCACTGGGTTTCATTGTTGCGGAATACTTTCCAGTCGTCATACACCTTCTTGAATTTCGGATTCTTTGCTGCTTCTTCGGTGAAAGTTTCCTGTGCCGCCTTAAAGCAAGCATCCATGACTGCGGGCGGGAATGGCTTGAGCTTGATTCCAGTTTGCAGCAAGCGTGCTAACGCTGCAGGGTTTTTAGCATCGTATTTGGCTTGAATGTCGACATGCACTTCCATTGATGCCGTTTGAACAGCGGCCTGATACTGCTTTGGAAGCTTGTCCCATTCTTTTTTACCCATGTAGAAAGAGAATTGAGTACTTCCTTCCCACCAGCCAGGATAGTAATAAAATTTCGCAACCTTGTTAAACCCGAGTTTTTCGTCATCGTAAGGGCCAATCCATTCGGCTGCATCAATCGTGCCTTTTTCCAGCGCCGGATAGATATCGCCGCCGGCAATCTGTTGCGGCACAACACCCAATTTGGACAACACACGGCCGGCAAAACCCCCAACGCGGAATTTCAGGCCATTGAGATCGGCAACCGTCTTGATTTCCTTGCGGAACCAGCCGCCCATTTGCGTGCCGCTGTTACCGCCAATGAAGTTGACGACATTGTAATCAGCCAGCAGTTCGCGCATCAATTTCATGCCATTGCCATGCACCATCCAGGCGGTTTGTTGACGCGAGGACAGTCCAAATGGCACTGCCGTATCAAATGCCAGCGTAGGGTCCTTGCCGAAATAATAGTAGGAGCAGGTATGCCCCATCTCGATAGTGCCGGCCTGCACCGCGTCGAGTACCTGCGTGCCGGGAACGATCTCGCCGGCAGCAAAAACACGAATGTTGAATTTGCCATTGGTGAGCTCCTTGACCCGGGCAGCAAACAGCTCGGCACCACCGTACAAGGTATCAAGGCTTTTGGGAAAGCTTGAAGCCAGACGCCAGTTTAACGTTGGCGTGGATTGTGCCAAAGCAGGTGCAGCGATTGCACCTGCAGCTACACCTACGGCTGCTTTTTTAATGAATGAACGTCGCTCCATTTTGTCTCCTGAGGAATTGAACAGCGAAAATACCATTGGACCAAAATCGGTGCCCGAACATCGGACACCCAATCAGTTTCTAATTTTGAAAATCACAGGTGGCTGCATGCAAATGCAGCCACCTCAATACAATACAGTTGCGAACTTTAATGTCACTTCAAGGGGCGCATGAAACTGAATCGATCAAAAGCACCTTCTGCGAGATTGAACCATTGCCCCTGATTGTTGCGGAACACTTTCCAGTCGTCGTAGACTTTCTTGAATTTCGGGTTCTTTGCCGCTTCTTCGGTAAAAGTTTCCTGTGACGCCTTGAAGCACGCTTCCATGACTGCAGGTGGAAAAGGCTTGAGCTGGACGCCGCTTTGCAGCAAACGCGCTAATGCAGCAGGGTTTTTAGCATCGTAATTAGCCTGCATGTCCATGTGCGCTTCCAGCGATGCAATTTCAATCGCATCCTGATACAACTTAGGCAGTTTGTCCCACTCTTTTTTGCCAACGTAAAAAGACAGTTGCGCGCCACCTTCCCACCAGCCTGGGTAATAATAATATTTGGCAACTTTGCTGAATCCCAGCTTCTCGTCATCGACCGGACCGACCCATTCGGTGGCGTCGATCGTGCCTTTTTCCAGCGCAGCGTAGATATCGCCGCCGGCAATCTGTTGCGGTACCACGCCGAGCTTGGTCAATACGCGACCAGCAAAACCCCCAACGCGGAATTTCAAGCCTTTCAAATCATCCACGGTATTGATTTCTTTGCGAAACCAGCCGCCCATTTGGGTGCCGGTATTGCCGCCCATGAAGTTGATGATGTTGTATTCAGCCAGCACTTCGCGCATCAATTTCAAACCATTGCCATGCAACATCCATGCGCACTGCTGGCGCGAGCTCAAGCCAAACGGCACTGCCGTGTCAAATGCCAGCGTCGGATCCTTGCCGAAATAATAGTAAGAGGCGGTATGACCTATTTCAACGGTGCCGGCCTGCACTGCATCGAGCACCTGCGTGCCGGGGACTATCTCACCGGCAGCGAAGATACGGATATTGAATTTGCCTTCAGTGAGATCTTTAACGCGCGCAGCAAACTTTTCTGCCGCACCAAATAAGATGGGCAAGCTTTTAGGGAAGCTTGATGCCAGACGCCAGTTCAGAGTGGGCGCTGCTTGCACCAAGGAAGGAACTGCAACTGCACCAGCCGCGACACCTACTGCGGTCTTTTTAAGAAATGAACGTCGTTCCATACTATCTCCACATATTTGAACAATTTGAACATTGAAAAATCATTAAACCAAGCACAGCCCCTCTGCACTCTGGCATGCTTATTTAGTACGATTAAGTATGCTCGTACATTTTTAATGTAGAAGATTATAAACATAGAGTTGCCACATAACGACATAAACTCATACCGCGATGCAACATGGAAATAGGCACATGATGGCGCTAATTTTTAGCCACCGGCCACCATCATTTGCTCGATCAGGATGGAACCGGTTTGTTTTGAGCCGCGCACCAGGGTGTCAGCACCGACCGCCACGATTTGTTGGAATATATCTTTCATGTTGCCGGCAATGGTGATTTCTTCCACCGGATAGGCAATCACGCCATTTTCCACCCAGAAACCTGAAGCACCGCGCGAATAATCACCGGTTACAAAGTTGGTTCCCTGCCCCATCAATTCCGTCACCAGAAGGCCGGTTCCCATCTTTTTCAGCATGGCTTTGAAATTATCGCTGCGTTTGGTAAGCGAAGATGTCAGCGAAAGATTATGCGCGCCGCCTGCATTGCCGGTGGTTTGCATGCCGAGCTTGCGGGCCGAATACATGGACAGGAAATAACCTTGCACCACGCCATCCTTTACCACTTCGCGGCGCTGCGTCTTGACGCCTTCGCCATCGAACGGCGAAGAACCGGCACCGCCAATGATGTAGGGATCTTCCAGAATCTGAATATGCGATGGAAACGCTTGTGTACCCATGGAATCGAGCAGAAAAGTGGATTTGCGATACAAGGCGCCGCCCGACACCGCTTGCACGAAAGCGCCCAACAAGCCGGCAGCCAGCGGTGCCTCAAACAATACCGGGTACTTGCGGGTCGTGAGCTTGCGCGCGCTCAGGCGCGACAAGGCACGCTCGGCGGCATAACGGCCGACATCTTCCGGCTTGGCCAGTTTTTTAGGATTACGCGTGGATGAATACCAGCCATCGCGCTGCATGTTGCCACCCTTGCCGGCGATTGGCGACACTGAAATGGTATGGCGAGAATACGGATAGCCGCCGATAAAACCACGGCTATTGGCCGAGATAAAATGCGACTGCTGCACCTGCACGGCAGCGCCTTCGCTATTGGTGATGCGCTTGTCGACCGCAAACGCGGCGGCTTCGGCACGCTGCGCCAACACAACAGCTTCTTCCGAGGAAATGGTCGACGGATAGCACAGACGCAAATCGCGCGGCGCCATTTCCAGCAAGTCGGCTTCCGGCAGGCCCGCGCAATCGTCTTCTGCGGTAAAGCGGGCAATGTTGTAAGCCGCCTCCACAGTGGCGCGCAAGGCTGTTTTCGAAAAATCGGAACTGCTGGCATTGCCGCGCTTTTTGCCGATATACACGGTCACGCCCATGCCTTTATCTTTGTTCTGTTCGATGGTCTCGATCTTGCCTTTACGCACCGACACCGACAGGCCGCTGCCTTCGCTGAAATCGACCGAGGCATCCGATCCGCCGGTCTCAAGGGCGATGCGCAAAACATCGCGCGCTAACTGCTTCAATTGGTCTTGGCTGTGAATGAATTGGGAGTCGCTCATGAGCTGTTTTCTTCGGATGGTCGTGTAAACAGTTATGATAGCAGTCGTTTACAGAATGGCTCACCGCCCACCCTCAATTCATTATGCCAAATCCAAATCGAGGCTCTTGCGGCTTCAAATCCACCGAATTCGAGCAAGAATACGACCGCCCATCCAAGTCGCAACTCAAGCGTGATATGACCGCCCTGCAAAAGCTGGGTCAGGAATTGATCGACCAACCGCGTGACCGCGTCAAGCGCGTTCCGATGCCGGAAGATGTCAAAGATGCGATTCTTGATTGCCAATTAATCAAGGATCACGAAGGCCGCCGCCGCCAGCTCCAATATGTCGGCAAAAAAATGCGCTCGCTGAACGAAGAAGAGCTGGCCATCATCCATCGCGCCATGGACGGCTGGAAAGGCTTGTCCAAAGCCGATACCAGCGCCATGCATGCGCTGGAACGCCACCGCGAGCGGCTGCTCAAAGATGATTCCGCGCTGACGCTATTGCTGGAGCAACATCCGGAACTTGAGGCACAACACCTGCGCACCTTAATTCGCAATGCGCGCAAGGAACAAGCCGAGAACAAGCCGCCTAAAGGCTACCGCGAGATTTTCCAAATACTCAAGCAACTGCAGACCCCGGCCAAAAGCTCAGAACAAGACGATCAGGACGATCAGAATGACGACACCGAAGATAAATAATCCCGCGCAATTACCGGATACGTTGCGCATCGGATTGGTCTCGATCTCCGACCGCGCCTCCAGCGGCGTGTATCAAGATCAGGGAATTCCGGCGCTGCGCGACTGGTTTTCCGCCGCGTTGACCAGCCCATGGCAAATGGAAACCAGGCTGATACCGGACGAACAGGCCGCAATTGAAGCAGCCCTGATCGAACTGGTCGATGTATTCCACTGCGACCTGGTACTGACCACCGGCGGTACCGGTCCGGCCCGACGTGACGTTACGCCAGAAGCAACGCTGGCTGTCGCCACCAAAGAAATGCCCGGATTTGGCGAACAGATGCGCCAGATCAGCTTGCAGTTCGTGCCGACCGCAATCCTGTCGCGTCAGGTCACAGTGATCCGCGAAACTTCCGGCCATGCAGCATTGATCATGAATTTACCCGGCCAGCCAAAATCCATCAAGGAAACGCTGGAAGGTCTGAAAGACGCCGACGGCAAGCAGCTTATTGCTGGTATCTTCGCGGCAGTGCCCTACTGCATCGACCTGATGGGCGGGCCTTACATCGAAACCGATGCAAACGTCTGCAAGGCATTTCGCCCGAAATCGGCTATTCGCGCTAAAACACCCATCGCATAAACCATCTGAATTCCCGCCCATGCGCGGGAACGATGGCTATTTTTTGCAATCCATTCCGCTGCGATCAGAACAAGGTTCCACCATGACACTAGAAACTGTTGAAATCGAAACCGCTCCCAACCCGACCGTATCCGTCATCTGGCTGCACGGCTTGGGCGCTGACGGCAATGACTTCGTGCCGATCGTGCGCGAACTGGATTTAACCGGCTGCCCGGCGATCCGATTCGTTTTCCCGCATGCCACCGCGATACCGGTGACCATCAATGGCGGCTATGTGATGCGCGCCTGGTATGACATTTTGGGTGCCGACATCGCCAAGCGCGAAGATGAAGCAGGCCTGCGCAAGTCGCAAATATCGGTTGAAAAACTCATAGCCAAAGAAATCGCACGCGGCACGCCTGCCAACCGCATTATTCTGGCCGGATTTTCGCAAGGCTGCGCAATGGCCTTGCAAACCGGCTTGCGTTATACAGAACCACTGGCAGGTTTACTGTGCTTGTCCGGCTATGTCCCGTTGAGCGGCGTCGCTGCCGCAGAACGCCACCCAGCGAACCAACACACGCCGATCTTCATGGCGCACGGCCGCGCCGATCCGATCATCCCGATCCAGCGCGCAGAACAATCGCGTGATTTGCTGACATCGCTCGGCTATGCCGTCGAATGGCATGAGTACATGATGCAGCACGCGGTATGCGCAGAAGAAATCGAAGACATCGGCGCCTGGTTCAAGCGCGTTCTGGCCTGATACAAGCGATAAAAAAATGTCATCAGGCGCTTGTATGCGCGTGATGACATTCGATCTGTCTGGCAGGATATACTGAATAATGTATTTATAAATATCGTTTAACAAAATGCGACATTAGCATGCTTTAAAGGTATACCCCCATATAAAAATCAACGCTGGACTGGCGCCTTCAGCGTCTCCAGATCAATCTGCACCGTCTGATCGCCGCCTGTCATCCATATCTGCCCATCTTGTATCGTGCATTGCAGCTGCATGTTGCGATGCGCCAGCTTTTCCAATGCCTGGCTGGTTGCTGCTGGCAGATTGAACACTGTCAAATTCTTGGCGCGCTCCAGCCGGCTGCCGATCTGATTCCACCAGATGCTGCTGTTGCTGGCGTAACTGTAGACCACCACTTGCGCGGCACGACCGCAAGCCTTGAGCAATCGCTTGTCGTCCGGCTGCCCGACTTCAACCCAAAGCTCGATGGCGCCAGTTAAGTCTTTTTGCCACAAATCCGGCTCATCGTTGACGAACAAACCCTTGGTGAAGGTCAGTGCTTCATGTGCGTGGCGCGCGAAAGCCAGCACCCTTACCATCATCCGTTCGTCGGTTTCGGACGGGTGACGCGCGATGGTCAGGGCTTGCGTTTCGTAAAAATTGCGATCCATATCTGCGATTTGCAGATCGGCCTTGTAGATGGTTGCTTTGATAGCCATTGCGTCGCTTAAAAAATGGGAGCAGAAAATTACTTGAAAACCACCGTCTTGTGGCCATTGATCAAAATGCGGTGCTCGACAAACCACTTGACCGCACGCGCCAGCACCACCGATTCGACATCACGCCCGACTGCAGTCAAGGTGGCGGCATCCATCGCATGGTCGACCCGCGCCACATCCTGCTCAATAATCGGGCCTTCATCAAGATCGCCAGTGACGAAATGGGCGGTAGCACCGATTAGCTTCACGCCGCGTTCATGCGCCTGGTAATACGGCTTCGCACCCTTGAAGCTGGGCAGAAAAGAATGATGGATATTGATAGCGCGCCCTTTGAGCGCATCACACAAAGCTGGCGATAAAATTTGCATATAGCGCGCTAATACCACCAGATCAATCTTCTGGGTTTGCATGATGTCCAGCACACGCGCTTCCTGTGCCTGCTTGGCCTCTTGGGAGGCGCCCGGCACCAGCGGCAAATGATGAAATGGAATGTTGTAGCTGGCCGCGAGTTGGTAAAAATCCATATGATTCGACACGATGGCGGGTATTTCGACGGGGAGCAATCCGCTTTTGTAACGGAACAGCAAATCGTTCAGACAATGGCCAATCTTCGAGACCATCAGCATGACGCGCGGCTTGAAGCGCGCATCGAATAATTGCAAATCCATGTGCCAGGCTGTTGCCAGGGCCGCAAAGCCGCTGCGCAGCGCGTCATCAGTGACACCCGCATCTTCGGCAGCGAAATGCACGCGCATGAAAAAAAGTTGCGACAAGGCGTCGCCAAATTGTGCGGAATCAATGATGTTGCAGCCGTGATCGGCTAGAAAACCGGAAACGTTATGGACGATCCCGCGCTGGTCGGGGCAAGACAAGGTCAGAATATATTGGGGATGCATGAAAGTGATGTGGTTACGAGCTGCAGTTATGCACTCAATTTACGGGCAGAATCGCGGTGCCCATGCACCGCGTAATAGCCGGGTATTGTCGCATGCCAAGCCGACCAGCAAAACTGCACGGCGCTTTACCAGACCGGGATCTCCCCAGAATCAACGCCTTTCGCAAAAAATCGCGCAACCTGATTTCAGGTTGCGCGATTTTTGATGCGGATTATGCGGGGGATTAAATCTATACAGTAGCGACAGCTTCCTTAACCGTCGAAACGGCTGATGCAGCGGATGCGCCGCCGACCTGCACGTCGCCAATCAGTTGGCCGCCTTCTTCGATCACAATCTTGCCATAGCGGATTTTACCAGTAACCTTGCCGGTGGCATAGATCACCAGTTTGACGCGCGCCGTCAAATCGCCATTGAATTCGCCCCGGATTTCGGCGATGTCGATATCCGCCGAACCCTTGAAAGCACCGTTTTCTGCAATCTGAATCACGCGGGAATCCATAGTCGCTTCGACGCGCCCCTCAACCACCAATGTGTCGCAATCCGTGATTTCAACGCCTTTGAGCTTGATGTTCGGGCCGACTATGAGTTTGCTGCCAACTTCATTGGTACTGGCGTTCGAAGTATTCATATTATTATTCATATTGTTTGAAGTTGTCGATGAAGTTGGATTGACTGCATTAGGAGCCCTGGGAATATTCAGGCTACCGCCCGGAGCAATGCCACTGGAAGCACCAAGAGGAGAATTAAGCTTGGTGCTGCTGGCGGGGGTATTGTCGGGGCTAGTGGGATTGCGCTTACCAAAAAGCGATTGGGAGCGAAGCATGTCATTTCCTTCAGGGACTCTGGACGGTTAGCAAATGTCCTGTCATGTTTGCGCAGCGCATTGACAATCCAGGACGCTAGAGAATTATAGCTTTCATCTCAGACCTCATTACATTACATTGCGCTAACACTGTGGTGTGCAAAAATCTGCCCCACAAACGCAAGCAACGCAACTCAGCACAAGAGTGGCGGCTCGTAATAAGTATATCAAGCATGCGAATGCACTGCTGTTTGTCTGCCACTTTCGATATTAGTTCCTGAGTTTTTAAGTATTTTTTTAAAGTAACACCTTGCAGAAAATTTGCGCAAATAATACAGCGGTACCATCTTGTAAATAACGGCACACTAGGGGCTCTACATTAAAGCCAATCAATTCCGACAACGATGACAAAGTAAAGCCACTTCTACACAGAAGTGCGAACGCGATTTATCGGTCAGGCTACGCCGCATCGCTTTCGGGATGCAGTATGTTAATGCGTCGATGGCGTGAAAAAAATGCCAACATCATCTTGCTGGCGTCCGGCCCGGACGGAGAATTGAACGCCAGGCTGCCATCACCGCCACTCCACGCGTGCTCTAGGTCGGCAATCCGGGTAACTCTTAACAGCAGCTTCCTGCGCCGGTAAAAATCCCCAATTTCATACGCGCGGCCCGGATTGCGACTATTCGCCCGTCCCGCAGGCTTAGCTACGACGGGTGCGGCGCTCTCCGCTGCCAAGCGATTTAATAACAAAGATTGCTGCACCAAATGCGTCTGATTGATTGGACGCACTATTTTATCGCCCTGCCCTTGAATCAAAATGGTCGGCATCGCGGGGAACTCAGGATTCTTGAGAAAAACTTCAGCGATGGCACTCCCGATGCGATTGTGTGCGCCATGCTGCATGACGCCATAGGCACCGATCAGGCTATGTCCGGCGCCGAACACCGGAGCTGAGTGCAGCCCGACCGCAGCAATTAAATCCGGATGATTCAGCGCCACAATGTTAGCCATCGCCGCACCGGCCGATATGCCGCAAATATAAATGCGCGTCCTGTCGATCGGGTATTTTTCAGCTACTTTTTCAATCATTCCCACAATCTTTTTCACATCACCGCCACCGTTCTGGGTTGCTTTGTCATACCACTCCCAGCACCGATGCCGGTGCGAGCGCAATGATTGCTCCGGATATAGCACAGCGTACCCTTTTGGGCCGGCGAGTTGATTCATCCGCGTACCTTGCGAAAATTCCGGTGCTGTTTGTTCGCAACCATGCAACATCACGATCAGAGGCAAAGTCTTTTCTTCCTGCTTTTCACGCGCTAATGGTGTCTGCAATCTATCAGGAAGGTACAGGTAATAGCGCATCCGCCGCAGCTCCATCATTGCACCATCGTCCACGGAGTCGTAATAGCAAGCCAGCCATTTGCCAGCCAACGGGTGCGACCCCACGTCCACTTTTGGATGGACTTGTGCTGCCGTCAACTGTATTTTTTTAGCCTTAGCGCTAACCAACGGTGCACTGGGGCGTTTGACTACCCTGGGTTTGGGCTTAGCCTTGCGTTTCGGCTTGGTGAGCATACTTTTGAATAATTTTGAAGCCTGGTTCCGTTGTACTTTTCCCGCGCGCGCCAAACTACGCATCCAAAGGCGGCTGAGTCCCTTTAACATTGTGTGCTCACAAATGTCATGTATTCACATTTAATTCCGCAAAGAAAAATTATCATGTTTATTCCATTCGTTTGTTATAAAGCATACCAGCGAAGTCTGAAGATTTCAGAATGATAAACATATAATCTACAAATTTACAAAGTAGTTTTCGGATGACGATAAGACGCGGATGTTTGTGCTATTCATACTTATTAGCAACAGAATAAATTAACATCACATTTTTTATTATGTGCGGAACCCAACAGACTCGATTTTCATTTCAGGATCATATTTATGTTTTAAACAGGAGAAACATCATGAACAAAAAACAGATTAAAGGCACTGCTAAAGAAAGCGTCGGAAAAGCACAAGAGACCGCAGGTAAATTAATCGGAAGTAATGAGCAGCAAGCGAAAGGACTGGGCAAACAAATTGCTGGCAAGGCCCAAAAAGCAGTTGGCGATGTGGAAGAAAAAATAAAATCCAAGTGAAACAACATTAAAAAATATAATATCGACTAACTGGCGTCACCTTTAAATAAAACCGTAAATATAGTGCTATAAAGTTGACGCCAGTTAATAAAATTAACAATGATGTTGACGTTGATGCTTATGGGAAAAAATATTAACGCCAAACTTAAAAGGAGATTCAAATGTATATAGGCATTGGAACCATCATACTCATTATTATTTTAGTTCTCATTTTTACTTAAAAACTACCGAATCAACATTGCAATGGTGAAAGTAGTTAATAAGAAAGATAAAAAATTTGAAAAAAAAGAAATGGTTTGAAATCCTTTCATTGCCGACGAATGCAGATAGCCAAATACAGATAGTCATTAGTCGGCTTTTATTCCAAAATCTTTCCCATAGGAAAGGATGAGGAACTGAGAGCAACATAATTGAGCTTATGTGTGCTATCACACGGAACCAATTGGAAAGGTAGTGGACAATCTTTACATGAAAAAAACTTCAGAACCTGCTCAACCGCAACATCAATATGCGGCGCAGTGCAGAAAGCCCAAACATTAAAGGAATTCATGATGTCATCTACCACCAAAAAAATTTCACCTTTACGCATCATCATCGCAAGCGTCTTAATCATTTTATTCTGTACAGGTTCGGCTATGGCCATCGTCGGTTGGACACCCGGTGTTTCCGGAATTCCCGCTGATATCGCAGCTGTTCAGGAATAGTAATAGATTGGTATAACGATTTTTTAATCTTGATGGAGCTAAAAAATGAACTTAATAATCAGCTTGATTGTGTATCTGGTTGTATTCGGATTGATCTGGTGGTTAATCGGTATGCTGCCTTTGCCGTCACCGATTGGGCAAATCGTGCGCGTGCTCTTCATCATTTTGTTAATCTTGATCATACTGTCGGTGGCTGGTATTCTGCCTGGCATAACTGTGCCGTTGATACGCTGGTAAAGCGTTAGATTGCATTTTTGCCGTCCCTACGGATTGTCGAATTATCGACTTGTCGAACTGTCGTCGGGACGGCGCAATACAGGTCAACCCATATAAACAGACGCTCTATACCCGAGCCCGAACCCATTGGACAAAGGCTTGCAGCATGAGCACCTCATCATTTTCTGCCGTGATTACCCCACAAAACTGGGAATTTGACGCTTCTGGCACACACTCGTTGTTGGCGTCGGCGCAATTGGCAGACTTTCGCTTACCCAGCTCCTGCCGAAACGGCACCTGCCGCACTTGCATCTGCCATCTGCGCAGCGGACGTGTGAGCTACCGCATCGAATGGCCGGGACTGAGTGCCGAGGAAAAAGCAGATGGCTTTATTCTGCCCTGCGTCGCCTATCCGGAATCAGACCTTGTCATTGATGTGCCCGGCGCTGCCCGGCTGACCTGATACAAATATCAAATATCGGCATCGGCACAAAATCGTGCCAACCCTACACATTGTTGGAATTTGCATCTTGAACCACCAAAAAACGCATCAGACAGAGCATCCAGCAACATCACTAGCCTTGTTTTGCAAAGTCGTCGATAACTACGGCGACATCGGGATTTGCTGGCGTTTGGCACGGCAACTGGAGCAGGAACACGGTATTGCCGTCACTTTGTGGGTAGACGATTTGCACAGTTTTCAGCGAATTTGTCCGGAAGTCGCCATCGACCGCGAGCAACAGCAGATCGGTTCCGTGACGGTGCGTCAATGGCGCGATCAGAACGGCGTGTTTGCGGTAAGCGATGTGGCCGATATCGTGATTGAGTTTTTTGCCTGTGACATACCGCCTGCGTATATTGCGGCGATGGCAGAGCGCACACCGCATCCAGTATGGCTGAATTTGGAAGGCTTGAGCGCGGAAGAGTGGGTGGAAGGTTGCCATGCATTGCCATCGTCCCAGCCCCGGTCTTTGACCAAGCATTTCTTCTTTCCCGGCTTTACCAGTAAAACGGGGGGGGTGCTATTCGAATCCGAATTACAACAACAGCGTCAGACATTCCAGCAAAATCAGGCTGCGATGACAGCTTTTCTCGAGCAATTTGGCGTCACGCCAGTAGAGATGACAGCCCGGAAAGTCTCCCTATTTTGCTATCCGCAGGCACCGGTTGCGGCATTATTTGATGCATGGCAAAGGAGCCCTACAGCGATACTCTGCTTGGTGCCGGAAGGTGTGGCCGTCGATGCAGTGCAAGAATTTCTTGGGCCAACTGCGAAAGCTGGGGCAAGCGCAACCCGCGGCGCATTAACGGTGCGCGTACTGCCTTTTGTTCCCCAGCCTGATTACGACAAACTGTTATGGGCCTGCGATCTCAATTTTGTGCGGGGAGAAGATTCTTTCGTGCGCGCGCAGTGGGCCGGCAAACCTTTTATCTGGCATATCTACCCGCAAGACGAAAACTTGCATCATGTTAAATTGAATGCGTTTTTGCAGTGCTATACGGCAAAAACAGAGATTTTGAGCGAATTTTCTTTAAGCTGGAATGCTGCCACGAAAGCTACAGTGGATTGGGCTGCACTATGGCCACTGCTAGAAGCCGACATGCAAAAAATAAACATACTATCAACAGATTGGCAACGCCAATTATTGGAAAATGGCGACCTGGCATCCAATTTACTGCAGTTTGCCAAAACAGTTCGGTAAGGATTATGCAAAAAATGGGTTAAAATCTACGGTTAAATTTTATGCATTATAAAATTCAATCAAACGTAAGCTTGCGGCACTCTCTGCCAGCAGACTACAAATGATTTTTGTGCAACCACCTTTTTACGTATATTCGCTATGAAACCTGCAAAAGAAATTCGTGTTGGCAACATTATTATGGTCGACACCAAGCCTATGATCGTCTTGCGCTCTGATGTCAATGGCTCGAGCCGCACCGGCTTCACCTATAAGTGGAAGATGAAGAATCTTCTGACAAATAGCCCTCTGGAAAATGTCTTCAGAGGCGACGACAAGTTTGCTGTTGTTGTACTCGACAAAAAAGCAGTGACCTATTCTTATTATGCTGATCCGCTGTTTGTGTTCATGGACTCCGACTTTGAGCAGTATGAAATTGAAGGCGAAAACTTGGGCGACGCACTGCATTACCTGAAAGATGGCATGGAATGCGAAGCTGTTTTTTACGAAGGAAAGGCAATTTCCGTCGAACTGCCAACGACTATCGTGCGCCAAATCGTGTACTCGGAACCAGCAGTCAAGGGCAATACTTCGGGCAACGTATTGAAAGAAGCCAAGATTGAAAATGCGATCGAAGCGAATCAGCACATCGTTCCGGTGCCCTTGTTTGTCAGCCAGGATGACATGATTGAAATTGACACGCGCACCAACGAATTCAAAAAAGTAGTACGCAACTAATTTCTCCAGACGTAAAAAACGCTGCGATTTTCCGCAGCGTTTTTTTTCGTTCATTTTCCGGCAAAACACCACATTGTGAAGTTTTGTAGGTCGGGTTAGCGCTAGCGTAACCCGACGTTCTCAGCCGGAAATGTCGGGGCAGTTTTGCAAGTTCGCGATGAAGCCGCTAACCCGACCTGCGATCTGCCGAATTATTCAATAATTACAGAACCTTGGCAATCGATGCAATCACATGGCCGATATTGCGCGTATTCAGTGCAGCCACGCAAATACGGCCGGTATCGACGGCATATACCGCAAACTCTTCACGCAGGCGGTCAACTTGTGGCTTGGTTAGTCCGGAATACGAAAACATGCCGCGCTGCTTAGTCACAAAATCGAAATCGTTGGATGGTGCTGCTTGTTTCAATTCAGCCACCAACAATTGGCGCATTTCCCGGATACGCACCCGCATGCCAGCCAATTCTTCTTCCCACAACGTGCGCAGTTCCGGTGTTCCCAATACGATGGCAACCACTTGGCCGCCATGGTTTGGCGGATTCGAGTAATTGGTGCGAATCACGCGCTTCAATTGCGATAGCACGCGCGTTGCTTCTTCTTTGCTGGCAGCAACAATGCTTAACGCACCGACACGTTCGCCATACAAAGAGAACGACTTGGAAAACGAGTTCGCCACAAACAATGGGCCGCCTGCAGCAGCAAAGCGGCGCACTACCTGGCCATCTTCAGCGATGCCGTCGCCGAAGCCCTGATACGCCATATCGAGAAAAGGTACCAGGCCGCATTCGGCGACAACGGCAATAACTTCATCCCACTGCGCATTGGTCAGATCGGCACCAGTCGGGTTGTGGCAGCATGCATGCAGCACCACAATCGCGCCGGCCGGCATCGACTTCAAGGAAGTCAGCATGCCGGCGAAATTGACACCGCGTGTTTCTGCATCGTAATACGTGTAATTATTTACTGTAAAGCCGGCAAATTCAAACAGCGCACGGTGGTTTTCCCAGCTCGGATCGCTGATCCAAACTTGCGCGTCCGGCGAAAAGCGTTTCAGGAAATCAGCGCCCAGTTTCAAAGCGCCGGTGCCGCCGATGGCTTGCGCAGTCACTGCACGTTTTTCTTGAATAACCGCGCTGTCGGCACCAAATACCAGTTCTTGCACGGCTTTGTCGTAAGCGGCCAAGCCGTCAATTGGCAAATACGTGCGGGGTGCGAATTTTTCCATCAGAATCGCTTCGGCTTTGCGTACACATGTCAGCAGCGGGACTTTACCGCTGTCATCGGAATATACGCCGACGCCAAGATTGACCTTGTTGGGGTTTTGATCCGCATTAAATGCGTCAGTTACGCCCAGAATTGGGTCGCGTGGCGCCAGCTCGATGGCGGCGAATAGGGAAGCAGAAAGAGGTGAGTTCATCGTGATAATATCAAAAGTTGGCCACGAAAGCGCTTTTCAGCATTTACGCAGCGGGGTGAATGGCGCAGAACAAGGCATGACGTCCGCCGAGCACCATATAACAGTTAACAGTCTCCAATTTTAACAAAGGTCGCAATTCATGGCTGAACTATCCGAAGTTTCCACCCAAATTGATGAATCCAAAATCGTCACTTTTCCGGATTCTCCGTATCGCCTGTTCCAACCGTTCGCGCCAGCCGGTGATCAACCGCAGGCGATAGCCAAGCTGGTCGAAGGCATCGATGACGGCCTGTCGTTCCAGACCTTGCTCGGCGTGACCGGCTCCGGCAAAACGTACACGATGGCAAACGTCATCGCACGCATGGGCCGACCCGCCATCGTATTCGCGCCGAACAAGACGCTGGCGGCACAGCTGTACAGCGAATTCCGCGAGTTCTTCCCGCAGAATGCGGTCGAATACTTCGTCAGTTATTACGATTATTACCAGCCGGAAGCCTACGTGCCGCAGCGCGATTTGTTCATCGAAAAGGATTCGGCGATCAATGAACATATCGAGCAAATGCGCCTGTCCTGCACCAAATCGTTGATGGAACGACGCGACGTGATCATCGTCGCCACCGTCTCCGCGATTTACGGTATTGGTAATCCGAAAGAATATCATCAGATGATCTTGACCTTGCGCGCCAAGGACAAGGTTAGCCAGCGCGACGTGATTGCGCGCCTGATCCAGATGCAATACACCCGCAACGAGATCGATTTTAGCCGCGCCACTTTCCGCGTACGCGGCGACACCATCGACATATTTCCGGCTGAACATGCGGAATTGGCGGTCCGTATTGAGATGTTTGATGACGAAATCGAAAGCCTGCAACTGTTCGATCCGCTGACCGGGCGCGTGCGCCAGAAGATCCCGCGCTTTACCATTTATCCCGGCTCGCATTACGTGACGCCGCGCGCCACCGTGCTACGCGCGGTCGAAACCATCAAGGACGAATTGCGCGAGCGGCTGACTTTTTTCCGCAAGGAAAACAAGCTGATCGAAGAGCAACGCATCGAACAGCGCACCCGGTTCGACTTGGAAATGATGGCCGAAATTGGTTTCACGAAAGGGATTGAAAACTATTCGCGCCACCTTTCCGGTGCGCAGCCGGGCGAGCCGCCACCGACGCTGGTCGATTATCTGCCCACGGACGCGCTGATGTTCCTAGACGAATCGCATGTGCTGATCGGCCAGTTCAACGGCATGTACAACGGTGACCGGGCGCGCAAAACCAATCTGGTCGATTACGGTTTCCGGCTGCCGTCGGCGCTGGATAACCGGCCGCTGCGCTTCGACGAATTCGAATCGAAAATGCGCCAAACCGTGTTCGTATCGGCCACCCCGGCCGCGTATGAAACTGCCCATTCAGACCAAGTGGTGGAACAGGTGGTGCGTCCGACCGGTCTGGTCGATCCGATGATTTTGGTGCGTCCGGCCAGCACTCAGGTCGATGACTTGACCAATGAAATCACCGATCGCGTGAAGAAGAACGAGCGAGTGCTGGTGACCACGCTGACCAAGCGCATGTCGGAACAGTTGACCGATTACCTTAGCGATAATGGTTTCAAAGTGCGCTATTTGCACAGTGATATCGACACCGTAGAACGGGTCGAAATTATCCGCGACTTGCGCCTGGGCACTTTCGATGTGCTAGTCGGCATCAATTTGCTGCGCGAAGGGCTGGATATTCCCGAAGTGTCCTTAGTGGCAATTCTGGATGCGGACAAAGAAGGTTTTCTGCGTTCCGAACGCAGCCTGATCCAGACCATCGGCCGCGCTGCCCGCAACCTTAACGGCATGGCGATTCTGTATGGGGACAAGGTGACCGATTCGATGCGGCGCGCAATTGACGAAACCAATCGCCGGCGCGAAAAACAGGTCGCTTTCAATCTCGCCAACAACATCACGCCGGTCGGCATCAAGAAACAGATCCGCGACATGATCGACGGCGTCTACAGTCCGCAGAGCCCGGAACAAGCGCGTGAAGAGTTGCAGGTAGCGCAGGAACATGCCAAATATGAAGCGATGAGCGAGAAGCAGGTCAGCCGCGAAATCAAGCGTCTGGAAAAGCTGATGCACGACCACGCGAAAAATCTGGAATTCGAACAAGCCGCGCAAGTGCGCGATCAACTCAGTTTATTGAAAGATCAGGTGTTTGGCGCGCACGGAACAGACAATATCGTGCCGATGAACGGATAATATACGCGTAGCTGTATATTTAACTACCGCAACTTATATATGCGGAAAGTGGCATGTTTTAAAAATTAAACCGGGGGTATATTTATTTCTGCAGCAAATGCAGCGGCGCAAACAAGGCTTGCATCTGCGCGTGACCGATGAAGGACAGGTTGTACGGATGCTCGGACAGCACCTGCGCAAAGGCATGAATTACTGGCAACGGTCGCAGTCGCTCGGCGATTTTTCCCCACAGCACTAGCGTTGGGGCAGGCACAGCACGCGCTTCGGCCCGCGCCGCCAATGCTTGTAAAACCACTTCCAGAAAAGGCAGCCAGGCGCGTGCATCCTTGACTGGCACCACATCCGTGCGAAACACCAGCGACGCATTCAGCAGCAAAAATCCCTGCGCTAGCATATTGCGCTGCAAGTCAGCCAGCGTTTGCACCAGCGGCGAGCCCATCGCCCGCGCCTTCAACGCCACTTGCGCCATCGCTGCGCCTGAAGTATTTTCGATTTGCAACTGCCCGTCTGCAACCAGCAGCATTTTGATGAAATTGCGCAGGGAAGTCGCCTTGTTCACCGGCTTCGACAAACCGCCGTCCGGCTGATCCGACCACAAGCCCGCCACCGCACCATCCATGAAGCACACGCCAGTCGCACTCTCGGCACGCGGATACGGCCCTTCTCCCACCAGCACATAACGCACCGCATCCAGCGGCTGCGTAAAGGCCGCGAACAAGCGCCCTTGCGTTGGCAGATACGTACTGCTGGCCAACGCCGGCAAATATCCGGCATCGGCACGCGCCACCGCCTGCAGGCCGTCGCGCAATATCGGCTGCCAGGACGCATCTGCGCCAGCCAGCGCATTTAGTATTGTTGCAGGAAGCGTCATATATCACCCAAGAACAAAATCGGTCCACGAAAAAATCATGCGCATCAGCCGCTCTTCCGCTCCACTCAGATAGCAGGCCAACACGGCGCGACCGTATCGCGCTCTATCGTCTTCGACGTTAAAGAAGATCGCCAACGGCAAAGTTGGTTTGCCATCCAGCAATAGCTTTCTTGAACCATCGCATCGCGATTTCCCGAAAAGACAACTGTACCTTAACTGCCTCTGGCCATTCCACGGATACATGCTGCCAATGTCACCACGGAACTTTTGTTGACAATTCTCATGATTCATTATTAATAAATTGTTATCTTATTAATATGCATTTATGACAACTATAAATCGCAATTGCTACCAATTCTGTGAAGACTTCATTGAGATCCCGTTAGCAGTTTGAACCGTCAATGCATGGTCAATCATAATTTTATTTACATAATCAGGGAGAAATATTATGGCAACAAATTATCAACTCAAACCTTTTCGCTTCAATCTTGACGACTTGAATTTTATCCGGGATCAGATTAACTTTCGTCCCTTGTTCGATGCAAATGGCAACGCCATCATCAACTGGGAAGGCACAACTGCCATTTTTGATGCACAAGGCAATGGCTACAACACGACGGGCATGAACGCAACGGAGGCAATCGCTGCTTACGGACATTCCTATGCGTCCGTTACCGCAGCACAGGGTCTGCGTGAAGTTACTGGCGTTAACAACAATTTGCATTTGGTAAATTCTGCTTGGGGTGCTGTGGATCAGCCGTTTCTGCAAAGAATCCCTCCGAACTTCACAAATTACGTAGAAGCTTTGCATACAGGCGATTCTGGAGCTTTTTATGCCAATAAAATTGGGTTGACGGGCAATATTGCTGCCACTCCGGACTACATTAAGTCCGCAGATAATCCTTACACTAGCGCCAGCGAAGCACATCCGGGTATCGACGTGGTCGATTACACCCCGCGCATGATCAGCCAGTTAACGACGACAGCGGGTGCGAAATTCACGCTAACTGATGGCCACATTACGAAGGACGCGAATGGTTTTACCGCAGTTGCTGATTACGGCATGCTAGAAACATTGGGGCAGCAAGATAAGCAGAATGCGGATAACCATGAATTCTTCATTGGCGCAATCAACCCCGGCGTGGCACCGGCCAATGGCTGGCTGGCATTGTTTGGTCAATTTTTTGATCATGGCCTGGATTTTATTGGCAAAGGTGCTGACGGCACCAAAATTACTATCCCTTTAGGAACGTGTACGAAATAACTTCCCGAACTCATGAACCTGCCTGCGGTGAGATCGTGTAGTTCCATTTGGGGAAGATCGCGTCAAGCACAATTTTCATGTTGGTTTTCAGATGGTCTGCCGCCTTGCGGCCGGTTTCATAAGCGCTGTTGATGATGTCAACCGTGACGCGCAGTCCGGTGCTGGT